>JAGHVB010000013.1 GCA_018064525.1 Candidatus Treponema merdequi | reverse complement strand
AGAGGAAATACCCGTTCCCATACCGAACACGGAAGTCAAGCTCTCTAACGCCGATGATACTGCTTAATTGTGGGAAAGTAGGTAGCTGCCAGGCTTTTTTTGTTTAAATTTGATTCTGGTCGTTGCTGAAATATTTTTGTATATTTGATGTGCACTGACCTGGCAGCTGCCTACGGCGGTCCGGCATAACCGGCCCGAGTGCGGATGTGTGGATAATCCTAAAAAATTGCTGACGCAATTTTTCTTAACGGATTTCCGATGGTGCACAAGCTGCCAGGCTTTTTTTTGTTTAAATTTTATTTTGGTCGTTGCTGAAATATTTTTGTATATTTGATGTGCACTGACCTGGCAGCTTCCTACGGCGGTCCGGCATAACCGGCCCGAGTGCGGAAGGGTGGATAATCCTAAAAAATTGCTGACGCAATTTTTCTTAACGGATATCCGATGGTGCACAAGCTGCCAGGCTTTTTTTGTTTAGATTTTTGGCATTAGATATTTTTTGATTTCTATGATATAATAATTTGTTATGGAGTTTATCAGTAGAGAGATCGTTTATTTTATCAACGCTATAGTTGATTCTTTTATTTGTATCGTTTTGGCAGGTGTTTTTTTACATACATGTTTAAAACTTGAACAATCCAAAGAAAAAAAAGTTTTTTTGATTCTTCTTTTTTGTGCCATTATTTATAATGTTGGGGATTTAGCAAACTGGGTTTTTGAAGGAACTGACAAGGCTTATAAAATTCCACTTTTACATATTCTTACTTTTCTGCTTTTTATATCTGGTCCGATGATTTACATAATTTTTATGAAATTAGTCAGAACCAGTTTTAAAAACAGGTTACAGACAAATCTATATTATTATTTATGTCTGTTTTTTTCTTTTGTTGCGATTGTAATGGGATTTCTATCTTGTTACCCGGGACTTCTTTATATAATTGATTCAAATAATATTTATAAGAGATCTCAATATCATGTGCTTGTTTCAATTGTAACTTTTTTATATTATCTGTTTTCAATTCTTTATATTTTATCATGCAAAGAACAATTAAGTAAAAAAGAATTCTGGTATTTATTTTTATTCCCGACAATTCCTGTATTCTCCTATATTCCACAATTCTTTCTGCCTGGAATTACAACACTTAATGTTGGTATTTTAATTTCCATCATAGTTGTTTATAAATGTGTTTTATTGAAAATTAAACTTGATAATGTAAATGGAAATAAAGCTTTTACTTCAGAATTTTTTGTAAAGCAAAAAGTTTCTTTGAGTGAAAAGATTACCAGAATTATTTTCAGATATGGCTATAGTGAAGGTGCCTGGGATAATGTAAAACATGAACTTTCTGAAAATATTTCTTATACATTAAAACTGCTTAGTGCAAGTGTATGTGTTATGACTTTATTTTTATTTTTCCTGTCTTATATTAATTTATCTTTTGCACATTTAAGAAATTTATATGTTATTACTTTTCTGTTAAGCAGTATTTTATTTTTAATTTTATTTGCATTTAAAAACAATGATTTAATCAGCTTTTTTTTAAGTTTTACATATCTTGTAACTATTTATATACTTAATATTTACAAATATCTGATATTATCACCACAACAACTTCCATTACTGTTTTGCTGCGTTCTCTTTATAGTTCCATCAATTTTTTGCAATATGCCATATGTAATTTATTTATTAAATTATGGAGCTGTTTTTATTTATCTCGATCTTGCACAAATTTATAAACCAGAACAGATTCAATTGGATTCTGTTTATCTGTTTTTTATTACGACACTCGGTATTATTATTGGATATGGAATTTCTAAAACTAAAATCAAATCCCTTTATCTTTCAAAAAATCTTGATAAAGAAATCAGTGCAAAAACAAAACAATTAAACGGAATTTCAAATCAGATTGTAAAAACTATGGTTTATTCAATTGAAACAAAGGATGAAAATATAAAAGGACATGCAGAACGTGTTGCTGAATATGCTGTTAAAATTGCACACAGATTAAAATGGAATGATCAGCGCTGTACGGAATTATGGCTTTCTGCCATTCTGCACGATGTTGGAAAAATTGGTATTCCTGATGAAATTTTAAAAAAGGAAACTGTTTATGATGATCGTGAATATGAAATTGTAAAAACTCATACTGAATTAGGGGAAAAGATTTTACAGAATTTAACCTATTATCCAAAAGCAAGAATTGTCGCAAGATCTCATCATGAACGTTTTGATGGAAATGGATATCCAGATGGTCTTGCAGGAAAAAACATTCCGATTGAAGCAAGAATTGTGGCTATTGCAGATGCTTATGAAGCAATGTCTTCTACCAGAGCCCATAGACAAAGACTGGAGCAGAAAAAAATAATACAGGAATTGATCTATGGAATGTCCAAACAGTTCGATCCTGAATTAGTAAATATCATGCTACATATTTTAGAAGAAGAACGTGAATATTGATAAAAACATTTTAGAACTTTTCTTTGATTATTCCGCCGCCTAAAATAACGCCGTCTTTGTAAATTACGACTGACTGTCCCGGTGCAACAGCGCGCTGAGGAGATTCAAAAGTAATTTTATATGGAGCTCCTGCGAATGTGTCATACGAAGTCAGTTGATTGTTTTCAGATGAAGGCAGAGAAATTTTTTCTGATTCTGTAGAGATGCAGTTTTCAGAAGAATTTGCGTATTTTGAAATTCCATTTAAATTTAAAGGTTCAATTTTTGCAGGAGTCGGGCGTGAAGCGAGTCTGATTTTTACGAGGGCTTCGAAAGGTTCTGATGGTGCAATTGATGCGGGCCAGACAAAGTTGTCGGCAATTAATCCGTCTGAGTTTAAGGCATCATTTGGTGCAAGTACTACGAGATTTTTTTTTGCGTCAATTGCCTGAACATAGACAGGGTAGTTGACGGCTACACCAAGTCCGCGTCGCTGACCGATTGTGTAATGTTCAATTCCACGGTGACGGCCGAGAACATGACCGTCGAGATCTATGATATCACCCGGAATGCTTTTTTTGTCTGAGAATAAAAGATCAAAGTATTCCTGACCGATAAAATCCTGGCTTTCTTTTCTGGCAGCAGAAGCGAGATCTGCTTTTTTTGCAAGTTCAAAGACCTGGGCTTTTGTGAGGTTTGCAAGTGGAAAGCGGACTTTTTCGAGAGTTTCTGATGAGAGCCGGTATAAAAAATATGTCTGATCTTTTGTAATATCAACAGCTCCGGAAATCATGCAGGGGCGTCTGTCTGTTCCAAAGATGCCGGTTTTAGGGCGGACGATTTTTGCGTAATGTCCGGTACAGAAGTAGTCAAAGTTAATGCCGGCGTTTTTAATTCCATCTAAAAAAGCTCCGAACTTGACTGTTTCATTGCAGCGGATGCATGGATTTGGAGTACGGCCGTTTCTGTATTCTGATTTGAAATATTCGAGGACTTTTTCGCGGTATTGCTTTTTTACGTCGATTACATGGTATTCGATATCGTTTTGTGTACAGAAAAGTGTACATTCTGAGATATTTTTTAACTCGCCAGGGCCAAAACAGCTTGCGTGAAGGTCTTCAATTTTCATTCCTTCGGGAACAGATCCGTCCCACATGCTCATTGTGACTCCTATTACACGACAGCCACGTTCTTTGAGTAAGAGTGCTGTTAAAGTGGAATCGACTCCGCCCGACATTCCGACGCAGACTGTATCTTCGGCTTGTGGAAGTTCCGCTTCGATATATTCCATAGAAAACCTCCGTCTAAAAAGCTGCTTTTATGTCTTCGAGAGCTTTTACCGCAGAACCTGAACGAAGTACTGCGTTTTCAAATTTTTCAACTTCTTTTAATTCTGAGTCGAGAATTGTGTCGACAAACTGGTCTGTGGAATATTCGATTTCGGCGCGGTCTAAAATCTGAACTGCGAGTTTTGCCATTTTTGTGGAGTGAACTGCTCTGAGACCGAGTAGTACATATAAAAAGGAAGAAGCACGGCCGCAGATTTTATCGCAGATGGAATATTCAAAAAAATCTTTTCCGCTTTCGATTAAGTCGACGAGAGGTTTGAGGCCTTTTTCTGTGCTTTTTATAATATCGTTTTCTTTTACAAGAACAAATGTGTATTCACCTGAAGAAAAAATTTCTTTTGCTTTTTCAATGTCTGTCATGATTGTAATTATAATGAAAAATTTTAAATTAGTACATTAATAAAATGTATTGCATAAAGTTTTAAAAATCCGTATAATTATTAAAAATAAATTAAATTAATTGCATATTTATGCAATTTGAGGGCAAGTAATTGAAAAAAACAACTGATAACTCATTTCTAAAACACCTTGCAGTCGTTGCCCAGAAAAACGACAAAATTAATCCTGATCTGTATGAAAAGTTTGATGTTAAACGCGGACTTCGTTATGCAAATGGAACTGGTGTTCTTGTTGGTCTTACTAAAATTGGAGATGTAGTTGGTTATGAAATGAGGGATGGCAAAAAAGAAGCTATTCCTGGAAAACTTTTGTATCGCGGTTACGATATTGCAGAACTTGTTCACGATGCAGAAAAACATAACGAATTTGGTTTTGAACAGACTGTTTATCTTTTGATGTTTGGAAAACTTCCGACTAAAAAACAGCTTGCAGATTTTTCAAAATATATGGGAAGCCTTCGTGTTCTTCCACCAAACTTTACAGAAGACATGATTATGAAAGCACCGTCAAATGATATCATGAACAAAATTGCCCGCGGTGTTCTTGCAAGTTATTCTTATGACCCGGATCCTGAAAACCGCAATGTTGATAACATTATGAGACAGTGTCTTGAACTGACTTCCCGTTTTTCAACTCTTGCAGCTTACGCATATCAGGCAAAGAGACGTTACTATGACGGACAGAGTATGTATATTCACAATCCGAATCCGGAACTTTCAACTGCAGAAAACTTTTTACATCTGATTCGTTTTGACGGACAGTATACAAAACTTGAAGCACAGATTCTTGACCTTGCATTGATTCTTCACGCTGAACATGGTGGCGGTAACAACTCATCACTTACAGTTCACGTTGTTTCTTCTGCTGATACAGATACATATTCCGCAATTGCCGCAGCTGTCGGTTCCCTCAAAGGAAGAAGACACGGTGGTGCGAATATCCGCGTAATTGAAATGATGGATGAAATTAAAAAGAATGTTAAGGACTGGAGTTCTGATAAACAGATCTGCGATTATCTTACAAAGATTGCAACGCGTCAGGCATTTGATAAGACAGGTTTGATTTATGGAATGGGGCATGCTATTTATACTGTAAGCGATCCTCGTGCAACTTTGCTTAATGAACTTGCAGAAAAGCTTGCAAAAGAAAAAGGCTGTCTTGATGAATTTAAACTTTACAAGAGAATTGAAAAAATCGGACCGGAAGTTCTTTATTCAATTCACGGTAAAGGAAAAATGATCTGTGCTAACGTTGACTTCTTCTCAGGCTTTGTTTATACAATGCTTGGAATTCCACGCGAACTCTTTACTCCGCTTTTTGCGATTTCGAGAATTGCAGGATGGAGTGCTCACCGCATAGAAGAGGTAAGTGCAGGTGGAAGAATCTATCGTCCGGCTTATAAAAATGTCTGTCCTGTTCACGATTACGTTCCGATGGACAAAAGATAATTCTGAGTTTAAAACAATCGGACAGATTTAATTATTTATAAATGGTGGCCTTTGACCACCATTTTTTTTGAGGTTAAAAATGAGCAAAGACAGAATTGATAAAGTTTTAAGTCATGAAGGATATGGAACCCGCCGTGATGTGAAGCGTCTTTTGCATACGGCAGAAGTTATGGTAAATGGAACTCGTATTACCGATCCCGGTTTTCATGCTGACATTGATTGTGATGAGATATCAATTGACGGTGAAGTAATTTCGATTGCAAAAAATATTTATCTTATGATGAATAAGCCTCAGAATGTTGTCTGTGCAAACAAAGACGGACTTCATGCGACAGTTTTTTCTCTTTTGGACGAACAGTACCAGACAGGCTATGCGCTTGAAAATCTTCATCTTATCGGAAGACTTGATATTGATACAGAAGGTCTTTTGATTTTTACGACAGACGGAAAACTTACTCACCGACTTATTTCACCAAAGTCAAACTGCCCGAAAACTTATTTTGTCAGACTCGAAAAAACTCTCACTGACGATGATAAAAAAGATTACAGTGGAAAAATGAAAACAGGCTTTGAAGTTCCACCTGAAGACAATGAAGATGCTTTTACATGTCTGCCATCAGAAATTGAATATACAGAAAAATCAGATGAAGTTAAGCTTACAATCGTTGAAGGAAAATATCATCAGGTTAAGAGAATGTTCCGTGCGCTTGGAAATAAAGTTGTTTACTTAAAACG
>JAGHVB010000033.1 GCA_018064525.1 Candidatus Treponema merdequi | reverse complement strand
AAAGAAATAAAAGAGAAAACAACAAGTATAGACTATGATCAAGCAACTCAAGCAGATGCTGCTGGAATTGAATATATTTTCGAATTATCAGATAAAACTTTATTCTTTCAAAAAGTAACACGAAATGCATTTATAAAGAAAAGAAGTTTTATTACATTAGGAGAAAGATTTGAAAAAAAGGAGAATGTTTCCTTATTTCAAATTAATACATATCCTGATGCTATTTATGATAGAACAAAGGATATTTTGTATTTTAGAAGACTGTTTTCAATAACAAAAATATTTAACGGAATAAATGAAATATATAGAGAAGCAACAGATAAAGAAGTTCAAACTTTTCTTTCAGAAAAAGCATTCGTTTTAACAAATGGTTTTTCTGCTGAAAAAGTAAAAATCCCTAATCGAAAGAAAATAGCATTAGTACAAGATACTTTTTCAAAAATGTCAGAACAAGAACAGAAAGAAATGTTTGATTATATAAAAGAGTATTATTCAAACTTTAAGTTAAATGATGGAAAAGCTCAGATTTCAAATGAAGAAGATTTGAAAAACATATTGTATGGTTTAGAAGAAAGGTTTTATACTACATTAATCACAAAAGAAAAGAGAATTGCAAACTCAATTACATCAGCAGAGGTAAAAGGTTCGCAAACACGGAAACGACAAAGAAATAAGTCAGTTTGAAATAGAAAGAAAACGCCTAACATCGTTTTAAACCGCACAGCGGTCAAGCCGCTGTGCGGTTTAAAACGATAGTTAGGTGAAGAATTTTATTGGTATAATGTAGAAGCTAATGGTTATCCATGTAAATCCGTGAAATCTGTGGCTAAAATTTTATTTCTGATTCACAACACCCTTTAGCCATTCCATTACGCTCTCCTCACTTCCATCTTTCTTAACTTTCCCAGTTCTGTCATTCAACATAATCCAGAAGTGCCATCTTTTTTCATACTGTTTGTATCTCGAGTTTTTACACCATTTCGAACACATCTTTGCAGTGTGAAGGCCTTGTTCGAAAATTCCTTTGTCGTTTTCAGAAAGTGCAAAGCAGAACTGAACGGGGAGAAGTGTGAGAAGTTCTTTTTTTGACATCTGGTAAAATCCGCTTCCAGAAATGATGCCACGGAATAAACGGGGTTCGGTGCATGCAAGTTCCACAACAAATTTTGCGCCCTGTGAAAATCCATAGCCGATTATATTTGTGCGGTCGATGCATTTGTTTTTGATGCAGATGTTCTGAATGAGAAGACTGACGCTGTGCGGGTCTGTGTAATAATTTATTCTTGAGAGAACTACGAGAACTGCAGCACCTTCCGGATAGATTTCTTTTTGAAAATCTCTGTCGATGAAAATGCTTCCGTATTTGTGAAGACTTGCGCCTGTTTCATCAGAGCCGTTGAAAATTACGATGAGCGGAAGTTTTGCTTCTTCGTTATCTTTATCTGTCCGGTATTTTTCTGGAAGAAAGAGATATGTTTTATGTCCTGCAGGAACTTCTTCGTAATACCAGTGTGAGCTCTGGTATTTTACAAGCGGCACATTGTAAGCGCCGTCAAAAATAAATTCCATCGGTTTTCTTGAGTAAAGTCGTTTTACGAAAATTCCACATAGAACTAAAAATGCGAAAATTGAAGCAAATGTGATAATCAAAGTTTTCTTTTTCATAAGATTGATTATATTTCCTTTGTAATCTTTATCTGGTTGTCAAAATTGATATATGTAAGGTTTATTTTAGCGTTATTTAGGGGAATTTGCACAAAAAAAAGAAATTCTAACCTATTAATTCCACCAAAAAAGTAAAAAATATTGCCATTAAGCCGTTTTTTTTATATCTTTATCAATAGAAAAAATTATTCCATTTATATAGAAGTAAGTGGAATTTTGATATAAGGAGCTTTTAGATATGGCAAAACAGTTGTTATTTAATGAAGATGCACGTAAAAAACTGCTTTCAGGTGCAGAACAGATTGCAGAAGCAGTTAAAGTTACTCTCGGACCTTGTGGCCGCATGGTAATGCTCGACAAAAAATATGGCGCACCTACAATTACAAAAGACGGTGTATCTGTTGCAAAAGAAATTGAACTTGCAGACCCTTATGAAAACATGGGTGCTCAGTTTGTACGCGAAGTTGCTTCTAAGACAAATGATGATGCCGGAGACGGAACAACAACTTCTACAGTTTTAGCTTATGCTTTGGTTCGCGAAGGATTTAAATCTGTTGCAGCCGGAATGACTCCGATTGCTGTTAAGCGTGGAATGGATAAAGCTGTAAAAGCTGCTATCGATGAAATTAAAAAGAATGCAAAACCTGTAAAGGGAACTGACGATGTAACTCACATCGCTACAATTTCTGCAAACAATGATGAAGAAATCGGTAAGATGCTTGCTGATGCAATCGAAAAGGTTGGAAAAGACGGTGTAATCACTGTTGAAGAATCTAAGAACATGGACACAACTGTAGACACTGTAGAAGGTATGCAGTTTGACCGTGGATATATTTCTTCTTACTTTGTTACAGACCGCGACAGAATGGAAGCAAACTTTGACGATCCATATATTTTGATTCACGACAAGAAGATTTCTTCTATGAAAGATCTTCTTCCTATTCTTGAAAAAGTTGCAAACGAAGGACGCGCATTGATCATCATCGCAGAAGATGTTGACGGTGAAGCTTTGACAACTCTCGTTCTCAACTCTATCCGTGGAACTATTAAAGTTTGCGCTGTTAAAGCTCCAGGCTTTGGCGACAGAAGAAAGGACATGCTCCAGGATATCGCTATCCTCACAGGCGGTCAGGTAATTTCTGAAGAACTCGGGCTTAAACTTGAAACAGCAGAAGTTTCAATGCTCGGACAGGCTAAGTCAGTTAAGATCGACAAAGATAATACTACAATCGTTGGCGGTGCCGGAACAAAGAAAAACATCACAGAACGCGTTAACGAAATCAAAGCTCAGATTGAAAAGACAACTTCATCTTATGATAAAGAACAGCTTCAGAAACGTCTTGCAAAACTCGCAGGCGGTGTTGCAGTAATCAATGTTGGTGCTACAACAGAAACTGAAATGAAAGAAAAGAAATTCCGCGTAGAAGATACAATCGCTGCTACAAAGGCTGCCCTCGAAGAAGGTATCGTATCTGGTGGTGGACTTGCTCTCATCGAAGCTTCAAAAGTTCTCGAAACAATTCCAGAAGATTTGACAGAAGATGAAAAAGTAGGATACAAAATCGTTCGCCGTGCTCTTGAAGAACCTATCCGCCAGATTGCAGACAATGCAGGCGTTGACGGAAGCGTAATTGCTGACAAAGCAAAGAAAGAAAAGAAAGGCGTTGGATACAATGCTTACACTGGTGAATGGGTAAACATGATGGAAGCCGGAATCATCGACCCTGCAAAAGTAACATGCAGTGCCTTGATGAACGCAGCTTCAATTGCCGCAACAATGTTAACAACAGAATGCGCAATCACAGATATACCAGAACCAAAAGCTCCAGCAGCTCCAGCTCCTGATATGGGTGGAATGTACTAAGAGTGATGTGCAAGTTTTGCGAAAGCAAAACTTGAGAAGTACGCGTTAGCGTACGGCAGATGGGTGGCATGTATTAGGGATGTGCGAGTTTGCGAAAGCAAACTCGGTAAGTACGCGCAGCGTACGGCAGATGGGTGGCATGTACTAGGCGTGGCTGCAGATTAAACCACAGGGAACGCACGAGAGAATCGTGCGTTTTTTTTATGTCCGGGTGTGGGATATCGTTGTAAAATTTGAGATTTAGGTGTAAAATTTATAAATGAAAAAGTAATTGCATTTATGAAATTTTTTTTCGTATAGTTTAAACCTACGTTTTTGGCTTGAAATTTTGATTCGGAGATTTTATTTGCTGCGGCCTTCGTTGTGTTTACAGGAGTTGTTTTTATGAGAAATTTTTTAAATCTGGGATTAATTACAGGAATAAGTATTTTATTGTTGTCATGTCAGCCTGCGGGAAGTGGTAATCCTCCAGCTCCTGTTCCAGTAGAACCGTATGTTGTTAATGTTGAACGTGCTGATGGTGGTCGAGTATATGGTTATACTAAAGCGGGCTTGTTAAAAAAATCTGATTTAAAGATTACAGTTCAACAGGATATGTTTTCTGATAAAGAAGATGTTACCTCTGATGTGAATGCAGTAGTTACTTTTTATGACAATGATAAAAATCTGCTTACAAAATTAGTTAATCCTGATGATTCAATTGAGATAGTTCATGGAAAAAAATATAAATATACAGTCACATGGAAAGGATTGAAGGAACGAAATTCGAGTGACTATAATGATACACAGGGAACAACTATTAATTCTGTTGTAAGCGGGCTTAGTGGAACTGTTTTAAAAACTCGCCTGATTGGTTTTAACATGAATTTTGGTTCGATAGATGTAATAGATGATACTTGGTATAACAAGTCTCATTATGAAAAAGTAAGAAAGTATGACGCAAGCAGTAAAAAATATTATGATAAAGAATCAATTTATTTTTATATTAAAAACAACGGCACATGGAGCGAAAAACATACTGAATATCCGACAGATTACGTAATTAAGTCTGGTGATGAAAGCGTTAAGTTTTTTTATGGCGATGGTGATGATGTAAATTCTCCGGAAGGACTTGAGTGTCCTTTTACTGCAATTGAATTGACATCTGATATGATTATTCAAAATACATCTGCTTCGTTAGATACTAATTCGTACAGCAGTTTAAGGTATACAGAGTTTACAGCGGGTACAGAATACGGTCTTGCAGATTTTTCAAAGCATAATCTTGATAACAGTTTAGTTGATACTCCTGTTGCAGTAAAAGTTGTAAAAGAAAACAATAAAAAGTATGAAGATGTTGGTTTACTTAAACTGATGAAAGAGCCGGGACAGTTAGTTGAAGGTGCAAAACTTTATGTTTACGGACCGTATGAATCAAAAGATATTACATCGTACGAAGGAACTAAAATCGATTTATATTCTGAAACATTTATTCCAGTAAATAAACCGTATGGACTTTGTGTTGAATATACAAAAGATTCGATTACCATAAAGACTTCAATGATAAGATATAATTCAAACGGCGAACCGATGACTATATCAACGCATGTAATTCAACCAAAAGAAGCAAAAAAGACTGAATAATTTTTTCTGATTTTGTCTGCCAGCTGGATTGATTTTAAAGGAAAGTTCTGTTTTATCCTTATTTTTCGTACAGCTTTAATTCCGGGTAGATTGCTTTGATTACTGTAAAGTTCTTGTCTCTTGTCCAGACGGGAATGTCGTATTTAATTGCAAGATAGTCGATAAGAACATCTGTAACAGGAAGTGTAAATCCCTGCTGACGGATTGTCTGGAGCATGAGCCCGGAAAATTCCCATTCGTATTCGTCGATGGTGATGAGTTCAAAAGATGTAAAAGTTTTAATCATGTTGTCTGCTTCGTCATCGGTTAATGCTCCGTGAAGAAGTTCTGATTCTCCTTAATTCATTGACAGCCTCTTCGTCAGCCGTTGTATTCTTCGAGAGAGATCAGAACGCATTCCGGGGCATTGTTTTTAACAATAATCCGGGCGCCTTCCTGCTTTACTTCGTCAATGATTTTTCCTGCTTCACCTTTATTAAAGCGGGTAATTGGAATAATTGCACTGGCAAATTTTGATGTGTTAAGTGCATTGATTTAAGCAGCCGGCATAATAATCACCTTTGTGATTGAACGATATATATGTCGAGAAATAAATAGATGAATAAAACTGCTTTTAATTCAGAAAGACTGGTTTGTTTTTTATATCAAAAAGTAGAAAATGATAAATATCAGAACAATTGCTGCACAGAAAAATATTTTTTTACTGTTATTCATTGATGTGTCAATTTCAAGCCTGTTTTTTGATGGATCTGTTATATCGAATAAAACTTTTTGCGATACAGATGGCTGTCCGTTTTTTTTGAATTCAATTGAATTTTGATAATATTTTCCTGTATAGGTAATGCCTTTGTAGTTAAAGTTATATTCGTATTCATATAATTTGACGACAAAATTGTAAGTGATTTGTTTAACAGAAGTAATTTCTGCTGTTGCAGTAATTACATTGTCACCTTTGTTAAGAACTGCATGTTTTTTAATAATTTTAATGACGACAAAAATTATTACACCAGCCGTTGTAAGTGAAAAAATAAGTGATTGCATATTAAATAATTAACATTTTTAAATGATTAAATCAATAAAAAAATATTAAGCGTTTATTTATCACTTTGTTAAATTCAACTTGCAGAAAAACTTATAGAAAAATGCGATGAGTTAACAGAAGATCAGATGGCTGATCTTTCTCAAACTGCGTTTAACAAAACATCAGGTTTTAATATTGTGAAACTTCTTTAAAATATGATGACGAAGATTTTTTTAAGTTTGTTATCAATAAAGGATTATCAAGTAAAATATTATATGTAGACGGATTTAACGGATATTTCGTTTTTTAATGAAATATCCGTTTATTTTTTATTTTTTTAAGTGTGTAAAAAAAATCGTACGGTTTTATGCGAGAACGATTACGTCTTTTTTGCAGATGACTGTAATCAAATCGATTAACCAGATGATTCCTGCAAAGTTTACAGTTACAATCTGTAAGATTCCGACGATGATTGGAACAAGTTTTCCGCTTGTAAGACGAGCAACGATTCCGTAGATATCGTAGAGAAGCACAAGAATGATTTTTCCTACGATGCCGATTGATTTGAGAGGATTTTTAGATTTTCCCATTTTCTTTCTCCTTAAAAACGGCCGCAGCAGCGGCAGCGGCAGCGTCTCTTATAAATGATATTTCTTTAATTTTCTGTTATAAAGTGGAATTTGTCAAAGTTTTTTCAATATGGGTAATAACTTTCTTATGTTTAGAAAAATATATAGAATAATAATATGCATCATAATATAATAAAATCATGGCAATTACTTTAAGAAATAAAAATATTAAAATCAGAATTGAAACTCCAGGAGAAAAATATCGCGGTAGTCGTTTTGACTGGAATGGAACTGTTACGCAGATTTGGTTTCAGGGTAAAAAAATTCTTTCACAGGAAAAAAAGATTTTTCATAGAGATGAAAAAATATATGGACGCGGTCTTCACAATGAGTTTGGAATTAAAATGCCTGTCGGCTATGATGATGTAAAACCCGGAGATTATTTTCCAAAAATAGGAACCGGCTGGTTAAAGCGTGATGAAAAGCCTTATTTCTTTTTTACGCAGTATATGCTTGAACCTCTTGATTTCAGTTTTCAGAAAGTAAGTGAAGAAAAAGCTGTTTTTATGTGTTCTTCAGGTGAAAGAAACGGTTATGCTTACCGCTATACAAAAAAATTTGAACTTACAGAAAACGGTTTTACAATTTCTTATGATTTGGAAAACTGCGGTTCAAAAAAAATTACAACAACTGAATATGTTCATAACTTTCTGCTTCCATTCGGTAAAAATATCGGACCTCAGCTTGAACTTTCTTTTAACTGGAATTATTCATCCGATAAACTTTCTGAAAATGTAAAAACAGAAGGTTTAATTGAATTTACAAAATCAGGTTTCCGGTTTGTAAAAATTCCTGACAATTCAGAAGAATATTTTACAGGCGGAGTTTTTGAAGCTCGAGATGATGCTGCTTTTAATAGAAATGGAAAATGGGAACTTACAGATTCCACAAGAAATTTTATAATGTCAGAAGAAACTGATTTTGTTCCTTATCACACAGACGTGTGGGGGCACAAGAAATGCATAAGCCCGGAACTTTTTAAGTTTCTTGAAATTGAAAGCGGTAAAAAAGCTGAATGGAAGCGTGAATATAATTTTCTTTACAAATAGAAGATAATCGAATAGAATTCAAGAAATATGGTTAAATTTGGCTTTCAGTCATCAAAATACAACAATCTCACACTCGAACAGGAAATTGCTTTTTCAGACAATAATAAAATCGATTTCTTTGATGTTTTTTTCGATGGATTTACTCCAGAAGATGTGAAAAATGTTCAGCTTCCTCAGAATGTAACTGTTCATTTACCAATTGGATTTACTTCATTGCCAGAAGAAAGGCAGAATTCATTTTTTGAATATATTAATCTGCACAAGCCGATTTCGGTAACGATTCATTTCTGTGAATTAAATTTACAAATTCTTGAAAAAATCTGTAAAAGTATTCCGGAGACAAAAGTTTGCATAGAAAATACAATCCCGGATTCTAATAGTGAAAGTTCTGGTACATATCTCGAGTTTATGACTGAAGCAAAAAAGCATGCAGTACTTAACGGTTATAATGTGTATGCAACTTTTGATACAGGACACGCAAAGATTAATGGCTTTGAATGTGTGGAATATGCAAAAAAAGTTTTAGACACCGGTGCAGAGGTTTTAACTTTGCATCTGCATGATAATGATGGAAAAAATGATTCTCATTGGGCAGCTGGTTCTGTTTATAATGGAATTAATTTTTCCGGCGTCCTCGAAGTGTTTAAAAACTTATCATATGATGTCAATGCGGTAATTGAACACTGGAATAATAATTATAACGCATTAGAATATTTACAGAATTTATAATTCAAGAGAGTTAAATTATCATGGCACAAGATCACAGGACAGAAACTTTTAAAAAATTAGTATCTTCAATTTCTGATGAAGAAAGAAAATCTCTTCTTGATAAAATGCATTCTCTTGCAGGTGATCCTGCAACCCAGAATCTTGATTCTGATGATAAAGAAGATCCTTCAGAAATAATTTCACTTGAAGATAAATTAAAAGAAGAATCATTTTTTTATCGTTTCTTTTTGTGGCTCAGGTCTGTTTTTTCAAATGCATCAAAAGAAGATCTGTATAACTCAGATCAGGTTTCCCTTTTATTTAAGAAAATTGATCACAGTTTTCCGGGACTCATTGATTATAAAAACGGATATTTTCTTTCGATTCTGTATCAGAAACTCCTTGAATTGAAAAAGGCAATTGATTTCTTTAGGCCTTATCTTGAATATGTTTATGATAATCTTGGTGCCTTTTATGTTTTTCTTGGTTCCATCATTTCACCTGAAGTTACAGAGCAGATGGATACAGAAGTTGATCCTTATAAACTTCCGCTTACAAGAGAGGTAACGACAGAGCTTCGTACATCATTTTTGCGCAAGCTTGATGAAATTTTAAAGAACATTCCATCTCACAGAAGAGCTTACATGTATTCCTGTGTAACTGTAATAGAATGGTTTTACCAGCTTTCAAAACTTCCATTTGAAAGATTTATCAATTCTTTTTCGCAGGGTGGTGTTGATACTTACAGCTGTAAATTTGAAGTTGTTTCAAGTGATATTTCTGCTTTTTCAAGAATTCTGAGTAATGGAACTGTAGTGCCGGAAGAAGTTGTTTCATCTTTATATCTTTTTTCTGCAAATAAAATTGTACCTGCAGATTCTGAAGCAAAAGATGATGATGGAAGAATGCGTGAATTTATGGATAAGGCAGCTGCAAATATTTCAATGATTCACATGTTTATAAAAACTGTTCCTCTCAAAGCTCTTGCAAAAATTGCATATAACAATGTTCAGTGGCAGCCTGAAAATTTTACGGGTGCCGAAGACTGGTTTGTAAAATATAAGGAACAGTGGAAAAAGCTTTTTGATGAAAAGTGGGGTGCATGGCTTCGTGATAAAAAGAAAGAAGCAATTCATGAGCGCCTTGAAACCATATTTGGTATTGATGATTTCCCACTTATGCCGCAGCGTCCGTGGACTCAGCTTTGGGAAGGTGTTCCGTTTCATTTCGAATATACCGGTGGTTTTATTACATGGTTCTTTGACAGAAAATATAATGAAGTAATTCAACCTTTTAAAATCCTTCTTCTGGAAGGTAATTTTGTCAATAAAGATAACCGTCAGGAATTTGCAAATACATTGAATGATCTGTCTCAGCTTTATTCTGATATTTTCAGACTTGTGGATGATCTTTCTTCTCAGGGACAGATTGGAATTGTATTTGACAAGATAACTGCAAATCATCTGAAGACTCTTCAGGCTCAGTCAAAAATTGAATCAACAATGCTTATGATTGAAACTACGATTCAGCAGATTAAAAATTCTTTCTGTGACGATTGCCGTTCAATCAAGAGAATTATTGATGGTGCACTTGGTAATAAAGTTGATACCCGTTATGACGGTGTTTCAAATATTACTGTTATTAATGGTGCTCAAAATGATAAGTATCAGAATTTGCTTTTAAATTCAGTAGACTGTTTTACAGCTGCCCTTGATACTATTAAAGAGCTCGAACCGATTGATTTGATTGTAAAATAATCGTTTTTTTTAATATTCCATAAATAGTGGAGAAATTTTATGAGAAAAGTATTAGGAATTGGTGCTGCCATTTTGTGCAGCCTCGTGGTTTTGTTTACGGGGTGCCCTGCAGCGAGTACACCGTCCCCTGTATTATACAAAATCGAAATTACAAACGAGCCGAATAAAAAAGAATATTTTGTTGGAGCTGCACAACTCGATTTAACAGGCTTAAAAGTAACAGCAACATACACAGACGGATCAATCGCTGATGTAACAGACAAAGTAACAACAAGCGGCTTTGATTCAAGTACTGCAACAGAAAGCCAGACAATTACAGTAACTTATGAAGGAAAAACAGCGACATTTGATGTAAAAATTACCTCTGTTTTACTAACCGGAATAGAAATTACAAACCCGCCGAATAAAAAAGAATATTTTGTTGGAGCCGCACAACTTGATTTATCAGGCATGGTTGTAACAGCAACATACAACAACGGATCAACAAAAGACGTAACAAACGATGCAGAAACAAGCGGATTTGATTCAAGCGCAGCAACAGAAAGCCAGACAATTATAGTAACTTATGGCGAAAAAACAGCGACATTTGATGTAAAAATTACCTCTGTTTTACTAACCGGAATCGAAATTACAAACCCGCCGAATAAAAAAGAATATTTTGTTGGAGCCGTACAACTTGATTTAGCAGGCATGGTTGTAACAGCAACATATACAGACGGATCAACCGCTGATGTAACAGACAAAGTAACAACAAGCGGCTTTGATTCAAGTACTGCAACAGAAAGCCAGACAATTACAGTAACTTATGAAGGAAAAACTGCAACATTTATTGTAAAGATTAAACCTATATTAACTAAAATCGAAATTACAAACGAGCCGAAAAAGAACGAATATTTTGTTGGAGAAGAACTTGATACAGCTGGAATTAAAGTTACAGCAACATTGAGTGATTCAACAGAAAAAGACGTAACAGCCGACGTAAAATTAAGCGGCTATGATAAAGCAAAAGCCGGCGAACAGACAGTAACAGTTTCGTACACACAAAACGAAATAACAAAAACTGCCGAGTTTAAAGTAACCGTAAAAGCAGTTGAAGTTACAAAAATCGAAATTACAAAAGAGCCGACAAAGAAAGAATATTTTACTGGTGCAACTGCACTAGATTTAACATGTATGGTTGTAACAGCAACATACAATAACGGCACAACAAAAGACGTAACAACCAACGTAACAACAAGCGGATTTAATTCAAGCGCAGCAACAGAAAGCCAGACAATTACAGTAACTTATGAAGGAAAAACTGCGACATTTACTGTAAAAATTAAACAGGGTTACACATTCCATAATACAGTAACAACTCTTGAATCAGGAACAGGTTCATACGGAACAGACGCAACTTATGTAGAATTTGGCGACTGGCCGCAGGAGGTAGTTCCAGTTAACGATGTTACAACTCTTGGACTTGAAACTTCTAAAGACAAAGTTACACGCGGTTACATGGAATTTGTACATGGATTAGACGGCAACTACTACGTAAAATGTGCAGAAAATGCATGTGGGTCTGGTTACAAATACAAAAATGACAGCACACTTGTAGGACAGAATAAAACTACAAGCCGCTGGTTTAAGGTAATGCCAATAAAATGGCGTGTAGCAGATAATGAATACGACATAGACGGAGATACAGGAACTGCAACTGGAAAGTTACTTGTAGCAGAAAGCATTCTTACAGCAAATGTGCCATATTACGAAGATATGGATAAAAACCGCACAATCGACAGTAAAACAGTTTACCCGAACAACTACATGCACAGCCAGATTCGCGCATATTTAAATGGAATTAGCTATAATGCTGCAAATGAATCTTATGAAGGTAAATGGCTTGATAAAGGCTTTTTGCAGACAGCGTTTACAAGTGACGCAATAGATAAAATCATAACAACAAAAGTAAATAACGCAAAAGAACAGATGAGTTATGATGGAACACATGACATGAAAGAAGAATATGCCTGCGACCCGACAGATGACAAAATCTTTTTGCTAAGCGAAAGAGAAGTCGTGAAGTACAGTAAAGAAGCATACTCCAGTTGTGGAAAAGGCAACAGCCGAATAAGAGGAACAACAGACTTTGCAAAGGCAAACAATGCTTTTCAGGATGCAAACGACGGCTACGGCGGTTATTGGAGGCTTCGTTCGCCTTACTATAACTATAGTATCGACGCGCTTGGCGTCTTCAGCGACGGCGAGGCCAACTTCCTCAGCACCGTTATCGATACGAGATATGGGGTCGTTCCGGCTTTGTCAATTTCGTTTTAACGAAATTGACTAGTATTCTTGCGTAAGCAATAATCAAACATAAAATGCAGAGTGCGACCTTTGCGCTCTGCATTCTTTTTTCATTCGTTGTACATTTTTCTTTAATCTGTTACAATTCCATCATATTATTTTTTAAGGAAAATCTATGGCAGATACTAAGCAGGAATTTAGAAAGATTGTAACTCAGGCGCTCAATGCGTTTATTAAGGAGAAGTTTCCGGAACAGGAAATGATTGCAGAAGATACTCTTGCAGTTCAGAATCCGCCAAACCCTGAAATGGGCGACCTTGGAATTCCAATGTTCGTTTTTGCAAAATCACTTCATATGGCACCTCCTCAGATTTCTGCCGAAGTTGTAAAACGCGTAACTCAAAGTTCACTCGGCGAAGTTCTCGCTGTCGGTCCTTATGTAAATCTTAAGATGAATAAATCGAATGAAACTTTTTCTATTCTTGAAAAAATTTCTTCTCAGAAAGAAAATTACGGAAGTTTCAATAGTGAAAATAAAAAGCCTCTGGAAGGCCGTCGTGTCATGGTGGAATTTTCTTCGCCAAACACAAATAAACCGCTCCATCTTGGTCACCTCAGAAACGATGCTCTCGGTGAATCTGTAAGCCGCATCTTAAAAGCAGCCGGTGCCGAAGTTTATAAAGTTGACCTTATCAATAACCGCGGCGTTCACATCTGTAAATCGATGCTCGCGTATAAATTATTCCACGAAAAAAACAATGACACACCGGAATCTCTTGGGCTTAAAGGCGACCACTTTGTCGGCCAGTGCTATGTTGAATTTGATAAATATTCAAAAGAACATCCGGAAGCTCAGGAAATGGCAGAAGAGATGCTTGTAAAATGGGAAGCAGGAGATCAGGAAGTCCGCGCGCTCTGGGAAAAAATGAACAAATGGACACTCGATGGTGTTAAAGCAACTTATGACAGAACTGGTGTTGGTTTTGATAAGTTCTATCTTGAAAGTGATACTTATCTTAAAGGTAAAGATGAAATTTTAAAAGGTCTTGAAAAAGGAGTATTCTTTAAAGCTGATGACGGTTCTGTACGCATTGATGTAACTGATGTTGTTGGAACTGGAAAAGACGAAGACGTACATGAAAAAGTTTTACTCCGCAAAGACGGAACTTCTGTTTACATTACTCAGGATATCGGAACTGCAATCAGCCGTCACAACGACTGGGCATTTAACCAGCTTGTATATGTCGTTGCATCTGAACAGAATTATCACTTTAAAATTTTATTCCACATTTTAAGGAAGCTTGGATTTGACTGGGCAGATAAACTTTATCATTTGAGTTACGGTCTTGTTAACCTTCCATCAGGAAGAATGAAGAGCCGCGAAGGAACAATCGTTGATGCAGATGATCTGATTGATTCTCTCCGCGATGATGCACTCGTTGCAATCAAAGAGCGCGGCCGCGATGAAGAAGTCGGAAACGCAAACGACGTTGCAGAAAAAGTTGCACTTGCGGCTTTGCATTATTATCTTTTGCAGGCAACTCCGATTAAAGACATGCTTTTTAATCCTGCAGAAAGTCTTTCGTTTAACGGCGATACAGGTCCTTATCTTCAGTACATGGGTGCACGCATTTCTTCTATTCTTGCAAAAGCAAAAGAGAATGGTGTTAAAGTGAATTCTGATAAAGAAGCAGTTTCATTTTTAACGGCTTCAGAAGAGTGGGAACTTATCCGTGCTCTCGGAAACTTCCCTGAAGTTATTGCAAAGGCTGCAGAAAATCTTGACCCGAGTACAGTATGCGCATATCTTTACGATACCTGTAAACTTTTTTCTAAGTTCTACCAGCAGTGTCCGATTTTAAACTGCGAAGATGAAAAACTCAAAGGCGCAAGATTGTACCTTGCAGAATGTACGCTCACAGTTTTAAAACGTGCAATGAATCTTGTTCTTGTTCAGTTCCTTGAAAAGATGTAAACGGCTCGTAAATTCTTTTCGAAAGGATATGTCACTTGTTGCGAGATGCTAAAGTTTTGCTTGGGCAAAACTTCATGAGGATTGATTTAACTTTTTAGTTATAATGTGGTAAAATGATATATGCAAAAAAATATCGTTTTACCACTTTTTTTTATTCCATTAGTCTTTTCCTGCAAGAAAGTTCCGACGATGACGCTTTCTGAAATTGAAGATGCGGTTAATAAAAGTTCCACTAAAATAATCGAAAAAACAATTTCTAAACCTTACGACGGATCAAAATTTATTCCTGGTATCACAGGCGGCGTGTGGAACTCGACGATAAGCGCTGATCCTAAAACTTTTAACCAGCTTATTGCAGAACGCGACGGTTCATCAAATGCAATCGTTGCGATGATGACAGATTATCTTGCAGAGTACAATGCAGTGACAGGCGAGTGGGAACCGAGAGGCGCTTCTTTTAAGATCGAAGTTGATGAAAAAAATAAAACGCTCACAGTTCATTTTGAAATTGCAGAAAATATGTACTGGAGTTATTTTAATAAATCAGAAAAGCGACCGGTCACTTCTGAAGACATCGTCTGGTGGTATGACAATATTGCAGGAAATCCTGAGTTTCAGAGTTCTGGTTATGGCGGACAGTTTGTAACAATGCCAGACGGAAGTCAGAAAAGAATCGAAGCAAAAATAATTGATGACAGGCATTTTGATTTTGTTTATCCGAGAATCGTATCTGACCCGATTTTGTTTTCTAATACAGATTTCAAACCTTGCTGGATTTACAAAGAAGCGTTAGAAAAAAATGGGATTGAAGGCGTAAAAAATTTATTCAGCATAGACACCGATGTTAATACAATTCCATCTTGCGGAAGATTTTTCCTGACTGAATATTCTCCGAGTCAGCGTCTTGTCTTTACAAAAAATCCTGACTTTCATATTAAAGATTCTGATAATAAAACTGCAATCTATTACGAAAAAGAAATCTGTCAGATTGTCGATAACGAAAATACTTCGTATCTTCTTTTTAAGCAGGGAAACCTTGAGTCATATTCTCCTCAGCCGGAACAGCTTGCAGATATCATCAATTCTCAGAACAGCGATTATACTGTTTTTAATTCAGAAGGAAGTCTTGGTGCGCAGCTCTGGTCGTTCAACGAAAATCCTGTAAACAAAAATGAACCTTATTACGAATGGTTTACAAAAAAAGAATTCCGCCAGGCAATGAGCTCACTATTAAACCGCGAAAGAATTATCAATCAGACTTACCGCGGACTTGCAGAAGCAAAATACAACGTGTTTCCAAAAGCAAACCCGTATTACAATCCTGAGATTGAATTAAAATATAAATACGATGTCGAAAAAGCAAAATCACTTTTAGCATCAATTGGAATAAAACAGGATAGTAGCGGCGTGATGCGCGACAATAAAGGCCGCGAAATTGAATTTGATCTGGCAATCGCATCTTCTGCAAATGTTACGAATGATATTGCTCAGATCATTTATGATGAATGTAAATCTGTCGGAATAAAAGTAAATGTACGTCAGACAGATTTTCAGAAGATGGTCGAAATGCTGACAGCAACTTATGACTGGCAGTCGCTCATCATCGGGCTTGGTTCAAATGTCTTTCCGTCGCAAGGAACAAATGTCTGGCCTACAACCGGAAACCTTCATCTGTGGTATCCGTTTCAGAAAAAGCCGGCAACGGATTGGGAAGCGCGGCTTGATTATGTTTACAATGAAGGCTGCTATACTGTAGATCCTGTTCTTTCGCAGAAGCTTTGGGATGAGTTTCAGAATATCATTCTTGAACAGTGTCCTTTTATTTATCTTGTCTGTCCGAGAAGTTTTTATGCAATCAACAACCGCTGGGATTTTTCAAATTTTTATTTTGACAATTTTAACGGTGCTCTTACAGAACGCATTTATCTGAGACTGGAGTAGTATGATGAAAAATAAATTAAGAGAAAAATTCCCTTTGGCATATTTTATTGCGTCGCGTTTTGTGACGATGATTGTTTTGCTGTTTTTACTCGGATTTGCTTTGTTCGGTTTGATGGAACTTGCTCCGGGCGATATCGTTGATCAGATGATGACTCAGCAGATTATGGCAAGTGCTTCTGGTGGAACAAAGTCGCAGAATAATGCAACAGGTCAGGAAAATATTTTTAATGAAGAACAGTATTCAAAACTCCGCGAAGAACTCGGACTTGATAAACCTTTTTATGTTCAGTATTTCAAATGGTTAAAGCGCGTGATTGTTGACCACGATCTTGGAACAAGTTTAATTTCACGCGCGCCTGTAAAATTTCTTTTGTTTTCCAGAATCGGAAATACGCTTGTTCTCAATCTTATTTCGCTTGTTCTGATTACGCTTTTTTCGTTTTTACTCGGCGTTTATTTTTCAAGCAAAGCAGGGACAAAACTTGATGTCGGCGTAACTTTTTTTGCGCTTTTCTTTCATGCTTTTCCGGGAATGCTTTTACTGATTTTAATGCAGCTTCTTGCGTCATTAACTGGAATCTTTCCGGTAACTGCTTATCCTTCTTTTCCGTTTTCTGCATCTCCTGTAAAATTTACTTTCAGTTACATGCATCATATTTTTCTTCCGCTTCTCTGTTCGTTCCTCGGCGGCTTTGGCGGAACAATGCGTACAATCCGTGCGACAATGCTTGATCAGCTTGGAATGCCATACATCTTTGCACTTCGCGCCCGTGGAATTTCAGAAAAGAAAGTTTACCTGAATCACGCATTCAGAAATACATTGAATCCGTACATCACAGGAAGTGCAAATCTTTTAGCATCACTTTTTGGCGGCTCAATGATTATGGAAATTATTTTTGCTTATCCTGGAGTCGGACGGCTCACTTATGAAGCGGTAATGCAGCAGGACATAAATCTTGTTCTTGCGACAAATATGTTTATCTCGGCATTGGTTTTAATCGGAATGGTAATTTCTGATATTCTTCTTGCTGTCGTCGATCCGCGAATCCGTTATGGTGCGGACAAATAGGGAGGTGGAATAAATGAAAAACGAATTACGATTTATAAAAAGAAAACCGATTGCATTTATTTCTCTCATTGTTCTTGTCGTTTTATATCTCTTTATGATTTTTGCAGAATTCCTTTCTCCATATACACCGACAAAAACCTTCGAACAGAATACATTCCATCCTGCAAACATCAGAATGACTACAAAAGGACTTAAAGTCTGTGAAGCGCGCGTATTAAACAGAATCGACTGGGACTACGCGTATGTAAAAGATTTAACTCACGATTTAAAATTCTTTGTTCACGGAGAATCTTATAAAGTACTCGGACTTTTCAACTGCGACCTTCATCTTTTCGGAACTGTTCCGGACGAAAACGGAAATGTATATCCGGCATATTTATTTGGTGCCGACAATCTCGGACGCGATATGCTTTCAAGAATCATTTATGGAAGCCGAATCTCTTTGACAATCGGATTTGTCGCAACCGCAGTTTCACTTTTAATTGCAGTCATCTTTGGAGGACTTGCAGGTTTCTTCGGCGGAAAAACAGACTGGACGATAATGCGAATCGCCGAGTTCTTTATGCTCATCCCTGGAATTTATCTCATTTTATTTTTGCGTTCCCTTTTAAATACAAAAATGGACAGTGGAACTTCGTACATAATCATCACTTTAATTCTCGCACTCGTCGGCTGGCCGGGAACAGCGCGAACACTCCGCGGAATGATTCACGCAATCAAACGCGAAGAGTTCGTCATGAACGCCGAGCTCGAAGGAATTCCATCTCTCGTAATAATTTTCAAATATATCATTCCTCAGATTTCAAGCCTTCTCATCGTAAGCACAACACTTTCGATTCCGGGCTTTATCATGAGCGAAACAACTTTGTCTTACATCGGTCTCGGAATTGCAGACCCTGCAGTCAGCTGGGGTTCGATGATTAACCGCGAAATTTCCACACTGAGCAATCTCTCGCGCTATCCGTGGCTCTTGATTCCAGTATGGCTTTTGCTTCTCGTAACGCTTGCGTTTAACTTTTTGGGAGACGCGTTGAGGGATTATTACGATCCGTATCATGCGGTGTTTGGAAAGAGAAAATTAAGAATTAAGAAGGAAGAATTAAGAATTAAGAATACTCAATGCGGAATTCGAAATGCGGAATTGGATGATGGTAAGGGTGTGAATGGAGTGGCCGATGATGGTACTACGGGGGATGTTGTTTTTGGAGAGGTGAGTGAAGTTGCGCGTGCTGGAGATGACGATATCATTTTGTCGATGAAAAATGTTGCCGTTGAGTTTGAGGTTTTGACGGCGAATGAAAGACGCGTGGTGAAGGCTGTGCGTGGAATTTCTTATGACCTGCATCGCGGTGAAATACTTGGAATCGTCGGTGAGTCTGGATCTGGAAAGTCTGTGAGTACAACTGCCATTCCGGGACTGCTTCCTGGGAATGCTAATTTGTCCGGTCATATTTTTTATGATGGAATTGATTTGACAACACTCTCTCAGAAAGAACTTCGTGAATACCGTGGAAAGAAAATCGGTCTTATTTTTCAGGAACCTGGAAGAAGTTTTGATCCGCTTCAAAATATCGGAAGCGTGTTCTTTGAGCTTTATCAGAATATTGATCCTAAGATTACAAAAGAAGAAGCAATGGACAAGGCAGAAGAACTTTTAAAAGAAGTAGAACTTCCAGATCCAAAATCAAGGCTTCAGAATTTTCCGCATCAGTTTTCAGGCGGACAGCTTCAGAGAATTGGAATTGCGCTTGCACTTGCTCAGGGCTGTGAACTTTTAATTGCAGATGAACCGACTACAGCACTTGATGTAACAATTTCAATGCAGATTGTAGGACTTTTGTCAGAACTCAAAAAGAAACATAATCTTTCAATTCTTTTTATCAGCCACGACATTGATCTTGTTAAAAACATCTCTGATAGAATCGTCGTAATGCACAACGGCATCATCGAAGAACAGGGAACATCAAAAGAAGTTTTTGAAAATCCGAAAGCAGAATACACAAAACATCTTCTCGCAATGCGTCCACAGTTTGGACAGCATTATACGATTCAGAAAGCTGGTGAAGTGAAAGAAACAGATGGAATGAAAACTTCAGGAGAACAGAAATGAGCGGAGAAAATAATATGACTGAAAATAAAATGTCAGAACACAAAATCCCAGAAAACAAAAACAATGTTCTCATTGAAGTAAAAAATCTTTATAAAAGTTTTGACCTGCAGGCTGGATTTTTTGCAAAGAAAGATAAAAATGTTTTTGCCGTAAATAATGTTTCATTTTCGATTGACCGCGGTGAAACTTATGGAATTGTCGGTGAATCTGGCTGTGGAAAGACAACTACTGCGAGAATGATGATTAAAATGTATGAAGCAACATCAGGAGAAATTTTATTTCACAACACAGACGGAAGTATAACAGACATTTCAAAACTTTCAAAAAAAGAAAAGAAAGTATATCAGGAAAAGGTCAAATACATTTTTCAGGATCCTGCAAAATCATTAAATCCGCGAATGACAGTTTTATCTGTTCTGACTGACGGACTTAAATATTCTACAAAAAAATTATCAAAAGAAGAAATCTATCAGAAAGCTAAAGATGCAATTATTTCTGTCGGACTTACAGAAGAAGATTTACAGAAAAGACCTTCAGAATTCTCAGGAGGTCAGAGGCAGAGAATTTCAATTGCACGCGGACTTCTTCTGGACCCGGAACTTTTAATCTGTGACGAAGTTGTATCAGCTCTTGATGTCTCAATTCAGGCACAGGTGTTGAATCTTCTGACAGATTTACGACGCGATAAGAAATTAAGTTTTATTTTCATTACGCACGATCTTCGCGTTGCATGTTTTTTCTGCGACAGAATCGGTGTAATGTATCGCGGAGTTCTCGTAGAAGAAGCTGAAGCAAAAACGCTTTATAAAGATGCACTTCATCCGTATACGAAACTTCTCTTTGAAGCAGCTGCAGGCGTTCGGTCAAATTCCACTGTAGAAGTCAAAACAACTCTCGAAAAAGAAAACGGCTGTCCTTTTGCATACCGCTGTCCTCATGCAACAGACCGCTGCAAAAACGAGTTTCCTGAATTTACCAAAAAAGAAAATGGACATAAAGTACGATGTTTTCTGTATTAAGTTAAAATGCAGATTAAGAAAATAATTTTTTATATCTTATAAAAATCAAATTTTGACATTTTTAAAATTTGGGATTATAATTAAATTCTATGCAAGAGAGCAACAAAGAAATTAAAGAGAGTTCATTCGCAGAACTCGTCCAGATTTTCACAGAAATTAATGACAGGCAGTTTATGAAAGATTTTATGGAATGTCTTTTTACACCTGCTGAATGTGAAGATTTTGCAAACCGTTGGATTTTGGTAAAAGAAATTGACAATGGTGTGACACAAAGAGAAATTGCAAAAAAATACAATATGTCTTTGTGTAAGATTACTCGTGGTTCGAAAGAACTGAATAAAAAGGACAGCGCATTCCGCGCTATCCTTGATAAAAACAAAGAAAATAATTAATTTTTTTTGTTTTTCTTTTTACTATTTAAGGAGTTCTGCTATTTCCTTATGTTTCCAATTGACAGCAAGGTTATATGGCAGTTCTCCTGCGTAGTTCTTAATATTTTTATCAAGTCCTAATCCAAGAAGTCTGACTACAGTATCCTTGTCTCCAAATTTAGCAGCATAATGAAGTATTGTATTGCCTTTGATATCAGTCTTTGTTCCTGAATATTTAACAATATAACCAAGCATTTCAGAGTTTCCTTTTTTGAATGCAATTGTAAGAATATTTTCACCACGATTACTTATTTCTGAAAATGGAGAAGCTCCTTTTTCAAGAAGTGTATTGATGACATCACTTTGGTTTGAAGAAACTGCAACTGCAAGCGGTGTAAAGCCTGAAGAATTTCTGGTATCAAATGGATATCCTTTTTCGATTAAACTTCTTAAAATTGCATCTCCTGCTTTATATGAGACTGCAATATGAATTGGTGTATTTCCGTCTGTATCTGTAATATTTTTATCTGTTCCAAGAACTGCATTGATAATTTCTGTATCTTTCCCAAATGAAATTGAAAGCGGAGTATTTCCTTCTTTGTCACGGCTCAATGGATTGCTTCTTGATTTTCTGAGAGTTGCAATGATATCAATATTTCCGATTTCGGCGGCTTCATGATATGGTGTTCTTCCATTCAAATCCTGAATCTGAGGATTTGCACCTTTTGAAAGAAGAAGGGAAGTCATTTCATACTGATTGCCTTTGATTGCATCAACTAATGCTGTGCGTCCGTTAGAGTCATAGATGTTTGGACTTGCTCCTTTTGAAAGAAGAAGTGTTGCAATTTCTATGTTGCCTTCGACTGCTGCTTCTGCAAGAGGTGTCTTTCCTGTAACATTCTGTGTATTAGGATCGATTCCAAGTGAAATAAGTTTGTCTGCAGCTTTTACTGCATTCCATCTGACTGCAGCATGAAGAGGAGTTGAACCGAGTGTATCGCGTGAATTGATGTCAGCGCCTTTGTTTACGAGTATTGAAATTGTATTTACGGCATTACTTTTTGCTGCACTGAAAAGTGGTGTCTGTCCGTTTGCATTTCTTGCATTTACATTAGCACCTTTCTGAATGAGATATCCTGTTGCTTTTGAAAGTTTCCAGTCAGCAGCATAGTGAAGGGCTGTGTTTCCGCTTCCGTCTGTTTCTGTTATTGTCTTGGAATTGATAAGCCATTCATTTCCTGAAGTTGTAAGTGCAAGTTTGAGCGGTGAAATGTCTTTGTTGTTTGCAGAGAATATGTTTGCATTCTGAGCAAGAAGCATCATTCCGATTTCTTTATTGTCATTTAAGACTGCATAATACAGTGCTGAGTTTCCTTCGCGGTTTCTGGCATTTACGTTACTTCCGAGATCAATCAGATATTTGATTTTTTCAAGTGATGCATTTTGCTCAAGTGCAATTAAAAGCGGAGTGTTTCCTTCTGAATCAACTGAATTGATGTTTGACGATGTAATCATTGCTTCAAAAAGCCCGTCTGTTGAATTTAATACTCTTGTATATGGTGTTAAGTGAGAAGAATCTTCTGCATGAATGTCTGCACCATGGTTAACATAAAATTTAATCTGCTGTTTCAGGTTATGTTCGATTGCAGTTGATAATGCAGTGTTTCCTTTTTTATTTCTTATATTTACATCACCGCCTGCACTAACAAAAAGTTCAAGTACATCATCAGATAAATCTGTCATAGCTGCAGTATGGAATATTGTATCACCAAACATATCTTTGTGATTGATATCTGCTTTATTTTCAATAAGAAGTTTGTAAATTTCTGTTCTGCTTTCTTCTGGAATGATTAAAAGAAGTGGTGTTTTACAAAGGCTGTCCTGGGAGTTTACATTTGCTTTTGCCTTTAGAAGTGCTGATGCAATTTCAATAGTTCCATAGCGGCATGCTTCGTGAAGCGGAGTAGAACCGTTTATATCCTGAGCAGAAGTATCTGCTCCATTTGCAAGAAGAAATTCTGCAATACCGGTGTGATTTCTTATAGTTGCAATATGAAGAGGAGTCTGACCATCTTCCATTGTGAGTGAAAAATTTCTTGAGAGAACTGCTGTTTCAAAATATCCGGTTTTCTGACCAATTTCTTTTGCACCTGCAAGAAGAAGTGCACTGGCCATTCTTGCATTTTCAATTTTTGAAACATCTGAAAGGGAGAGTGCAAGCGGTGTAATTCCATTTGCATCTTCATCATCTATCTGGATTTTTTTCTTAATTGCATATTCAAGAGCTTTTTCATTGCAGTTATTTACAAAGTAATGAATGATTGTTCTGCCTTCATGATCTTTAAGCTGAACAGTTTTTTCAGAAATCATGATTTCATAATATACATCATTTTTTGAAAGAGATTTTTCAAGTGCAGTAATTCCATCATCATCCTGAACAAAAATATCAGCCTGAGCTCTTACAAGTGCACGCACACTGTCATAGCAATCGTTTTCAATTGCAAGCATTAATGCTGTCTGATTATTAAAATTTTTGATTTCTTTATCAGCACCTTTGATAATTAAAAAGGTTACAAGATCTTCGTCATTCGTAAGTGCCGCAATATGTAATACGGTATTTCCGTCTTCATCCTGTTCGTTGATGTCAGATCTGGTCATAAAGTAGCTTTTTGCTTCTTCAATTTTTCCTTCTCTGATTAATTTTTGAATTGATGAGGAACTTGAAGCAGTTCCTTTTTTAGTAGTTTCACAAGAGGCAATCAGAAAAATTGCACTCACTGCAAGAAGAAAATAGCATTTTTTCATAGAATCTCCCAAAATTCCAAATGATTTATTTCTATTATCTATTATCGGATTTTGGGAGAACAAGTTAATAATTTCTATTCATTAAAATATCTTTTTAAAAGGCCTTTGAAACCTGCTCCATGACGGGCCTCGTCTTTTGCCATTTCATGGACTGTATCATGAATTGCATCATAATCAAGTTCTTTTGCCTTTTTTGCAAGTTCATATTTACCTTCACAGGCACCGGCTTCTGCAGCTGCTCTGAGTTCGAGGTTTTTCTTTGTTGAATCTGTGACAACTTCGCCTAATAATTCAGCAAAACGGCTTGCATGATCTGCTTCTTCAAAAGCATAGCGTTTAAAAGCTTCTGCAATTTCAGGGTAACCTTCACGGTCTGCAACGCGGGCCATTGCTAAATACATTCCTACTTCACAGCATTCACCATTAAAATTATCACGTAATCCCTGAACGATATCTTTATCAAGTCCTTTCGCTATTCCAACTATATGTTCTGTAACAAAACCTTTGCAGTCTGTTGATTTAACTTCTTCAAATTTGTCCGAACCTGCACCACATTGAGGACATTTTTCCGGTACATTATCTCCTGTGTGGATAAATCCACATACTTTACATTTCCACTGCTTCATAAAATTTCTCCTTAAAAATATATTAGATTAAATTTAATAAAATAGTTATTAAGAGTCAAGTTTTTGTAATAATTTCTGAGTAAATTACCGATAAATAAATGAAGTATTAAAAAGAATTTCGTATTTGATGGTATGAAAAGAAAGTTTTCATAAGGAGAACAGAGAATGTTTGAACCAGAAGATGAAAAGGCAAATGAAATTGCATTAAAACAGGAAGAAGTTGATAAATTACTTAGTTCAGTTCCAGATATGGCTGTAAAAACTCCTTCAAGTGACACAGAAGAAAAAATCAGACTTCTTAGAGAAAAAGCAAAAGCTGTTGAAGAAAAAATGAAGCTTCAGAGAGATGTAGTAGAAATACCAAAAGCAGATAACGGAAAAACAGCAGCAAAGAAACCAGCAGCTAAAAAGCCTGCAGCAAAAAAAACAGCAGCAAAGAAAACAGCAGCTAAAACAACTACAGCAAAGAAACCAGCAGCTAAAAAAACTACAGTAAAGAAACTTGCCGCTAAAAAAACTACAACAAAGAAAACAGCAGCTAAAAAAACTACAGCAAAGAAACCTGTAGCAAAGAAAACAGCAGTAAAAAAGCCAGCAGTAAAGAAAGCAACATCTAAGAAAACTTCAGCAAAAAAGCCGGCCGTAAAAAAAGCTAAAAAATAAAAAATTGAATTGAACACACGGAACAAATAAAAAGTTCCGTGTTTTTTTTTACTTGCCGTTCCATAAAAAATTTAATATATTAAATTTATGGAAGATTTGTACAAGATTCTTGGAGTGCCAAAAACGGCAACACAGGATGAAATTAAAAAGGCATATAGAGAACTTGCACTTAAATATCATCCTGACCGTAATCAGGGAAATATAGAAGCAGAAAACAGGCTCAAGGAAATAAACGCAGCATATACTGTATTATCAGATCCCGGACAGAGATATTCTTATGATGCTTCTCAATCAAACCCATTTTCAGATTTTAACAGTCAGTATCAGAATCAATACCAGAGGCAGACAGAAAATAATTACGGACATTCTCAGGGTAGTTATTATGATCCTTTTGGCGGGTCAGATTTTTACAGTCAGTTTTCAGATTCTGATTTTAAATTTTACAGAAAATCGTATAGCTACGATTCTTATGGCAGGCCGACTGTAAAGAAAGGGCTTTCTAAGCTGATAGGTGGAATTGCAGCAGATTTTTTTGGATTGTATCTGCTTTTTACTTCTGGATTTATTTCGATTTTAGGAGTTCTTGCAGGCTGCTGTTTTATTTATAAAGGTTCAACAAACATTATTTCTGGAGTAAGCACCGTTATTAAGGCACTTACTTCAAAGAAATAGATTTAAGTATCAATTTAAGCAGATTTAAAATTATCTCTGACGGAAAATAATTCGACCGCGATCGAGATCATAAGGAGAGAGAGCAACTTTTACTGTGTCTCCAGGAACGATTCTGATGTAGTGCTTGCGCATTTTTCCTGAAATGTAAGCCATAATAATATGACCATTCTGCAATTTTACGCGGAAAATAGTATTTGGTAATGCTTCTACTATAACTCCTTCAACTTCAATAGCTTCTTCTTTAGCCACGATTCCTCCAAAGAAATAATTCTAAAAATAATAACGAATTTTGTTGTTTTTTTCGCGTTTTACGCTTATATTAGTATCTACAAAAGAAAGAAAATTGTCAACGGGTCTATTTTGACAAAAAATGGAAATTTGTTGCAAATTTACGGAGTACAATTTATGAAAAAAGAATTCATCGAAAAAATGAAAAATAAGCTTACTACACAGCGCAATGAAATCCTTGAATCTCTTGCAAAAAAAAGTGAAGATTTTAAAGGCCTTGTGAATGCAGTTGAGGCAGGCGATGAATGTGATATCGCATCGGATGCAATCGATAGAACAATGCTTGATGCCCTTGGACAGCAGGATAAAGACCGTCTTGATATGATAAATAATGCGCTTTCAAAAATTGCACAGGGAACTTACGGAATCTGTATTGATTGCGGAAAAGATATTCCTATGGCAAGACTTGAAGCACTTCCTTGGACAAGTCTCTGCGTAGACTGTAAGGCAAAAGCTGAACGTGGAAGATAATTTTTTACATATCTGTTAAGTTATTAAGATTTTCTTTTTCAAAGAGGCTGCATTTCGATGTGGCCTTTTTTTATTATTGCTGTTTCTTTAAAGCCTGCTTTTCTTAATTTTTCTTCAGCAATGTCGAATGCTGTATCAAGTGTCTGGATAGAGTGTGAATCTGAGTTGATTGTAACTGGAATATTTGAGTTGTAAAGAAGTTCAAGCATATATTCAGATGGATATATGTCGTTCAGATTTTTTCTTGCAATCGCCCCTGTATTGATTTCTACTATGATGTCGTGTTTTTTAATTTCTTTGGCAAGTGATTTTAATTCATTGCGGTACCATGTATCCTGTTCATTAAAAAAATGAAGTTCCTGATTTCTGAGCTTTATTAAATCACAGTGTCCGAGTATTTCAAAATCACCGGCTTTTAACATTTCTCTCTCGAGATAAAAATATTCCTGTGTAAATTTTTTACCGTTACCATTAAACAGTTTTTCAATTCCATTTTTTACACCTTCTGCAGATTCATCAACTGTAACAAATCCTTTTTCGTTTGTAATAAAGTGAACGGAGCCGATTAAATAATCCGGATTAAATTCTTTAAAACGCTCATGTGATGGAATACAGAGTGATGGAATAAAATCTGCTTCAAAGCCAGTAAGAATTTCAATTTTGTCCTGGTATTTTGATTTTAATCTGTTGATTTCGTCAATATAAGGTTTATGATATCGCGGAGCTATATGCCATGTTTCGGCAAATGGAAACATACTGTGACTTGAAAAACCGAGTATATTAAAATCATCAATGATGGCCTGTTTAACCATTTCTTCCGGAGTGTTGTGTCCGTCGCAGAAAGTTGAATGTGTATGATAGTTTGTTTTAAGTGTAGATTTCATTTTTATTCATCCATTGTTTGGCTTCTTTTTTGAATAGAACAAGTTCTTCTTTAAGTGCATTGAAATTCATTTTTAGTGCTTCTATGTCTTCTGATTTTGCGGCTTTGTTAAGTCTTGTGCCATAATCAGAAAGTGAGAATGCAGAAACAGTTGAACTTGAACCTTTAAGCGTGTGTCCGATTCTTCGAAGCAATTCATAATTTTTTTCTTTTATTGCATTTGGAATCTGTTTGATAAGTTCTTCTGTCTGCTTGATAAAGTCTTTGATTAACTGAGTTCCAAATGTATAATCGTTACCGATTGTATCCATAAAGTCATCTTCATTCCAGACTTTAACAGTTTCTTCCTGAAGGGAATTTTCGAGAAGTGTTGCAATTTCCTGTGCAGTCGGAAGAATTAAAGTTGTATTCCATTTTTCAATTATTTCTTTTACAAGCTGGCTTTTGAATGGTTTGACAAGTACGTCGTTCATTCCAACCTGAGTATAGTGCACAAAATCATCACGGTCAGAGTTGGCAGTGCAGGCTATGATAATTCCCTTAAATCCGTCTTTTCTGATTTCTTTTGTCGCATCTATACCATTCATAACAGGCATTTGAATATCCATAAAAATAAAGTCAATTTCTGGATGCATGCTGACAATATCTACAGCTTCCTGTCCGTTTTCTGCTTCCAGAATATCGGCTCCATATTTTGTAAGGAACGCAGTCAGAAGTCTTCTGTTTACAACATGGTCTTCGACAACCAGAATATGAAGGCCTGATGCAAGATCTGTATCTTTTTTTTCTTTTATGATACTTTCTGTTTTCTTTTTGATTTTGTATTCCGGTGTTGCTGCTTCTTTTGCTTTTTTTGCAAGTTCGCGTTCGTGTAAAACAAGTCCAGGGTCTTTCTGTTCTGAAACTGCAGTCTCGAAAGATTCCTTGAAACTTTGTGAAACAAGTTCAAAAATCTTCTGGCGTTTTACCGGTTTATAAAGATATCCGTCAAACCAGTTTAAGAGTTTCATTTTTGCTTCTGCGCCCATCTGACCTTCTGGAACAGTAAGATATAGTTTTGCGTTATTGATTTCTTTATCACTGTTAATTTCTGCAGCGAGATGCCATCCGTCAATTTTTGGAAGCTGCATATCAATAAATACAAGAGAAAAAGGATGTCCTTTTTTACTTTGATCTCTCATTAAAAGAAGTGCATCTTTTGCATTTGAAACTGTTGAAATATTGTGTATTCCGAATTTTTCAAGATGTTTTACTATACTTCTTCTTGCAATTGCAGAATCATCTACAATAAGCATTTTTGTATTTGCAGGAATTACAAGTTCGTATCTTGGTAAGTTGTTTTCAATTGCCGGTCTGTATGGAATTTTAAAATAAAAAATTGAACCGCCTTCATGATTATCTGTAACACCGATTTTACCGTTCATTGCTGTTACAAGAGATTTACATATTGCAAGTCCAAGTCCTGTTCCGCCAAATTTTCTTGTAGTAGATGCATCTGCCTGATAATAGGCATCAAATAATTTTTTCTGAGCTTCTTTTGGAACTCCGATTCCGCTGTCGATTACTTTGAAAATCAGGTAGTTATTGTCCAGTGACACCGTAACATAAATATATCCTTTGGAAGTAAATTTTACAGCATTTTTAATTATGTTAAGAAGAATCTGTTGAAGACGAATCTGGTCACCCATTATCGTTTCAGAGATTGAAATGTCAATGTCTGTTACAAGTTCAAGACCTTTATTAAAAGCTTCGATACTGATTAAGTCTGTCGTTTTTTCAACCAGATCAACTAAATCAAAAGGAGTATCTTCGAGCTTAAATTCATTTGTACTCATTTTTGAATAGTCGAGAATATTGTTTGCAAGGGAAAGAAGAGCTTCTGCAGAAAATGAAATCTGTCTTATGTATTCTTTCTGTTCGCGGTCAAGCTGAGTTTCGTTTAATAATTCGAGTGAACCGATGATGGTTTGAATTGGAGTTCTGATTTCGTGTAAAGTTGTTGCAACAAATCGGGACGCAGACTGAATTGAATTATCAAGATTTAGCATGTAATACCTCGATAGCTTTTGTAATGATTACATCTGGCTTTTGAGGTTTTGCAAGATAGCTTTTTGCTCCAAGGCTTAGGGCTTGAATTACAACTTCGCGCTGAGTTGCCTGTGAGTATACAATTACAGGTGGAGAATCAGGAGTGAGTTTTAATTTTGTCAGTATGTCAAAGCCGGACATTCCAGGCATAAAGATATCAAGAATAGCAAGATCAAAATGTTCTTTTTCTATTGAAGCAAGAAATTTATTACCGTCTTCAAAGAGAATTGTTTCTGCTCCCATTGAACTTAATGAACGCTGAAGAACAGAACGAACTACGCTGTCATCATCAACGATTGCAACTTTAAATACAGTTCCTTCTGTATCATCAATATCGAGGTCAAAATTAAAACGGCGGTCGATTGTATCATCATCAACTTCCTGCTGAAAGAGAATTTCTTCTGCGATAAGTTCCGGAACTTCATCAGGAGCTGCTGTAATTGAAACAAATGATGTTAAAACTTTTCTTAAGTCCTGAACAACTTTGATTTCTGAATATTGCGGATGTCCGTCAAGAAAATCCGGAATAAAACTGTCGAGTGAAAGTATTTTTATATATTTTCTTGGAATTCTTTCTTCTGAAAGAATTGTATCAAAAAGATATTCAAGATTAAAACCATCAACAAATGAAAGCATTAAATCCGTCATCATAAGAATGAGTTTTGGATTCTGCATTTCCTTTTTGTCGATTAATTCAGAAAGTCTGTATTTAAGAAGTGAAATTTTTTCACGGTTTAAAACCTGCGCAAGTTCAACGAAGATAATGTCTTTGTTGTGATGAACGCCAAGAATTGAAGGAGTAGTGTCAACGGAGAAACTTATTTTCAATACATCACCGATTGCTTCGATGAAAGCATTAAATTTAATAGGAGTCGGAAAATATTTAATGACACCATATCGTACAAGAGATGCAATTCTGGATTTTTCAATTTGAGGTCCGGTTAAAATAATCGGAATGTTTTTTGCATTGGGATCTGAAAATTTACTTTTAAGAAAATCCATCAAATCTGTAAAGGAGTCTGAAACATCCATAATTACAAGATCCGGAAGAACTGTAATAAGTCTTGTGTATGCGTCACGACGTCCGTTAGTAACTTCTACTGAGATATTTTCTGCAGAAAGCTTTTCTCTCATGAAATCACTGAATAATTTTGATGAATCAATAATCAGAACCTTTTTCATTCTTTCATTTTATTATGAATTTATTGTTTTTACAATAAGTATTTTAAAGTTGGAATGGAATAATACGGGATTTCGGTGTATAATGAATGAAATCGGATGTGAAAATTCCACTTAAAAAATGAGGTAAAAAATGAAAGCGGTTGTTATTCTTGCTCCTGGCTTTGAAGAAATTGAGGCTTTGACTCCTGTTGATTATCTGCGTCGTGCTGGCGTTGAGGTTGTAACGGCAGGAATTGCAGAAAAAGGCGGTTCTTTTGATAAAGTTATAGAAGGAGCTCATGGAATAAAAGTTTTATGTGATATGAGTTTTGAGGAATTTTTACAAAACCAGAAAAATGAACTTTGTGATGCCGTTATTATTCCAGGTGGAATGCCGGGCGCTGCAAATATCAGTGCAGATGATAAAGTAATTGAATATATCATTAAAATGGCAGAAGCAAAAAAATATGTCTGTGCAATCTGTGCTTCTCCAATTGTAGTTCTTGCAAAAACAGGACTTCTTAAAGACCATAATTTTACATGTTACCCTGGAATGGAGCAGAAAATTTCTGATTTTATTTCAGATTCAGAAAAAATTGATGAACTTATGGATGGGGCTTACCTTTCTCATATGAAGTCTTTCATCATTGATGATAAAATCATCACCGGAAAAGGTCCTGGTGCTGCCGAGGAATTTGCGATGGCAATTGTGAAGGAACTTTGCGGTGTTGATACGATGATGAGAGTCAGGACATCAAGCTGTCAGAGATAAGATTTTGAATTATTTAAGAATATAGATTCTGTTTTTTAACACAAAAAAAAAGCTGCCGTTTATAAAAGCGGCAGCTCTAAATTCCACTAAAAATAACCTTTGACTATTTGTTTGGTCTTACGATTACTTTTTCGAGGTTTGGTCTCTTTTTGAGGTCACCAACGAGGCCGGCTTCGCGGGCTTTGTTTACGTATGAAGGGTCCTGGAAAGAGTATTTGAAGTTTGTATGAACGTCGTATGTGCCTTTCATGAGGGCATATGCGTCTTCTGTCATTACGAGTTCTTCGTCTGTTGGAATTACGAAGATTTTTGTTTTTGAGTCATCTGCTGAGATGCATGTTTCTGCGTTGCCTGTGAATGACCATTCGTTTCTCTGAGCATCGATTTTGATTCCGTATTCTTCGAGACCTGAACATGCTTTACCGCGTGTGATTGGTCCGCGTTCGCCGACACCTGCTGTCCATACGATAGCATCTACGTGTCCGAGTTCTGCCATGAATGCACCGATGTATTTTTTGATGCGGAGTGCTTCCATTTCGATACAGAGCTGTGAAAGTTTGTCGCCTTCTGCTGCAGCGATTTCGATGTCGCGGCGGTCTGTGTATTTGCCTGTGATTCCAAGACAACCACATTTTTTGTTTAATGCTTTGTCCATTTCGTCAGCTGACATTCCTGTTTTTCTCATGATGTAGAATGGAAGAGCTGGGTCGATGTCTCCTGAACGAGTTCCCATTACGAGACCTTCGAGCGGTGTGATACCCATTGTTGTATCGTAGCACTGTCCGTTCTTAACTGCACACATTGAAGAACCGTTTCCGATGTGACAGATGATGAGGTTTGTATCTTTAGGATCTTTTCCAAGGAGAACTGCTGCGCGTTTTGCTGTGTAGAGGAATGATGTTCCGTGGAATCCGTAGCGGCGTGCTGCGTATTTTTCGTACCATTCGCGTGGAATTGCGTACTGGAATGTTTCTTCAGGCATTGTCTGGTGCCATGCTGTATCCATGATTGCTGCGTGTGGAACATTAGGCATTACTTTCTGAGCGGCTTCAATACCCATGATGTTTGCAGGCATGTGAAGAGGGCCTAAGTCGATTACTGAGCGGAATCCGTCGAGAACTTCCGGAGTAACGAGAACTGATTTTGTAAATTTGTCTCCGCCGTGAAGTACGCGGTGACCAACAGCTCCGATTTCGTCCATTGATTTAATGACACCAACATCTTTGTCAGTGATTTCTTTTAAGATTAATTCGATTGCTTCTTTGTGAGTAGGGCAGGCACTTTCAAGTTCAATTTTCTGTCCTTTTGCTTTGTGAGTAATGCAGCTTCCATCAGAACCGATGCGTTCAACAACACCGTTAGCCATTACTTCTTTGTTGTCCCAGTCATAAACCTGGTATTTTGCAGATGAAGATCCGCAGTTCAATGTAAGAATAACCATAGTGATTTTTCCTTTGTGATTAATAGAGATTTATGACAAATATTATAATATTTTGATGGCGGTGTTACAAGTTCAACTTAACTAAAATTTTGCAACTTTACCGTATTGAAACTGGGATTTTGGAGGGTTAAAGTACATATGCTTGAAAGGATGAATTCCGAGTGCATTTGTAAAATAGCCTCCGAGCTCATTTTTATTTACGACATTGAGGTCAATTGAATGAGTCAGCGGAATTATGACGCCGGAAGAAAGAAGGATGTCTTCTGCTTCTGAAAGAATTGCGAGGCGGTCTGAACTTTTTTTTGTGCTGTTTGCTTTGTCGAGGAGAGCATCAAAGTTTCTGTCTTTCCATAAAGTTTCATTTAGTGTTGAGTCAGAGCGGAAAAGTTCGAGAAAGGCTGACGGGTCTGAAAAATCTCCGATCCATGTGTAGATAAAAAGATCAGAATCAAGTTTTGAAATTTCAGAAATATATGCAGGATTTGAATTTATTTTTATGTTGAGTCTAACTCCGATTTCTCCCCATGCATATTTTAATAATGTGGCTGCTTCGTAAATGCTGTCACCTTCCGGAATTTCAAATGTCAGCTCGATGACTTCTTCATCTGAAAGACCAAGTTCTTTTTTTGCTTCATTTAAAAGTGTTTTTGCATGATCAGAATCTGTGTAATCAAGCGGAGCTGGTCTTGAATATCCTGTAAGCGGAAAGATTAAAGTTGCTGCAGGACAAAGTGAACCTTTACGAAGTTCTTCCCATGGAGTTGCTTCCATAAGAGCCTGACGGACTTTTTGAGTAAGATTTTTGTTTCTGAGTTTAAAGAAAAAATAGTAGGTACCGAAAAGCGGTTCAAATAAAACAGATTCCTTGTCAAGAATTGTCTTTACTTCACAGTCAGCCATTATCCATTGTGCAATTCCGGAATTAAAAAGGACTGAATTATCTTCTTTGTTTGAGCTGAACAGAATATTTATTTTTGGAATGTTGACTGCACAATTTTCTCTGTAGCATTCATTTTTCTTAAGGACTATTTTTGTGTCAGAAATCTGATCAAGAATGTATGGTCCTGAAAATGAGCCGTCTTTTAAATCTATTGCGGCAAAGGCATGAAGACATAAGATTTTTGGAAAGTGACTTGCGGGGCTTTCAAGTTCAACCCGAAGAAAATATTCACCTTTTGAAAAAATTGCTACGTCTTCTGCTTTCCCTTTTCCGAGACGAAAGTTCTTTGCACCTTTTATGATGTCAAGAAAAGAAGCGTAGTATGCGCCCGGTGTATTTAAAAGTGCAAGCCATGAATTTTTTATATCTTCTGCTGTAATTTTTCTGCCGTTTGAAAAAAAAGAATTTTCTTTTAATTTAAAATTATAGACAAGCATGTCCCTGCTTGTTGAATATGATTCTACAAGTGCATTTTCTGGATCTGATGTTATCGGATTGTATGTAAAAAGTCCTTCGTAAAGGCTGTTTAAAATCTGTGCTTCATCAGTGTAGGCTGAAGTGTGAGGATTTAAATCGAGGTTTCCGCGCTGCATGACGACTGTCAGTTCTTTATCTGAACTGGTCTGAGCAAAAGATGAAAAGACAGCACTTATGAGAAGTGCTGTAATTAATATTTTTTTAATTTTCATTTGAGATTCCAAGTTTCTGCAGCTGATTCTGTTCTTCGACGAAAGAAATGTAATCAGCACGATGCTGGTTTGTATTTACGATTGTATTTTTAAGGGAAGTAAGTTCCATTTTAAGGCCTTTGATATTTTTCTTGTCTTCATTGTTTGCAGAGGCTTTGAAATATTCATCAAAAGAATTAAGTCTTACCAGAAGTTTCTGTGATTCCGAGAGCTGTTTATTTAAAAAGTCGAGGATTTTTTCTGATGGGCTTGCTTCAATTTTCTGGTATCCCGGAGACTGCTTTAAAGAAAACGAATTGAAAAAATTAATTTTCTTTATGAGATTCTGATAGAATTCCGTATATTCGATTTTTTCTTTTGATTTGGTTCCGGTTGTTGAATCTGTAATTGTGATTTCATAAATTACAGGCGGTTCTGCAATACTGAATGCTTTTCTGATTGCACGTGCAAGTTTTGCAAAAAATGAATTGTTTTCATTTTGTAAAAGTTTATGATTTTCTGAAATCTTTGATGCTACAACTTCAAGCTGTGGTGCAAGTCCAGAGAGTGCATGGACAGCCTGCATGAGTATTTCTTTTGTATCAACTGATTTTTCTTTCTTTTGAGAATTCTGTAAATTTACTTTTAATTTTGAAAGGATGTTTGCCTGAATTTTCTGTCTGTTAGGGCTTAGATCTTCCTGGGCAATTTCTTCTATGAGTGCTGTGTAGTAAGGAATTTTACCCATTACGGCATTATAGTGTTTTTTAATTTCGGCAATTTCTGCTTCCATCGATGCATTTGCCCTGTCAGTGTCAAATTTCGGATAGTCAAATACATTTTTTCTGACATAAGCTTTGTAAACTTCTTTTTGAAATTCATTCAACTCTTTTAAAATTGTATTTATCTGTTTTGTAGTTTTATCACATTTTGAAAGATTGTCATTTATTGTACTTACAGTAAGGGCCTGTGCTCCGTATTTTGTTTCTGATAAAAGGAGTGCAAGACCGCGTGTATTTGGCGATGGATTTGATGTTGAAAAATTTCCCCACATGAAGGTCGAGTTAAATTCCACAAACGTTTTGATTTTTGCAAAATTCATATTGTCGAGGGAAAATTTGTAATAAGTACTGATAAAGTCGAGCATAGCTTCGTAATCAGAAACTCTTGTTCCGATTACGAGGGATTTTTCAGAATCGATAAACTGTTCATTTATAATAGGTTCAATATCAGATATTTTCTTTTCGAGTTTGTATGGGTCTGGTTTGATGATTGATTTTTGAATCATTGCTTCGATAATGTTTTTAACACATGTATGGAGCAGACGATATTGTTCAAGCAGCTGAGGAAAAACTGTAGAATTGTAATAATTTGTTCTCTGGTCAATAGCTTCAAGAAACTTTGCAGTAAACTCTTTATCTGGCATTAACTTACTCCGCATAATATTATCTAATATATTGGAAAAAAAAGCAAATATTTAGTATATTTATAGTAACATATCATACTTGTGGAGCTGACTATGGCACAAAAAGTAACAATTATCGGTGCTGGTGCAGTAGGTTCAACTATTGCATATACTTTGACTATCAGGGGACTTGCGACAGAAGTTGTTCTGATTGATATCAACAATGAAAAAGCAATGGGCGAGGCGATGGATATTAAACAGGGACTTCCATTTTGTCCTGCGGTAAATATTTATGCCGGAACTTACAGTGATGCAAAAAATTCTGAAATTGTAATTCTTACTTCGGGAGTTGCAAGAAAACCCGGACAGTCAAGACTTGATCTTGCGCAGGTTAATGTGGATATCACAAAGTCGATTATTCCGCAGATAACACAATATGCGCCGGATGCAAAATATATTATTGTTGCAAATCCATGTGATATCCTGACATATCAGTTTTATAAAACTTCAGGTTTAAAACCTAATCAGATTATGGGAACAGGAACACTTCTTGATTCAGCCAGATTAAGAGCACGTATTGCTGAATATTATTATCTTACTCAGTCAAATGTCCATGGTTATGTTTTTGGTGAACACGGTGATTCTTCTTTTGTACCATGGTCACTTGCAAATATTTCCGGTGTGCCTGTTTCAAAATATGCAGAAAGTGTTGCAAGCAGAGATGATGTTTTTCCGCCGCTTGATTATAAAGATGTGGAAAATTATATGAGAAAGTCTGGAAGCAAGATTATTGAACGCAAGGGAGCAACTTATTATGCAATTGCAGCAAGTACATGTCATCTTGTTGATTGTGTTGATAATGTGATGGATTCGACACTGACTGTTTCTTCGATGCTTAATGGGGAATATGGAATTGACGATGTATGTCTCAGTATTCTTTGTGTCGTAGGTCCTGCTGGAATTAAATCGCATCTTGTTGCTCCTCTTTCTGATGATGAGATTGAAAAATTAAGGCACAGTGCAGATTGTTTAAAAGATGTTATCAAACAGCTGAGGTTTTAAATTATGGAATATAAAATTGAACATGACAGCATGGGAGAAGTAAAGGTACCTGCTGATAAATACTGGGGCGCTCAGACAGAACGCAGTCATGAAAATTTTGAAATCGGTATCGGGCTTGAAACGATGCCTCGTGAAATTACAAAGGCTTTTGGTTACTTAAAAAAAGCCTGCGCGATTGCAAACAGTTCTCTTAAGCCTGAAAAAATGACCGGCGAAAAACTCGAAGCAATTTCGAAAGCCTGTGATGAAGTTATTGATGGAACCTTAAATGATCACTTTCCGCTTGTAGTATGGCAGACAGGAAGCGGAACTCAGTCAAACATGAATGCAAATGAAGTAATTGCAAACCGTGCCAACGAAATTGCAGGCATTAAACTCTGTCATCCGAATGATGACATCAATATGTCTCAGTCATCAAATGATACTTTTCCGACAGCACTTCATATAAGCGCAGTTTGTATTGTTGAAGATAAGCTTATTCCTGCAATTGATACTCTCACTGAAACTTTTAAAAGACTTGAAAAAGAAAATGAGGGAATCGTAAAGTCTGGAAGAACTCATCTTCAGGATGCAGTCCCTATTTCGTTCAGCCAGGAAATCTCTGGCTGGAGGACTTCACTTGAACGCGATAAAGAAATGCTTCTTTCATCTTTGCCTTATCTAAAGCAGCTTGCCCTTGGAGGAACTGCTGTTGGAACAGGACTTAATGCTCCGAAAGGTTTTGATGAAAAAGTTGCAGAAGCAGTTTCAAAATTGACTGGAAAAGATTTTGTTACAGCACCGAATAAATTTCATGCACTCACTTCAAAGGATGAACTTGTTTTTGCTCACGGTGCAATCAAGGCTCTTGCCTGTGATATGATGAAAATTGCAAACGATGTAAGATGGCTTGCTTCCGGTCCTCGTGACGGGCTTGGTGAAATTCATATTCCTGAAAATGAACCGGGCAGTTCTATTATGCCTGGAAAAGTAAATCCTACTCAGTGTGAAGCAGTAACTATGGTTGCTGTTCAGGTAATGGGAAATGATGCTGCAGTCGGATTTGCTGCAAGTCAGGGTAACTTTGAACTGAATGTTTTTATGCCTGTCATTGCATATAATTTTATTCAGAGTGCAAGACTGCTTGCAGAATCCATGATAAGCTTCAATAAAAACTGTGCTTCTGGAATTACTGCAAATAAAGAAAAGATGCATGATAATCTTTACAATTCCCTGATGCTTGTTACAGCACTTAATCCGTATATCGGTTATGAAAATGCTGCAAAGACTGCACACAAAGCTTTTGAAGAAAATATTTCATTGAAAGAGGCCTGCGTTGGACTTGGCTTTTTGACTTCAGAAAAATTTGATGAAGTTTTCAAACCAGAACAGATGGCATTCCCGCAAAAATAAGAAAATTGTTTGAATTTCTTATTTTCAGATTAATTTTTGAGCAAGTTCTGTAATTTGTTCAAAGTCTATGCTGTCAACGGCATTGCACAGATTGTTAAATACCTCGAGTTTTTCTTGAGGTATTTTTTTTGTCTTGAGTTCTGAGATGATTTCATCAATTTTATCAAGTTCATTTAATTTTGCGGCTTCAAGAATTGAAGATGCAAGTGAAATTAAAGTGTCTGAAGAAATCTCTGTTTTCGTGCTGCTGTTCATTTCTCCATATTCAGCACATGGCTGTAAAACGGTTTTGTAGGATTTTAACAGAGGAATAAGTTTTTGTGTCAAATCTTTCATTTTTGTGACAAGCTCTTTCTTCTGTTCAAGATTTTCGGAACTTTGAAAAATTTTTCCAAGCTTTTCACATTGTTCTGAAATTAAAGAAAGTTTTTCAGCTCCGATAATTCTTGAACTGCTTTTTAATGCGTGAACATGAATCGTATAATTTTTTACATCTTTTGAAGTAAAGCAGCTGATTATGTCATCTGCGGTTTTATCAATTGATTTGAAAAATGATTTTACTGTAATTAACCAGATGTTAAAACCACCTGCTTTTTTAATTGAATCTGGATTAATTTTTACTTTATCAGGTTTTGGAAAATCATCAGGAATGGAATTTTCGCTGCTGTTTTCTTCTGGTTGTGAATTGTCAAAAGGAACAATGAGTTCTTTCTTTAACCACTTTGTAAGTGCGTTTGCAAAATCCTTTACCTGAACAGGCTTTGCTATAAAGTCATTGAATCCTGTTGCTTTAAAAAGTGCCTGCGCTTCTGAAACTGCATTTGCACTCAGAGCAATGATAATATTTTTTGAATCAGGTGTTTCTGATTTTCTAATTCGTTTTTGTGTTTCAATTCCATCAAGACCTGGCATCATATGATCCATAAAAATGATGTCATATTTTTCTTTATTTTTTACAATGCGGTTAAGAGCTTCGTATCCTGATGCAGCACTTGTAAACTGAACCTGAAACTTTGAAAGCATTCCTTTTGCAACTTCAAGATTAACCTGATTGTCGTCAACAACAAGAATTTTTGCTTCTGGAGCTTTAAAATTGATTGAAAAACTTTTTTCCTGAAAGTAATTTGAAAATTCTTTTTTGTTCAGAATATCAGAAGTATCAAAGCGTACCAATGATGAACCTGAAATCTTTTCTGCTTTTTCAAAAATGTTTCTGTATTTTACGCTGACAGGATTATTGTCAACAGGAGTCTGTGGAATTGTAATGATAAAATCAGAACCTTTTCCATATTCACTTTTTACATTTATGGAACCGCCCATAAGTTCTGCAAATGATTTTGAAATTACGAGACCAAGCCCTGTGCCTTCCTGTTTACGTGTGACTTTCATATCAACCTGCTGGAAAGCTGCAAAAAGTTTTGAAAGATCTTCAGGTTTTATTCCGATTCCAGTATCAATAATATTGATTAACAATCCGGTACGGTTTTCATATTTTAAAAGGTCTTCAACTTTAATTGTGATTGAACCTTTTTCAGTAAATTTTGCAGCGTTTCCTGCAATATTTAAAAGTATCTGACTTATTCTTATGTCATCACCGTTAATAATTGACGGAAGTGCTGGATCTGTTTCGAGGAGAAGTTTAACTGGCTTTCCTCCTATTTTTACTTTAATGACATTCAGAACTTCATAAATGCATTTAAAAAGATCATAGTCTGCATTTATGATCTGCATCTTGCCGGATTCCAGTTTTGAAAAATCAAGAATGTCATTGATGATATGAAGAAGATTGACTGATGAATTATGAATCTGACCGATGTAACTTCTTGCTTCCGGGGTTATGTTTTTTAAATCAAGTGCAAGTTCGGACATTCCAAGAATTGCATTCATCGGAGTTCTGATTTCGTGACTCATGTTTGCAAGAAACAGTGATTTCATTTTGTTTTCGTATTCTGATTTTATCTGAAAGTCGTGAAGGGTATTTAATGTTCTGTTGATGTCATTTGTAAGCGAAACAAATTCTTCTGTATCTGCATTTGACTGAATGTCATGATTAAAATTGCTTTGAACGATATCGTTGAGTGAAAAATTCAACTGTCTGATGTTGCTGATTACAAGTTTATTGACAAGAATTGAAATGAGAATAAAAACAAGAGAAAAAGTAAAAAATGTTATTAATAGAGTGAAACAAAGCGAAAGGTTTCTTCCTTTTTTAATTTCGTTTTCAAAAAGAATTGAAAAAATATAGAAACAGTCAGATTTAGAATACATGCTGTCATAGACTGTTCCGTCATATTTAAAATTAAAAGCCTGGAAAGGATTTAAATCGGATTGAAAATTTTTTTTCAGAATTTCCGTATAATTTATATTATCATCCGGTGAATTCAAGACATTTAAGTTTATGTCTGTAATAAGATAAAATCCGTTTTCACCGACATGTTCGTGTTCTACAGAAGCTGCTGCAATTGTATGTAAAAGATCCAGAAGGTTCTGCATTGAGTAACCCACGGTGATGAAATTATTTTCATCAAGTTTTACTGCTACATATTTTCTCGAGATGGAATTGTTCAGCGAAATCGGCTGATAGTTTTGAATCAGTGAATCACAGTTTTCTGTCATCTGCATGAAATACCGTGACTGTTCTCCTGATTTTAAGTCAAAGTTGATTTGTGGTAAAAAACTTGAATTGACGATAATTCCCTTATTGTTGATGATGTTGACTTCTTCTGCAGAATTCTCTCTGGCAATTTCCTGCAATATTGGTATTGTTATTTCTTCGTATTTATTAATCGTTTTGATCTGATTTGAAATTACATATGCCGTAGAGATAAGATATTCATCAGAAATTGTCTGAATTGATTCTGTTATGTCCGTAAGGTTTTGAATGAGAAGATTGTTAATTACTTTTTTATCGATTTTGTTTTGAATTGAAAAATTTAAAAAAGCAGTAATTGTAAAAAATATAAACATACTTACTGCAAGCCAACGATAAAAAATTGAGGAAATTTTTCTGTTTTTCATAAAAACCCTGTGCTTTATTTTTTTGCGGCAAAAAATCCGTCGATTCGGGAAACCAGTTCCAGCTGGCCCGAAGTTTTTAAAAGATATCCTTCTGGTTTTAAGGCAAGTGCTGCTTTAACCTGTTCTGGATCAGAAACTCCGGTTAAGAAAAAGACAGGAACTTTTTCAAAATCTTTGTTCTGTCTTATCATCTGAAGAGTCTGAGGTCCGTTTGTTACAGGCATTTCGTAATCGAGAAGAATCAGGTCCGGTGAAACTTTTTCAAGTGAAGCGAGTGCTTCTGCACCGGACTTCGCAACTGAAACTCTGTATTTGTCTTTGAAGAAATTCATCAGTGTGCGGAGAAAAATTGTATCATCGTCGACGATCAAAAGTTTTTTTCTTTCATCGGCAGGCGTTTTTGGTTTTTCTTCGGAAGGATTGATGCCTTCGATTTTATTAATTTCTTCTGAAATCGAGTTTATGAAATCTGATTCAACGACAGGAGTTAAAATATATCTGATGATTTTTGCGTTGAATTTTCCATGAAAATCTTTGCATTCTTCTTTTGTTCCATAGAGGATGTATCTGAACTCCGGGCGGAACTGAAGAAAAAGATTTATTGTGTGCTGTTCTTCGTATGAAAGTCCTGAAACACAGATGATTACAAGTTCTGGATATGATTCTTCGGCATAGGCTTTTATCTGGTTGATGTCGTAATGAATGAATTTTGCCGGACGTATTTCGTTGATTTTATCAAAAAGTTTGTTTGTTTTTTCGCTGAAATTTGCTATGTAAAGAATTTTTTCGTTGTTTTCCATAGAAATAAATTATATCACATAAAAAGAATTTAATGTTAAAAACTTGATTTTTGAAAAATGTAAGATTTGCAGTTTTATAAAATTCCACTTTTTCATAATATTCCCAAAAACCGTAAAATAGTGTAATATATGCACAATAAATCATAATAATATAGTAGAACTTCGTTTCGGAGCACGCATATGACATATTCGTATTATCCAGGCTGTACTCTCAAAAATAAGGCAAAAGAGTTAGATTATTTTGCGCGGGAGAGTGCAAAAGTGCTTGGTTTTGAGCTTTGTGAGTTATCTGAGTGGCAGTGTTGTGGTGGAACTTACCAGACCGCGAAAAATGAGATTGCGCCGAAGCTCTCAAGCGTGCGTGCACTCGCAGATTCCAGAAAATCAAATCAGGATTTAGTGACTCTCTGTTCTGCCTGCTACAATGTTTTAAAGCAGGTTAATGCCGAAATCTCAGGCGATGAAAATGTTGCCTTCAAAGTAAATAATTATTTAAAAGCTGACGGTTATGAATATCACGGTGAAACAAAAGTAATTCATTATCTCGAAGTTTTGCGTGACACAATCGGCTTTGAAAAAGTTAAAGAAGCAGTTGCAAAAGCAAACGGCGGCGACATAAAAAATTCTCCGTTCTTCAATAAAAAAATCGGAGCTTATTACGGATGCCTTCTGCTTCGTCCTTCAAAAGTGATGCAGTTTGACGATCCTGAAAATCCAGAAATTTTAGAAGACTTTATTAAAGCGCTTGGTGCGGTTCCTGTGATTTATGCCGAGCGGAATGAATGCTGCGGCGCATATACGATGTTTGAGGATGAGAAAATTCCACAGAACAGAACTAAAAAAATAATAACAAACGCAAAAGATTTTGGCGCAGAGTTTTTGATCACAAGCTGTCCTCTCTGCCGTTACAATCTGATAAAAAATCAGAGTGAAGAAAAACTTGATGTAATTTATTTTTCAGAAATTTTAGCAAATGCTCTCGGAATAAAAGGGGGACTCGATGCTTAAAAGTGAAATTGAAAATTTGAAACTTATGATAAAAGAGATGAGCGGAACTGATACGAAAAAATGCATGGTATGCGGAAAGTGCAGTGCAACTTGTCCGAATTATGATTCGATGGAATATCATCCGCATCAGTTTATCCAGATGGTAGAAAACGGCGAGATTGAAAAGCTTTTAAAATCGAAATCAATTTATTCATGTCTTTCGTGTTTTGCATGTCTTGAACGATGTCCGCGTCAGGTTGAACCGACAAAAGTAATTGAAGCAGTTCGAGAGGTTGTTGAAGGTCAGAGAGGTCCGCATCATCTTGATCCGAATGATGTTCCGAAATCTCTTGATGAAGAGATTCCGCAGCAGGCTCTGGTGTCTGCATTTCGAAAGTATAAACGGTAAGGAGTGACAAAAAGTTTATGGAACGAATTGGTGTATTTGTTTGTCACTGTGGTACTAACATTGCAGGGACAGTTGATGTAGAAAAAGTCGCTGAAGAACTTGCAAAAGTAAACGGCGTAGTTTATTCAACTCATTATACTTACATGTGTTCTTCTCAAGGTCAGGCAATGATTGAAGAGCATATTAAAAATGATAAACTCACTGGAGTAGTGCTTTGTTCGTGCTCACCGCGAATGCATGAAAAAACTTTCCGTGCCTGTGCAGAACGCGCAGGACTTAATCCGTATAAAGTAGAAGTTGCAAATATCCGCGAACAGGATTCGTGGGTAATGAAAGATATTGAAAAAGCAACAGAAAAAGCAATTGCTCTTGGAAAAGCCGCAGTTGCAAAATCAATTTTAGATACACCGCTCACACCAGGAACAACTCCAGTTACAAAACGCGCTTTAGTAATCGGCGGTGGAATTGCGGGAATGACTGCAGCGCTTGATATTGCTGATGCAGGTTTTGCCGTTGATATCGTTGAAAAAACTGTTTCAATCGGCGGAAAGATGGCGATGCTTGATAAAACTTTTCCGACTCTGGACTGCGCATCCTGTATCGTAACTCCAAAGATGACAGAAGTAAGTCAGAATCCGAACATTAAAATTTATTCGTACAGCGAAGTGTGCGGAGTAAAAGGATACATCGGAAATTTTACAATCGACATCAAACGTCATCCGCGTTTTGTTGATGAAACAAAATGTACGGGATGCGGCGCATGTATCGAAAAATGTCCGAATGCAAAAGTTCCAAATGAATTCAACTGCAATCTAAATAACAGAAAAGCAATCAACATTCCGTTTGCACAGGCAGTTCCAAAAGTTGCTGCAATTGATTCTTCATATTGTCTTCACATGAAGGGACTCTCAAACGGAAAAGACAATATCTGCGGTCTCTGCGAAAAAGCATGCGGAGCCGGTGCAATCAACTTTAATCAGAAAGAAGAAATCATTACAGAAAAATATGGCGCAATCATCGTAGCAACAGGTTACAATCCGATTGATTTGTCTAAGTTTGATGAATACGCTTACAATACTTCGCCTGATGTTGTTTCTTCACTTGAGTTTGAAAGACTTTCAAATGCATCAGGTCCGACAAACGGACATCTTTTAAGACCGTCAGATGGAAAAGAACCAAAGACAATTGTTTTCATTCAGTGTGTCGGCTCCCGCTGTTCTGCTGATTCAAATAAAGGTCACGAGTACTGTTCAAAAATCTGCTGTATGTATACGGCAAAACATGCGATGCTTACCCGCGATCATTATCCTGATACTGAATGCTATGTTTTCTATATCGATGTCAGAACTCCTGGTAAAAACTTTGATGAGTTTTACCGCCGCGCAGTTGAACAGTATGGAGTTCATTATATTAAAGGGCAGGTTGGAAAAGTTTCGCCGCAGTCTGACGGAACTCTTGATGTTCAGGGCTCTGATCTGATTCTGAATAAACAGGTTCACATCAAGGCAGATATGGTAGTTCTTGCAGCTTCAATTGAAGCAGACAAAACAGCGCGACCTCTTGCAACGCTTCTTACAACTTCAATGGATACAAACGACTTCTTCTTAGAAGCACATACAAAACTTCGCCCGGTTGAATCTCCGACTGCAGGAATCTTTCTTGCAGGATGCTGTCAGGGACCGAAAGACATTCCTGAAACTGTTGCACAGTCATCAGGCGCTGCTGCAAAAGCAATCTGTCTTCTTGTAAAAGATGAACTTAAAAACAATCCGTGTACGGCTCACTCTGATGAACTTCTCTGTAACGGCTGCGGTCAGTGTGCAAATGTCTGTCCTTACGGCGCGATTACTTATATCGACAAAGATTTCAGAGGACCAAACCGTACGACAATTACAAGACATATAAGTCAGGTAAATACGGCAATGTGTCAGGGCTGCGGTGCATGTACGGTTGCATGTCCGAGCGGTGCAATGGATTTGAACGGATTCAGCAATAAACAGATTTTAGCGGAGGTTGATGCATGTCTTTAGAAAATGGAACTTGGACGCCGAAGATTGTTGCGTTCTGCTGTAACTGGTGTTCTTATGCGGGAGCGGATCTTGCGGGAAACAACAGACTTGAATATCCTGCGAATGTAAAAATTATCCGCATTCCATGCAGCTGCCGTTTGAATCCGCTTTTTATTCTCCGTGCATTTCAGCGCGGTGCTGACGGTGTAATTCTCTGCGGATGTCATCCAGGCGACTGTCATTATTCAACTGGAAACTATTTTGCGCGAAGACGAATGAAGCTTCTTTTTAATATGCTTGATTTTCTTGGAATTGAAAAAGCGCGTACAAGAGTGGAATGGTGCAGTGCAGCAGAAGGCGTTCGCTTTGCCGGAATCATGAATGATTTTGTTCAGAAGATTACTGAACTTGGTGAATGTAAAAAACTGGAGGACGTAAGATGCAGAAAGAATTAGTTTTAAAGCTGATTGAAAAAGCAGAAGAAGTTCTCAAAAGTGGAACTGCTGAAAAAGTTTTAGGCTGGAAGAAAGGTCTTTTTGAAGATGACATTACGCCTTGTGTTTTTGAAAGCGCAGAAGAATTTGAAAAAGATTTTACATACGATGAAAATTACTGCGGAAATCTCTGCAAGTATCTTTTAAAACAGAAAGGTCACAAGACTGCAGTCTTTTTGACTCCAAAATATGTTTTTTCTTTGAACGAAATGATTAAAGAAAACCGCATTAAAGCAGAAGAAGTTATTGTTCTTGATCTACCTGAAAATACAAAAGCCGAAGAAGACAGATTTGAACGGGTCAAAGAAATTGAAGCGATGAGTGCTGACGAACGGCACGAGTTCTGGAAAAAAGAATTTTCACGCTGCATCAGATGCAATGCATGCCGCGATGTATGTCCTGCGTGTACCTGCGAGAAATGTGTGTTTGACAACAACAGTCTTTACACATCACAGAAAGTTGCACAGACTTCTTTTGAAGAATCGCTTTATCATATTATCCGCGCATGGCATGTTGCTGGCCGCTGTACTGACTGCGGTGAGTGCTCAAGAGTATGTCCTGAACATATTCCGCTTTATCTGTTGAACAGAAAATTTATCAAAGACATAAATGAAATATACGGTGAATATCAGGCTGGAAGCGATCTGGAAACAAAGCCTCCAATGTTGACTTTTAAAGAAGATGATGAGGAAGTGTGATGTATTCAATTAGCGAAGATAAAATAAATTTATTTTTTGAAAAAGCTTCTGAACTTCAGGAAGTTTACATTCCTGTAGAAAATTCAAGCGGAAAAACCAATTTTGAAAAATACGAAAGCGGAAAAAAACTTTCGTCATGTCTTAAAACTGTAAGAAGTGCAAAAGATTTCTTTTTTCCAAAAGCAGAAAATCTTGTAAATTACATCAAAGAAGGAAAGTCTTTTAAAATTGAAGATCCGAGAAAAGATGTAAAAGATTTTGTAGTATTCGGAGTGCGCGCATGTGATGCAGCATCTTTCAACATCATCGACAGCGTTTACTTAAATCAGACTCCTGTTGATACATATTACAAAAATCGCCGCGACCACGGAACAGTCATCACTCTTGCATGCAATAATCCGGAAAGAACTTGTTTCTGTTCTGTTTATGGAATTGATCCGAGCCTTGAAACTTCTGAAAATGCAGGAGATGTTTTTTCATGGAACTGTGACGGTAAATTTTTCTTTGATGCAAAAACAGAAAAGGGAAAAAAGTTTTTAGAAAGCGTAAAAACGGTTTTTGAAAATTCCACAGAAGAAAAAATAAAAGAGGTACAGAAAGATATCAGAAACAAAATTTCTGAAGTTCCATTTGCATCTCTTGATCTTGAAAAAATCAAAAAGCTTCCGATGCTCGAAATGTTCAATGCAAAAGCTTGGGATAAAATTGCAGAGCCATGTCTCGGCTGCGGAACATGTACTTATGTCTGTCCGACATGCATGTGTTTTGATGTGCGCGATTATGACAACGGAAAAAAAATTGAACAGGTCAGATGCTACGACAGCTGCATGTATTCTGATTTTACTCAGATGGCTGCGGCAAATCCAAGAACTACGCAGAAAGAAAGAAGCAGACAGCGTTTTATGCATAAGCTTAAATATTATCCGATGGCAAAAGAAAATGTTTTTGCATGTGTCGGATGCGGACGCTGTCTTGAAAGCTGTCCTGTAAATATGAACATTGTAAAAGTTATAAAAATGCTCAATGAGGAATTTTGATTATGGAAAACACAGAAAGCTTTATTCCTTACGTAGGAAAAATTATTGACATCAAAGAAGAAACTCCTGATGTAAAAACTTTTCGTGTTGTCGGCCTCGACGGAAAAAAATTATTTGAACATATTCCCGGTCAGTGCGCGATGCTTATTGTTCCTGGTGTCGGTGAGTCGATGATTTCGATTACATCAAGTCCGACAGAAAAAGATTATATGGAATTTTCAATCAAGAGATGCGGCTGTGTAACTGAGTGGCTCCATGCTGCAGAAGTCGGTCAGGAAATCTGTGTGCGCGGTCCTATCGGCAACGGTTTTCCTGTTGATACAAAATTGAAAGGAAAAGACATTCTTGTAATTGCAGGTGGAATCGGAATTGCGCCTGTTCACTCTGTTGTAAATTACATGATGGATAAAAGAAGTGATTACGGAAAGATTCAGGTAATCTACGGAAGCCGCTCTGTTGCAGATTTAGTTCGTCTTGATGAAATGAAAAACGTTTGGATGAAGCAGCCGAACTGCTCGATTGATTTGACAATCGACCGCGAAGAAGAAGGCTGGAACGGTCACGTAGGTTTTGTTCCTCCTTTCGTAACAGAATTAAATCCTGATCCATCGATGACAGTAATCATGTGCGGTCCTCCGGTTTTGATTCATCTTTCACTCGATGCACTTATCAAGCTCGGCTTCAAGAAAGAACAGATTTTTACAACAATGGAAATGCGCATGAAATGTGGAATCGGAAAATGCGGGCGCTGTAATATCGGTGACAAGTTTGTCTGCAAGGACGGCCCTGTTTTCAGCTTTGACGAATTAGGGGAATTACCACCGGAGTATTGATGAGGGTGTGGTAAGAGGGAGATATTTTTTTGCAGGAAATATAGAGGCCACACGGATGAGTACGCTAACGCTGTGGCGACTACGTCGCCACCCAAACCCATAATCACTTCAATTTAAATTAATAGAAGTGGTTTAAATCTTTAGGGGGAGGGCGTAACCCGACCAGCGTAGCGGACTAATCCGTGTGGCAAAAAAAAAGGAGTATGAATGTTATTATTTGAAGAAGAAACTTCAAAAATAATTAATGCTTGCTTAGAAGTTCATAAAGAGTTAGGTAATGGTTTTTTGGAACCAGTTTACCAGGAAGCCTTGGAAAAAGAATTCCAATTACAAAAAATTCCTTATGAACGAGAAAAGAAACTTAATATTTTTTATAAAGGACAAAAACTTGATAAAGAATATATAGTTGATTTTCTTTGTTATGATAAAATTGTTGTGGAATTAAAAGCTGTAAATAATTTAGTAAAAGAGCATAAGGCTCAAGTGTTAAATTATCTATCAGCAACACATAATCAAGTTGGGTTATTGTTTAATTTTGGAGTAAGTACTTTGAAATGGGAAAGAATTTCTAAATTTGAGGATGTGTAAATAATGTGGCCACACGGATGAGTACGCTAACGCTGTGGCGACTACGTCGCCACCCAAACCCATAGTCACTTCAATTTAAATTAATAGAAGTGGTTTAAATCTTTAGGGGGAGGGCGTAGCCCGACCAGCGTAGCGGACTAATCCGTGTGGCAAAAAAAACTTGTGACAAATAAAATTGAAAGGAGATTACAATGCCAGAAAAAACTATGGTTGCGATTTATCTTTTTGGAAAGAAATATATGGTTCCGTCGGAGCTGACGATTATGAATGCGATGGAATATGCGGGATATCAGCTTAAGCGCGGATGCGGATGCAGAAACGGATTTTGTGGTGCATGTGCTACGATTTATCGAATCGAAGGACAGAATCAGCTTATGACTTGTCTTGCGTGTTCGAAGAAAGTTGAAGAGGGAATGTTCATCGCAACACTTCCATTCTTTCCGCTTGTAAAACAGATTTATGATATTGAAAAAATAAAACCGGAACAGTCTGTTATGATGCAGCTTTATCCTGAGATTTATTCGTGCGTCGGATGCAATGCATGTACACGCGCCTGCCCTCAGGGATTAAAGACAATGCAGTACATCGCAATGGCTCAGCGTGGCGACTTTGCAAAGTGTGCAGAACTTTCTTTTGACTGCGTTATGTGCGGCTGCTGTTCTTCAAGATGTCCTGCTGGTATTTCTCATCCGCAGGTTGCAGAACTTGCACGCCGTTTGAACGGAAAATATATTCAGCCGCTTGCTCAGCATCTTATGGACCGCGTTAAAGAAATTGAAGATGGAAAATGCGAAGCAGACATCGTAAAGATGATGGAAATGTCATTGAATGATTTGGATAAAATCAAAGATATGTATAACAATAGAGAAATTGAAAAATAAAAAAGATCTACCTGTTTAACTTACGGATTTTTAAGGCGGAGCCTTAAACAGTGCTGGGGAAAGAAAGGGGTTTGGGGGAGGAAAACCCCCGCTTCTGAGTAGAGGGGTTGTCCTCCCCCAAGAACAGGGTTTTAGGGGCGTGCCCCTAAGGAGAAAAAGTATGTACGGAAATTATTTAGACGAAGAAGCAAAAGTTGTAGAAGCAAACCGCGAACGCAACATGAAATATGAACCAGCTCGTCTTACTGCAGAAGAAAAAGATGAACTTCTTTTGAAATTCCATCCTGACAGAATCAAAGAACAGTTTAAAGAAATTAAAATCGGTCCGAACAAAGGACAGAAAGCGCCGCTCGAACTTGTCGACATGCTTGAAGCAAAACCTCGTCTCGAGCCAGATCAGATTGACCTTTCAAAAATAAATTATGAAACTGATGTTCTCGTAATTGGTGGAGGCGGTGCCGGATGTTCTGCTGCAATCGAAGCAAGCAATGCAGGTGCAAAAGTTTTGCTCGTTACAAAACTCAGAGTAGGCGACGCAAACACAATGATGGCAGAAGGTGGAATTCAGGCAGCTGACAAACCTAATGACAGCCCGGCGCAGCATTACCTTGATGCATTCGGCGGCGGACACTTTGACGGAAAACCGGAACTCGTTTATACACTTACAAACAATGCGCCTTCTGCAATCAAATGGCTCAATGAACTCGGCGTTGAGTTTGACAAAGAAGCAGACGGAACAATGGTAACAACTCATGGTGGCGGAACAAGCCGTAAACGAATGCACGCATGCAAAGACTATTCAGGTGCCGAAATCATGCGTACACTCCGTGATGAAACATTCAATCGTAAAAATTCCATTATAGTCGTAGACTTTACTGCTGCAATTGAAATCATAAAAGATAAAAAAGGAAATGCAGCTGGTGCTGTTCTCATGAATATCGAAACAAACGAAATCATGATCGCAAAAGCAAAAGTTGTAATTCTTGCAACAGGCGGAGCAGGCCGCATGCACTATCAGGGATTTCCGACATCGAACCATTATGGTGCAACAGCCGACGGACTTGTGATGGCTTACAGAGCAGGCGCAAAACTTATGTACCAGGATTCACTTCAGTATCATCCGACTGGCGCTGCTTATCCTTCACAGATTCTCGGAAAGCTCGTTACAGAAAAAGTCCGCTCGCTCGGAGCAAAACTTGTAAACGCAAAAGGTGAAGTTTACATTCATCCGCTTGAAACACGCGACGTTAACGCATCTGGAATCATCCGCGAATGCAGAAACGGAAACGGAATCAAAACAGAAATCTGTGACGCAGTCTGGCTCGACACTCCGATGATTGAAAAAATTCACGGAGAAGGAACAATTTTAAAACGTATTCCAGCGATGTACAACATGTTCATCAAATACGGAATCGACATTACAAAAGAACCGATTTTGGTTTATCCGACATTGCATTATCAGAACGGTGGAATTGAAATCGACCGCAATTGTCATTCAGGTGTAGGTAATCTTCTTGTTGCAGGAGAAGCAACAGGCGGCGTTCATGGAACTAACCGTTTGATGGGAAACTCACTTCTTGATGTCGTAGTATTCGGTCGCGTTGCCGGAATCGAAGCTGCAAAGATCTGCAAAACAACAGAACTTGCAAAAGAAATTACTCTCGACTTTGTAAAAGATTTTGAAAACGAAAGAGAAAAGGCCGGAATCAAAACAGATTTGGTTTCGCCAAAAGTTCTCCCGACATACACTCACGGAAACCCAGTGTTTGAAAAGAAGAATTAATTTTATTGAAGGTTTAATATGAATATCTTAAGTACAATTTTTATTTTTGTAGCAATCGCTGGACTTATGTATCTTGCTTATCGCGGTGTGTCGATTATTTTGATTGCACCTGTAATGGCAGTTGTTGCTGCAGTCGGATGCGGTAAACCGATTCTTGATGTTTTGGGAAGCGTTTACTTTATCAAGGCTGCAGAATATATCGGAAAGTTTTTTCCTGTCTTTTTGTTCGGTGCAATTTTTGCAAAACTTATGGAAGAAGGCGGACTTGCAGCTTCGATTGCAAATAAAATTTCTGATGTGCTCGGTGCAAAGCGTGCAGTTCTTGCAGTAATTATCGGCTGTGGAATTTTGACATACGGCGGCCTCAGTGTATTTGTTGTTGCATTTGTAATGTATCCGTTTGGTGCGGTTCTTTTCAGAAAAGCTGGAATTCCAAAAAGACTTTTACCTGCTGCCCTCTGGGTCGGCATTTTTACTTTTGCAATGGTTGCTCTTCCTGGAACTCCACAGACACAGAACATCATTCCGACAGAATATTTCGGAACTTCAACATGGTCTGGAATCGGACTCGGACTTTTTGCAACAGCTTGTTTCATCGCAATCGGTCTTCTCTGGGTCGGCTACAGAACAAAATTATTAAACGCAAAAGGTGAGGGCTACGGAAATCATCCGAACGAAGGAAACCTCGAACCAGACGCAGCTCTCTTACCTGACTGGCGTCTTTCGTTAATTCCACTTTTGCTCGTAATCTTTTTGAACATTTTCTTGAGCAATCCTTTTGGCTGGAACTTTGCAAAACGCTGGCAGATTTCTTCACTCTGGGCTGTTTCGATTGCAACAATCGCTGCATCAGTCATCACAGTCATTATCGGAAGAAAAAATATTTTAACTGCACACGAAAAAAATGAAAAATCAAAACTCATAAAGACAATCAACGGCTCTGCAATTTCTTCAGGAACTGCAGTCTTCAATGTTGCATCAGGTTTTGCTTTCGGATGCGTAGTAACAAGCGTAATCGGTTTTGCAGTAATCGAAGATGCACTCATGAAATTGTCATCAAACGGAAACCCGCTCTGGTCAGCAGTTTTAACGACAAACATCACAGGCGGAATCACAGGCTCTGCATCAAGTGGAATCACAATCGCCCTTTCAAAATTCGGCGAACTCTGGAAGAACATGGCAATCGCAAACGGAATTTCTCTTGATGCATTCCACAGAATAATTACACTTGCCGGTGCCGGAATCGATCCTGCTCCACAGTGCGGTGCTCTCGTAACAATGTTTGCAATCTGCGGACTTTCGCATAAAGAAAGCTATTTTGATTTGTTGATGATTATGCTTTTAAAGTTTGCAGTTCCGTATTTGTGTGTTATTCTATATCTGTTAACTGGAATTGTTTAAAAAATCGAAGGCTTTCAGTTTTCAATGCTGAAAGCTTTTTTTATGTGGTAAATTATGAAAACAAAAGTTTCTATCGTTAAAGAATTTGAAATCGGAAAAGTTGAAGACACTTTATTCAGCTCTTTTATCGAACAGCTTGGCCGCGCAGTTTATAATGGAATTTACGAGCCAGGACATCCACAAAGTGATGAGCAGGGATTCCGAAAAGATGTAATTCAGCTTGTAAAAGACCTTCGCGTAAAACTCATCAGATATCCGGGCGGAAATTTTCTGTCAGGCTACAACTGGAAAGATGCAATAGGTCCCCGCGACAAACGCCCGACAAGACTTGACCGTGCATGGCACACAATTGAAACAAACGAAATCGGAATCGATGAATTTTACGACTGGACTCAGAAAACCGGAACTGAAATTCTTGGAGCTGTCAACATGGGAACAGGAACTCCACAGGATGCTGCCGATTTAATCGAATATACAAATTTCGAAAAAGGAACTTACTGGTCAGATTTACGCCGTGCAAACGGACATGAAAAACCATATAACATCAAGACATGGTGCATTGGAAACGAAATGGACGGCCCGTGGCAGATCTGTCATCTTGATGCAGACGAATACGGAAAAAAAGCTCTCGAAACAATCAAACTTTTAAAATGGACAGACGATTCAATCAAATGTGTTGTCTGCGGTTCTGCTTCGAGCGAGATGCCTACATATCCTTCATGGGACAGAACTGTTCTTGAACATACTTACGATTATGCAGATTATATTTCAATTCACCGCTATTTTGAAAACTTCAACAATGATGATGACTTTTTAGCAAGTTTTGCAGACATGGATAATTTTATTAAGACAGCAGCCGCTACATGTGATTATGTCAAAGCCGTAAAGCGAAGTAAAAAAACAATGATGCTTTCTTTTGATGAATGGAACATCTGGTACCAGCAGAATCAGAAACCTCATCCATGGCACAAAGCTCCGCGTCTTCTTGAAGACCAGTACAGTCTTCTTGATGCTCTTGCATTCGGCGGAATGTGTATTACACTTCTGCGTCATGTTGACCGCGTAAAAGTCAGCTGCCTTGCACAGCTTGTAAATGTAATTGCTCCGATTTTTACAGAACCTGGAAAAGGTTCTTTCAAGCAGACAATTTACTATCCTTATCAGGATATGAGTCTTTATGGCCGTGGAACTTCTTTAACTCCGGTCTGCAGGACAGAAAATAAAATTACAAAGTATGGCGATGTTCCGGCAGTTATTTTTGCAGCAATTCTTTCAGAAGATGAAAGTGAACTGACAGTTTTTGCATTGAATACAAGCAAAACAGAAATTTCTGAAACAGAAATTGATTTACGCTCGTTTGAAAAATCAGAAATGTTCTACAGAACAGAACTTACCGGTACAGATTTGAACGCAAAGAATTCCCTTGAAAAACCGGATGCCGTAAAACCGCAGAGTGCACAGCTCATTCAGTCAGATGACGCGGTTTATCACATTCCATTAAAACCTGTTTCATGGAACGTGATGCGTTTTAAGCTTGTTCAGAAATAATAAAAACGCATGAATACTTGATTTTTATTTACTATACAAAACTCTTGCTTTAAACTCAAAACTCTGTTAATATGTACACTATACATAAAAAGCGGAGTTTCGAGTGATTACAGGATTTCCAAGCCCGGCACAGGGCTACGAAGACAGTTCAATTGACTTAAATACACTTCTCATTTCTCATCCGTCGGCGACAGTCTTTATGCAGATCGAGTCGACCCGTTATACCAAAATGGGAATCTACAATGGCGATCTTCTCGTCATCGACCGCGCGCGCCCTGTAAATAAAAACAGCCTCGTCGTCTACGAAGAAGACGGACATTTTGTTCTCGGCCGCGTTTTCAACATCAAGGGCGAAGCTTCGATAACAGGGACAATTTCTTATGTCATTCACAAGGTGCGCGAACAGTGATAATGCACGCAGACGGCAACAGTTTTTATGCTTCGTGCGAGCAGATTTATCGTCCCGATCTTCGCGGAAAACCTGTTGCAGTTCTTTCCAATAATGATGGAATTATCATTGCCCTCAACAAAGAAGCAAAAGCCATCGGAATAAAACGCGGCGATCCGTTTTTCAAAGTCGAAGCGGTCTGCCGTCAACATGATGTTGCAGTTTTTTCGAGCAATTATACTTTGTACGCAGATATTTCCAGACGGATTACTTCCATATATCTGGAATATGCGCCTGATATTGAGGAATATTCGATTGATGAGTCGTTTCTTTTTTTTGACGGCTGCAGTTTTTCTGTGCGTGAGTTTTATGATATCGGAATGGAACTTAAAAGGCGCATTTACAAAGAAGTAGGAATGCCGATCTGTGTAGGAATTGCTCCGACAAAAACTCTCGCAAAGCTTTACAATAAAAATGCCAAAAAACACGGCGGAGTTTACGTTTACGAAAAAGACAAAGTTGATTCTCTTTTAGAAGAAACTGATGTTGGTACCATCTGGGGAATAGGCCCTGCGCGCGCATCAAAACTGCGGTCACATTCCATCTGCAACGCACTTCAGCTCAAGCATTTAAACCTCCGCGACGCAAAAAAACTTCTGACAATTCAAGGCTACGCTACTGTTGAAGAACTGAACGGAAAGCGGATGATTGATAAAATTACGAGAAACAAAAAAGAAGTCATCACATCAAGCCGCCAGTTTTCAAAAAAAATCTACGACATCAAGACGCTTGAAGTTGCCCTCGTTCAGTACACAGAACTTGCAGTCGAACGATTAAGGCAGCAGCACTCGGAATGTAAGGCAGTTCAGATTTACATTTCAACCTGCAACTATTATTCAGACGACGAAGCTTCCCAGTATTCAAACGGAATGATGGTCGTTCTTCCACGGCTCACAAGTTTTTCACCGGACATCGTACGGGCTGCAGAACTTGCACTTCCGCGAATCTTTCGTGAAGGCTACGGCTACAAAACGATTTTGGTAACTCTCTGCGATTTATATCCTGAAGCTTTTCAGGGGGAACTCTGGATAGATCCGCTTTCTGATATAAAAAAACGAAATTTCATGAAAAGTCTTGATTCACTTTCGGCGTCCTACGGCAGACAGGTGCTGCATGTTGCAAAAGCGATAACCGATGAAAACTGGGGAATGAAACGCGATTATCTGAGCCCGTGCTGGACTACCAGAATTGATGACATTCCGCGGGTGAGGTAAGAAGTTTTTAGGCCACACGGATGAGTACGCTAACGCTGGACGGGCAAATTCCACTTATAAAAATTGACATAGGGCTAAATCAGACTTAAACTTAAAAAATAGGCAAAAAGTGTCTATTGGAGAGAGTGTATGGTTGATAAGTTGACTGCAGGGGCAAGTTCTGCAATTGCAAATTATGTAATCGGAATGTGCGCGACTGCATTTTATGTGAATATTTCTGACAAAACTGTGCAGGTTCTGCAGGATGCGATGATGAATGATGCTGAACTTGGCAGAATGGTATATTCATTTGATGATGCTGTCGGATTTTATGTTCAGAATTATGTCCATGAAGAAGACAGGGAACTTGTTGCAAAAAATCTCAGTCTTGAATATGCAAGAAAGGCATTAAAGGACAGAGACAGTTATACTTTCAACTTTCGCGAAAATGAAAACGGAAACGGAGAAATGTTCCGTGGAATTGTAATACGCGGTGAAGATGAAGATCATGCGGTTCTTCTTTATCTCAACATTTCAGAAGAATTTAAAAAAGAAATTACCAACGTAGAACGAAATAATTTTCATCAGAACCTTATCAATAAAATGGCAAGTGATGAAGGCCTTTTTATAATCGACTGTAAAAAAAATATCAGAAAAACAGTTCATGACAGATGTGACGGCAGAGCTAATTACAGCGATACAGAACCTTATACTTCTTCAATTGCAAATTATGTAAATAACTGTGTATTTCCAGAAGACCGCGAAATAATGCGTAAAGTAACTTCACCAGAATATATGCTTGACCGTGTGCAGAAAGACGGAGAATATGTAGTTGAATACAGAGATATTTCAAGTTCAGTTAAACATTATTTTGAAATGCGTGTCGTAAAATTTTCTGATACAGAAGTTTTGCAGAGTTTCAGGCAGAATGACATCGGTTTTGCAAATAGACTTATGTTTGAAAAACTCGAATCAGAATATTTTGCAATTTTTGCCGTAGATCTTGATGACGGACTTGTTCAGTTTATTAAAGGTGATCCGCAGTTTGCGTTTGGAAAGATCGGGGAAGTTGCAGCCTATGAGCCGGTCATTCAGTTTATTGCAGATCTGTATGAAGGCGAAACGAAAGATTTCTTTTTGAGAATTAAAGATGTCAATTATCTTAAAGAAAGATTCAGAAATGAAAACAAGGCAACATACACATATAAGACAGTTGTTTCTGAGCAGGAAAAATGGGGAAATGCAACAGGAATCGTCGGATCGCGTCATGAAGACGGAACGCCGGCTATGTTTATCCTTGCATTCAGTTTAATAGATTCATTCAGTGCTGAACGTGAAGAGCAGCAGAAAAAAATTCAACAGGCATATAAGGCTGCAGAGCTTGCAAATAAATCAAAGACCAATTTTCTTTTCAGCATGTCGCATGACATCCGTACTCCGATGAATGCAATCACTGGTTTTACGGCAATGGCAAAAAAATATGCTGACAATAAAAAACGTCTTTTTGAATATCTTGAAAAAATTGATCTGTCAAGCAAAGAACTTCTTGTTCTGATAAATCAGATTCTTGAAATGTCAAGAATTGAGTCCGGCAGAATTGAATTCAATGAAACTGCTGTTAATATCCGTGACAAATTTACAAGTAAGATTGCAGTTCTTTCGGGACAGGCAAAATCAAAAGGTTTAACATTTAATTATTCGATTGATGATATTGAACATGAATATGTTTTTGCTGATGAAGCGAGAATGAGTTCAATTACGCTTAATGTTGCCGGAAATGCAATCAAGTATACACCGGAAGGCGGTACTGTTGAATTCCACATTAAAGAAATTCCACCAAGAAAACAGGATTATGCGACTTATGTTCTTACAATTTCTGATAATGGAATTGGAATGAGTGAAGAATTTCTTAAAGTTCTTTTTGAACCTTTTTCACGCGAAAGCAATTCTACTGTAAGTAAAATTCAGGGAACGGGACTTGGAATGTCGATTGTAAAAAGTCTTGTTGATCTTATGGGTGGAACAATTGATGTAACTTCTTCTCCTGGTAAAGGAACAAAATTTGAAATTACATTTGACCTTAAAATTGATAAAGATAAAAATGCATCAAAGCCGAATGTTCCAAATATTACTGATTTTTCATTTAACGGACGCAGAGTTCTTCTTGTAGAAGATAATGAAATGAACCGTGAAATCGCAAAAGATCTTCTTGAGGATTATGGTCTGATTATTGAAGAAGCCTGTGATGGTGATATTGCTGTAGAAATGTATCAGAATGCTCTTAAAAATGACAGGCTTCATTATTATGACTTTATTTTAATGGATGTTCAGATGCCTAAGATGAACGGTTACGAAGCTACTAAACTTATTAAAAAAACTGCAAGAGAATACAACGTTCGTGTTCCGGTAATTGCAATGACAGCAAATGCATTTGAAGAAGACCGTAAGAATGCATTTGCCGCAGGAATGGATGAACATCTTTCAAAGCCGCTTGATATGCAGAAACTTCTTGAAACACTGGTAAGATTTCTTTAATATTTCAGTTAAATAATTAGAAAAAAGGTTTTGAAAATGAAAAAAATATCTTTCTCTTTTATATTCATTTTAATATCTGTTTTGTGTTCATGTCAAAATAATAGGACTAAAAAAATAGGTTTTGAAAAAGTAATTGGACTTAATGCTGTTCCGTCTTCATCTGAATTTTTGATTTATGATCTTTCTGATATGAAAGAAAGTGTATGCAGTATTGATGAAAACAGTAAAATTGAAATTCGTGAAATACGAAAATGTTCTGATACTTTTGTTTTAAAAGTTTTATGTACAGATGAAAATAAAAGAAAGAGTGCAGGTTGGTGCTATATTTCTGATGTAAATCTTCTTCCATCTGATTATGAAAAACTTGCCGCTGATTTTCTTGCCGGACTTTCTTATACCGGACTTTTTTTTAATCAGCAGCATAGTATCAAACTGGAAGACTGTCATCTTCTTATAAAAAAAATAATTGAAACAGCACATGAAAAAAAGATTGATGAACAGAAAATTATAAACGCTCTTGATTTAATCATGTCTCCCAATGAATATACTGATTATGATGAATTTAAAACAAATTCACCATTATATTTCGCAGCAAAATATAATTATAAAAAACTTTTAAAATATCTGAACGGTTATATTGAAACAGACCTGGATACTGTTTATTATCCGGAAGAAGAAACACTTCTTGCGTGTGCTGTTAAAAATGATTCTTATGAAGTTTTTGAATATCTTATGTCCGTCCATGGTTTTATTTCAGACTGGGATTCCGGAAACGGATTGACTTACGGTCAGCTAGCAAAGCAGTCTGAAAATCCAAAGTATTCAGAACTTCTTGATGTTCCGACTGTTTATTTTAATTTTACAGATGCCGTTAAGAAATTTCAGAACATAAAAGAAGAACCAAAAGATAAAAAATATGATTGGAATGTCTGCAGATATTTCAATTCATCAGATGATATCATTAAAAATTATTATTTCGAAAATGCATTTATAAAAGCAGATTCAAATACTAAAATCAATATCCGGACTTTGCCTGATGTTGAATCTGAAAAAGCAGGAGCCGTTTATAATAATTCAATTGTAACTGTTCTTGATATGACACCGGAAAAAACTGTAATTGACGGAGTTTCTTCTGAATGGGTAAAAATCCGTTCATCTGAAAATATAGAAGGATGGGTTTTTGGTGATTTTGTTTTTGTTCAGGTGCCAGTAAAACCGTTTTATGATGCAACAGAAGAAAATAATTATATTTTTGATATGCAGTATGAAAATGCGTATACAAGATGTCCTTCAAAAATAATTTATCAGGATCTTTCAGAAGAAGTTTTAAATCCGAATGAACATATTTATATAATTGACTATTTTGATTATTCAGATAAAGAAATGGTAAAAATTGAAAATGGATGCATCTTTCCTTATTGTATTGTAAGAACAGAAAAAGGAAGAACAGGCGTTATAAATTCCATGGATATAGCAAATGCAGTTTATGAAGATTTTAACGGATCTGTTTTACATAATCCGATAGTAAACTGCAAAGTCAACTGTACTGTAGCTGAAGAACTTGGAAATAATTCATCTAAAAAAATATGCGGTATGGCATTTGTAAACTCAAAGGGACAGTCTGAAGAACTTTTTTTACCCGGAACAAATGTTTACAATAATATTTCAGAGATTGTAGTTAAATCACATATAAATCCGGATTCAAAAGAGGAATATCCTGTAATTGAAATTTATGAACGGATTTCAGATTCTGATAAACAGAATGTCTGTCTTTATACCGGAAAAGAAGGCAGACTGTACATTTTTGCAGACTTTATTCAGGATTTAAATTCTGCAAATCCTTACACTGATGATGATTTTACCGGATGTTTTTATGACAGGGCTAAGAACACTGTTTATAATTGTTTCAGAAATATTGATAGTGATGTAATTAAATGTGAATCCTGGACTTATGCTCCTCTTCAGAATGAGCCTCAGATTTATGTATTAGAATCATATAATCCGGAATCAGAATTTGTTTTCAGATCAGAAAATTAACAATAATAAAATTCAATAATAAACTGCCTGCATTTTCAAAAGTAACACTTTATGGTATAATATCTGTCAAATTATTATACCGTGAGGTTTAGCTATGAAAGTACTCGTAATCGGCGGTGCCGGATATATTGGAAGTCATGTTGTCAAAGAATTGATGTCAAAGGGACATAAAGTAACTGTATTTGATAATCTTTCTTCTGGACTTAAACAGAATCTTTTTAAGGAAAACGGATTTATTAAAGGCGACATTCTTAATAAGAAACAGCTCGATAAAGCATTCTCAAAAGGTTTTGATGCATTCATTCATCTTGCAGCATTCAAGGCAGCTGGCGAATCAATGATTAAACCTGAAAAATATTCTGTTAACAACATCACAGGAACTTTGAATATTCTCAACAGCGCAGTTGAACACGACTGCAAGTACATGGTTTTCTCTTCAAGTGCTGCAACATTCGGCGAACCTCAGTATCTTCCTATCGATGAAAATCATCCGAAAAATCCGGAAAATTATTATGGATTTACAAAACTTAAAATCGAAGAGTTCATGGCATGGTATGACAAACTCAAAGGACTTAAGTTTGCAGCACTCCGTTATTTCAACGCTGCAGGTTATGATGTTGATGGAATTCTGTACGGCCTTGAACAGAATCCTGCAAACCTTCTTCCAATCGTAATGGAAGTTGCATGCGGTATGCGCGAAAAAATGAAAATCTTCGGAAATGATTATGATACACGCGACGGAACCTGTATCCGTGATTATGTTCATGTTAATGATCTTGCTTCTGCGCATGTTAAAGCTCTTGAATATATTTCTTCTAAAAATGAAAGCATTACTGTTAACCTTGGAAGTGAAACAGGAACAACAGTTACAGAAATGGTTGAAGCAGCGAGAAGAATTACAGGTCACCCGATTCCTGCAGATTATGTTGAACGCCGTCCTGGAGATCCTGCAAATCTCGTTGCGTCTGCAAAAAAAGCAGAAGAACTTTTAGGCTGGAAAGCTAAGTATTCTGACATTGACACTTTGATTGATTCAACATACAAAGCTTATAAAAAATTTCTTAAAAAATAATTTTTCGTTTTAAGTGGAATTAAAAATGACTTGCAATATTGAAACATTAAAAAAATTTATTTTTGAAAACCGTGCAGAATACATTAAGCTTGAAACGCTTTTGACATCGCATAAAGCTCTTGCTCCAGAAAATGGAGGAGACGGTGAATTAGATAAATGTGAAGCATTGCAGTCATTTTTAAAAGAACATGGAATTACAGAGCTTTCCCGTTATGACGCTCCTGATTCAAGGGCTAAAAATTCCATAAGACCAAATCTTATTGCAACAATCGAAGGTGAGTCAGACGATTATTCAATCTGGGTGATGGCTCATCTTGATGTCGTTCCGACGGGAGATTTATCTTTGTGGAATACAGATCCGTGGAAAGTTGTTGAAAAAGATGGAAAGCTTTTCGGCCGCGGAGTCGAAGATAACCAGCAGGGACTTGTTTCGGCCTTTGCTGCTGTCTGGGCTTATGTCAAAAACGGGTTAAAACCAAAGCACACCGTAAAACTTTTATTCGAAGCAGATGAAGAAGTCGGCAGTAAATATGGAATCATCTGGCTTCTTGAAAATCATCCTGAACTTTTTTCAAAAGAAGATTTGATTATCATTCCTGACGGAGGAGATCCGAAAGGTGAGACAATTGAAGTTGCAGAAAAGAATATTCTCTGGCTTGAGTTTACAGTCAACGGAAAGCAGTGTCACGGCTCTCGTCCTGATGAAGGAAAAAATGCCTGCCTTGCCGCAAGTACACTTTCTGTTAAATTGAATTCTGAACTTAAAAAGAAGTTTAATAAAAAAGATTTTCTTTTTACTCCGTGTTATTCAACTTTTGAACCGACAATGCGAAAGGCAAATGTCGAAGGCGTAAATATTATTCCGGGACGTGATGTCTTTTATATGGATATGAGAATTCTTCCATGTTATTCATGTGAAAAAGTTTTATCAGAAGTTGAAAAACAATGTAAAAAAATTGAAAGAAAATTTGGTGTGACTGTAAGTTATAAAATCTTACAGAAAGCGCAGTCGCGTGCAACTCCAAAAAATTCTAAAGTGGTGTCGTTACTTTCAGATTCCATTAAAGAAGCTCATGACATTGACTCAAAAATAATCGGAATCGGTGGAGGAACAGTAGGTGCAGAACTTCGCAACAAAGGTTTTGACTGCGTTGTATGGAGCACAATGGACGAAACAGCTCATATGCCGAATGAATACTGTATAATTGAAAATATCATCAGGGATGCAGTTACGATTGCAGTTTTGATGTCCAAATAAAATTATTAAAATTATGCAAAAAATTATTATTAAAATCCTGATATTTTTCTCGCTTTTAATTTTCTTATCTGTTTCATGTACTACAATGGCAGATAAAAATTTTACTGCTGTTGATACAGCAATCAGAAACAATGACTATGCAACAGCTTCAGCATCTCTCGAATCCGGTAAGGAATATTATTACACAAAGAAAGAGAATGTGCTTTTGTATCTTGATCAGGGATTATTAAAACATTTTTCCGGAAACTTTAAAGAAAGCAATGAAAATTTTTCTCTTGCTGAAAAAGAAATAGAAAGAAATTTCACAAAAAGTATTTCACAGACCATTGCAACCGGAATTATAAATGACACTGTTCAGGATTATCCTGGTGAAACTTATGAAGATTTGTATACAAATATTTTTATGTGTTTAAATTATCTTCATATGAAAAAGTTTGATGATGCTTTTGTAGAAATCAAACGATTTGATAATAAAATGAAACTTGTTGGAACAGAATATGAATCTGTTCTTGAAGTGCAGAAATCAAAACTGGAAAAAAATGATTTTTCTTCTGTTGATACAGAGGTAAAATTTCATAACAGTGCTTTAGCAAGATATCTGAGTCTTTTGCTTTATCGTGCAGATGGTGACAGTTCAAATGCGAATGTAGATTATAAAAAAATTCAGGATGCATTTTTGCTTCAGAAAGAAATTTATAATTTTAATATTCCCGAATGTATAAAAGATGATATTGAGCCGCCTTCAAATATGGCACGCGTAAATTTTATTACTTTTACAGGATTCAGTCCTTTAAAACAGGAAGTTGAGATAAGACTTCCTTTCCGGGGAGCATATTATAAGCAGGCACTTCCTGTTATGGTAAAAAGAGAAAGCATAATTTCTGCAGTTCAGATTGTTATGACAGATACAAAAAATCAAAAGCAATATAAAGCTTCCCTTAAAAAACTTGAACCGATTGATAATATTGTCTGTGATACTTATAAACAGCATCTCGGTTCAATTTACTGCAGATCAATGCTCCGTTCGATTGGAAAATCTGTCGGTTCCGGAGCTCTTTCTACTGCTTCTGCTCTTTCAAGACAGTCTCAGATGAAATTTCTCTTTGGAGCTTTAAGCATGGTTTCTCAGGTTGCGACAGAAGCTACTGAAAGAGCAGATGTAAGAATCTGCAGATATTTTCCTGGAACAGCAAGTATTGCAGGTCTTACAGTTCCTGATGGAATTTATAATATTAAGATTAATTATTATAATAAGGGACATAAGATTTTATATTCCCAGCTTTTGGAAAATTATCATGCAAAAAAAGGACAGCTTAATTTACTTGAGTCTGTCTGTCAGAAATAATTTTTGTAATTCCGGTTTTCAGAAAAAAATCAGTCTGCTTTTTCAAAAGAAGTTCCAAGCTCACTGTTCATAACATTATAAAAATCAGGAAATGAAACGGCACAGCATTCTGCATCTTTAATTTCAACGGCATTTTCTTTTTCAAATGCAAGACCAAGGCACGCAAGACTCATTGCAATTCGGTGATCTTTAAAACTTTCAACTTTACCACCGTGCAAAAATGAAAGACCTTTTCCGTTTATTTCGAGAGTGTCTCCTTTATCTTTTATGTCTGCGCCAAGTGAAGATAAAATTTCAGTCATCGCTTTAATTCTGTCAGTTTCTTTTTTACGGCAGATATCGATGTCTGTAAAAACAGTAAGACCTTCTGCAGCGCATGCTGTTATGCAGAGTGCACAGATTGCATCAGGATAATCTTTCATTGAAATAGTTTTTTTATCGCCTTTTACTTTAAGAATGTTTGTGGAATTTGTATCAGAAGAATTTTTATTGTATTTATTTTTATTCACTTCGATGATTTTTTTTTCTCTGTTCCACTCAATATCAGCGCCATAGTCTTTGAGAATATCAACAATCTTTTCATCACCCTGAGTTCCACTGTCATCAATATCAGTAACGGTAATATTTTCTCCGGCACAGATCGCAGCAATAACAGGAAAAGCAACTGCTTCCCAGTCAGAAGGAATAATTACATCCTGCGCATCAAGTCTTGCAGGACCAGAAACACAGATACATTTATAATCTTCAGAAATTACAGATTGAACTCCATATTTATCAAGCCAGTATTTTGTCATTGAAAGATAAGGAGTTTCCTGCGGATTTGTAAGCATGATCTGTGTCAGACCGTTCATTCTTGTTGCTGCCATCATAAATCCGGAAATGTATTGTGAAAGTTTTCCTTTTGTAAATAAAATTCCTTCATTTGAAATAGGACCTGTAAATTCAAATGGCGGTGTCTGACTTTTTTCATTTAAACAGCGGGCATCTGCTCCAAGCTGGCAGAGTGCATCGATAAGATGATCAACAGGACGCTTCTGAATGGATTCGTCCCCTGTGATTACACAGCGGCCTTCAAGTGTTGCAAGAACCGGAGTCAGAAAATACATGAGTGAACCTGAGTTCTGAACATTGATTTCTTTTTCCGGAAGATGAAGTTTAATGCCTGCTCCTTTTACAAGCCAGAAATTTTCCTCATCATGAAATTCAACTTTGGCACCAATCTCATTTACGGCTTCGGCAGTTGCAAGTGCATCCTGACTTTTTAACGGATTGAAGATTTTTGTTTCTCCGTCGCAAAGTGACGCAAGAATGAGTGCTCTGATTGTGTGGCTTTTTGAACCTGGTACGCGGATTGATTTTGATTTTCCGAAATTTTCTGACTTGAAAGATTTTATTGTCATTTTTAAAATCCTGTTGAAATAATTTTAAGTTCAAAGAATGCAGGCTCTGAAAAGGATGCATTCTTTGAATTGATTTTATACGAAGTTGAATGGAGTTTCCTGATATACGTAATAATTGAGCCAGTTTGAATAGAAGAGGTGAGCTGTACTTCTCCAGTTTGAAACAGGTTCATTGTTCGGGTCATCAGATGGAAAATAGTTCTGTGGAACTTCGATTTTGAGACCTTTATTTACATCGCGGAAATATTCTGTCGCAAGTGTTTCTGTGTCGTATTCAAGATGTCCTGTCATGAAAATTGCGCGGTTATCTTTTGTCTTGATGATTGCAGGTCCGATTTCATCGCTTTCTGCAAGAATAGTGAGGTCGCTGTGCTTTAGGATATCTTCTTTTTTGATTGTTGTGTGGCGCGACTGTGGAATTGGAAAGCGGTCATCAAATCCGCGAAGAAGAGGATCAGGTCCTGCCGAGCGTTTATTTTTGAAGATTCCGAACATTTTTTTGTCGAGCGTGTATTTTGGAATTCCAAAGTGATGGTAAAGTCCAGCCTGTGCACCCCAGCAGATGTAGAGAGTTGAATAAACATTTGTTTTTGCATAGTCCATGATGTCGCAGAGTTCTTTCCAGTAATCAACTTTTTCAAATTCCATCTGCTCAACAGGAGCACCGGTGATGATCATTCCGTCAAATTTATGCTTAAAAACATCTTTTGAACTTATATAAAATTTTTCAAGGTGTTCAGCTCCTGTGTTTTTTGAAACATGCCCTTCCATCTGAACAAGTGAAATTTCTGTCTGAAGCGGGGTGTTTCCGAGGAGGCGTAAAAGCTGAGTTTCTGTCGTAACTTTTGTAGGCATCAAATTGACAATTGCAATTTTAAGCGGACGAATATCCTGTGATACGGCACGTTCGTCTGTCATTACGAAGATGTTTTCGCTTTCGAGTACTTTTACTGCAGGTAAATCTGACTTAATCTTAATAGGCATGTACAAAAATATAGCATAAACAGATATTCTTTGCTATACTATTATCTAATATGAATAGTTCTCATGACCGAAAAAATGCAGTTAAAAAATTAAAATCTCTCGTATATTCCACAAAACAGGATCTCGATGTATTTAGAAAAAATATTGAAAAGAATTTTTATGAACCTGTTCTTCCAAATCATGTAGAATGTACAGAACATAAATATGCAAATATTCCATGTGATGTTTTAATGCCGGAAATTTATTCAACAGATAAAATCATGATTTATGTACATGGAGGTTCTTTTGTCGGCGGTTCAAAAAAAGCATACAGAAGTTTCTGCGCGACTCTGGCAAATGCAACTTCATGCCGCATTGTAGTTCCGGATTTCAGACTTGCACCGACTTATACATTTCCGGCAGGAATAGAAGATCTTCAGCTTGTATTCAGAGCAGTTTTTACAGAAGAACAGGTTGCCCGTTCTCTTGATTCAACAAATCCTAAAAAACCAGAGCAGCCGGAAATTATTATTGCTGCAGACGGTTCTGGTGCGTCAATGGCAATGGCACTTCTTCTTAATCTTCGTGAACGATATCGTGAATGCATCAGCCGCGTGATTTTACTTTCTCCATGGTTAAATTTAACTTCTGATTCACCTCTTATTACAGAGAAAAAAGTTCATGATGAAGTTATGTCCGGAGATTGTCTTAGACGAAGTGCAGATATTTATACTTACGAAACAAATCTTTCAAATCCGCTTGTGTCACCAGTTCTTGCGACACAGGAACAGCTTGCAGGCTTTCCGCCGGTCTATGTTCAGATTGGAGAAAAAGAAATTCTTCTTGAAGATGTTAAACAGCTTCAGAGAAATCTTCATGATGCAGGTTGTGTCTGTCAGATAGATATTTGTCCTGATATGATGTTTATGTTTCAGATGGCACATGAATATCTTGAAGAAGCTCATGTTGCAATAGAACGGATCGGAAAATTAATAACTTATCATGAAGAAAAGATTGATGAGCTTACTTTGACACGCGCTCCTGTTTTGGAAAGCAGTCTTCATTCAGAGGCATAGTAAAATGGAACTTTTATCACCGGCAGGAAATGTTGAAAAACTTTATTACGCTTATGCATACGGAGCTGATGCTGCGTATATCGGTTTAAAAAAGTTTTCACTCAGAATTAAAGCTGATAACTTTTACGAAGATGAATATAAAAAAGTTATCGAATTAAAAAATAAATTTCCCGGCCGTAAACTTCACTGTGCTTTAAACATCTGTTTTCATAACAGAGACATTGATAATTTTATCCGTGACATAGATTATTTTAAACAGTACCCGATTGATGCTTTCATCGTTCAGGATCTTGGAATCGTTCCGATTCTCCAGAAAAATTTTCCGGAGGCTGCACTTCATGTAAGTACTCAGGCAAGCTGCATTAACCGCGAAGCTGTAAAAATGTACAAGTCTCTCGGTTTTAAACGCGTTGTTCTCGGTCGTGAAGCAAGCTTAAAAGAAATCCGTGAAATTAAAGATGCTGTTCCTGATATGGAACTTGAAGCTTTTGTTCACGGAGCGATGTGCATTGCTTACAGCGGTCGATGTTTAATGAGTTCTCTTTTGACAGGAAGAAGTGCGCAGAGCGGTTTCTGTTCTCACACCTGCCGATGGGATTATGATTTGAAATGTTCTGGTGGAACTTCAAACGCCGACGACTTTGGTTGTGATAAAAAAGATTGTAATAATTCTGGTTCTAAAATAATTACTCCGGAAGATGCCGTTAAAATTGCTCAGAGCGGAAGACTTGCTGTAGAAGAACATTCCAGACGTGGTGAATATTTTCCGATTTACGAAGGCGATGACTTTACGGCAATCCTTTCAAGCAAAGATATCCGCATGATTGAGCATCTTAAAGATATGAAAGATGCAGGTCTTGATTCCCTAAAGATTGAGGGAAGAATGAAATCAACATATTATGTTGCACTTGTTACCCGCGCTTACAGAAAAGCACTTGATGCTTTGGACGGAAAAATTTCTGAGCAGGATGCAAAACCTTTTATTGATGAACTTGAAAACGTAAGCCACAGAGAATCGACTACAGGTTTTTATTATTCAAGAGCAGATGCAGATAAAACAACGCAGGGAGCTTCTGACAGCGCATATGATCTTTGTGCGACAATCGGAAATAAGCTTACAGAGGACGAAGCTGAAAAAGTTTATGGACTTGCAGATTCCACCAGAAAAAAAATCGAAGAAGAATTTAATGCTATGCATCCGATGGCAAAAGAAGCAAGACTCCGTGATCTTGAAAAAAATCCAGACAGAAAAATAATTCCAGTTGAAAAAAAAGACGGCTGGTTTATGTACAGCTACGAACCTTTAAATATGGTTGACTATTCGAGCGAACTTGAATTTGTAAGTCCCGATGTCGTAAGTGTAAAAGCAGAAAAGGGAAAATGGCTTTTAGTCGATCCAGAAACTGGAACTGTCAGAAACTGGGTTTGTAACGGACATAAGTGCGTGCTTTACACAGAATATGACTTGCAGTCTGGAACTCTTTTGAGAACAAAAGATAATGGTTATGTTTCGGGTCAGGTAAGAGATACCGGACGCTGATAAATATATTGAATTTATTATTTCGGAGTTTTGAGATGAAAAAAATCAGTCTTATCTATAGCTTTCTTTTTTTCAGTTTAGCAGCCGGATTAGTTACTGGCTGTTCTTATGGTGTGCACGAAGTTTTTGGAAGACCTGATGATGTAGATAAAAGAACTTCTTCATTAAAAATTTTGAACAGTTCAGAAGTTCCTGCTTCAGTTTATCCGGATACTTTTAATATCTTAGTTTTTGCTGATATTCATTTTGGAAAAGATGACCGCACTTCTTATGAAGAAAAATTAATACAATGGATAAAAGATAATCAGGGCAATCAGTATAAAAATCCACTTTTCTGCATGTGTCTTGGTGATATAGCAGATCACGGTCTGGAAAATGAATATAAACTTTATAAAGCTTATACAGATAAAATGAAAAATGAAACTGGTGTTCAGCTTTATTGTTCAGTTGGAAATCACGATCTGTATAATTCCGGATGGTCAAATTATATAAAATATGTCTATCCTTATTCTTCGTTTTATAAATTTGAAACTGATGCATTTTCATTTTATTCAATTGATACGGCAAGTGGTTGCGCTGGAAAAGTTCAATATGAAAATCTAAAAAAAGCATTTAGCAGCGATCCTAAAAAGAAAATTATATTTTCTCATTTTCCACTTTATGGCGAAGGTGATTTATATTTCAGACTGCAGGATTTGACAGAGAGAAATAAACTTATTGGCCTTTTTGCAGATAATAATGTATCTGCTTTCATATCAGGTCATACCCATAAAAATCTTTCTACAGATTTTAAAGCATTTTATGATTTGAATTATTATGCTTTGTGTGTATCAGGAAAAGCTCTTCTTTTCCATATTAATCAGACTTTAAAAACAGTTACATGGGAGGAAATTAACTTATGACATTTCAGGCTTTCTGTCTTGCTTTTCTTTGCGGGTTTTATAATCCGGCTCCGGTTCAGACTGCATATGTAACTTACAATGCTAATTTTTATAATCAGCTTGATTATTCTTCTCAGGCATTTTCAGCTTCTTACCAGTACAGTGCAAAGTCAATTGATGCAACAGCAGGCTTTTTAGTTTCAGAAAATAATTTTGAACTGGCAACTGATTTTTCAATTTATTTTATTAATTTAGAAAAATTTGGTGCAGGATTTAATGGAGTATATCATTTTAAAACTTATGACAATACTTTTAATGAACACGACATTATTCTTGGATTTGATATATTTTTCAAACCTGTAAAATGGTTTAAAGTAAATGTAAAGGCCGGATATTTAAGACCTTGCTCTGAAATTATTACTTTAAGAAAATTTGGAAATGAATGGATCTGTAATAATTCAGTCTATCTTTTCTGTAGAACTCAATTTGAACCAGTAGAAAATCTTAATATTTATCTTCAGGCTTCTAACTGTGAACTTTTCAGATATATGCTTTTTTCAAGTGCATCATTTACACTTGGGGCAGAGTATACATTTAATTTTGGTCTTTCATTAAAATCAGAAGTTGTTTCACGGTTTATTGATATAATCTGTCTTTCTGCAAGATATGACAGCACCGATTTCAGAATCAGTGCTGGATACAGATGGTAAATCGGGATAAAAAATTTTTACAGCTGCTTTAATTTTCTATCGTTCGTAGGTTGCTCTGTTTTTTTCAGTTTCAAAAACATCAACCCGATAGAGCAGTGAATTGAGATTTTCTGAAGCTTCAATTAATTTATCAAAAATATATTTTGCAATCCGTTCTGCACTTGGATTCTGGTCAAAGACTTCTTTTCCGTTTTCTGTAAGGTCATTCAAATTTGTATGATCGATTTTATCAAGAACAGTTTTCAAATCTTTTTTTAAGTATGTGAAATCATAAAGCATTCCACCTTCGTTTAAATTTTCACCTTTCAGATAAACATAAACTTTGTAATTGTGTCCGTGAAGGTTTTCACATTTTCCGTGATAGTCGCGTAAAAAGTGTGCGGCTGCAAAACTGTCTTCAATTCTTACTTTGTACATGTCTGCATTTTATGATTTTTTTTGTGTTTAGTCGAGTTTTGATAATTACTTATGCGATATTTTTGTATAGTGTGTAATCTGTAACTTTGTTGTTTTATGGAGTTTTTTATAATATATTATATACAGTAATAAGCGAAGTTTTTTAAATGGAACTTATAAAAAAAGGAGATATGAATGAAAAAAGCGATTTATGTTCTTGCAGCTGTAGCTTTGATGTGTGCAGTTTCTTCATGCGGAGCAAAAAATGAATTGCCAAGATCAGCATCATCCAAAAATATGACATTGTGTGAAGATGCTGTATGTTTAGAATTTGATGAGCAAGTAATGAATGAATCGGAAGTAGTTCTTAAATCCAAGTCACCTGATTCTGGAAAAGAAATTACAGACAGAAAACTTATCAGAACATCAAATGTAAATATTCAGGTTGAAAAATTTGACGGAATTGATAACAAAGTTAATTCACTTGTAAATAAATATAATGGCTATATTTCATCTTCAACAAACGGAGAATACAATTGCTATTATGAAATCAGAATTCCTCAAGGAAAATTTGATGAAGTTCTTACTTCAATCGGAGACTTCGGAAAAATAGTTTCAAAGAGTATTAATGCACGTGACGTTACTGAAGAATACTATGATACTCAGGCCCGTCTTGAAACAAAAAAGATTCTTCGTGAAAAATATCAGGGCTATCTTAAACAGGCAAAAGATGTAAAGGAACTTCTTGAAGTTGAAAAGCAGCTCAATAACGTTCAGTATGAAATTGACAGGGCAGAAGGAAGAATGAAGTATCTTGATAATCAGATTAATTATTCGACAATAACAATTAATTTTACACTTCCAAATAATACATCATCATCAACAGGATTTATTAAGCCTGACATGAAAGAAAAGTTTCTGGACTTCGCTTCAGCCATCCTCAATTTCTTTGCCGGATTGCTTATGTTCATCTGTTACCTTATCGTATTCGGAGTTCCAATTCTTGCTATCGCAGCAGTTCTTTTCTGGCTTCTCTTTGGAAAGATCGGACTCTTGAGAAAACTTTTCAACAAATTGAAGAAATAAATTAAATAAAGAAAGAAATTAATCAAAGATTTATTATTAACTTTTATAAATTATTAAAACAGGATTATGCAGCAGGAAGTTTTTACAGAAAATCCACAAGTTCTCATCGAAGATTTTTTCAAAAAGTTTGAATACTTTGATGAGAACGACAAACAGAAAATTATTTCTGCATGGAATTTTCTTCTAGAAAAAACAAAAGATAAAACTCACGACGGCGGGACACCGTATTATTTACATCCATACCGTGTCTCATTGATTGTCGCAGAATATTCTCCTGACCGCGATTCAATCATTACGGCGCTTCTGCATAATATCCTCTCATTCGAAAATGTCACAGAAGAAGAAATTAAAAGTCTTTTCGGAGAAGAAATATTAAAACTTGTTCAAATGGAATTTAAAATTTCAAATGTCCATGTTAATGCAAAGACTCAAAGTCAGGCAAATGCCGTAAGAAATATGTTCTTTGCATTGACTGATGATATGCGCGTTATTTTAATCCGTCTTGCAGAGCGAATTGATTACATGCGTTACTTAAAAGGAAAATCAGAAGAATATCAGAAAGCAGCAAGTCAGGAAATACTTGATATTTGGGCACCTCTTGCAGACAGACTTGGTATAAAGCAGGGTAAGAATGAACTTGAAGATTTAAGTTTAAAATATCTTAATCCTGATGTTTACCAGCAGATAAAAGCAATCGTTTCTCAGAAAAAAGATGAAAGAAGTGATTATCTTGAAAAAACAAAGCAGTCACTTTATAAAGCAGCGTTAAAAGCAGGCATCGAAATCACAGTTACAGCCCGCGCAAAACATTTCTATTCCATTTATCAGAAGATGAAAAAGCGAAACAAAGAGGCTGGTGAACTTTATGATCTTCTTGCAGTCCGTATTCTCTGTAATACGAATGCAGAATGTTATACACTCTTAGGAATTGTTCATCAGCTCTGGAAACCTCTTGAAGGAAGATTTAAAGATTATATCGCAATGCCAAAAGCAAACGGATATCAGTCTCTTCATACAACTGTAATGGCAGAAGGGAAACCGCTTGAGATTCAGATTCGTACAAATGAAATGCATCATGTTGCAGAACACGGTGTTGCAAGTCACTGGCTCTATAAAAAGGGAATGACAAATGATATTGTCGATGTAAAAAATCTTTCAATTGTTAATCAGCTTCAGGAACTTAAAGATGAACATCTCACAGACGAAACTCTTTTTGCAGAATTTAAAAACGAACTTCTAAAAGATAAAATTGTTGTATTTACTCCAAATGGTGACATCATTCAGCTGCCTGAAGGTGCAACTGCAGTCGATTTTGCTTATGCAATTCATTCGAGAATCGGAGAAACAATCGCTGCTGCTAAAGCTGACGGGAAAATCATTCCTTTATCAGTTCCACTTGAAAATACTCAAATAATAGAAATCATCACAAACCCGCAGAATCATCCGACAGAAAATCAGCTTCAGTATGTCGTAACTTACAGAGCGAAACAGAAAATCAATGCGTGGTTAAATGCAAACAAAACGGAGCAGGCTAAACAAGTTCCATCAAAAACAGAAATTCAAAAAACAGAAGAAGATGAAACTCCAAAAGAACAGCATGCTCACAAGCCTGGAAAAAGAAAACGCACTGCGCCTCACATTGAACATTCTGGAAAAATAAAAGTCGGAAATACTTCAAATTTTGTAATGACGATTGCTGGATGCTGCTGTCCAAAGTTTCCGGATGAAATTGTCGGCTATGTTTCCCGCGGTCGTGGAATTACAGTTCATAAAAAAGACTGCCGCATTTACAAAAGGATTCCTGATATTGAACATCGCAGCGTCGATGTCGAATGGGAATAGACTGCGGCTTTCGAAAATTCCATTTAAAATCTAAAAAAATAATTGTCTCTTTTTTTGCTTCTTTCGTATAAATAGGTGTAAGGCAGATGATGTTCTGCAAGGAGGCTTATATGAGTGAAGCACTTTTATTGAATGAATTTGAACTTGAAAATATATGCGGAGGCGGTAAGCCTTCTGACGTAGGCGGTTGTGTAGGTCAGTACGATGTAAAGCCTGGACAGGAATATTACATGCATTATACATCAGGCGGTTATGATCAGTGGATTAAAATCAAAATAACAAGAGTTTATGAAGCTGATAACGGCTGGATTTTATGGCATCACTGCACGATTCGTACAGCTGATTATATTGTTTGTGGAACTGGACAGCCATGTTCATCTCCAATAAATAAGAAAAATCTTATTTACAGCATTAAGCGATAATAAGGAGGCAGATTATGAATACAGCAATGATTCTTAATGAAAAAGAACTTGATACAATATCAGGCGGAAAAAATGAGGGACGTTATAATTATGTTCCAGACAGCTGCGGAGGTTTCGTAAATCAGTATAAATTACAGGTAGGACAGGTTTACTGGAGAAATGATTTTACTTTCGAGTGTGCACATACAAGTAATCACTGGTCAAAAGTTATGGTAGAAAAAGTATGGGAAGAACCTCACAGATTTCTTTTCATAAAATATACAGAAAGAATGGTAACATATATCAATCTTTCAAGCGGCGAAAGAGTTACAAGCCTTGCTAGAAACTGTTTGCAGTATTGCAATGAATAAAGGAGGTGTGAATATGAGTAATGCAGTTAAACAGACAGAAGTTGTAAAACTTGATGATGAAATGCTTGAAAAAGTTTCTGCCGGATTTGCACTTCCTGCAGGTGCGTATGCAGAAATTGGAAAGACTTTGGCTGATATTATTATTCATTACGTTGATAAGTTTACGCCAAAGATGCCTTCAAGAAAAGCATTGAACATTCAGTCTTTAATGCAGGAAAGAATGGATGCATATATCGCAAATGATATGGCAACTTTCAATCTGAGAACAAGATGTCTTAAACTTATGGGAATTGATCTTGATAAGATTGACCAGGGAATTGATGCAGAAGTCAGAAAACGTCTTGGAAAATAGAATGCAAAACTGTAAAAGTATCTTGCACCGTTTTTTACAATGTAATAAAATAGCCTCTAATTTTTAGAGGTTATTTTTTTTATGAATCCGTTAACTAATTCAGAAATCATTTTACAGATTTTATTGTCTGTCGGCGTTATTGTAATCGCCTCAAAGTACTTTGGTGTTCTTGTCAAAAAAATCGGAATTCCGCAGGTAGCCGGAATGATAGTAGCCGGTCTTTTGCTGCGCTTTATTCCATGGTTCCACAATTTTGGTGGAACAGATCCGAACTTTATTTACAATGAAGCAAATCAGTTTATTTCATATATGTCTGAAATCGGTGTCATTTTAATCATGTTTTCTGCCGGTCTCAGTACAAATTTAAAGTCACTCATTAAGTCTGGTCCAAAGGCAACTGCGGTTGCATGCTGCGGCGTTTTTGTTCCGCTTGTGATGGGTGCTGTTCTTGCGTTCTGTTTCTGGGGTTTTGACGGCTGGGGAACGCTTCATTTTTATCAGTGTGTTTTTATTGGAACTATCATAACTGCAACTTCTGTAAGTATTTCAGTTGCAGTTTTAAAAGAGTTTGGCAAAATGAAAACAGACATCGGTCAGACAATCATCAGTGCTGCAATCATTGATGATGTAATCGGCATCATTGTTTTGACAATTGTTCTTGGTGTAAGCTCAGGAAAGGGTGGTTATCTTGGAATTATTGTTAAAACAATTTTGTTTTTTGTTACTGCTGTAGTCGGTGGATTTATCGTTTATAAAATTTTCAAATGGTATGACCGCCGCCATCCTCACTCAAGAAGAATTCCGATTTATGCTCTCGGTGTTGCACTTATCTTTGCTTACATTGCAGAAAAGTTTTTTGACATTGCAGATATCACAGGAGCTTATATTGCAGGAATCGTTTTATGCAGCTTAAGTGATGCTTCATACATGGAAGAAAAAGTTGATATTAATTCTTACATGTTTTTTTCACCGATATTTTTTGCAAGCATCGGATTAAAAACAGATCTTTCAGGACTTGATATGAGTCTTTTGTGGTTTGCAATCGCATTTGTAATCATCGGATGCATTTCAAAGATAATCGGTTGCGGTGGAATTTCAAAGCTTATGGGATATTCGTGGCGTGAGTCATATCAGATAGGACTTGGAATGATGGTCCGCGGAGAAGTTGCACTTATCGTTGCAACAAAAGGACTTTCTGTCGGACTTATCGATTCAAAATATTTCACTGCAGTAATTCTTCTGATAATAGTTTCTTCAATGCTCGTTCCGATTCTGATGAAAAAGGCATTTAAGAATTAATCATTATAACTATTGCAAAGATAATCACAGATCTGCAGAATATCAGATTCTTACAGGAACACCCATCTTGTCGAGATCTTTTTTAATACCGCCGACTGTGTAAGCGCCCGAGTGAACCATTGTCGCAATGAGAGCTGCATCTGCTTTTGCTTTTGTCAGAACATCTGCCATATGCTCAACTGTTCCGCCGCCGCCTGATGCAATGACCGGAACCGGAACATTGTCGGCAATCATTTTTGTCAGAGTAAGTTCATATCCCTGCTTTGTTCCGTCTGCATCGATTGAGTTCAATACGATTTCTCCGGCTCCGAGTGATACTGCTTTTTTTGCCCAGTCGAGGGCATCAAATTCTGTAGCAACTCTTCCGCCGTTGATGTATACGCGGTATCCTGAAGGACATGTTTCATCTTTTTTTGCATCCATTCCGAGAACGATGCACTGGTTTCCGAAAACGCGTGCTCCTTCTGTGATGAGACCCGGATTTTTTACAGCCTGTGAATTGAGGCTGATTTTTTCAGCTCCGGCAAGAATTGTTGAACGGATGTCTTCGATTGTTCCGATTCCACCGCCGACACAGAATGGAATGAAAACCTGTGATGCAACGCGTGAAATCAAATCGAGAATAGGGCCGCGGCCTCTTGCACTTGCCATGATGTCATAAAAAACAAGTTCATCAACTCCCTGTTCGTAATAAGCTTTTGCCATTTCGACAGGATCGCCGATATCTATGTTGTTCTGAAATTTTACGCCTTTAGTTGTGCGTCCGTCTTTAACGTCGAGACAGACGATGATTCTCTTTTTTAACATTTGATTTCTCCGTTCTGCAGAATCTGTGCTGTGCAGTAGTTTTTCAAAATTTGAAGTCCTGCTCCTGCTGATTTTTCAGGATGGAACTGGCATGCATAGATGTTTCCGGACTGAATTGTTGATGGAACTTCTGTACCGTAATCGCATACACCTTTGATTACAGTTTTGTCATCCGGCTGAATCAAATATGAATGTACAAAATAAAAATCACTGTTGTCTTTTACTGAGTGGAATAATTCCGAACCGCCATTTGTAAAGCGTACGTTATTCCATCCCATATGCGGAACTTTAAGTTCCGGTTTTTCCCATACGTTTTCAAAATGTCTGATTGTTCCTTTTACAAGACCGAGACATTTTGTATCACCTTCTTCTGAATAGTCAAAAATAATCTGTGAACCAAGGCATATTCCGAAAAGCGGTTTTCTGCTCTGAGCCCAGTCGCGTAAAAAAGAACCTAGTCCTGTAATCTGGAGCTGTTCCATCGCATATTTTGCATCTCCAACTCCAGGAAAAATCAGTCTGTCACATCCGGTAAAATCACCCGGATTTTTAGAAAGCACATACTGCACTTTAAGACTTTCAAGCGCCCGCTCAACACTCTTAATGTTGCCGGCATTATAATCAACTATTCCAACCATGAGAGTAGAATAGCGTAAAAATGGAATTTTAACAATAAAGAAGCCGTTTATAAAAATTCCACTTATCCCTTAAACATTGTACAAATTTTTCATATGCGATAAAATATCCCATTATGGAAAAGAAACTTTCTTCGCTTCTTTCTGCCGTAAAATGTCAGGCTCTGGCCGCAGACGGAAAGACGCCATTGGATTTGGACGTTATTGGAATTACTCCGGTAACAGATTTAGTATTTGATTCAAGACTTGTTACTCCGGGGGCATTGTTTTTTGCGCTTCCGGGTCATCATACAGATGGAAATAAATTTATTGCAGACGCTGTTGAAAAAGGCTGCAATGTTGTCGTATATGAAGGTGAGATAGCTCACGACGATGCAGTTAAAGTTGCAAAGAATATCGTAAAGCGCCAGCTTGAAAATCTTGATAAAGGAAGTGTTACGCTTCCTGTTTTCTTAAAAGTAGAAAACGCTCAGGTATCGATGGCTCCGATTGCAGATGCTTTTTATGATTCACCGTCAAAAAAACTTGCAGTAATCGGTATTACCGGAACAGAAGGAAAGTCGAGTACAGTTTCTTTTGTCTGGCAGCTTTTGAGACTTGCAGGTCATAAGACAGGTTTTATTTCAACAGTTCAGTATTCACTCGGCGGAGAAGCTCTTCCTAATCCGCAGCATACTACAACACCTGAAGCACCAATTGTTCAGAAACATCTTTACGATATGGTTCAGAACGGATGTGAGTATGCAGTAGTGGAATCTTCAAGCCACGGACTTTCTAAAAAATTAAACAGACTCGGTAATGTCTGCTTTGACTGTGGAATTTTCTTAAACGTAACTCTGGAACATCTTGAGTTTCATCACGACTTTGATACTTACAAAAATGATAAAGCAAATCTTTTCAGGGCACTTGATGAACACGATCATGTTAAGACAATCAATAATGTAAAACAGATAATTCCGTCTTTTGGAATTGTAAATCTTGAAGACAATGAAGCACAGTTTTTTGCTTCATGCACAAAACAGAAAGTTTTCGGTTTTACAACAGAGGGAATGGCAGGAAAATCTGCCGGTGAATCCGGAGCAAATGCAATTCCACTTCCAAAAATTCCAGACGGAATGCCATATATGAAAGCAAAAAATATTGCATCAGCTCGTTTTGGAATTTCTTTCTCAATTGATTCGTGTGCAAAATCAACAGCTGTTGCAATCAATGCAGATCCGGCACTTCCGCGCGAACACAAAATGATTCATGTAACTGCAACTCTTCCTGGAAGTTTCAATGCATACAACATTATGGCAGCGTTGATTGCAGTGAGCGGTTTGACTGGCTGCGATTTTGAAATGCTTGCTCCACATATTACAAAACTTGTTCCGATTACAGGACGAATGACTACTCTTGATGAAGGTCAGGATTTTGAAGTCATCATCGATTATGCTCATACACCGTCAAGTTTTGAAACTATTTTTCCTCCGCTTAAGAAAAGATGTGAAGGAAGAATTTTTGCTTTGTTTGGAAGTGGTGGAGAACGTGATCTGACAAAGCGTCCTCTTCAGGGTGAGATTGCAGGAAAGTGGTGCGATGTAGTAATGCTTTCTGATGAAGATCCTCGCGGAGAAGATCCCCGTGCACTTTTGGAAGACATTGCAAAAGGCTGCCGCAATGCCGGCAAAAAAGATGACATAGATCTGTTCATTCATCCGGACAGACCAGAAGCAATCAGAAAAGTTTTTTCAATGGCAAAAAAAGGTGACATCGTTCTTTTATTGGGAAAGGGTCACGAAAATTCCATTATATATAAAGATTATACAATGCCTTACGACGAAATCGCCGAAGCAAAAAAAGCATTGCATGAAATGAGGGGATAATTAAAAATGACAGTAGCAGTTCTTTATGGCGGAAAATCAAGTGAACACGAAGTTTCACTCGTAAGCGCAACAGGTGTTGTAAGAAACATCAATCGTGAAAAATACAATGTTGTATTAATCGGAATTTCACGCGACGGAAGATGGTTTAAGGCACCGGAAGATGAACTTGACCGCGTAATCAAAAATGAAAAAGCAACATTAAGAGTTTACGAAGAAGAAGAAAATTTAATTACAATCTGTCCTGCCCAGGGAATGAACGCATTTGCTTGTGGCGGAAAATCACTCAGAACAGATGTTGTATTTCCTGTTGTTCACGGACAGTTCTGTGAAGACGGAACACTTCAGGGACTTTTGGATATCTGTGACATTCCTTATGTCGGATGCGGTTGTATGGCATCTGGCGTTACAATGGATAAAGAAAAGACAAAGGCTGTATGGCATGATGCAGGACTTCCTGTTGTTCCATATATCGTAATGACAAGAACTGATTTGGGTGATTCAAAAAAATATGATGTCGTATTTGAAAAAGCAATCAAAGAACTTGGACTTCCACTTTTTGTAAAACCTTGTAATGCCGGAAGTTCAGTCGGAGCAAATAAAGCATCAACTCCAAAAGAATTTTCAATGGCTCTTCTTGATGCTTTTAATTACGACAACAAAGTATTGATCGAAAAAGCAGTTAATGCCCGCGAAATTGAATGCAGCGTTACTGGAATTTCCACCTGCGAAGTAGAAGACCAGCCGTGTTCAATCTGCAAAGCATATATCCCTGGCGAAATCATTCCAAGCCACACATTCTACGATTACGATGCAAAATACAACGACCCGGATGGCGCTGCCTTGAAAATTCCAGCTAACTTAAATGAAGCAGAAATCAAGAACATTCAGGATATCGCAATAAAAGCATACCGCGCAGTTGATGCATCAGGTTTAAGCCGCGTAGACTTTTTCATCGACAAAGATGACGGCACAATTTATTTGAATGAAATCAATACACTTCCGGGCTTTACACCGATTTCGATGTTCCCGAAAATGTGCGAAGCATCAGGATTGAAATATGCTGACTGTATCGAATATCTTTTGGACGAAGCAGTTGCAAAATATAAATTCAAGATGCAGCTTTTGACAACAAAATAAAAAGCAAAGACTGTCGGGCAGAGAAGTGATACAAATCATATTTAATGCCCGCGGATTTTTGAAGTGATATAGTTTTAAGGAGTTTTATTATGACACCACATGTTTATCCTGAAGGATGTTTTTTTAATTCAATCGATGACATAAAAGATAAACACATTACCGTAATGGGTCTCGGCTTAAACGGTGGTGGAGAAGCTTCTGTAAGATTTCTGTTGAATCACGGTGCGTTTGTAACTGTTACTGACATGAAAACAGAAGAACAGCTCAAACCGACAATCGACAGACTTGCATCAGATAAAACTCTCGACACTTCAAAATTAACTTATATTCTCGGCGAACATCGCATCGAAGATTTTTCAAACGCTGATTGTGTAATAAAAAATCCCGGAGTAAAGATTTCTGGAAACAAATATCTTTCTGCTGCAAAAGCAATCGAAACAGACATCAGTTTGTTCTTGAAATTTACAAAAGCAAAAATCATTGCAGTTACAGGAAGCAAAGGAAAATCAAGTACAGTAAGTGCAATTTATTACGGACTTAAAGAAGCCGGCTTTGAAGTATTTCTCGGTGGAAACATTACAGTAAGTCCTTTGACATTTTTAGAAGAGACATCAGAAAAATCAACTGTAGTTCTCGAACTTTCAAGCTGGCAGCTTGCTGACCTTCGCGGAAGAAAATTATTAAAGCCATATATTTCACTCATCACAAAAATCGTTCCTGATCATCAGAACTGGTATGAAAACATGGGGGACTATGTTGCAGACAAACGCCTTATTTACGCAGACCAGGGACCAGAAGATTTTACAATCGTTGACTACGATGGTGATGCAGTCGGAACAGGACCATCATGCGGCGGAACATGGGGCGATCTTTTTGCAAAAGAAACAAAAGCAAAAGTTCTCCGCTATTCACAGATAGATATAAATTCTCGCGCAAAGGGAACAGCAGGCGCATGGTGGCATTTTGATGAAGACAATGTTTTTTCAGGACGCGTTCTTCTTCCGTCATGGAATGCTCCAAAAAAAGTTCTCTCAAAATTGAAAGTTCCTGGAAACCACATGAGGGCAAACACTTTGAATGCAGCTCTCGTAATGGCTCTCATGGGAGTGGAACCAGAAAAAATCGAATCAATTCTTGCAACATGGACTGGCATTCCGCACAGACTTCAGTACTTTCACACATACAGATCATCAAACGGAAAACAGTATAAATTTTACAACGACTCATGCGCTACAGTTCCGGAAGCCGCAGCCGCTGCAAGCCAGGCATTTGGAAAATCTGTTATTTTCATCACCGGCGGAACCGATAAAGGCCTTGAGTTTGATATTCTCGCAGATACTCTTAACTATAAAAAATCGCACTGCACAAAAGCAGATTCTCTCTGGCTTCTTTCCGGTACCGGAACTGACAAGCTCACAGCTCTTCTCGACCGTGACGGTGTTAAATATAACGGACCTTATTCAAGCCTTGATGATCTTTTTGCTTCGCTTAAAGTGGAACTTGATAAAACAGCAGATTCTCCAGAAACTGACATCGTTGTTTTTTCCCCGGGTGCAACAAGTTTTGGAATGTTTACAAATGAGTTTGACCGTGGAAACAAGTTTATGGACGGCGTAAAAAAGAATTTTTAAGATCAAAGCCCTGCAGAAAAAATGCAGGGTTTTTAATTTCCTTATTATCTGTATAGTTATATTTTCTCAAAATATATAAAAACTACCCGTAAGGGTAAAGACATGATTTATGTTTTTATATATATTATTTTTCGGTTGTGAAAATTCCACATGATGAAAATTAGAGACTTAAGTGAATACAAAAAGTTTTATTATAAAATAATTTAAAAAAGTTTATTTAAAAATATTTATTTAAGGAGAAAAAAAATGCAGACAGGAACTTTGCTTTTAGACTTACAGAGTAAAGAATTAAATTGTAAATTATATATTTTCAAAAATTCATGTCCGGATCATTTTGAACAGATTCAGGAACTTAACTGGTATTATAAAATTGATTATTCTGACAGAAAATATTTAATCGATTATAAATCTGAATTACAGTATGAATCTTCAGCGAGTATCGAAGAACTTCCGATTGAAGAAGGAACTTATTATGTTTTTAATTCAATAGACAGTTTTAGAAATCCGAAAAAACTGTGTATTACAGATGGTTATATTTCTGAATACTTTGTTGAAAATAAAGATAATTATTCAAATGCATATTATGATGCATTGATGGATTTAATTTATTAGTTTTATTTGATTAATTTTTCATAATTATTCGTATTATATAGTTATGGAATTAATCAAAAAGTCATCTGACATTTTAGAAAATCAAAATAATTCAAACAGCTTATTAAATTTAAATGAAGAGGATTATTCAAAATCTTTTTCAGAAGTTGAAGATTTTAATGCTTCTCATATTTTTGTAGAAGATGATCCTGCTTTAATTGCAGCCAAAAAAGCTTTTCATGTTAAATATCTTTTTCCGTGGCAGCGGCTTGTAATTTCAAATATCCTTGATTCATATAAAGACCAGCATAGTCCTGAAGTAAAGGCTCTGGAACATGGGGAAGATGTTGAAATTACAGATGCTTTTTGTCTTGGACGTCAGATAGTTTTACTTCCGACTGGTGCCGGAAAATCAATGTGTTTTTTAGTTCCTTCAATTATGCTGCCGGGACCAACTCTTATTATTTATCCTCTTCTAGCACTGATGTCAGATCAGGAACGCCGAATGAAAGACGGTTCAATTGAGGCTGTTACTTTCAGGGGCGGACAGTCGGATAAAGAACGTGAAGAAAATTTTAAAAAAATTGACAATGGTGCAAAAATAATTCTTGCAAATCCGGAAGTATTAAAAAATGAAAGTCTTGTTCAGAGATTAAAAAAATGCAATATCTCTCATATTGCAATTGATGAAGCTCATTGTGTTTCTGAATGGGGAGACAGTTTCAGACCGGCTTATCTTGAACTCGGAAAAGTAATAGAAACTCTTGATGTAAAAATAGTTACAGCATTTACAGCAACTGCAAGTCCAAAAGTTTTATCAAGAATTGCAGAAGTTCTTTTTAATAACAATGCACATGTAGTCCGTTCAGAAAGTGACAGACCAAATATTCACTATTTTGTAAAATATGTCTATTCAAAACCAAAAGCTGTTTTTGAACTTTGTAAAACTGAACCACGGCCAATTCTTGTATTTTGTGGAACAAGAAACAAAGCAGAAGAAATGGCAAAGGAACTTCGTTCATATTTTAATCCAGATGATGTAGGATTTTATCATGCAGGTTTAACTCGTGAAGAAAAATCTAAAGTTGAAAAATGGTATTTTCCTCATAAGAATGCAATTTTGTGTTCGACCTGTGCATTTGGAATGGGGGTAGATAAATCGGATATCAGAACTGTAATTCATCTGGAAGCAAGTACGACGGCAGAAAGTTATATTCAGGAAGCTGGTCGAGGAGGTAGAGACAGAAGTGTTGCAAATGCAATTTTACTCTGGAGCTATGATGACAGCCGAAGATTTGATGAGTTTCCGATTGGAGCTCGTGAAAGAGTGATAAAAAACTTTGCAGAAGCGACAACATGCCGTCGTCAGGTTCTGCTTGATGCGCTTGGCGGTGAACAGGCTGTATGTGAAGGTTGTGATGTCTGTCTTTCTAAAAGCAAAGAAGAAAAATTAAAGAGTCTGAAAGATGCTCCAGACAGGAATAAAGTGTTAGGTTTTATTAAATTCCATTCAAAAGAATATACTTTTAAGCAGCTTGTTCCTGTAGTTAAAGAAAAAATCAATAAAGATAAAAGAAAACTTTTTGGAAAAAATGTGTGGACTCAAAGTGATGTAAAACTGATAATCTCGCAGCTGGAAAAAGAGGGGAGTATAAAAAAAGCCGGCTTCTGGTGGAAAGACCGTCTTATGTATGTAAAAAAAGGTGATGTAAAAGACATCACCTTTTAAATAAATTATTCTGCAGATGTACCTGCATCTTGTGAATTACTGCCATCTGCATCAGCATTTTCTGGAGCAGAAGCAGGGGGCGCTTCAACAATTTTTTTTCGTTTTGGCTGAGGCGGCTTTTTCTTATAACGTACTATATAGCATACAAAATTGCAGTATAAAATTACTGCTACTGCGGCACCTATTACATAAGGGTTGAGAAGTACTGATGTAACAACTGGTAATATTTTTGAAAAATTCATATATTTATTATCGTCATTTTATTTAATTTTTTCAATAAACTTTCTAAATGCCTGTCTTCCTTCAGGAGTGCATTTGTAAACGCCGGCATGTTCAAGAACTTTTTCAAATATAAGGCCAGTTTCTTTTTCGATGATTTTTTCTACATCTTCTTTTGAATATGAAATATTTTTCTTTTCATATCGAGGCCAGAATTGTTTTACCCATTGTTCATGTTTTGCAATAGTCTCGTCAGCACTGATATCTTTTCTGTTTACAATTGCATCTGCAAGAACATCAAGTTCTTTGTAAAGACGCGATGGTAAAACGGCAAGACCCATTACTTCAATTAATCCGATATTTTCTTTTTTTATGTGCCATAGTTCTTCATGCGGATGAAAGACGCCGAGCGGATGTTCTTCTGTCGTGATGTTGTTTCTCAAAACTAAATCGAGTTCATAAAGTTCACCGCGTCTTCTTGCAATCGGAGTGATTGTATTATGTGGAATTTTATCTGTTTTTGCAAAGATGAACGCATCTTTGTCTGTATATGTTCGCCAGGTTTTTAAAATTTTATCTGCAAGATTTACGAGAGGTTCTTTTTTTTCTGAGGTAAGCCTGATAACAGAAAGCGGCCATTTTATAACAGCGCATTTTACATTTGAAAATCCTTTAACTTTAAAAGTAAATTCTTCTTTCGCATCAGCCATCGGAAAATTATATTTTCCTCCCTGAAAATGGTCATGAGATAAAATTGAACCGCCGACAATCGGAAGGTCTGCATTAGATCCAAGTATGTAATGTGGAAACTGTGTTATAAAATCTAAAAGTCTTTCGAAAGTTTCTCGCGAGATTTTCATCGGTGTATGTTTTTTGTTAAGAACTATGCAATGTTCGTTGTAATATACGTATGGGGAATATTGCAAAAACCAGTCATCACCATTTAATTTAAGTGGAATCAATCTGTGGTTTTGTCTTGCTGCACTGTTCAATCTTCCTGCGTAGCCTTCGTTTTCACGGCAGAGAACACATTCCGGGTAGGCAGACGGTTTTGCATTTTTTGCAGTGGCAATTGCTTTTGGATCTTTTTCTGGTTTTGAAAGATTTATTGTAATGTCGAGTTTTCCATATTTTGTAGAAGTTTTCCATCTTTTATCTTTGCAGACTCTGTAACGTCTTATATAATCTGTGTCCTGTGAAAATTTATAAAACCAGTCTGTCGCTTTTTGGGGTGAATGTTCAGTATAGAGAGTTTTAAAAATATCAATGACTTCCGATGGCGGAGGAACAAGACAACTCATAATTTTTGCATCAAATAAATCTCTGTGAACGATACTTTCATTTTCAAAAAGACCGGTTGCAGCGCCAAATGCCATGAGTTCTGATAAGATTACCTTGAGGTCTGTAACTTTGACTGGAACAAATTTTACCGATTGTTCCATTGATTCAAAACCGTCAAGCTTAAAAAGTTCAAGAAGTCTGTTTTGTGTGTAAACAATATCTTCTTTTGTAATAAGAGAAGTTTTTAATCCGTAAGAAATTAATCTGTTGATATTCTGGTAAACATTCATAAAACAATTATAACACGGTTTTGAAAATTCAATCAGAAAAATAGTTTATTCGCAAAAGTCATATTTTCTTGATTTGTTAAAAATTACGACAAAGCAGATAAATTGTGTAATAAAAGTAATTATCCATGAAACAGGATATGAAAGATAAATAACAAAAGGCGTGTGGAATTTCTTAATCTGGAAAATTGTTGCAAGCCATATAAGTCTGATTCCGCAGGCACCGATCATTGTTGTAATCATTGGTAAAACGCTGTGTCCCATTCCCCGGATAGATGCCCCCATTGTATCCATAATTCCACATAGAAAATAAATTGAACAGATTACCTGAAGCCTTATAACTGCCGCCCTTATTGTTTCAGGATTTTTTGAATAAATTGAAGCAAGTGGTTTTGCAAAGAGGACTACGAGGTTTCCAAGTAACAGTCCGATTATGAGAATTGTTAAAAGGGAAGTGACAGTTACTTTTTTGATTCTGTCATATTTTTTTGCTCCGTAATTCTGAGAGACAAATGTCAATGTTCCCTGAGCAAAACTGTTCATTGAAATGTATACAAATCCTTCAATATTTTGTGCTGCACTGTTTCCTGCTATGATTAGAGAACCGAAAGAGTTTACAGATGACTGTATGATTACATTTGAAAAAGAGAACATCATTCCCTGAAAGCCTGTCGGAACTCCGATTTTGATGATTTTAATTAATATTCCACGGTCGACAGCAAGTTTTTTTAAATCAAGTTTGAATGGTTCATCTTCATTTATGAGAATAATGACAATTAGAACTGCAGAGACTGTCTGTGAAATTACCGTTGCAAAAGCAACACCTGCGACTCCCATTTTAAAACATATTACAAAAACAAGATTTAAGATTACATTAATTATTCCTGCCAGAAAAAGAATGTAAAGAGGACGTTGAGTATCTCCTTTTGCTCTTAGAATTGCGCTTCCAAAATTGTAAACCATTGTTGCGGTAATTCCGCCAAAATATATTTGTAAATAAAGTACGGCAAGTTTTAAAACTTCCGGAGGACAATTCATCAGTTTTAAGATTTCTTTTGCAAATACAACTCCAATCGCGGTGAGTATAATTCCACTGATAAAACTAACTAAAATTGCAGTATGAACTGTAAGACCGAGTTCTTTTTTCTTTCCGGCTCCAAAAAAATTTGCAGCAACAACATTTGTACCAATTGCGAGTCCCACAAAAAGGTTTACAAGAAGATTTATGAGAGAGCCTGTGGAACCAACTGCAGCAAGTGATTCATCTCCTGCAAATTTTCCTACAACAATAATATCTGCAGCATTAAAAAGCAGCTGAAGAATTCCTGATGCAATAATCGGAAGTGAGAAAACTAGAAATTTTCCGAGGATAGGACCTTGTGTCATATCAATCTGACGGTTTTTATTCATACATCTACTATATTAAACCTTTATTTTAATTTGACTACAAAACATATTAATAGTAAAATATTTATAATGGAGGTTCGTTTTGAAATTTTACCGCATTATAATTTTATCTTTATTGACCATTTTAATAGCTTCCTGCAGTTTTTTTACAACAAGTATTGCTAAAGGTGCTGCAAGGGATAATGCAGACAGATATGATAAATTAAGTGCTTCTGATTTGCTTGAACTTTCATCATCTTCACAGGTGATAAATGACCAGAAGGAGTCTGCTAAAATTCTTGAAGCGCTTGGAAGAAAGAACAATCTTACTTTACTTTCCGGTGAACAGAAAAATATGGTTCTTGATCTGATGATTGGTTCGACTATAACATCAGATTCTCTTGCAGACGCAATGAAAATAATTAAAAATCTTGAAAATGATAAAGAACTTGTAACTTTTTTTGATGATCTTCTGACAGTTGTCTCTGATGCAGATACAAAAGCTGTCGTATCTCTTTTTAACGACGGTACATCTTTTGATCAGATGGATCCTCTTTCTTCCTGTCTCACTTCAATGTGTATTTTAGCACAGGCAGCTAAAGATGAAGGCTCTGGAAAAACTTTTAAAGATTTCCAGTCTGTATTTGTTGATGTCTATACAAATTCAACTCCTTCTGATCTTGATACCCCTGAAAAAATTGAACAGACAATTTCAAAAGCTATTGCATCAAATTCAAATATTTCTGAAAAATCAAAAGACTCTGTTACAGCAGCGCTTAATTGTGCGATTTATTTTAAGACTAATCCTGCAAGAGCAAAAGAAATTGCTATTGGAAATATGACAGTTGATAATCTTTTTGATTCATTTGGAAAAGCTGAATAAGGAGAAAGAGTTATGAAGAAATTTTTTGCAGTATTGTTTTTCTGTTCGTCAGCTTTAGTATTTGCAGATAACTTTAAACCGGAATTACATATTTCTCCTTCTGTAAGACAGCAGGGGTTTGGTGGATTTTATACAACAGATGTTGATAATTTTTATGGAATTTATTCTAATCCTGCAATGCTTGGAAAAAGAAAAAAACATTCATTGTATCCTGGATTTGGTTTTAATTGTGCAGGCCCTATAGCAGACATCCCTGATTTTTTTAAAGCTTTGACAAATCAGGATGTTAATTTACTTTCGGATATTTTAAGAAAAAATAACGGAATAAAATTAGGTACACATATTGAACCGTTATTGTCTTTTGGACATACGACAGAATGGGGATTCGGATGGGCATTTAATACAAATATATTTGTAAATGCATCGATTCCTGGTTTGACAAGATCTGATATACAGGCAGGAATAGAATCAGTATTAACAGCCGGATTTGGTTTTCCTTTAATCAATACAGATAATCATCTTTTATCAATTGGAGCTACAGCAAAAGGTTTTTATCAGCTTTCAACTTCATTAAATGATGGTGTTCTTTCTGTAGCTCAAAAGATTAAGGATTTTGAAGTAAAAAATATTTCATTGAATTCTGCTGTTGGATTTGGTTTTGATATTGGAATTTATTACAGCCTTTGTAATGCTCTTGATTTTGCCATTGTTTATCATGATCCATGGTCTCAGGCATGGGTCTCAAAAGTTTCAATACCGGATGTCTTTTCCTTTAATTTCAATCAAGGTAATAGACTTGAATCAAAACTTTCTGCCGGAATCTGTTATAAAATTCCAGTTGCATCAACACGCGGCCTGATAAGTTCATTCAGGATTATGGCTGACTATCAGAATATATTTACAGTATTTAAAAAGTTCAGCAGAAATCCGCTGCTTGAAATCAGTGCAGGAACAGAAATTGTTCTGTTTGATATGCTTTCAATAAGACTAGGTATAAACGAAATGTATCCTGCTGCTGGAATTGGTCTTGCGTTTGGAAAATTCAAGATTGATCTTTCAATGTATGGTAAGGAACTTGGTCTTGAACCTGGAAGTTCACCTTGCCTTAACGCAGGACTTTTTATCGGTGTAACTTACTGAGATTTATGAAACAGAAATATACTGCGTGTGTAATAGGAACCGGTCGCATCGGTTTTACACTTGGTTTTGATAAAAAGCGGGAACAGCCTGCAAGTCATACAATGGCTCTTCTTGCAAATCCCTGTGTAAGAATTATTGCAGGCTGTGATACTGATCAAGATTCTCTTAAGCTATGGAAAAATTTTGTAGATTTTCATTTTTCACAGTTTTCATTTAATTCAAGAAAACGCGTACAGATTTTTTCTGATATTGATGAACTTTTTAATAATTGCAAACCCGATATCGTAACAATTGCCGTAAATGAAGACAGTCATCTTTCTGTTGCGCTGAAAGTAATTTCAAAAAACCCTCGTCTCATTATTCTTGAAAAACCAGTTGCATTAAACTCAAAAGAAGGAAGTCTTATTGAAAAGGCTTCAAAAAAATATTCTGTTCCGGTTCTTGTGAATCACGAGAGAAGATTTGCTCTTGATTATAATGCAGCGTATGACTTTATTACCAGAATTGGTGATGTCCAGAAAATAAGTGCAAGTCTGTATTCCGGAATGCGGCTGTATGATCCGCGTCATGAAAAAGATGGAGGTTACAGTCTTTTACATGACGGAACACATCTTGTTGATGTGGTATTATTTTTACTTGAAGCTCTTGGAGAAAAAAAATTGTCTTCTCCTGTCATAACAGGACTTTATAAGGATCCCAAAGATAAAAAAGTAATCCGTTCTCTTACTGCAAATTTTTCAACCAGAAAAGTTCCTGATATTTCAATTATGATGTCCGGCAGAAGCCGCTTTTTTGGATTTGAAGTTGAAGTTTTAGGAACAGAAGGAAAAATTTCAATCGGTAACGGACATAATGAATTTTATCTCAGAAAAGAATCAAAACTTTATACAGGTTTTTATTCACTTGAAAAGACATCAGTTGTAAAAGTTCCACACAAGACAAAATATTTTGCAAACATGATTCAGAATGCTGTTGATTTTTTAGACGGCAAAGCGACTTTGAAATCAACTTTACAGACAGGATTAAATGCGCTTAAAGTTCTTGAAGAAATTAAAAATTCATTTTAAAACTTATGTAATTCTAAAATAAAAAAGCTCTGAACTTAAGTCAGAGCTTTGTATCGAAAACTAGAAATCTTTCTTTTCAGTCTTTCTCTTTTTGTTCAAGAGTTTTCTTTCAAGAGTTGTTTTTTTCTGATGAAGAATAGAAGATGGTTTTTCGAAATATTCACGTTTTTTGTATTCGCGAATGATGCCTTCTTTTTCTACCATACGTTTGAAACGTTTAATAGCTTTTTCAAGGTTTTCTGTTTCGTCAACGCTGATTGTTGCCATAGTGTAAGTCACCTCCTTTTCTTCGGTAATTCCGTAAAAACATAGTAATAATATATAAAAACAGTAGTTTAATCAAGTAGGCAGAAATCGGTCAGAAAGTGTGTTCAATTTTTATAAAAGTCGCCGGGTGGTGTGAAAACTTCTGCAAAATGATATAATCTGCATTATGAAAGTTCATTTTGCAGCTGTAAATGCAAGCTATATGCACACTTGTCTCGCAATTCGTTCGATAGAATCGTTTGTGAGGGCAAATCTGCCTTCTCAAAGCGGTATTGAGCTTTCGTGCGGTGAATATACGATTAACGAGCCTCATGGTGAAATTATCCGTAAAATTGCTCAAACACATGCCGATATTGTTCTTTTTTCAACTTATATCTGGAATGCAGAAGTCTGTAAAAATCTTATCAGTGATATTAAAAAGGTTTTAAGCTGTTCTCTTGTTGGTGCCGGCGGGCCGGAGTTTGGATATGCTGCAGAAAAATATCTTAGCACGCTTTCTGATCTTGATTTTATAATTTCTGGAGAAGGCGAACAGACTGTTTTAGAACTTCTTTCAAAACTTAACAGGAATATATTTTTAGAAAATAAAACTGCTTCTTCAAAAGACTTTGCTGAAGTATTAAAAACAGTTTCCGGTGTTTATTATAGACAGAATTCTGAAAAAATTGTATTCACTTCTCCGCGTCAGCTGATAGAAAATCTTGATAGTCTTACGTTTGGATATCCGGAACTTTTAACAGACTGTTTTGAACAGGATAATAAAATTTATTATTATGAATCTTCCCGCGGTTGTCCTTACAGCTGTTCTTATTGTCTTTCGAGTATCGATAAATCAGTCCGATTTAAATCGACAGAAAAAGTTTTTTCAGAGCTAAAAATATTTCTTGATGCGAATGTCAAACTTGTAAAATTTGTTGACCGTACTTATAACATAAATCCAGAACGTTATATTTCAATATGGAAATATATTTTGAAAAATCATAACGGTAAGACAATGTTCCATTTTGAAATTGAAGCAGAATATCTTTCAAAAGAAGCTCTCGAATTTTTACAGACAGTTCCGTGTAATGTAATGCAGTTTGAAGTCGGTGTTCAGTCTTCAAATAAAAAAACATTAAGGGCAATCAACCGTTCTGATAATATAGAAAAACTTGCAGAAAATATAAAACAGATTCCAAAAACAATACATCAGCATCTTGATTTAATCGCAGGTCTTCCGTATGAGGATCTTTCTTCATTTGAAAAAAGTTTCGATTTCGTAATGTCACTTCGTCCTGATGCACTTCAGTTTGGATTTTTAAAAGTATTAAATGGAACTTTAATGCATAAGTACGCATCCGAAAATGATTATAAATGGCAGACAAATGCAGTTTATGAAACTCTGTCAACTCCATTTATGAGTTTTGATGAAATGATGTTTTTAAAAGATATAGAAGTTCTAGTTGATGAATTCTGGAATAAGCATATTTTTGATAATACAGTAAAATATGTTTTTGATAATATAAGTCCGTTTGCTTTTTTTGAAAGCATTTGCAATTTTGCAAAACAGAAAGGTTCTTTAAATCAGGCAAGAAAAGATTATTACTGGTTTGAATTTTTAAATGAATATTTTTCAAAATTCAATTCATTTGAAAAACTTGATCTTTTACTTATTTCAAATCTTTTACGGTATGACTTTGTCCTTACAGGAAAGAAAGGCGGTTTTCCTTCGTGGTACGATCATCGTTATGATAAAGAAAGACACAGGATACTTCTTGAGCAGAAAGGTCTTCTGCACAGCACAAGACTTGCGTTTGCACTTACTGAATATGAAGTCTTTGATTTTGATGTAAGTAAAGAAGTTCCGTCTGAAAATAAAAAAACAACTGAACTTCTTATTAAATATGAATCTCAAAAACGTTAATTTGATTTATAAAATGAGGCTGGAATATGAAAAAAATTGATGGTGCTTTTGCACTTGTTGTATGTGCATTCTGCTGGAGTCTTGCCGGCGTATTTATGAAATATGTAAATATAAATTCTTTTGCAGTAGCTGGTTTTAGAAGTACCTTTGCTTTTATTACGATTGCAGTTTTTGCAAAAAGATTTCCGCGTCTAGTTCTTTTTAAAACGGATGATGAAAAACTTTTACAGAATGCAAAAGTTAAAAAAGTTGACGGCTTTGGAACTTTATATCTATGGCTCAGTGCAATAAGTTATGCCGTTACAATGATATTATTCTGTCTTGCAAATAAACTTACATATTCTGCAAATGCTGTTCTTTTACAGTATACTTTTCCGATATGGATTATAGCATTTGGTCCTTTAATCTTAAAAGAAAGAAATACAAAAATTGATTACATTACAATTCTTGGTGTATGTATCGGAATGTTTTTGTTTTTTGCAGAAAATATTTTTGCTCCGTCTGATGGAAAATTTTCAGAAACAAAACTTCTTGGAAATATAATTGCTTTTATTTCAGGAATTTCTTTTGCCGGCTGTACTATTTTTCAGAGAAAGCAATCGCTTTATACTCCAGGCGACAACACTTCTTTTGATTCATTTATGCTTGCGCAGCTGATTACTGCAATTTTTGGACTACCGTTTATTTTTGCAAAACCGGATGGTATTCCTGATCTGCAGTCATTTATTTTTTTAATTCTTCTTGGAAGCATTCAGATGGGACTTGCAAATATTACTTATTCAATCGGAATTAAGAAAGTAAATGCACTGTCCGCATCTTTAATTACAATGATTGAACCTCTTATGAACCCTGTCTGGGTTTTGATTTTTGTTCACGAGATTCCGGGCATTCTTTGTATTACAGGCGGAATTTTAATTATTATTTCAGTAATCTTTCGTGAAGTGATGATTAAAAAACAGGTTTAGCAAATTTGTAATACTGCGGGCTTTTTCCTGTAATCAGCCAGCCGCCGTTATAAAATCCGTTTTCATTTGCAGTAGGTACAACCCAGATTACATTTGCTGGATTTTCTGTGTCATAATAAAAGTCGTTGGAAGTCCAGTCACCATTATTTTCTGTTTTGAATCTGTTGTTTTTTTCTTTTGGAGTATAAACTGTTATTTTATATTTACCGCGTTTTAAGTTTATGTGCATGCACATTCCGCCGGAAAGATAATAAGTTTTCTGATATTTGTGTCTCCAGCCGGGTGTTGAAACCCATGCATAATCTGCTTTTAATTTTGTATAGGTTACATCTTGTCCGGTTTCCATATCTTCGAATTTTATCCAGCATCGTACATCATTCATTCTTTCTGTATTTTCAGGACGATAAATTATGAGTGACCACCAGTTTGGTTTTAAGTCTTGAGTTTCAGTGTTGTCTGTCTGGGGTAGAGCCGGACTCTGCTGTGAGAATAAGAGGGAATATGAAAATAACAGAAATATAAGAATTATTATGTTCCTCATAAATGAATATTTTATATCAAGTTTGCTTTATTTGAAATACTGTGTTAAAATAAAATTTATAGAGAGAAAGTTTATGGAAACTAAAAAAAAGTTGCCACTTATTTTAATTGTTGATGATTCTGCATACAACAGAGATTTACTGACAGAAATTATTCAGGATTCTTTCAGAATCATCGAAGCTTCAAATGGATCGACTGCCATTACAATTATGGAACAGCGAAAATCAGAACTTGCATGTGTTCTTCTTGATCTGACAATGGCCAATATGAATGGTTTTCAGGTTATGCAGATTATGAACGAGCGTAACTGGATTAAGTCATTACCTGTAATTGTTATTTCTGCAGAATATTCCCCTGATGCTATCAGACGAAGTTATACACTTGGTGCTTCGGATTATATTTTAAGACCTTTTGACGAAATTGTTGTAAAAAAGCGAATCAATAATATTGTCGGACTTTATGAAAATCAGAAAAAACTTGCCGGAATGGTAATTGAACAGATTCACGAAAATGACCGTCTCAGTGATATGATGATTTCAATATTAGGTCATACAGTTGAATTTAGAAATAAAGAGAGTAATGATCATATTGAAAATGTTTCTCTTTTGACAAAAATCTTTCTTGAATACATTAATGAAAAATCAGATAAATATAATTTTTCAAAAAAAGAAATCGCTCTTATTTCAAGGGCAGCTGCACTTCATGATCTTGGAAAAGTTTCTATTCCAGATGAGATATTAAATAAACCTGGAAAACTTACTCCTGAAGAATTTGAATTCATGAAAAAACATACTGTAATTGGCAGTCAGATGCTTGAATCAACAGGTATTTATAAAGATGAACCTCTTGTAAAGCTGGCATATAAAATCTGTCTCTGGCATCATGAGCGTTATGATGGAAGAGGTTATCCTAATGGTCTTAAAGGTGATGATATTCCAATTGAAGCTCAGGTTGTTGCACTGGCAGATGTTTTTGATGCTCTTACAAGTGAGCGCTGTTATAAAAAAGCATTTACACATGAAGAAGCTATAAGAATGATTTCAAATGATGAATGCGGTGTATTCAATTCTCTTCTTGTAAAATGTATAAAAGAAATTGGACCAAATTTAAAAACAAGACTTATGGAAGAAGTAAGATTAAAAAATCAATATATGATCCGTGATATGGAATCTGTTAGTTAATAAAAAGGAGTTAATAATGACAGTTAGAGAATGCTATGAGGCAATAAATAGTGATTATAATGAAGTTTTTGAAAGACTTGGAAAAGAAGAAAGAATAGCAAAATTTTCAAAAATGTTTTTTACAACTGGTGATATAGATTCATTAAAAGACGCTGTTGAAAAAAATGATCCAAATCTTACATTTGAAATTTCGCATACAATGAAAGGAAATTGTCTTAATATCGGATTTAATGTTTTAACAAAAAAGATTTCTGATTTAGTTGAATATGTAAGAGGTCGTGAAATAAAAGATCCTGCAGAAGCAAAAAGACTTTTTGATGAAATTAAAGTTGAATATGAAAAAAATAAAAATATTTTCAGCCAGCTTTCATAAATTTAAAAGATTTAATGCTTTAATGAATATTCAATAAATTTTTTTGCTGCGTTTGAAACGTAGTCGTTATCGTATGCCAGAGAAATAGTCCGTGTGTCTAGTTTTTCTGGTATTTTTATTATTTTCAATTCTTTATTTTTTAGTTCCTGTTTGATGTATTGTTTTGAAACGCAGATAATTCCCATGTTTTTTTTGCAGAATTCTATCAGTAGATCAAGAGAAGCAAGTTCAAATTTTGGATGCAGTTGGACGCCGTATTGTGCAAGATTTCGGTCAAGAAATTTTCTTGAATAAGAAGATTCTTCGAGAAGCAGAGTTCTGTACTTTGTAAGGTCAGAAAGGTTTTTAATTTTAGAACAGTCAAAATCATAAGCGCATACAAAATAATCTTCGAGCACAAGACATTCATGAAAAGAAAAATCATTATTCTGAACAGGTGCATGTACAAATGCAATATCAACATCACGGTTTTTTAACAGGTTTAATGATTCACTTGTAGTACAGTTTGTAATTCTGTATTTGATTTTTGGATAAAGCTTTTCAAATCCTTTTAACTTATCAATTAAATAATACTTACAGATTGTATCTGATGCACCGATGTTTAATATTCCGGAATCAAGTGTAGTAAAATCCTGAAGTGTCTGGTTGATTGAATCTATCTGCTTAAAAATTGTTTTACAGTAATTAAAAAGTTCCTGTGATTCACTTGTTAGTTTTACGCCTTTTTTACTTCTGATAAAGAGTTTAAAACCTGTTTCGCGTTCAAGTGTCTTGATATGCTGGCTGATTGCCGGCTGAGAGACATGGAGTTTTTCTGCTGCTTTGGAGATTGAGGACAGAACAGCTACCTGATAAAAAACATTCAGCAGATTGAGGTCATTAATCATAAAAAACTCCTTACGCAGTTTCTGCGGGGTATAAATTAATTTAAGTTATTCTTTTTTAAGGAATTTTCCAAGTACTTCCATAAGTTTTGCAAGATTTAATGGTTTCGAAATATGCTCATTCATTCCTGCACTGAAAGCAAGAGCGCGGTCTTCTTCAAAAGCATTTGCAGTCATGGCAATAATTGGAATTTCAGAAAGCTCTTTATTTTCAAGTGCACGGATGTTTTTAGCAGCTTCATATCCATTCATTCCAGGCATTTGAATATCCATTAAGATTAAGTTAATGCTTCCGGGTTTTGACGAGGCGATTTTTTCAACAGCTTCAAGCCCATTTGTTGCTTCTTCGACGATAATTCCTTCATCAGTTAATATAAGGTTTGCAATTTCTCTGTTAAAGTCATTGTCATCAACAAGAAGAATCTTTGTTCCAGAAAATGAAATTTTTTCTGTTGTTTCAAGAGCTTTATCGTTAATTGCTGTATTATTGTCAGATAGCTGTAATTCAAGACAGATAGTGGTTTTAGTACCTTTGTGTTCATGACTTTCAATATTAATTGTTCCATTCATGATATCAATAAGATTTTTTGTAATTGCCATTCCAAGACCTGTTCCCTGAATACCGGAAACAGTTGAATTTCGTTCGCGGGTGAACGGTTCAAAAATCGTTTTAAGGAATTCTTCGTTCATACCCATTCCATTATCTTCGATGATAAATGTAAATCGTTTGTAATTTTCTTTTGTACTATCCTGTTCTGAAACGGTAATGGAAATTGACCCGTTTTTTTGTGTATATTTGATGGAATTTGAAATAATGTTGAGTAAAACTCTGTTAAGACGAAGTCTGTCACAGACTACATCCTGGTGAATTAATTCATCTGTGTTAATGATAAAATTCTGCTGTTTAAGGGAAATCTCAGGTGTAAGAATATCTTTTATATAATTTATAATATTCAAAAGATTTTCAGGTTCAAGATCAAGCATGATTTTTCCAGCTTCGATGCGGCTCATATCAAGAACGTCATTAATCAGAGAGAGAAGGTGATTTGATGAAGTTGCAACTTTTTCGAGATAGTTTTTTACTTTTTCAGTTTCATTGATGTGTTCCAGTGCAAGATTTGTAAAACCTGTAATAGCATTCATAGGAGTTCTGATATCATGTGACATATTGCTTAAGAATGCAGTTTTTGCACTGCTTGCTGCATTTGCTTTTACGAGAGCCTGTTCAAGAAGAATCTGCTGCTCTTCAAGAGCTTTCTTCTGTTCAGAAATTTTTTCTGTAAGTTCAATTTTCTGACCTGAGGCATTATCAATATTCATAAAAGCTAAAATGATGTTTTTTGGTAAATTGCTTTCCCTTTCTACAACGAACCCGGTACATCTGTGCCATAAACCGTTGATTGTCTGATAAGTATATTCTCGTTTATCTTCATTTATAAAGAAATCACTCAAATATTGTTTATTACAGAATTTAACTACATCATCTCTGAATTTAGGATCAATATAGTAAGTGTATGACGCCATTTGAGGCAGGAATAATTCATTTGATTTGAAATTTGAAATATTATTTGTTAAATCCTGTTTGATAATTCTTACACTGTCAGTATCAAGGTTTACAAAGTAAATACCAAAGTAATCCTGATAAAGTTTTGAGTCAACATAATGTGCTAAAATCTCATCATCACGATCAGAAAATCCAATTGCTACTCCGACAGGAGTTTCTTTTTCATCACCAAATTTTACAATTTTAATTTCGCAGTAATGTGCAATTCCATCATTATAACCAAGATAAGTGGTATTATAGGATTTCTGTTTTTGAAGAATAGATTTTATAGTTTCAGTGCTTGCTAATTTAAGCATCGCTTCTCTGTCTGATGGACTTATATTTGTGTTTACGAAATTTTCAAATGCTTCTGAATATTTAACACCGGTTTTAAAATATCGTCCGAAATTAGAAATTGTATATTCATTTAATGAATATGGAATAACATCTTCTGTATCGAGATCGATATAGAAAACAGCAGAATATTCAGATGCAAGGATTTTAATAATTTCTGAGTTTCTTGAAATTTCAATTTCTTTTTTCTTTTCATTTAATATATTCTTTAAACCAATAATATATTTTGAATTGTTATTGGCATCTTTTATTAATACGGCTTTGATTCTGTACCAGACAGGGGTATTTGAAATTAAAAGACGGATATCAAGATTGATGTCAGAATCCTGTGTTAATTTTGTAGAAAAATAACTGCGGTTAAAATATTCAAGGAATTTAACTCTATCATCATCTACAACAATATTACTTGTATTTACTATAACGTCATCAAAGAAATTTTCACCTTGTGTTATTTGAGTAAGTACTGATTTAGTAAATTCTGGATTTACACTATGTGTTTCATATTTTTCTGAATTTGAATCGACATAATAAATTGTCTCAAAGTTATCAGAAAGCGCCTGAATAATTTTTATGCTTCTGAGCTGTTCTTCATGTTCTCTTAATACTTCATCGTTAACGTTTTCTGTAGCAACAACAATATGTTCAGAATCTGAAATAAGTTTCATAACTTTCATTCTGTAATAAACAGGGGTATTTTCAATCATGAGCCTGTAAACCTGAGAAACTACTTCTCCTGTTTTTAATTTGTTCAGTATACTACGCTTGTCAATGAATTGTCTTACTAATTCAATATCATTTTCATGAACAACTTTTGAAATATTATTAAGAGATTCCTTAAAGAAATCTTTACATTCAATCTTTAAATTAAGTTTTGAATAGGTAGCATGTTCATTAAAAATTTTGAAAGTGTCATTAACTATATTTACAAAATAAATACAGTCAAAAGAATTACTTAATGCTTTTGCAATTTCAGAATATTCAAAATTCTGTTCTGAAAACTGCTTTCTTGTAATTTTGGTCAGAATAATAAGATAAAAGATAAATGCAATATTTACAGTAACTATCAGCGAAATGAAAACTTTTCTGATAAATGTCATATCCTGAAATAAATTTTCTTTATTCATTCCAATGATGACAGAAATATCCTGTACTGATGATGGTACTGAATAAAAAAATTTTACTTTATTATCACTAAGACTGTGTAATGCGAGTTTTGAAGGCCTGCAGTGATAGATATCTTCTAAAAAAGTTTTTGATGAATATCCTTTTACAGGCGTTCTGTTTTCAAAATTATGAATGTTAATGATTTCTTTATGCTCTGTATCAACAAAAAGTGTGTCGTCTCTTCTGTCTAAAAGATAGACATAAGCATTACCAGGTGCGGAAGCTTCGGAAATAAATTTTTCCAGTTTTTTAAGATCTACAACACTTGCTGCCATTCCAATTATTTCATTATTACAGATAATTGGAGTCCTGACTTCTGTAATCATATTTTCAGGATGAAAAGGATCTTTATATACAAGAGTTACATAAGGTTCTGTACTTTCAATCTTATCATAATCAATAAATTCTGAAACATCATCATAAAACTGATCTTCTGTAACAGCTTTTTTGTTTTTAAAATAAATTCTTACTGGTGAATGAAGATCATAAAGTCTGATGTTTTGAATTTTCTTCAGATAATTTGATTGATGTATGGAATCTGAAGAATCAAAAACTGAAGCAATGCTCTTAAGGCTGTTTTCGTATGCATAAATTAATGATCTCGTTTTGACTTCGGTAATGGTAGCATGAGAGGCAAGTCTTCCCCAGCAGGCGTGTTTTGACTGAATGTAAATAACAGAAAGACAAGAAAGTGTAATTGTTATTACAAATAATATAAAAATAGATGTTACAATAA
>JAGHVB010000046.1 GCA_018064525.1 Candidatus Treponema merdequi | reverse complement strand
TTCTTTATATTATAAGGAGTTAGATATTTTTATTTAATTATTTTTGTAATATTGCAATTTTTGGCACGGAATTTGCATATATTTATGTGTCGTTTATAAGAGAGAGTACGGCAAGGAGAGAGGCCTGATCGGAGAGAGTTATTTTATAAACGACTTTAATTGCATATTACCGATTATTTTATATATACGGCATTATGGACATTAAGAGAGTAAAATAATAAAATAAGAGATGAAGGTTTCCTTCATCTCTTATTTTTTTAAACGCAGGTATTTATTTTGGAATCTAAAAAGGGCAGTTCTAAAAAATCAACATCAAGACGAACAACGAAAGCTGCATCAAAAAAGCCGGCAAAAAAATCTCAGGGACTTTTCAAAAAAAAATCAATCAAACCAAAAGTAAAACTTGATTCTGACAAAGTAATAAAGCTTTGTATAATAATTATTGTTTTTTGTATTCTCTTGCTTCTTGCAACTATTTTAATTCCCGATGGAACTTTAAATAATGATAATGTTCAGAGAAAAACAGATATAGAACAGCAGTATAATATTCAGAAAGAAAAGCCTGTTTCAAAAAGTTCAGCAAAAGAAAATTCCAGAAAAGAAAATAAAAAAACAGACAGCCAGAAGAAACGCGACGAAGAAAAACGACAGCAGGAAGAACAGAAAGAAAAGCAGGAAGAAGAACAGCGTCTCAAAGAAGAAAAGGAAAAGCAGGAACAGCTTAAGCGTGAAAAAGAAAAGCGTGATGAAGAGGCAAAGGCACGTGAAGAAAAAAAGCGTAGAGAAGAATTGAAAAAAGAAGAAGAAAAAAAAGCAGAAGAAGCAAAAACAAAGGAATTTAATTTTGTTCCGGCTGTAAATAAAGCGCAGGTTGTATTTTTGCTTGATGATGGCGGGCAGAATCTTTCGCAGCTTGATAAATTTCTGAAGCTTGATATGCCGCTTACAGTTGCAGTATTGCCGGGTCTTGCACATTCCAGAGAAGCAGGACAGAAAGTCCGTGCAAGCGGAAAAGAAGTAATTTTGCATCAGCCGATGCAGGCAATCAATACAAGTGTCAATCCGGGACCGGGTGCCATAAAACCTGAAATGACAGAAAGTGAAATTAAATCTGTTTTGTATCAGAACATAACAGAAGTCGGACCTGTAAGCGGAATGAATAATCATGAAGGATCTTTGATTACGGCCGATGCTCAGAAGATGGAAGTGATTTTAAAATTTGTATCTGATAACGGAATGTATTTTCTTGATTCGAGAACAAACAAAGATACTCAGGTTCCGTTTGTGAGCAGTGCACTTGGACTTTCTTATTATGAAAGGAACGGATTATTTTTAGATAACGAAAAGACAAGAGAAAACGCACTTGCAGAAATTAAAAAGAATCTTGAAAAAGCAAATAAAGACGGATATGTAATCATGATCGGCCATGTGTGGTCAGCATCTTTCTTACCGGATTTATTGCGCGACATTTATCCGGAACTTAAGAAAAAAGGATATATCATTACAACAGTTTCAAACTGTCGTGGAAAAAAATAAATTAAATGAACTTGTTTTAGAAGGAATAAAATAAATGAAGGTTTTAGGAATTGAATCAAGCTGTGATGAAACAGCATGTGCAATCGTAGAAGACGGAAAAACAATTTTAAGTAATGTCGTTGCAACACAAATTCCATTTCATAGAATTTACAAAGGCGTCGTTCCTGAAATTGCAAGCCGCAAACACGTTGAATGGATTCTGCCGGTTGTGAAACAGGCTCTCAAAGAAGCAGATCTCACACTCGACGACATCGATGCGATTGCTTCGACAAACAGACCGGGACTTATGGGTTCACTTTTAGTCGGACTCACATTCGGAAAGACACTCGCCTGGAGTTTGAATAAACCTTTTATCGCTGTAAATCATATGCTCGGACATCTGTATGCCGCACATCTTGTAAATGACATTCAGTATCCATACATAGGACTTTTAGTTTCTGGCGGTCACTCGATTATCTGTAAAGTTTCAGGTTTTGATGATATTGAAGTAATGGGAACAACAGTTGATGACAGTGTAGGAGAAGCATTTGATAAAGTAGCAAAATTCTACGGACTCGGATATCCTGGCGGCGTAATCATCGACAAACTTTCAAAGCAGGGAAATGTCAAAGCTGCAAACTTTCCGCTCCCGAAACTCGACAGCGCAGAACACCGCTATGACGTTTCTTTTTCCGGACTTAAAACTGCAGTAATCCACCAGCGCGATATGTTCTGGAATGATGAATTTGAAAAGAATAATGAAAACATGTGCGCAGCCTTTCAGGAAACTGCCTGCAAGACAATAGTCTCACGATTATTGAGAGCTGTTGACGATACCGGACTTAAGACTGTAGTTGCAGGCGGTGGAGTTGCTGCAAACTCAAGACTCCGCGAAATGCTTGCAGAAAGGACTGACATCAACTGCATATTCCCGCCATTAAAACTCTGCGGTGATAATGGAGCCATGATTGCAGGCGTTGCATATCACTTTTTAGCCCGCGGCGACCGAAGTGGAATTGATACAACCGCCTGCGCACGCATTCCACAGTTTAAGAAAGGTCTTTTACTTCACAGAAAGTAAATCATGTTACTTGACAAACTTTTTTATTAGTGACATATTGAATATATGATTAAAACATATCAGGCATACTATTATTATTACTTTTCTCACAATTGCGAATCAGAGTGCCTGTAAATCGTTTTGATTTTAATTTTATAAATTACAAGGAACTCTGAAAGGAGTTCCTTTTTTTTTGGAGTTGTTATTATGATTATTATTTTTAAGAAAAATGCAGAAGAAAAAAAGGTTCAGGAGTTTATTGAAAGCTGGAAGGCTCGCGGTTTTGGAACTCACCTTTCAAAAGGTGAAAATACAACAATTCTTGGACTTTTGGGTGATACTTCGGCACTTGATGCAAATGCAATCTGTGCTAACGAAGTTGTTGACGTTGTTCAGCGTGTAACAGCTCCTTATAAAATGGCAAGCAGAAAATTCCATCCGGATAATACTGTTGTTACAGTCGGAAGCGGTGAGGGCGTTAAAAGTTCCACTTTCGGAAAAAATACAATCGGTGTAATTGCAGGACCTTGTTCTGTAGAAACTGAGGAACAGGTTGTCGAAATTGCAAAAGCTGTTAAAAAGGCCGGAGCAAGATTTTTAAGAGGAGGTGCGTTTAAACCTCGTACAAGTCCTTACGCATTCCAGGGACTCGGTAAAAAAGGACTTGAATTTCTTCTTACTGCAAAAAAAGAAACAGGTCTTCCAATCGTAACAGAACTTATGGACATCCGTCAGCTCAAATATTTTGATGACGTTGATTTGATTCAGATCGGAGCGCGCAATATGCAGAACTTTGATCTTTTAAAAGAGATGGGAAAAGTTAAAAAACCGATTCTTCTAAAACGCGGAATGAGTGCAACTGTAAAAGAACTTCTTATGAGTGCAGAATATATAATGGCATCTGGAAATGAAAATGTAATTCTCTGTGAACGCGGAATCCGCACATTTGATAACTACACAAGAAACTGCATGGACATTTCAATCATTCCATATCTTAAAAAAGAAAGTCATCTTCCGGTTATCATTGACCCGAGCCATGCAGCAGGACTTCGCTGGATGGTTCCGACACTTGCAAAAGCAGCAGTTGCAGCCGGTGCTGACGGTCTCATCATCGAAGTTCACAACAATCCGGAAAAAGCTTTGTGCGACGGTGAACAGAGCCTTCGCCCTGAAGAGTTTTCTGACCTGATGAAAATCCTTCCAAAATATGCAGAACTTGAAGGAAAACGCTGTTAGTAAGTTTACGGGGAAATATGAAATCTTTGAGTGAAATGAACTTTGCATTTGTCGGACTTGGTCTAATGGGCGGTTCGATTGCAAAGGCGATAAAGCAGAATGTTTTTGAAAATGGAACAGAAGTTTTTAAAATTGGAACCTGCCAGACAGAATCTTCTGAAGAAAAAAAGTGCGGAAAGATTTTTGCAATGGATGTCAATGAAGAATCTCTTGCAAAAGCTCTTAACGATAAAATAATTGACGAAAGATTCTCTCCGCTTGAGACAGATGAAATGTTGAAAGATTCAGATTTCGTTTTTATCTGTCTTTATCCAAAAGCAACTCTCAGATTTCTCCTTGAACATAAAGATTCATTCAAATCAGGAAGCATTGTAACAGATATTTCCGGTGTAAAAACTTTGATTGCAGAAAAAGTTTTTGGTAAAGAAAATTCAACTGCAGAAAAAGCATCACAAAACGGACAGTCAGCTGTGTGGCGTGACGATGTCGATTTTATTCTCGGTCATCCGATGGCAGGAAACGAAAAAGAAGGTTACTCTGGCAGTGACGGAAAAGTTTTTGAAGGCCGCAATTATATTTTAATGCCTCAGAAATCAAATAGAAAAGAAAATCTTTCTTTGATGCGCGAACTTATTACAAAACTCGGAATAAAACGAATCATCGAAACAGATTACAAAACTCACGACCACAAAATCGCATTTACTTCCCAGCTCTGCCATGTAATTGCATCAAGTCTTGTTGACAGTGCAGAAGATGATAAAATTACAGCATTCGGCGGCGGAAGTTACGAAGACTTGACCCGCATTGCTTTGATAAATGCACCGCTTTGGACAGAGCTTTTTCTTTCAAATAAAGTGGAACTTCTTTCAATGATCAATTCATTTGAAGAGTCGCTTTCAAAAATTAAAAATGCAATTGAAAATGACAATTCTGCAGAATTAAATTCCATTTTAAGATCTGTACGTGAAAAGCGTGCAGAAATGGCAAAGATTTAATAAAAAAACTGCTCGTAGTAATAAATTTCATTTAAGCATATTAAAAAATTCCACTTAACTCAATAATTGACAACATCAGGTCTCAGTAATAAAATTAAAAATTATGACAGACTTTGAAATGCTTGACGGGGCTATCCGTCGTGTTCACGATTTTCCAAAACCTGGAATTCTTTTTTATGATATTACAAGCTTATTTGTAAAGCCTGAGGCTTTTAAATATGTAATCGACAGAATGGTAGAAATCTACAAAGATTCTGGAATTGACGCGATTGCAGGCGTTGATTCACGCGGATTTCTGTTTGCTGCTCCTCTTGCAGAAAAACTCGGACTTCCGCTTGTTTTGATCCGCAAAAAAGGAAAACTTCCGGGCGATACTTATTCATGCAAATATGCGCTTGAATATGGAATGGCAGAAGTTGAAGTTCATAAATCAGATGTTCAGAAAGGAAAGAATTACCTTGTTGTCGATGATCTGATTGCTACAGGTGGAACTTTGGTAGCTGCCCGCAATTTGATCGAGCAGGGCGGTGCAAAGGTTACTGATTTCTTTGGAGTAATCGGACTTCCAGAACTTAACTACGAAAAAGTTCTTGCACCAAGTAAGATTACAACTTTGATTAATTACTGCGGAAAATAGATTTTATATTATGCGCGAAAGGTTTTGAAAAAAAGAAAATCTTTCGCGTTTTTTATTCAAAATATAGTTAGAGAAATAAAAAATGAATAAAGTTTTCAAATTTGCTTCAATTGTTTTTGCGGCTTTTTTATTGTGTTCATGCCAGAAGAAAAGTATCTGGAAAGAAATCGGCGAAAAAAATTCTATTTCTGATCCTGAAATTGCAAAAAAGATCTGTTCAGGAAAATATGATTTAAATGCTTTTTCCGAAAGTGGAAAAACTGTTTTGACTGCATTTTTATCTACAATGTCAGAATATGAATATGATATTCTCGTTGCCAGCGGCGCAGATATAAATCTCTGTGATGAAAATGGAGTTTATCCGCTTTTTGAAGCCGTAAAAAATGATGCGGCGGTTGCAAGAAAAGTAATTGAAAATGTAAAGGACATTAATGTAAAAAATCCAGAAGGCTTTAATGTTCTTTATGAATTTAAATCGTATCACGATTTTAATTATTTATACTGGCTTTTAAAACGGAATATCGATATTAATGAGTGTCATGACGGGGTTCAGCCTTTTGTTGATATTTATGCTGACGATCCTTCAAATTTATTTTTAATCAGCTATATTATGTCTGATAAATTTAAATTAAATCTGACACAGGATGAATTAAAAAAATATAGTCCGGAAATTCAGAAAGGGTTTAACTATAAGATCAAAAGTGATGAAACACTTTTTTCTGATGAATATTCTTTTAAGCCGGAAAATGTCGTTTCTTTAGAACCTGCAGAAGCTCCATTCTGTTTTATGCCGTCTTTATATACAGAAGATGAATTTACAAATAGAGTCTTAAATGAATATTACGGTAAGTATTATTTAATGACGTCATGTGCAGGAAGTAAAGATGGTTTTATTGCCGGAACGGAAGTTAAAATAAACGGATATGCAGATCCAAAAATTGTAAATGTAGATGGAGTAAACTGCTATAATTATAACGTAACAGTTTCTGGAGATTCGTTTACACTCCCTGGCCGTTATATAAGCATGTATTCTTCAGAAATGGATGTTGACGGCGACGGACAGAATGAAAAACTTCTTTCTAATTTTTATTTTAATGAGGGAAACTACGAACACTATATTGATTACACATTTATTGATTATGGTGACTGGGATAATTTTACTTCTGAAATTGTTCTTGTAAAAAATGGAAGTCCGTACCGCATAACTCTGGAAAATAAAAAGGCTGTAACAGGTATAGACAGTTTTAAATTTACAGAAGGAGACCAGATTCCAAATACAGTTGTAATAGAGGGGACGTCTTTTTCTTCTCCAGTAGATTATTATAAACATTTTTATACCTTGTGCGGAACAGAATTAATTCCGATCTGTACAGAAGATATTTATTCAGAAAGAGACTTTCCTGTTTATGATGAGTTTACAGAATATGAACTTGTAAAGGAACAATACAGGCTTCATTTAAATTTTTACGGAAAAACACAAATACAGCCTGATGAAGATGAATTTGAAACCAGATATAAACAGACTTACACTATGGTTTCTCCATTTGTCTGGAAGAAAATCGTAAGACAGTAAACTTACTTTAACATCATAATCGCTTTCTGTGCTTCGGCTGTTATGATGTCCCATTTTTTCTGCTGTATGATTTCTGGTTTTACAATCCACGTTCCGCCGACTGCGATTACATTCGGGAGTTTACTGTAATTGACAGCGTTTTCGGTTGTGATGCCGCCGGTCGGAATAAAGTTTATGTCCGGGAAAGGACCTTTAAGGCTTTCTAAAAGTGCAGGGCCTCCGAGTACTTCGGCCGGGAAAAGTTTTAGCGTTTTAAGTCCGAAAGAAATTGCTTTCATGATTTCGGTCGGTGTTGCAACTCCTGGAATTACAGGGACATTTTTTTCTATGCAGTATTCAACTGTCTTTTCGTCAAAGCCCGGCATTACGATGAATTTTGCGCCGTTTTCGATAGCGTCCTTTGCCTGTTTTACATTGCAGATTGTTCCAGCGCCTACAAGAATATCAGGGCATTTTGCCGAGATTTCTTTGATTGATTCGCCTGCGGATTTTGTTCGGTAAGTAATTTCTGCAATATTTATTCCACCTTTGGAAAGAGATCGCACAACATTGACTGCATCTTTTTTTTCAATTTTTATAACAGGAATGATTTTTGTTTTTTTTATTTCAGAAAAAACGGTTTTGTTTTTATCATTTTTTTTTGCAGTCATTTTTTTTCCTTTTTAGACAATTATAATACAAACAAGTTTTTTTTAAAAGTTGAAAATTAAATAAAATTATTTTTTCCACGCAGAAACATCAAGCGTATTTTCAAGTTTTTCATCTTGCAGTCTGTAAAAAAAATCAAGTCCGGTTCTTTCTTCTATTTCGTCAATTGAAACAACGTAGTCCCAGACTGTTCCTTCACATTTTTCATTCGGAAGAATAAATCCAATCATGAAAAGTTCTTGAGATTTTTTTCCGAGAATTGCCTTGTAATAATATTCCGGAACAGAAACTTCGTTCTTTCCGATTGTCGCATAATCATTTTTTTCTAAAACCGGTCCCGTAACAATCCAGAGTTTTTCAAAATCTTCTGTAAAATCGCGGATAGTCTGTTCAAGTTCTTTCCAGAGGCCGCGGTTTAAATCTGAAGTCTGCGGACTCATGTTGCTTAAGAAAAAAGATTCGTCCATCGTAATTTCGCTGTAAGTCATGTCTGCACTTGGCGCCATGTGTCCGCGGTCGTAACCGGATTTTTTGTAATCAGAAAGTGTGGCAGAGCCAGTAATGACTTTCGGGTCGGGCCTGAAGTTATCCTTTCTGTCTGTAGTCTTTACAGTTTTTTTTGGCGTAAGAGTGTAGGCAACCCATTCAGGCTGTTCGTATTTTTCGCGGTAACAGAGAGTGTAGGCGGTATGTTCTATAATCTGGTGCGTGTCTTCTTTTTCGGGAGTGTCGAGGACGCCGTGCGTGTCGTCCTGTGTTATTAAAAGAGAGTTGTTCGGACAAAGTGGAATTTCTAAAAATGGAATTTCGTCAGCTTTTTTCTGTTGAACTGATTCTACTGCGTTTTCCGATTGAACTGATTCTGCAGTATTTTTCTGTTGAATTGACTCCGATGTATTTTCTGGTTGTACTGATTCCGGTACTTTTTCCGATTGAACTGATTCTGCTGTATTTTTCTGTTCAGAATAAAAATTCTGGTAAATATAAATTCCACTTATACAAAGAACAATAAGAAAAATAATCAGAAAAAGACTGCTTTTTTGTTTCATAAAAATAATTATAGCGTAAATGAATAAATATGTGTATAATTCAATTAAGGAGAGAACTATATGAAAAAAAATTCATCTTTTAAATTTTTTAAATTTTTTGTTTTGTCTTTAAGTTTATTTACTGCTATTTCATGCAGTAATACAACAGAAGCAAAACCATATCTTACTACTAATCAGATTGCTACACTTAACAGTATTCGTTCAATTCCGAATACAAAAAATGAAGCATACGAAATTAATTATACAGCTGATTATAAGGTTAATGAATTTATTGAGCAGATTACAAAAAACAGAATTTCAAAATCTTCTGATTGTAAAATGATTATGAAGAAACTGATTGCTGACAGTTCTGCTGTTGTACCTTTAAAAAGATTGACTAACAGTACTCCAGGCTGCAGTTCTTTAATTTGTAAGCTTGATAATGGAAAACCAGTTATTGGAAGAAATTATGATCTTGATATTAATTCCAATGGTGCTGTATTTGTCATTCATACTGCTCCAAAAAACGGGTATAAATCTGTCGGAGTTGCTGATGGTGCACAGTGCGGACTTTCTTTTAAAGATGTTATTGTGAATAACATGAACAAAGAACTTGCTTTATATTTACCATATTATACGATGGACGGTGTAAATGAAAAAGGATTTGCATGTTCTATTATGGTTCTCAGTGAAGGTGGCTGCGTTCAGGATACAGGAAAAAAATGGCTTCCATCAACATTAGTTGTAAGATATCTTCTTGATAATGCAGAAAGTGTAGATAATGCAATTGAATTATTAAAGAACGTAGATTTCAGAAATGATTATTTTGTTGATCTTCCTGATGTTTCTTTATTGTCATTTCACTGGGCTTTAACAGATAAAACTGGAAACAAAGCCGTAATTGAATATGTTAATGGAGAAATGGTTGTAAATAAATTCCCTCTGGATATTCAGTATAATGAAACAGATGATTCAATGATTTTAAATTATCCGAAAGAAGAAAAAGGTTTCCTTCTTTCAACAAACTTCTTTGTTTCAGAAGGTTTTACAAATACAAAACATGACAGCGGAAGATGGAGATATCAGACTCTTAAAGAAAAAGCTTCTGCAAATTCCACTCCGACAAAAGATGAATTACGTGAAATGATGAAAAGCGTAAAATACTTGAAGAATGATAAAGATTACATCTGGGAACTCAAACAGCAGGGAAAAGACCCTGAAAATGTAAAAGACTGGGACTGGATAACAATCTGGACAGATATTTTAAATACAGATGATTTAACTTTATCACTGTGGGTAAAAGAAGATTTTGAAATTGAAAATGATTTTTCAATTAACTTCAAATAAATAAAACAGTCTGTCTGATTTTATTGCTATCACATTATTTTCGATATGGCTTTTTTTCGGCAATGAAAAATATTGAAAAAATAATGTGATAGTGATAAACTGTTTTAATATTTGGGGAAATTCTTATGAAAAAATCATCAGAAAAACAGACAAAAACAGTAAAAAAGACAGCAAAAAAAGCAGTAAAATCAGAAAAATACCTTCCAAAAAAGAAATATAAGTCACTTTTAGGTGAAAAAGAAACAGAACACGCAATCGTTTTAATTAAAGACTTCTTTCAGATGGCACTTTCGACAGAGCTTAATCTGACCCGCGTAACAGCACCTCTTTTTGTCCGTTCGGCAACTGGTGTTAATGATGATTTAAATGGAATTGAACGACCTGTTTCATTTCCTGTAAAAGGATTAAATGAAGAACGCCTTGAAATCGTTCAGTCACTCGCAAAGTGGAAGAGACTCAAAGTTACAGACCTTAAGATGACTCAGGGATTTGGAATTTATACAGATATGAATGCCATCCGTCCTGATGATGATATCGATGCAATCCATTCGATTTATGTTGACCAGTGGGACTGGGAAATGGCAATCGATGAAAAAGACAGAACTATTTTCTATCTTCATGAAGTTGTAGACAAGATTTACCGCTGCATCAAGAGAACAGAGTTTTACATTTATGACCGCTATGATCAGATTAAACCTGTTCTCCCTGAAAAAGTAACTTTCTTGTATTCAGATGATTTGCAGCGCGAATATCCAGATCTTTCTCCAAAAGAAAGAGAAGCAATCGTTACAAAAAAATACGGTGCAGTTTTTATCTGTGGAATCGGCGGAAAACTTCCTGACGGTTCTATTCATGACGGACGTGCTCCAGACTATGACGACTGGATTACAGAAAGCGGAGACGGACACCGCGGTTTAAACGGTGACCTTCTTGTATGGGATGACATCTTAGGAATTCCGCTTGAACTTTCTTCAATGGGAATCCGCGTAAATCCACATTCCCTCAAGCTTCAGCTTAAAGAACGCGATATGGAAGAACGCTCAAAACTTATGTTCCATTCAAAACTTTTGAAAGGCGAACTCGTTCAGACAATCGGTGGCGGAATCGGTCAGTCGCGCCTCTGCATGTTCCTCTTAAGAAAAGCTCACATCGGTGAAACACAGGTTTCCATCTGGCCGGAAGCAATTTATCAGGAATGCAAAAAACACGGAATTAAACTTCTTCAGATGAAATAATTTTCTCGTGGAATTTAATAAAAAAATTTTCAAAAGGGGTAAAGGAGAGTTATGGAAAAACAGATTTCGCAGTTCAACTTTACCCGTGAAAATCTAGAAGCGTCTCTTAAATCTTTTTCAGAAAAAAAAATTACAGAACTTTACGTTCATGATGAAAAACTTGCATCTGATAAAAAACTTTTAGTTCATTTTCTTGAAGCCTGTGAACGAGAAATTCCAGAATGCTATATCAGTTTAAAAATCGAGCCTCAGCTGATTGATAATGAAGTAATCAGTTTAGTGTCACATCTTTTCTGTTCCCTTGAAATTCAGATGACAGAAAGCAAAAATAAAATCGATGAAAAAAATAAAAAAGTTTTTCTGTTTGATAAAAAACTGTATTCAAAAAAAGCAGTGTTATTAAACAACGCAGGACTGATCTTTGGTTTTGACCTTGATTTTGCATTGAATGCCGGAGACTCATTTAAAGCATTCCGCGACAGAATCGATTTTGCAGTAACACTTTATCCAAACCACATAGATTTTCCGCAGCTTGAAAAAAACGATTCTTCAAAACAGGCAGTTCTTGAAAAATGTACAGGGACTTACTCAAGCCAGGATATTTCTTATTCTAAAAAAATTGCAACTGCAGCAAAAATATTTTATACAAAAGGCCGTGCAGTTCCATGGTTCAACATAATTTTGTCTTCGCTTAAAGTTGCACCTTCAAAATTTTTCTCAGATTTTGCAGAATGGCTTACATGTAATAATGTAGTTTTGTCAGATTACGAAAAAATTGAAAACCTGACTCATAAAGAAATTGAAAAAATGCAGCTTCTGTTTCTCGAAATGAAATTTGAAGAAAAGCAGAAAGAGCATCTTTTTGTAATTGCAAAAGATATAGTAAGCCTTTACGGTGCAATGAGCCGCATTGATTTAGAAAACGAAGAAACAGTTCTGAATCTTTCATTTAATCCGGATGATCTTTTAAGTCCTGTGTCATTGAATTTGAGTTCTTTCTCGGACAATGTCTGCATGGAAGAGTGTAAAATCAAAGTTTACGCCGGCGAAGATGCTCCAGAATACAAGTTTTTGTAACCGCGGACTTTGAATGGATTCCATTTTCAGTTAGAATTAAATCAATGACAGTAATCACTTTAACACCCGACAGAAAAATCAGACTCGACATTCTTCTACGCGAAAATCTCGGTAAAGAACTGAATCTCGAAATCAGTAATTCCAAGATCCGCCGCCTTATCATGGCAGGATGTGTCAGAGTGAATGCAAAAGAAGTGCGCGTTCCGTCGTACACGGTTTTTGAAGCTTCGCGTGTTGATGTGTCAGTTGATAAAGAAAAACTTCTGTACGAAAAAGAAGCTGACGACATTAAATTTGATGTAACACCTGAGTCAGTATTATACGAAGACGCATACTTAATTTTCATCGACAAGCCGTCACGCTTTCCGACAGAAAAAACAATCGTCGACAGTCGCGACAATCTTCACGACGCCGTTGTCCGTTATCTCTGGTCAAAAAATCCCTCGCTCAGAAATCCACCTTATGTCGGAATCATGCACCGCCTCGACAAAGACACTTCAGGCGTAATTCTCTTTACAAAAAAGCGCGAAGTCAACAAAGCGGTTTTCGATATGTTCGATTCAGGTAAGCTGAAAATTGACGGTTGTTCAAGTGATAAAAAATCATCAAGTGGAATTTGTAATGCCATTAATTCCGGTTTGACAAGTTCCACGCCCCAAACAGAAATCTCTCATAATACCAGGCCGATTACAAAAACATATATCGCGGTCGTAAAAGATTGTGCAAAAATAAAAGACAGCTTTGTCGTAAAAAACTTTCTCGGCCGAATCACTTCAAAAAGCAGTGGAGCAAAGTGGGGCGAAGTTCCCGAGTCGCGCGGCGGAGTAATTGCTGTAACTGAGTTTAAAGTAAGAAAGCGCGAGAAGGGCATGTGCTTTATCGAGTGCCATCCTGTGACCGGAAGAACGCATCAGATAAGAGTTCATCTTGCGGGAATCGGCTGCCCGATTCTGGGCGATAAGATTTACGGCGATTTGCGTGACGGAGCTGAAAGACTCATGCTTCATGCGGAAAGTCTGGAAATTGTACATCCTGTGAGCGGGGAAAGACTGTGTGTTAAGTCGGAAAGGGGAATTTAATCTTCCAGTTCCAATTCCATGATGTCATAAAAATTACATTTTAAAACCCATGCAAGACGGTTTATTACAGAACCAGAAGCTTTATTTATATCATTCTGGCGCTGTTCGTAAAGCTGAATCATTCTAAGACTTACGCCTGAAAGTTCTGAAAGCTGTTTTTGAGTCATATTTCGTGATGTTCTGATTTGTTTTAACCGTGTTGGTGAGTTTTTAATATTTTTTTGTATGATAGAATCTGCCGTCTGAACAAATTTTGAAATATCAGCTTCATGTAGAATGTATCTGCTTAATATTTCGGAAGGAATTAATCCATAAACTTGTAAATCAGAAAAACGTAAAGCTCTGTACCACTGATAATAGGACATTACCCACCCAAGCCAATATTCAGGCCCATCGAACGAATAATCAAGTTGAATTGTATTTTGCAATTTTATGCCGGATTTTTGTAAAACGTTTTGTGCAAGTTCAATTCCAGAAAGCCCTGCAACATATTTTGGGTTTCCATGCTCAAACATTGCAGCAATTCCAGAAGTTATAAAAAGATTAAAAAACTCATCGCCAGAATAATTTAATCCTCTTATTGCATAATCAAACATTCCGGCAAGATTTTTTTGCGAATCACATAGATAAAGTTCGTTGTAAGCGTGCATCATTCAGCGTTACCTCCTGTCGGATTATGTCGATTAAAAAAATTGTTTCTTTATCTTTAATATCATTTTTAGTTTTTAAGTTGAAAAAATCTTTTCGGGCTTTTGAATCTCGTTCTATTTTTTGAGGAAAATAAATATCTTTATTGGAAATATGACTTTGTAAATAATGAATCTGATTAAAACTTTTTTCGGACTTTAATACAATCTGTTCGCCTAAAAGACCAAGTTTCATTGCCGCATTTAGTTTTTGTAAGGAAATTGTATTTTCTAAAAAAGCATTTGCAAAAGAAAAATAAGAATCATCAGCACGATAACCTTTTATTACATCATAGGATTTATAATCGATTAAAAAATTAGTTAAAATGTATTCTTTTCCTTCTTTCGAAATATCCTGTCTTATTTCAAATGTTCTGTTTTCTAAAAGAATTGCAAGCCAGTTTAAAATATTATAATTCTGATTAAGATTTAAGATTTTTAATCCGGAAGTATCAAATTCATATTCGTTGGCAAAACCATTTTTTTCTTCCGAACAGCCCCATTCTTTTGCTAATTCTATGTTTTCAGTACAGTAAAATCCTAATCCATAATCTGTTTTTGGACTTCCGAATCCATAATGAGGTTCTGTAATCTGTTCAAGTGATCCATGAAAAATCTTCATATCGTTATAACGATAGTATAGTGGAATAATATCGTTTTGTCGATAGTAAAATTGGCTTTATATATAAATGATTTTCAATCGAAAAGTGGCAAAAATTTCCCCCAAAAATTCCACACACGCATCCACCCATAAAAAAAACCGCCCCAATCCGGAGCGGCTTTCATTCCACAAAAACAAAAACTATTTATTAATACGTTCTACGTATTCGTTTGTTTCTGTGTTAACAACGATTTTTTCACCCTGTTTGATGAAGAGTGGAACGCGAACTGTAAGGCCAGTTTCTGTTGTGATAGGTTTTGTTGCGCCTGAAACTGTATCGCCTTTGATGTAGTTTTCAGATTCCTGTACGATGAACTGCATCTTCTGTGGAACTTTAACATCGATTGGATTTCCGTCCCAGATTACGATCTGGTAGTCGATGTCGTCACGGAGATAGAATTTGAGGTCAGGGTTCAATTCTGTAGGAACTGAAATCTGGTCAAATGTTTCTGCGTTCTGGAAGATATATGCATCAGCTTCTGAATAGATGTACTGTGCGTTGATTGTATCTACTGTAGCATCTTCGAAAGTATCAGGTGTTTTGAAAACCTGCTGGCTCAATACTGAACCGTCTTTTAAGTTCTTAAGTTTGCAGCGAGCAAATGCAGTTCCCTTACCAGGGTTAACAAATTCTCTTTCTACTACAAGGTATGGAGCGTTCTTAATAATAAGAACTGTACCTTTGTTAATTTCGCCGCCTCTAATCATAAAAAAAACCTCACAAATTAAAAAGCAATTTTTGTATTTTGTTCTATTATATTTATTTACAGTAAAAATGGCAAGACACTTTCAATCGTTTTGTGTCCCGATAAAAGCGCAATAAGGCGGTCAACACCCATCGCGTTTCCGGAGCACTTTGGAAATGTTTCAAAGTTTTTATAATAGTTTTCGTCGATTTTATGTGGAATTTTCGCAAACTGCGCTTTCGCTTTTCCCTCTGCTTCAAAGTATTCCTTAATTTTCTGACTGTCTGTCTCTTCTGAATAGCAGTTCGAAAGCTCGATTCCGTTGCAGTAAAGTTCCCACCGTTCTTTCCAGATCATTCCATCTTTTTCAAATTCCTGAGCCAGACACGGAACTAAAGCAGGGTAATCCATCAGCATCACAGGAACATCGCGCGGCAAATTAGGTTCCACTACAGAAACTAAAATTGCTTCGTAAAGATCATCCCAGGGCCATGTTTCAAAAGGTGAGTCTGGGCTTTCTTCAAGTCCGAGTTCTTTTGCGTGACGCGCGAGGTCTTCTGGTTTAGGGCAGTCAGAAAGTTTAAAGCCTGCATATTTCAAAAATGCATCGTCCATTCTGAGACGCAAAAACGGAGGCCTCATATATGAAAACGGGTCTGTCCCCGTGTCAGGTTTTGGCGGAAGAAGTTTTTCAAAAAGCTCTTCTGTCATCGCTGCCGTATCAAGATAAGACGCGTCCATTTTATAGTACTCGAGCATCGTAAACTCAGGCGAATGAATGTTTCCGACAGACTCAACATTTCGATAGCATTTTGAAAGCTGAAAGACGTCTGCTTTATATTTTGAAATTATTTTTTTGATGTAAACTTCTGGAGATGGTACAAGGTAAAGTGGAATTTTCTCGTCCGACCATGGTTTGTGATACTGAGTTTCAAAAACCTCAAGGCAAGTCTCCGGAATCAAATCCCGCGAAAGCGCCGGCGTATCAAGTTCCAGAAAATTTTTATCAATAAAAAACTGTCGTATTTTCTGAAGAATCTGTGCTCTGAATTGTAATGTCTCTAAGTCCATGTTTTAAAATTATACAAATCTTGCCTTAAGTGTCAATTTATTTTAAGATTTGAATATATAAAGAAATTGTAGTAATAAAAAATACTACCAGTTAGTCAAAGTCTTGCAAAACCGCTAGCTAGCGTCGCTACACACGCAGGCCGGCAAAGAAACTATGTTCCGTCCTGCGAGTGTTTTTGCAAGCCTTTGCCTTCCTTCCCGTATTTTTTATTACTACAATTTTTTAATATTTGGAAGGGAAAATGCCACAGCCGAAAATTTTCAGTTTGATAGACAAAATCATTTTTGATTACGAAATGATCAAAGACGGCGACAAAATTTTAATCGCGGCATCGGGTGGAAAAGATTCTACTGTTCTTGTCGAATACTTTTCAAAACGTGCACGACGCAAAAACTGCAATTTCGAATACAAGGCACTTCACATCGAATCAGAAATTACAAAGCCGATTGACCCGGAGCTCGTAAAAAAGATGGAGGAGTGGAATGTTCCGCTTGAAAATCTTTTCGTCGACATTCTCGCGCGTGTAAAACCAAATCAAAAAATGAACTGCTTCTGGTGCGCAACCCAGCGCCGTACAGAACTTTTAAACTACGCAATCAAAAACGGCTTCAACAAAATCGCACTCGGCCACCACATGGACGACGCGCTCGAAACTCTTTTAATGAACATGACTGAAAAATCAGAACTTTCAACAATGCCTCCATTTCTCAAATACGAAAAATATCCTGTTTCAATAATCAGGCCTCTTTTGTATGTTCCCGAAGAAAAAATTATTTCTCATGCAAAAGAAGCAGGCTACATCTGCCACACCTGCACATGTAACTATCAGGACAATTCTCTCAGAAAACAAATCCGCGCAAAACTTGAAGCTCTCTGCGACACTCCCGAAAAAAAAGAACACATGTTCTATTCACTTAAAAATGTCCAGAAAGAATATCTTTTATAAATAAAAAAAATGAGCCACAGATAACACTGATTTGCACAGATTTTAATTTTATCCGTGTTAATCTGTGCAATCAGTGGCTTAAATTTTTCTTTTCAATTTTATGTTTTTGTTTTATACTGAATTATTATGAAACGAATTGCCATCATCACTGGTGCAAGCGCCGGAATGGGACGCGAAGCTGCCAGAGAACTCTTTCTGAACTCTCAGAAGTATAATTTTGGAAAAATCGATGAACTTTGGGTTATTGCCCGCAGAATAGACCGTCTTTCTTCATTAAAATTTGATCTTGAGCTTGAAGCAGAAAAATTTAAGGATGTGGAATTTCCACGGCTTGTTCCGATTGAAGCAAATCTTTCCGGAAGGGCAGGCGTTTCGGCTGTTGCAGCTTTATTAAAAGCAGAACAGATGACAAATGAAAAAAGTGAAGGGTTTGAAATTGCTCTTTTAATGAATAATGCAGGTTTTGGAACTTACGGTGAATTTTCAGAAACGCCGCTTGATAAAGAACTTGATATGATTGATATAAACTGTATTTCATTGACTGGAATTACGGGCGTCGCAATTCCATATATGAATAAAGGATGCACGATTTTAAATGTTGCTTCCCTTGCCGCATTTTTACCTCTCGGAAACTTTGCAGTCTATGCAGCTACAAAAAGTTATGTTCTTTCATTTTCTGTTGCCCTTGCCGCAGAACTCAAAGATAAAGGCATTCATGTAACAGCAATGTGCCCGGGTTCTGTTTCTACAGAATTTGCAAATGTGGCTTCAAACGGAGCAAGAAAAGAAGTAAAAGGCGGAAAGTCAGCTGTAAAAACTGTAAAACACGCACTCCGTTCAGCTTCAAAGAAAAAACATATCGCACTCTGGCATCCTCAGTGGAAAATAACAGCATTTTTTTCCCGTTTTATCGGACGTTTCCTCGGTGCAAGATTTACGTTCCTGTACAATAAGCGGCCGTACAAAAAATAACGAAACCGTAAAAATTCAACTTACTTTTTTTATTAAAAATGAATATTTCTACTATATTATTACTTTTCTCTGTTTGACTAAAAACTCTATTTTTTATAGAATGTATTTATGAAACTTTATACTAGATTGCTTGTTTTATTTGTAAGTTGTGCGTTAGTTGTAAGTGCAGCTTCCTGTAAAACAATGATTTTAAATGCCGCATCTGACGGTTTGTCTTCTTCAGACAAAAATGGAGTTCCGGCAAAGGTCAAGGCAGGTGATCCAAATCCTATGATGGCTTTCATGGGTGAAAAAGATCCTGTCATCGTTCAGGAAGTTCTTCCAACTATTCTTAAAATCTACGAAATTATGCATATTGAAAATCCGGCTCATCAGGGCAATAAAATCATGCTCGGTTCGCTTAATGTTATGTATGCAAATCTTTGCGTAGAGAGTAAAGCAGAACTTATGACAGATCCAAGACTGCTTGATGAACAGACTGCAGAGTTTGAAAGAGCAAAATTGCATTATATGCGCGGTCATGATTTGATTTTTGGTGCGTTTGATTCACGCTGGCCAGGTTTTTATAAGGCTGTAATGGGAAATGACGAAAACGAAATCAAGTCTTATGTTGATAGATTGACATTAAACGATGTTAATGCTGCATACTGGGCATGTGCAGGATTTTTTGCATCATTTGCTCTCAATCCGCTTGATTCAAATATTATTGGTTCCATCAAAGGTCATATAGCAGTTTTGGAAAAAGCTGCAGAACTTGATCCGTCATATTCTAATGGTTCAATCTGGGATGTTCTTACACAGATTTACATCGCAGCACCTGCAGACTTTGGCGGAGATTATGAAAGAGGTCTGTTCTGTCATGAACAGGCTTTGATATGTGCCGGTGGAAAACTTGCCGGTGTTTATGTAACAGAAGCAAAATCAATCTGTATTCCGAATGGTGACAGAGACGGTTATGTTGAATGTTTAAATAAAGCAATCGCTATTGATGTTGATGCAGATCCTTCCAATGCTTTGATGAATGTTCTTAATCAGAATAAAGCAAAGAGACTGCTTGATAGTGTCGGCGATTATTTTCTTGAATGGTAATTAACTTTTAACAGGGGATATTTTTATGAAATTAGCAAAAAAAATTATTACATTTGCTGCATGTCTTTCTTTAACAGCAGGTGTTTTTGCAGCACCAATTACAATTAAAGTTGCATCTGTTGCTCCATCCCGTTCTTCATGGGATGTTCAGCAGCGTCAGATTGCTAAAGAATGGGCTGAAATTACTAATGGTGAAGTTGTACTTCAGTTTATGACTTCTGATGCTATGGGTGGTGAATCAGGTGTTGTTAAAAAGCTCAACGCTCTCCGCCCGGGACAGAAAGCTCCTATCGGTGGTGCAATTTTTACATCAATGGGACTTTCAGATTTTGCACCAGATTCAAATGTTATGACACTTTGTGCTCCATTCCTTTTCCGCAATCAGGCAGAAGTAAATGCAGTATTAAAAGAATTTACACCGACAATGCAGAAAGCTCTTGATGAAAAAGGATATGTTGTACTCGGATGGTTCAACATTGGATGGGCATATTTCTTTACTTCAAAACCTGTAGCAACTCCTGCAGAACTTAAAAAATGCCGTCTTGCTGTCGGAGGTCTTACATCTCCTGCATTGAGCAATGCATTTAAAGCTGCCGGATATTTAACACAGGATGTTCCTGCTGATAAACTTATGCAGAGCATTTCAACAGGTGCTGTAGAAGGTTTGTTTACAATTCCAATGTATGCATATGCTGCTCAGTATTACAAAAATCTTGTATATGCAACAAATCTTCCATTGTGTCCTGTTATGGTTGGTTTTATCATGAACAAAGAAGACTGGAATGCAATTCCAGAAAAATATAAACCAGAACTCATTAAGAGTATTAAAAAAGCAGAAGCAAAATTCATTGCTGACCAGAAGAGAATGGATGCTGAATATCTTAAACGCTGTGAGCAGAACGGCTGTACAATTTCAAATCCGGATCTTGCAGTCTGGGAAGATTCATTTAAATCAGATCTTCACTTTATGTATGAAGGATCAAATCCTGTAGTAAATAAAACTTTCTATGAAAAGATTTCTGCTTTCTTGAAAAATTTAAGAGGTGAATAATTGAAAAACCCATTGAAGAACAGCAACGGACATATAATACCTGAAGATAAAAAGGTTTTAAATTTCGTAGAAGATATTTTTGCATTCGGTTTGATTTTAGTTCTTACTGTTGCAGCAATCGTAATTAAAATCATGCAGGACCAGCTTCATATGCAGGTTCTGAATGCAGATGCAATACTTGTAAATATTGGTTTTGTATTTGCCTGTATCGCAGGAATTATTACCTGGCGTGAAAACAAGCATTTAAGTCTTGCTGCCGTTACTGATAAACTTCCACCTGCCGTAAAAAAGGTTGTTGATACAATCACCGGTTTTATTACACCGATGATTCTCGTTCAGTTTTTCCTTTCGGCTTTCTGTCAGCTTATTAATCCTGATCAGTTTACCGGAAGTGTTTTTATCGGACTTGGTGAAAGATTTTTCTTCTTCTTCATGCCATTGTGTTATTTTGCAATGATAATCATGGTTTTGAGCCAGAAAAAAGACCGTATTGCCGGAATTGCCGGAACAGTATTTGGTGTTCTTTCTTCGATGGGATCTGTTACAGGTATTTTATATTATGCTTTCGGAATGACAGAATATCCGGCTTTACTTAAGTTCTGTGATGTTTGGAATATGTTCTGTGCCGCAGGTTCATGGCCGGTTGTCATTCTGTTGATTATTCTTGCGTTTGCCGGTGTTCCGCTTTTTGTTGTTATCAGTGGAATTACATATGTACTTTTTTCAAAGTCAGGTGTTGCACTTGATTCCATCATTCTTGAAGCTCAGGCAAAACTTTCAGACAAGAGCGTAACCGCAATTCCACTTTTTACAATTGCAGGTTATGTACTTGCACAGGGAAGTGCAGGAAAGAGATTTGTCAATCTTTTCAACTCACTTTTCGGATGGTTCAGAGGCGGTACTGTAGTTGCAGCTGTTCTTGTTCTGACATTCTTCTCGACATTTACAGGTGTTTCAGGAGTTACAATTCTTGCTTTGGGCGGACTTCTTTCTATCATTCTCGTTGGTTCGGGATATGATAAAGACAGAGCAGAAAGTTTGATTACTTCAAGCGGTGCTCTTGGACTTCTGTTCCCGCCAAGCGTTGCAATCATTATGTATGCAACTTCAAACTACACTGTAATTACACAGTTTGAACCGGGATTTGATGTTACAAATCTTTTTATTGCAGCTCTCATTCCAGGTTCAATTCTTGCCCTTGCAATGATTGTAATGGGAATTATTTTTGATAAAGCAAAAAACAGACCAAAGTTCTCTGCAAAGGCAATCTGGCAGGCATTGAAAGACTGTATCTTTGAATTGCTTTTGCCACTTTTGATTTGTGTTACATATTTTACAGGCTTCTTCAATCTTTTCCAGGTTGCATCATTTGCAGTAATTTATACTTTCTGTCTTTCAACATTTATCAGAAAAGATTTTACAGTAAGACAGGCTGGTCGTGTAATTGCAGACTCTGTTCCAGTTTCTGGCGGTGTATTGTTCATCATTGCAGCTGCGGCAGGTCTTTCATATTTCATGACTTTTGAAAATATTCCTGAACTTGTTACAGAAGTTATTACAACAACTGTAACAAATAAATATGTATTCCTTATTTTGATGAACATCGTACTGCTCATTGTCGGATGTCTTATGGATTTGTATTCTGCAATCCTTATCATTTCTCCGCTTTTGCTTTACGCAGCTCATGCATATGGAATTCCAGTTGTTCAGGCTGGTGTAATCTTTTTGATGAACCTCTCAATCGGATTTTTGACTCCTCCAGTTGGAATGGACTTGTTCATTTCTTCTTACACATTCAAGAAGCCTGTTTCAAAAGTTATCAAGGGTGTGGCTCCATTCTTAATTACTCAGCTTGTTGTATTGATGCTCGTAACTTATGTTCCGGCTTTGACAACATGCATGGTACCAAAATCAGAAGTTGAAGCAATTAACCCGGATGATCTGCTTGATGATATTCCTGATTTTACTGATGACATGCCTGATTTCACAGATGATGTTGAATTCAATTATGATGAAGACATGCCATATTAATGTAAAGGTTTTTAATTAATTTGAAATCTTTTATAAAGGTTACGGCTTTTGCCGTAACCATTTTTTTCTTTTTTTCATGTTCCCCAAAAAGTAAAAAGCAGAATGAAAAAGAATTAAAGGTTCATGAAGCTGCTTTACAGACTTATAAAATATTAAAAGAGCAGGAAGATAAAAATATCCTGGAAATTATGGATATACTTTCACTTGAAGAAAGGCTTGCTCAGATTTTTTTAATCAATCTTGAAAATGACGATAAGTTTTTGCCTGTAGAGTGGTATGAAAAGCCGTTTGTTAAAATTACTGAATATACAGATTCTTCTGGCGAAAAAAAATACATGAGTTCAGAATCAAAACGAACTCTTGCCCCTGGATTTTATATCTTTTTCGGATATAACATTGCTGATAATCCTGAACAGATAATAAGATTTACAGATTCAATTTTAGAAGAAGCGAAAGAAAATTATCTTGTTCCGCCGTTTATGTCGATTGATGCAGAAGGCGGTTGGGTAAACAGATTAAGAAAAGTCGGTGGCCCGCTCCCGGAATGTGCAAGAGTTTCTGAATGTCTCAATCCCGTTCAGTCATATGCCCTGTATTCAGCTTCTGCAAAACAGCTTAAGTCACTTGGTTTCAATATCAATCTTGCTCCGGTTTCAGAAATTGATTCACAGAATAATCATGAGTTTTTAGACGGACGAAGTTTTGGTAATTTTGATCAGGTAGTTGATTATTCAACTTTCTGTATCGATGCATATCAGAACAATGGAGTTATGACTGTCGTCAAACATTTTCCGGGAAATACAAATGTTGATCCGCATCTTGGACTTCCGAAAATTGATATGACAGATGAAGATTTTGAAACAACAATTAAATGTTTCTCAAAAGTTTTACAGGCAAAACCGGATGCCGTTCTGATGAGTCACGCAATTGTTGAATCAAAAGATAAAACGCCTGCATGTCTTTCAAAATTCTGGATAAATGATGTTCTCCGCGGTCAATTGAAATACGACGGACTTATTTTTTCTGATGATATTTTTATGGCTGCGTTGATCGAAAATGGCTATAAACCTGAAAAGGCAAGCCGTATGGCAATTGAAGCTGGAATAAACTGCATCATGATATCAGAAAAAAAGTTTGGACACTGGATGAAACTCATAAAGAAAAATTACCTTGAAGATGAAAACATCAGAAAAAAAATTGATGAATCAGTTTACAGAGTATTAAAATTAAAATTAAAATATGGTCTGATTAGCAGAGAAAATTTTTCACCTGAACGAAGATATGCTGATTGTCTTGATTTCAGCAAAGAAACAGAAAAAGCATCAGTTGAATCTCGTGCAGAAATATTCAATCAGAATAAAAATTACGCAACTGACTTATATAAAAAATATTTTTATGAAACTGCAGATGAACTTGAAAAGCGCTGTGTAAATATAAAATAAAATTATATGATTATATATAATTTTACCTGCATATCATAAATAAAACTGGAGATATTGATGTCAAAGAAAACAAAAGCTAATGATCCGCTTCGTGGAGCTCAGGGCTTTGATTTGTATTACAGTGAAATTTTTTCTGATCGATGGAGTGTATTAAAAGAAGCTCTTTTAAAAGAAGCAGAACCTGTTTCATATAATTTGACTTCGCTTCAGGGTAGTTCAGAAGTATCTGACGGAAATGAAAATCCAGAAGAACTCCGTACATATTTTCTTGATTCTGCAAGTATCCTTGCTGCAAGTTCACTTCCATTAAAAAATGCAAAAAATATTCTCGATCTTTGCGCCGCTCCTGGCGGAAAAACACTTGTTCTTTCTTCATTAATGCCGGACGATGCACAGCTTACGGCAAATGAACGTTCTGCTGAAAGAAAACATCGTCTTGTAAAAGTCTGTGATGAACATATGAGCCAGAATATCCGTAACAGAGTTACCATTACCTGCAGCGACGGAGCTGTATGGTGTAAAACAAAATCTGAATGTTATGACCGTATTCTGCTTGATGCGCCATGTTCTTCCGAACGCCATGTTTTGCAGGATGAAAAATATCTTAAAGAATGGTCTCCTGCAAGAATAAAAACTTTATCGATGGAACAATGGGCATTATTGTCGAGTGCCTGGAGACTTTTGCAGAAGGGGGGATATATGGTTTATTCGACATGCGCTCTTGCCCCAAAAGAAAACGATTCTGTTATTGAACGCCTGCTTAAAAAATTTGATGATGCAGAAATACTCACTTTTGAATCTGAAGAATATCTTTCAGTTAAAAATAATCTCTCTATTTTATCAACTATATCTCCAGATTATCAAATTCCTCCAGTGGAAAAAACAGAATTCGGATATCATGTACTTCCAGATTCTTCGGATGGTGCAGGCCCGATTTATTTTTCAATTATATTTAAAAAATTAAACTAGACAAATTGGATATTTGTGTATAGAATAGAATATACAAAAGGATTATAAAAATGGCAAATTCATCAAGAGAAGACAAATTACAGCGTATTATAGAACTTGAAAAAAAACTTGGCGAAATTCAAGATGTCGATGTCCTTTTGGAACGCATTTTGACAGAAGCGCGTTCAATTGTACATGCTGACGCAGGTTCAATTTATGTTGTTGATGGAACAAACCTTAAAATCAAGTATGCTCAGAATGATACTCAGTTAAAGGCAATGAATGCCGGTGAAAAACTTCCGTATACATTCTTTTCATTTCCAATAAATGAGACTTCTATTTCCGGATATGTTGCATATTCCGGAGAGCCTTTAAATATTGAAGACGCATACGAAATTCCTGCTGATAAACCTTATACTTTCAACAAAACTACAGACAGAACAACAGATTACAGAACAAAATCAATTTATACAATTCCATTAAAAACACCTGGTGGAAAAATTCTTGGAATCCTTCAGATTATTAATGCACAGAATGATAATGGTGAAGTTGTTTCATTTGACAATGATGCAGAACTTTTCATTACTCATTTTGCTCAAAGTGCTATTAAAGCTCTTGAAAATGCATATTTAAAAAGTAATATGGTTCGCCGTATGCTCAGAATGGCAGAGTTCCGAGATCCTAAAGAAACTTATCCTCATGTTGAACGTGTTTCAAGTTTTGCGCTTGAAATTTATGACCGCTGGGCTTACAATCATAATGTTCCTTCTTTTGAATCTCATAAATTCCGTGATACATTGAAAATTGCCGCAAAATTTCATGATGTTGGAAAAGTCGGTGTATCAGATGTAATCTTAAAAAAGAAGTTTCCTCGTTTTACTGATGAAGAAAGATCTATCATGCAGGGACATACTTGTATCGGTGCAAATCTTTTTGAACCGCCAGAAAGTTTTCTTGATGAAATGTGCCGTGATATTGCTTTATTTCATCATGAAAGATGGGATGGCGGAGACACTGCTTATCCTGGAGCTTTGGATTATAAAAACTTTATCATTGGAGAGCCTCTTTCTCCTGCACGCCATTTGTCTGGCGAAGAAATTCCACTTGCTGCAAGAATTGTTGCCGTTGCGGATGTATTTGATGCATTAAGCCATAAACGCTGTTATAAAGAAGCATGGAAGATTGATGATGCATTTGCAGAAGTTCAGGCTGACAGTGGAAAACATTTTGATCCGGAAGTTGTTCTTGCATTTATGCAGGTAAGAGACCGTATTTCTGCAATCCAGCTTGCGTTCCCGGATGAAGAATAGGGTACAGATATTTATTATTGATAAGGCGGGCCTGTAATTCGGGCTCGCTTTTTTTATCTGCATTAAAATTTATTTTATGATTCTGTGAATTTCACGGTCAAAGCAGTTTGCAAATTCTGAAAATTCTTTTTTAGAATAAGTATTTTTTCCATCTGTTTTAAGGCCTAAAAGAGAAAGATTTAATGCAAAATCCCTTTCAGACTTTCTTTCTCTGATATTTTCGTTTGTCCATCTTTTTCCACGGTCATTTATTACAGCAATATTTTTCTGAACAAGAAGGGAGGCGAGTGGAATGTCCCGTGTTATGACTATGTCTTTTTCAGCAACATGTTCGATTATATAATTGTCTGCAGCCTGATTTTCTTTGTCAGTTATTATCATTGAAAACAGCGGATGTTTGTTTTCACAGGGAATGTTTTTGTTAGCAACGAAAATGATTTTAAGATTCAGTTTTTGGGAGTAGTTTACAAGGTAATTTCTAACAGGCTTTGGACAGCTGTCTGCATCTACCCAGATTGTTGTGCTCATTCGAGAACCTGTTCAATTTTAGAAATTAAATCACTTGTAATCTGATTGATATCTTCATCATCATTTGATTCATTTTGAGCAGAACCCTGCTTTTTTAATTTGAAATTTTTTGCTTTTTCTTTATAAAGTTCATCGCAGAGCAGAACGCCTGCAAGAATTGCTGTCTGTTTCTGGTCTTTTAAATTGTCTGATTTCTGAATATGTTCTACGATCTGTTTATAATAAGCAAGGAGTTTATTTAAGTATTGTTCGTCTTCTTTTGCAGAAATCGCAAAGGAAGATCCTAAAACGTTAATATGTAAAATTGCCATAATTAAAAGATATCAAATTTTTCTTCTGGCTGGTTTTCTTCTTCAGACAGTGTGTCTGTTGAAAGGTCTAATGAAAAGTCAATGCTATCATTTTCTTTAGAAGTTTCGTTCTGAGAAACTTGCGTTTCAACTGATGTTGTCTGTGTCTGTGTCTGATTTTCTGCTGCAGATGCAGCTGGAGTAGGGTTTGAAGCTTCTGCTGGTTTTGCGGCCTGCGGTGCAGGTGTTTCTGCTGCAGGTGCCTTTTCAGCAGAAGCTTTGCCGTCTGAAATAACACTGTTTTCAAGTGTATCAAGACGGCTGATGGCATTTTTAATGCTTAATTCGATCTTTTCCTCATCTGCAGTAAAAGAGTTTAGTAACTCCGTTTTCTCAGAAAGCGCATTTGTGAGCTCTGAACATTTTCTGCGCAGAGCATCGTTTTCTGATTTAAGCTCTACAATTTTTTGTACAGCACTTTCAACTTTTTCCTGCAAAAGAAGTACTTGATCGATTACAGCCATTTGTTATGCCTTGAGTGCAGCTTTTGCAGCTTCTACAACTGCTTTAAATGCTGCTTTATCTTCGATAGCCATGTTAGACAAAGCTTTGCGGTTAAGTGTGATGCCTGCTTTGTTACATCCGTCGATGAAGCGTGAATAAGACATTCCTTCGTCACGAACTGCTGCGTTGATACGAGCAATCCACAATGCTCTGAAGTTGCCTTTATTATCACGGCGGTCAACATAAGCATGATCCAATGCTTTAGTCATTGCATCTTTTGCTGCCTTAAAGTTTGTACCGCGGCGTCCTCTGAAACCTTTTGTGATTTTAAGGATCTTAATACGACGGTTCTTTCTTTTTGTTCCATCTATTGCTCTAGCCATTTTTTAACCTCTTATCAACCGTATGGAAGCATCTGCTTTCTTACTTTTTTTGCATCTGCTTCATCAAGGATTCCAGCTGCACGGAGCTGTCTTTTTCTTTTTGGAGAACGCTTTGTCAAAATATGACGAAGGTTCATTTTCTTGTACTTTACTTTTCCAGTACCAGTAAGCGAAAGGCGTTTTGATGCGCTTTTCTTTGTTTTCATCTTACCCATTGTAAAACCTCATTAACTTTTGGCTTTTGCTGAAAGTGTCATTGACATGAACTTACCTTCCATTGCGGCAGGTTTTTCAATGACATACGCTGAAGTAAGCCTTTTTGTAACTTCATTCAGGACATCGTAGCCGAGTTCTGTGTGGGCAAGTTCACGACCGCGGAAACGGATAGTTACTTTTACCTTGTCACCTTCGTCTAAGAATTCCTGTACATGCTTAGCTTTCGTATCAAGATCGCCACTTCCGATTTTTGGCTGCATCCTGATTTCTTTTATTTTTAATACCTTCTGGTTTTTCTTGGAATCACGGAGTTTCTTTTCCATTTCGAACCGGTATTTTCCGAAATCGAGTATTTTACAAACAGGCGGATTCGCTGTTGGTGCTACTTCAACAAGGTCGAGCTCTGATTCTTTTGCCAATTTGAGTGCTTCCGAAATAGGAACGATTCCTTTCTGGTTACCCTCGTTATCTATAAGTCTTACTTCTCTAACACGAATCTGTTCATTAATTCGTGTACCCTTTGTTGTGTCTGCCAACTATCCTCCTAGTGTCTGTAAAAAACACACATGTAAATTAACGTATTCTGAAATTATATTGAAAAAGTTAATGCTTGTCTATAGCAAAAATGGCGTAACTTCAATTAAAATAAGGGTTTTTCAGATTTTTTATATATTGAATTTCTAAAAATTGCATTCAATTTTTGGCCGGAATCTGCCGATAATACAACGGTATGAACAGATTTTTTAAAAATATAATTTTAATATCATTTTCAATTTCAGCCTTATCTGCTGCATCTGCAGATTGTACACATAAAGTTCAGAAGGGCGAAACTTTATACTCCATTGGCAAAAAATATCAGATTACAGTTTCTGAACTGAGGGCGGCAAATAATCTTTCAGAAAAAGATGTACTTAAAGTGGGCCAGAATCTTGAAATTCCATCTGCAGATATCGAAAATGCAGCGACACTTATGTCAACACAGAATTCTGTAAAGCCTCAGAAAAAGACAGAAGTTTATACAGTTCAAAAGGGTGATACTCTTTATGGAATTGCTAAAAAATATGAAATAAAAGTAGCTGAACTTTATTCACTGAATGGAATGAAGTCTGGTGATGTTTTGAAATTTGGTCAGAAAATTAAAGTTCCGGTTATTGTTAAAGAGGGAAGTGTTGATTTAACTGGTGTAGATCCTAGAACTTATATTACAAAGACTACAGATCCATCTTTGCAGTGGCCTGTTAAAAATCCTAGTGTTACATATGTTAAAGGAAAAATTTCTGGTGTTGAACTTTCAAGTTCTGCAAAAGAATCCGTAACAAATATCCGTGCCGGTACTGTAATGTTTACAGGCCCTTACCGCGGTTTTGGTGAAGTAGTTTTCGTTCAGTCAAAGACTGGTCTTGTTTATGCATATACCGGTTTGAGCTCGATTAAAGTCAAGAAAGGTGCTCAGGTTGCAGCAGGAGATATCCTCGGAAAAGCCGGTGTTGATTCCATGTCAAAAAAAGATGGAATTAAGTTTATGGTAATTCAGAATGGAGAATATATCGATCCAGCAAAAGCTCCGAGAGGATGATGTGTTCGATGGATTGGGCTCGATTAAAAAAGGGCTAAAGGGTGGACACAGATTGCACGGATTGAACACAGATTAACACAGATTGTGAATAAAGAAAGGACGGCTTGAATGGGCCGTCTTTTTTTATGGGTTGCCACACGGATCAATACGCTACGCTGTGGCGCACTTATCCGTGTGGAAAAAAAATCATCGAACGGTTTATTTTTATTTTTTCTGAATCGAATGTGTATCTTTGAGTGTCTTTAAAAATACTTCCATGCAGACTCGGGCGTCGTCGTATGCTCTGTGGGCGTCTTCTACTTTTATGTTCATGAGGCGGGCCATAAGCTGAAGGTTGTATTTACCGAGGAGAGGGTATGCCCAGCGGATAAGATTTAAAGTATCTATTGCCTTATTTTTAAGTTCTGAAAGTTTTGCGCGTTCGAGTTCGGCGTTGATGAAGTTTAAGTCGAAAGTTGCGTTGTGTGCAATTAAGACAGCGTCTTTGGAAAATTCCACGAAAGACGGTAGTTCATCTTTTGCAACAGGAGCATCTTTAACCATTTCATCTGTAATATGATTGATCGCAGTACACTCGGCACTGATTGGTTTCTGAGGATTAAGAAAAGTTTCGTATTTTGAAATTATTCCATTTTTATCAAACTTTACCGCACCGATTTCGATAACACGGTCTGAGGAAGAACTCAAACCGGTTGTCTCTGTATCGAATGCGACAAAGGTTGTTCCAGAGTCTAAAAGGCTCTGGAGTTTACGGAAGTCTTCTAAGAACTTATTTTGCGGCATCGAGAATTGCTTTTATTTCTGAAGTAATCTTGTCGCAGAGTTCTTGAGCTGATGCTTTTGCGTTTGCAAGGCATTTGTCACAGTTACCTTCAAGCGGAGTGCATGAGTTGATGTAGAACTTGATCTTTGGTTCTGTTCCGGACGGGCGTGCGCTTACGATTGTGCCGCCTTCGAGGAAGAACTGAAGTACGTTGCTCTTTGGAAGGTCAAACGGTTTTTTGTCTGCAGGATTTGCAGGATCGAAAACGATTGAGTTCTGAACGTCGCGGATAGAAGTAACTGTTTTTTCACCGAGAGTCTTGAGACCTTCTGTTCGGAGTTTTGTCATGATTCCTTTCATAACTTCTTTTCCTGATGCACCTGGGAAGTTCTGTGAAATAGCGCGGTCTTCAAAATATCCGTATTCTTTGTACATATCGTCAAGGTGTTCAAGAAGGCTCTTGCCCTGTGAACGCCAGTAAAGTGTCATTTCTGCACACATTGCAGCGGCACTTACACCGTCTTTGTCCATAACTTCTTTTTCAATTTTATATCCGTAGCTTTCTTCAAGTCCGAATACATAGTCACCAGTGTGGTTTGCTTCCATTACTGCTTCTACATTTGCAATCCACTTGAAACCTGTAAGACATTCAACCATGCGGACACCGAACTTTTTACAGATTGCGTCTCCGAATGGTGAAGTTACGATGGAACGTACAACTACAGGATCAGCCGGCATTGTACCGAATTCTTTTCTGCTGAGGAGAACATATTCCATGAGAAGTGCACCCATCTGGTTTCCTGAAAGGAGAACCCATTCGCCGTTTGCATCAGGGAATGCTGTTCCGAAGCGGTCTGAGTCTGGGTCTGTTGCCATTACACAGTCTGCTTTTTCTTTTTTACCGAGTTCTACTGCGAGAGTGAGAGCTGGTTTTTCTTCTGGGTTTGGTTTTTCTACAGTAGGGAAGTTTCCGTCTGGTTCGCGCTGTTCTGGAACTGTGATTACTTTGAGTCCGAGATCACCGAGAACTTTTTCTACGTGCATAGCACCTGTTCCGTGGAGCGGTGTGTAAACGATTTTTACATCGCCTGCTTTTGCTTTGATAAGGTCCGGGCGGAAAAGCTGTGCCTTACACATTGCCCAGAATTTTTCATCGATTTCTTTGTCGATGATTTTGAGTGTTCCGTTTTTAAGAGCTTCTTCTTTTGAGATTGTTTTTACTTCTGTTACAGCGTTTACTTCTTTGATTATTCCGACATCATGTGGTTCGATAACCTGAGCACCGTCGTTCCAATAAGCTTTGTAGCCGTTGTACATTCTCGGGTTATGAGAAGCTGTTACTACAACACCAGTATCTGCTTTGAGTTCACGGATTGCGAATGAAAGTTCTGGAGTAGGTCTGAGGCCTGAGAAAAGATATGCCTTGATTCCGTTTGCGGCAAAAATCAATGCTGTTGCTTCTGCAAATACATCTGAGTTTTTACGGCTGTCGTAAGCAACTACTGCGCTGAGAGTTCCTGCTTTTGCTTTTTCCGGGAATGCTTTGATTACATAGTTTGCAAGACCCTGAGTTGCCTGGTTGATTTCAAGAGTGTTCATGCGGTTTGTTCCGCCGCCCATGATTCCACGAAGTCCGCCTGTTCCAAATTCGAGTGTCTGGTAGAATCTGTCTTCAAGTTCTGTCCAGTCTTCTTTTGCGATGAGGTCTTCTACTTCTTTGCTGAAGCGTGCATCTTTTTCAGCAGCGATATAAGCTTTTGCTCTTTTTAAGATTTCTTCTTTTTCCATTTTAATGGCTCCTGTATGGTTTATGTAAGGCGCATTTGCGCGGTTGTTACTTTAGTAAACTGAAAATTTTTTTACAGTTCTGTTTACATTCTGTCTGCCTTTTGTAAAAGTTCTGTTTCCCACGCTAAAAGTTCTTTTTCTTTTTCTGCGTTGTTTCCTTTTACGTCACACATGATTCTGAAAACGGGTTCTGTTCCGGAACCTCTCATCCAGATAAAGGCTGACGGTTTTTCAGAATTTTCAAAAAGCTGAATTTTTAATCCGCCTTTGCCGCTTTCTGAAAAATCTTTTACATCAATGCGTTCTGTCGTACCGTTTGTCAAAACGCATTTATATGATTTTATACCATATTTTGATAAAATTCCATCGGCATCTGAAGAAAATGATTTTTCAAAAACTTTCTGAAAATTGCCTTTTAAGATTGAATGGTCAGTTGTTTTTATTTTGAGGATTGCGCGTGGTTCTGAAACGCCTGTTGTTGTGTAAACAGGGAGTGTGTCGATTATATCAGAGAGCGTAAAGTTTTCTTTATATTCGTGCTTTGAAAGGTCGCACCAGATGTGGAAAAGTCCTTTTTTTATGTTGCCGGCATTGTCTTTGTTGTCTTTGATTGTCAGAAGCTTGATGAAAGCAAAAATAGTGTTTATCGGGTCGCGTACTGATGCCGGAAATGTGATAGTTCCACCGTTAGAACCTTCACCTAAAATACGGACTGTATAACCCTGTTTTCTTGCAAGACGCGCTGTGTTAACGACATTTGCTTCGCCGACTTCGCCTCTGAAAACTTTTGCGCCAAAACATTCTGCAATTTCATCGATTCGCATTGAGGTCGGACAGTTAACTGCAACGGCTCCTTTGTAAGAAGGATCGTCGCCGGAAAGCCATTGTGAGTAAGCAAGTTCTGCGAGGACAGAAAGTGAGAAAACTTCCTGTGCTTTTAAAACTTCGGCAGTCTTTGTCTTTTCGTTCCAGTAAACGATGTTTCCGCGGTCGCCGTCACAGTCAGGCATATAACCGAGAACGGCATTAGATTTTCCATTTGATTGAAGTTCTGTCATGCGTCTTGCGCAGTGAATAAGATTCTCAGGTTCTGGAATTATTTCGTGAACAATCTGTCCCGGTTTATCGTTGAACGGATAAAAGTCGATGTTGTTTTCTTTGAAAAATGCACTGTCGATTGAAAGAGTGCGGGCACTTCCGTTAAAGTCGCAGACAATTCCGATTGAAGATGATGAAATCAGTTTTTTAAGATTTTCAAAAAACTGATTCTGTTCTACGATGCCTGGAAGTGAAGATATAACTTTTTTTGAGAACGATTTATAAATATCGAGTGCTTCGCGTTTTGTGGAAATTGATTCTGAATAAACCCATTCGAGGTCTGTAATGTCTGTTTTGGAAATGAAACGTTCGATTTTGGAAAGAAGGTTTTCGTCCCTGCATTTTTCAAGAAAATCAGTCACGAGAAGTGCATTCTCTTCTCCGTTTAAAACCCCGCCGTCGTTGAGTCCAAATTTAATTCCATTGTGACCGACAGGATTATGGCTTGCAGAAATGTAGATAAAACCGTCAAAAAGTTTTGCATAGGCCATGATTTCAGGGGCAGCAGAAACTCCGATGTATTTTATGACTGCTTTTTCTTTAAGGAGCGTTCTGATCATTGCGTTCGCAATCTGAGGTCCGGTCGGGCGTGTATCAATTGCAATTACGATTGTCGGAGTTTTTTTGCTTGTTCGCTTTTTGAGAAATTCTAAGAATACAAGTGCAGAAAGGGAACTGATAAAAGAATTTTCTGTTCCGATTTCTGCAGTGGTGTCTTTTTCATCACCGGAAACAGCAAAAACTTTTCTCCATCCTGATGCTGAAAGAATCATATTTGGATTTTCAATTTTCATTTTATAAAAACTCCGTGTAAGTAATTTTTTTATCAGAAAACTGTTACATTATAAATTCTTGATTTTTCGTTTCCTGAAAAATCAGTAACGATTAAAGATATGGTATCTTTTCCATGCGGCAGATAAAGTTCACCCATGAGCATTAAATCATTTTCAATGTAGAGTTCATTGATTGTATAGAATTTTCGTCCTTCTACTGCAAGGTTTTTATCTGACATTTTTAACGTATCAAAAGTAATTTTTTCTGTTTCGGCACCGTTTACGAACAGTGTTGTTTTATATGGAACTGCCAGATTCTGTTTTTTTCTGAAAACTTTATAAACTCCTGCAGGAATATTTTTCTGAGAATCGAGGTCGTAAAATTTTCCGAATTTATTCTGAAGCTTGATGTCTGTAAGAGTCAATGATTCTTCTTTTCCGATTCGCGGCATAAGAATAAGCGGATTTATGTAGTTATGATTTTTTGTATCGATGATCTGAAATTCAAGGAAGGATTCCTGTTCCTGCCATGCAGAGTTTCCTGTTGTAGAAAGAACAGTTCCTGTTGTAACTTCTGTTGAATTGAAAAGAGATTTGTTAAAGTTATCCTGATCAAGATTTGCGTAAACTGTTGTAAGTGAATCTTCGTGAGCGACAATTACTGCATTTCCGAGTGTAGATTCAAACCAGTTAAAACCGTCTTCATGTTCTGTGATGATTACGGCAACCTGTCCTTTGTCACAGACTTTTGCAGTTTCAGGTTCGGCAAAAATCAATGAATTGGAAATTGTTTCTGCACGTTTCTGGCCAAAAAAAGAAAAGAATTTATCAGATCCGATATTTTCCTGCGGCCAGTCAAAAGTAAATACCGGAATTGCAGCTGCAGAAAGAATGAGAAGTGCTGATGTAATTTTCTGAATAGTTTTCATAAGTCGCTCCGTATTATTCTTTTGAGATTGTCATTTTTGAAATTTTGTTGTCTTTGCCGATAAAAAGTGAATTTTCGTCGGTAAGGATAAAAGCACAGTCTGCGGTAAAAGAAAATTCACCGGTTTTATGTGATTTTGCTTCAATGATTGAAAGGGTGTAAGTATTTGTCCTGTTGTGGCGTTCTTTTGACAGAACAAAAAAGCTGTTTGAAACAGGAGATTCCTGAATGTCGAGTACTTTTCCACGGATTCTTATGTGTTTGTCTTTAAAGGTATTACAGTCAATAATTCCAAGTCCGGTTGAATCGTTATAGAAAACTGTGGATTCGTCTTTAGAAAATGTTACGATTGTCTGATTTACTACACTGTTGTTAAGTGTTTTGTGAAAAATGACTTTTGAATGATTGTCTTCTGTCTTGTAAAGTACGAAACGCTGTTTGTTCTGACCAGAAACTGAGGCTATGAAATTTCCCTTTGAACTGATGTTTGCTCCGAGAACAGCTTCGATATCAGAGCCGCCTGGCTGAAGTGTAAAAAGTTCTTTGAAATTTTCATCAAAAACTGTAAGAATTCCATCAGCATAACCTGCGATAGTAAAATATTCGTGTGAATTTAATGCTGTTATAGGAGCAGGATGTTCTTCGCGGAGAAGTGTAAGGCCTTCCGGTGATTTTGCTTCAAAACCTGAGCCGCCCGGAAGAAGGATAAGGATATTGTCCTGAGAAAGATAGGGAAATCCGCCTTCTGAAAAGTTAACGACAGGCTGTCCGTTAGTATCAAAAATCTGAATTTCTGAGGAATTCTGAGAAAATGTTGAAAAATATTTTTTTGAAATAGTTGCCTTGTAATCGAAGTTTTTTAAAAGTGAAATTTTCCCGTCGTGCGTAAAATATCCGATGTTCTGTCCAAGTTTGAAGGGAAGGACATTCAGTTCTGGAACTGCTGTCTGAACCAAAACCGGCTGTTCATTGGTTTCTGACTGGATTTTGTCTATGGATTCGAGTTCAACAGTCCATTCCGGAGTCAATTGAAGCTCTGTTTTTAACGGTTTAAAACAGAAAATAATATATGCAAGAAATGCAAATGTTATGATAAGCGAGATTATTGATACATTTTTCTTATTTTTCATAATTTTATGATATAATTATAGAAAGTAACTGTCAATAAAGATTATTCAGTTTTCTGCCGATATATGACAAAAGGGGTCTTATGAATCAGAAAAACTTAAAATTAACAATTAAAGTTTATTCGATTGCATTTATTGCAATCGTGTTTGCAGCTGCTGTATGTACATGTATTTTTTTCAGCAGGGCATCAAACAGAAAAAATGTTCAGGCAGAACTTGAACAGCTTGCGGGGCAGAAAAATCTTGAATTTCAGGCTAACTTGAACAGTCAGATAATGCTTGCCCTCCAGATGGCAAAATCTCCTGTTATTGTTGATTATTTTATAGATCCTGAAGATAAAGAACTTGAAAGACTTGCAGTTAAAGAATTTGCGTCTTACCAGAATTCATTTATTGCAAAAACTTCTTTCTGGTGCAATTCAAAAGACCTTAGATTTTATTCTGATTTGAAATATTCATATACAGTTGATCCGAAAAATCCTGATGATTACTGGTTTAACATGACTGTAAATGATACTCCTGTTTATAATTTTAATATCAACTATAACAAAGAACTTGGTAAAACAATGCTCTGGCTTAATGTTGTAGTAAGAGATAAAAATGGAAAGAGTGTAGGACTTTGCGGAACAGGAATTCCTATTACTGAATTTGTAGATGAAATGTACAGTGGAATGCCTTCTTACATTGATATGTATCTTTACAATAATTCACTCGAAATTACAGGTGCAAAGGACAGTTCAATTCTTGCGGATAAAATTTTAATTTCAAAATATTTTCCAAATCTGACTGAAAAAAATGCGCTTTGTAAAGCTCTTACTCATTTAAGCAGTTCAAAAGTAGAAACAGTGCTTACGCCGATAGAAGTCATCGGCTGGAATCTTCTTCTTTCTTCAAAGATCACTTTAAGCAGCTATTTTACAAGTGAAGGACTTTTACTTGGTGCAATAATGATTCTTATTGCGCTTGTAATTGTCGGTTATTATACATTCATTTTTCATAAAGTTCTTGTTACGACTACGGGGCATCTTGTTGATACAAAAGAGAAGGCCGGCAGTCAGGTTGAACTTATGGATCAGGTAAATTCGACAATCAAAGAGAATGTTGATTATCTAGGTCAGTTTGGAGATCTGATTGAACATCAGATTAAACAGATTGAAACTTCAGTAGACAATACTTCAGAACTTATGGGTGACCTTGATGCGATGAACGTTTTAAGAAAAGATTCAATTGCAAGTACGAATGATCTTTCTGAAAGTTCAAGAAAAGGAAACAGTCATATTTCAAATATTACTTCAAAAATCGACGAACTTAGCGAATGTACAAAGCGTTTGAGTTCTGCAAATAATCTGATTGCTTCCATTACTTCAAAAACAAATCTTCTTGCGATGAATGCAGCAATTGAAGCAAGTCATGCAGGTGAACACGGAAAAGGATTTGCAGTTGTTGCAAAAGAAATCAGGGCACTTGCAGAAAAGAGCCGTACACAGCAGCAGGATGTGAGTCATGCAATTGACGATATCAATTCAATGGTTTCCGATATGGTTGAATTTTCGCAGACTGCAAAAGAGTCGTTTGAAGAAATCGTTGAAAATACACAGCGTGTGCAGAATAACTTTCAGAATATGTCAAATAAACTTGAAAGCGAAGCTTCTCTTGTTCAGACAATTTCTGCAAATCTTCAGAATGTTACAAATTCAAGTCAGAAAATTAATCTAAGTTTTGATGAAATGAAAGAATCAAACCAGCAGATAACTAAAGAGATTTCTCAGGCAGCATCTTCAAGTTCTGAACTGCTTACAATTACAGATGATTTACTAAAGACAATGGGGGAAGAAATTAATGAGTGATACAACAATTTTAACTGACAGTCCGGTTGGAAAGCATATTGATGCAATTTCTAATCCTTCTGCACTTTCATATCTTTTGTTTGATAAAAAAAAGATCAAGCTTGTTGCAAAAATTACAATTGGCCGGGAATCTGACAACAACGTTGTAATTGACAATAAACTTGCAAGCCGTCATCATGCTGTAATTCAGAAAATTAAAGAAGACTATTTTTTAAAAGATGAAGATTCAACAAACGGAACTTTCTTAAATGGAATAAAAATTCCAGGTGGAAAATATGTCAAGCTGAATCGCGGTGATAAAATTACTATCGGAAGTTCAAATCTTGTATTTTCGTGATAAGAGAATAATAACTTGAATACTGTTTCAGAAGAAGAAAAGCAGTCTGTTCTCAAAAAGATAAAAGCACTTTCTAAAGCAAAAAAAATTGTTTCAAAGAAAGAGCTTTTTTCTTTGTGTAAAGAGACAGTTGAAATTTTACAGAATGAAATTACCTCATACAGACACGCGGTCGAAGAAATTGACGGAATGCCGGGGTCGCTTCTTGATTTTACAAAATCAAAGAAACTTGATTTGATTATTGTTCCTGATCTTCATGCAAGAAAAGAATTGATTTTTAAGCTTTTGAATTATGTTCCCGGAGAGAAAGCCGTATTAAAAAATTCCGCAAAAACTGTTTTTGAACTTCTCTGTGAAAATAAATTAAGAATAATTTTTTTAGGAGACATTCTTCATTCTGAATCAAGCCAGAAAAAGCGCTGGTATGATGCGTTTGAAGCATATGAAAATGGTGACATGGTTTCTCAAGCCATGAAAGACGAAATGACAGACGGACTTTCTGCTTTATGTCAGATTTTGATTTTGAAAAAAAATTTTTCAGAAAATGTTCATTGTCTGAAAGGAAATCATGAAAATATAAAAAATGAATGTTCAGACGGGAATTTTGCTTTTCATAAATTTGTGTCTGAAGGGGCAATGGTTCTTGATTTTATGGTGGAATATTATGATGCAAAAACTCTTGAAATGATTTCAAGGTTTGAAAATCTTCTTCCACTTGCAGCTTTCTTTGAAAATGTAATTACATCACATGCAGAACCGGCAAGAGCATATTCAAAATCAGAAATCAACAGCAGTATTTTAAATCCGGAAATCGTATACGGATTGACATGGACAAAAAATGACGAAGCACAGTCTGGAAGTGCAGAAAAAATGTTAAGACAGAACTGTACAAAAAATAAAATTGAAAAGAAATATATTACCGGACATAGACCTGTGAGAGGATTTTATAATCTGAGGGCAGACGGAAAAGTAGTTCAGATACATAATCCGCTTGTTATGCAGGCTGCTTATATAAAAGCGGACACTGGTTTTAATCCGGAAGAAGATATTTTTAGACTTTAGTAAAAAAAATGATTAAATTATATGTAACAGTTGAAGAGGTAAAAAATGGCTGATATTACTGGTGAATTTATTGGAAAATATAAGGTTGAAACAAAAATTGCACAGGGTGGAATGGGTGCTGTTTATAAAGCCGTTCATCCGTCATTAAAAAGAGATGTTGTAATCAAAAAAATGACAATGCGTTCAAGCCCGATGGCAAAAGAACGTTTTAAAAAAGAAGCCCAGATTCTTCTTGATATGCAGAGTCCTTACATTGTTCACCTTTTTGATTATTTTACAGAAGGACCTTACCGTTATATGGTCGAAGAATTTGTTGATGGTATGGCTCTTGATGCGCTTATAAAAAAACAGTCAATAGTAGATCCTACTGTGGCACTTTTGATTCTGCAGGATGCATGTTTTGCATTGAAATTTGCTCATTCAAAGGGAATTGTTCACAGAGACATTAAACCTGGAAATATATTGATAAGCCGCAAAGCAGAAGTCAAGCTTGCAGATTTTGGTATTGCTTCTGATGAAAATGAAACTGATGGAGATAAAACACAGACAGGCGTAACACTTGGAACACCTGCGTATATGCCTCCTGAACAGTTTGAAAACAGTTCTGCTGTTGACTGCAGGGCTGATATATATGCGCTTGGCGTAATGCTTTACGAAATGGTTACAGGTACAAAGCCGTATCCTTCTGAAATGTCAGTAGAAAATCTTGCCCGCATAAAACGCGGACGATATCTTAATCCGAGAAAAATAGACAGATCAATTCCTCCTGTTGTATGTAAGCTCATCAAAAAAATGATGAAACCAAAAGCAAGACAGCGTTTTTCTTCCGTAAATCCGATTATCAAAATCGTAAAAAAATATCTTAAAAAATTTGATACACATGCAATCAGAGTTGAACTTGCAAAAATCGTAATCAATCCAAAACCACATAAAGTTGCAGTTTTTGAAAAGAAAAAGAATCTCTGGAAAATATTCATGATAAGTCTTCTGTCATGTTCAATACTTGCAGGAGCAGGATTTTATCTCTGGAACAACGGGTATATACACAGATTCATTTTAAGAAAAATTTATACACCTGTTTCACTTACGATGAAAATTGCCGATGTAACAAGTCCAGCAAGTGATCTTTCTGCACGTGCAGTCTTTTTTACAGACGGTGTAAAAATAACAGAAATTCAGGATTCAAAAAGAATTTTCATTGAAGGAAATATTTCAAAAGACGGTGTAAGTTCTACAAGAATTGCTTCAAATTCAAAAAATTACATCACAAAACCGATTTACTTAAAACCTGGAAGCTATCGTGTTAAGGTTGTAATTGGTTCTAATGTCTGGTGGAAAGTTTTCGATGTTGAAAAAGAAGAAAAGGTAATTTCAATTGACAGTTTTGCAAAAGTTTCGAGACCGATTTCTGTAATGACAAAAGCATTTGATTCTAAAACAGGTGAAGATATTTCAAAAGATACAGTTTTTCTTGTTTTATACAAAGACAAATGGGTAAGCATTGAGTCTGTTCCGCAGGAAAAATTCATTTCAAATAATGTCTGGAAATTCAAGGCAATCTGTGAAGGGTATGATGATCAGATTTATTCTCTTTTGATTGACTGGTATCAGGATTCAATGTATTTGAATTTTGACCTCAAAAGGAAATGAATTCTAAATTTCTAAATTAGTGACTTTTTAGGATTTTATCTGTATATTATAGATATGAGCAATAAAAAAGACATTAATTCAGAAATTGAAGTCGTAATTACTGATTCTGACGGAAAAGAAAGAAAGACAAAGGTAGATTCAAATTCAATTCTGCCTGTTGAGCATATTTTACCAAATAAACTTCATATCATTTCAATTCAGGGACGCCCGATTTTTCCGGGTGTTTTTACTCCGCTGATGATTTCTTCAAACGAAGATGTCAAGGTTGTTGAAAAGGCGTTTGAAGATGACGGTTTTCTTGGAATTTGCATGACACGTACCGAAAATGAGGCTCAGAACATTTCTGATATTCACGAAATCGGTACGGCTGCAAGAATCATTAAAAAGATAAATCTTCCTGACGGCGGAATCAATATTTTTATTTCTACAATCAAGCGTTTCAAAATCAGAAAAGTTTTGAGCAAAGTCAATCCTATGCTTGCAACTGTAGAATATCTTGATGATGAAGAAGATTCCACTTTTGAAGTAAAAGCTCTTACCCGTGCACTCATTTCAGAAATGAAGGAAATTTCTGACAACAATCCGATGTTCTCAGAAGAAATGAGACTCAATATGGTCAACATTGACCAGCCTGGAAAAATTGCAGATTTTATTGCTTCAATTCTGAACGTAGACAAAGAAGACCAGCAGCGTATTCTTGAAACCATAAATGTCAGACAGAGGATGGAGCAGGTTCTTGTTTTTATTAAAAAGGAACAGGAACTTTTACGCATTCAGAAAAAGATTCAGAATGAACTTAATGAAAGAGTTGAAAAAAATCAGCGGGAATATTTTTTACGCGAAGAATTAAAGTCAATTCAGGAAGAGCTTGGAACAGATTCTCACGGTAATTTAACTGACTATCAGAAGTACAAAGAAAAAATTGAAAGTCTTGCTTTCGAAGGTGAAGTTAAAGAAGCCGTTGATGACGAGCTTGCAAAATTCAATCTGATGGATCCAAACTCTGCTGAATACATCGGAACAAGAAACTTTCTCGAACTAGTTACAAATCTTCCATGGAAAAACGAAGAGTTTAAAGACTATAATCTTCTCGATGCAGAAAAAACTCTCGAACATGACCACTACGGACTTGAAGATGTCAAAAAACGCATAATGGAATTTCTTGCAGTGCGCAAAAATAAAATGGACAACAAAGGTACAATCATTCTTTTAGTTGGACCTCCTGGAGTCGGAAAGACAAGCATCGGAAAATCAATTGCAAATGCGATGAATAAGCCTTTCTACAGATTTTCTGTCGGTGGAATGCGTGATGAAGCTGAAATCAAAGGACATAGAAGAACTTACATCGGTGCAATGCCAGGAAAAATCATTCAGGGACTTAAGATTACAAAATCAAATGCCCCGGTATTTATGATTGATGAAGTTGATAAGATGGGGTCTGGAGTTCAGGGAGATCCTGCTTCTGCATTGCTTGAAGTATTAGACCCGGAACAGAATGTGACATTCCGTGATAATTATCTTGATCTGCCGTTTGATGTTTCGAATGTACTTTTCATTCTTACGGCAAATACGACAGATTCAATTCCGGGACCTCTTCTTGACAGGGCAGAAGTGATTACGCTTTCCGGTTACATCGATTCTGAAAAAATTGAAATCGCAAAAAAATATCTTGTTCCAAAAAACTTAAAAAAAGTCGGACTTGCAAAATCAAATATTAAATATACTCAGAGCGCACTTTCAAAAATTGCAGAGGAATATGCACGTGAGGCTGGCGTCAGAAATTTTGAAAAATGTATTGATAAAATTGACCGTAAAATTGTAACAAAAATCATGAGAAAACTTGATGAAGGTCAGATCATTCAGGATCTTGAATATATTGTAAAACCGGAAGACCTTGCAGAATATCTCGGGAAACCGGTTTTTGATGAATCAGAAATCAAGCGGGCTTCAAAACCTGGAACTGCAATCGGACTTGCATGGACAAGCATGGGAGGAGATACTCTTTTACTTGAATCGATTTCATTTCCTGGAAAAGGTGATTTACAGCTTACAGGTCAGATGGGCGATGTAATGAAAGAATCTGCTCAGATTGCGTTCAACTGGGTAAAAAAATATGCTGAAGAAAACGGAATTAAAAACGAAGAATGGTTTGAAAAAAATTCCATCCATCTTCATATTCCGGAAGGCGCAACACCAAAAGACGGCCCGAGCGCAGGAATTACGATGGCAACAACATTCCTCTCGCTTTTGAAAAACAAGACGATTAAAAAGAATCTTGCGATGACTGGTGAACTTTCTCTTACCGGACAGGTTCTGCCGATCGGTGGTCTCCGCGAAAAAACAGTAGCCGCACGCAGAAACGGAATAAAAACAATTTTAATTCCAAAAGCAAATGTCCGTGACCTCGATGAGATTCCTGAACACGTTAAAAAAGGAATTAAATTTATTCCTGTAAGCGATGTCCGCGAAGTTATTGAGAATGTTTTTTAGAAGTCAATGTATCGTGCGTGCAATTTCCGCCTGATATAAACTTGACAATATAAATCCCTTGGGTTAAACTTTCGTATTGCTTTTTTATGTATTAAGAGGGCAATTCTCTGGAGAGTTCCCATATTCCAATGGGACGCCGAAGGGTTAGGTTTTTTAAGGCCATTTTTGGTCAGAGAAAACTGATATCTCAGGCAAAGAGGACGGGGTAAAGAATCGTTCCATGTACTCTTTAGAGAGCTGATAAACTGAGTTCTTCAGTTTTGAGGCTCTATTTTCTTTTTAAACGGATGTTCAAGATGTTTGATGAAATCCTTACAAAAATTGATGACGTTGTATGGGGAATCCCTACAATCGCACTTATCCTTGTAACTGGACTTGTTTTGACAATTTCAGCACGCGGTGTTCAGTTTACAAAACTTGGAAGAGCTTTTAAGAGTATTTTCAAGAAGAATGACGGAGAAGGAGAACTTTCTGGTTTTTCTGCTTTGTGTACAGCTCTTTCTGCTACAATCGGTACTGGTAATATTGTCGGTGTAGCAACAGCTATTGTTGGCGGTGGTCCTGGAGCTTTGTTCTGGATGTGGTTTGCTGCAATTCTCGGAACTGCAACAAAATATTCTGAATGTATGCTTTCAATTAAGTATCGTGAAGTAAAAGAAGACGGTCACATTCTTGGTGGACCTTTCTATACTATTGAAAAGGGAATGGGAAAAAGCTGGAAGTGGCTTGCAGTTCTTTTTGCTGTCTTTGGTGTTCTTGCAGGACTTCTTGGAATCGGTACAATGACACAGATTAACGGTATTACAGATGCTGTCAACAACGCATTTGACCCTGACGGAATGAACATTGCATTCACTTTGTTCGGAACAGGTTATACATGGGCAACAGTAATTTCCGGAATCGTTGTTACTCTTTGTACTGCTCTTGTTGTAATCGGTGGACTTAAAAGAATTTCAAAAGTTGCAGAAAAAGTTGTTCCTGCAATGGCAATCATTTATGTATTCCTCGGACTTTCTGTTCTTATCATGAATGCAACAAAGATTCCTGGAGCATTTGTTTTGATTTTCAAATCTGCATTCGGTGTTCACGCTGCAACAGCAGGTATCGCAGGTTACATCATCAAGATGATTACAGAATCAATGCAGAAAGGTATTGCACGCGGTATCTTCTCTAATGAAGCTGGTCTTGGTTCTGCTCCTATCGCAGCAGCTCCTGTTCAGACAAATGAACCTGTAGAACAGGCTTTGGTCAACATGACTGGAACTGTAATTGATACTCTCATCGTCTGTACAATGACTGGTCTTGCAATTGTAGTTGCTTTCTATGGTGACATCATTGCACCGGGCGGAATCGTATTTGAACAGGTTGACGGTGCTGTCAAGCTTGTTTCAAACTGGAATATGGGTGTAAAAGGTGCTCCTTTGACAGCACTTGCTTTCAACAAAGTTCTTGGTGGTGACGGACATTCTGTTCAGTTCCTTCTTATGCTTTGTCTTGCATTCTTTGCTTTTACAACAATTCTCGGCTGGGATTATTATTCAGAAAAATGTCTTGAATATCTGACAAAAGGCAATATGAAATATGTTCTTATTTATCGAGTTCTCTATGTATTGTTTGTAGCAATCGGACCATATTTTACTGTAAACGCAGTATTTACAATTGCAGATATTACAAACGGACTTATGGCAATTCCTAACTGTATTTCACTGCTTGTTCTTTCAGGCGTTGTTGCTAAAGAAACAAAATCTTATTTTGAAAGATTTCCAAAATTAGGCTGATTTTTTCAGTTTAAGTGGAACTTATAAAAAGACTGTCCCGATTTAACCGAAGGCTGCATTGATAGTGCAGTCCGGTTTTCTGACAGTCTTTTTTTTATTATTTTTCAAATTAAAAATTTTTGCATAAAGATTTTCGTTTGATTAAAATTCCATTTTTTTATAATATATTTTTCATGTTACAAAATATTAAAGCAGTAATTTTTGATATGGACGGAGTTCTCATTGATTCTGAAACTATCTGTGACAGAATCTGGTATCGTCTTGCGGACGAAATGGGGTTACCTGATATTGATAAAGCGATAGTTGAAAACCGCGGATGCAATGAAAAGATGATGGCAGAAAAACTTACCCGCCGTTATGGAAAAAATTTTGACTGTCCTGCTTTTTTTAAAACTTTTTCAGATTATTTTCATGAAGTGGAATTTTCCGAAGGAATTCCACTTATGCCGGAAGTAAAAGAGACTCTTGATTATCTTCGTGACAAGGAGTATCGGCTTGGTCTTTCTTCGAGTACGAGAAGTGCGACTGTAAAAAGGCAGCTTACTGCCTGCGGCATTTTTGATTATTTTGAATGTGGAACTTTTGGAGATGAAGTAACTCATTCAAAACCGGATCCGGAAATATATCTCAAAACTGCAGAAAAACTTGGAGTAAAACCTTGTGACTGTGTCGGAGTAGAAGACAGCCCGAACGGTGTAAAAAGCGTTCATGGTGCAGGACTTGTTACTGTAATGATTCCGGATAAAATTGAACCTGATGAAGAAATTAAAAAATTATGTTACAGAATTGCAAAACCGATTTCAATTTTAAGGGAGATTTTATAATGAAAAGAAATTTTAATTTACAAAAAAAAGTTTTTACAAATTCCACAAAAAAAAGCATGATTGCTGTTTTTAGTTTTTGTTTACTGATGAACTCAGTTTTTGCTGTTGGAAATCCTTCTAAAAAAATCAGAATCTGGAAAGATGTTCCGGCAGTAAAATCAAACATCTCATGGCTTCAGCCATATTTTGCAGATGAAAAAAATAACACTGGTGCTGCCGTAATCGTTTGTCCTGGCGGAAGCTATCATCATCTTGGAATGGGACACGAAGGTCACAAAGTTGCTGCGTGGTTTCAGTCAAAAGGTGTAAATGCTTTTGTTTTGAGATATCGCGTTTCTGGTGACGGTTTTCATCATCCTGCAATGCTTGAAGACATTCAGCGTTCAATTCAGCTTATTCGTGACAATGCAGGCGAGTGGAAGATTGACGTAAACAAAGTAGGGGCAATCGGATTTAGTGCAGGGGGACATCTTGTTGTAATGGCAGGTGCTTTCGGTGATAAAGAAAATGAACTTAAAAAACTTGGAATACAATCTGGTGCAAGCGTAAAACCGAATTTCGTAATGCCGATTTATCCGGTTGTTTCAATGCAGTATGACATCGGTCATGAATGGTCAAGAAAGAGTCTGATCGGTACAAATCCGTCGCAGAAATTCCTTGATAGATTTTCAATGGAACTTGCTGTTAAAAGTGATATGTGTCCTGTTTTTCTTTTGACAAATAAAGACGACCGCACAGTAAAGTACGAAAATTCAGTAAGACTTGACGAAGCTCTCACAAAGCAGAGTGTTCCTCATATTTTTATTCTCAACGAAACAGGCGATCACGGTTTTGGTATGGGTAATGGAAAGTTTGTAAAAGAAACCCGTTGGAATGAAGAATGGCTCTGGCCATGGGTAATGGAACAGATTAAATAAGTACCCAAAACACAATACAGCCGCGAGCGTATGACAAAAAAAGGCTGTGCTAGCCGGTCCATCAAAACAAATATCAAAAACACCTTTCGCCAGGAGCATATTACAAAAAAAGGCTGTGCTCGCGGGCGCAGTATAGGGAATGACTGCGACGCAGAATTTTTTTTGTAATATGCTCCCGGCTACGGTGTTTTTAATCTTTTTTGAAAACCTATATTATTGTTACATTTTCCATTTTCTGATATATTAACATCTAATAAATGTAATGACACAGATGTCCCTGATATGCCGTAGTCACGCACGCGCCACAAAAAAAATTCTGCGCCGCAGTTCTACCACATACTATACCCACGAGCACAGCCTTTTTTTGTGACGCGTGCGTGACGAAAGGCATATCAGGGAATTTCTGGAATTGATATTATTTTTTAGAGGTTATATATGTCAGAAGAAGTACGCGTTCGTTACGCACCATCTCCAACAGGAATGCAGCACATCGGTGGTGTCCGCACAGCACTTTTCAATTATCTTTACGCACGTTCAAAAGGTGGAAAATTTATTCTCCGTCTTGAAGATACAGACCGCACACGCTATGACGAAAAATATGTTCAGAATCTTTATGACACAATGGCATGGCTTGGAATCGACTGGGACGAAGGCGGCTCAAAGGGTGGTGAATACGGACCTTATGTTCAGAGTGAACGTTTTGAACTTTACAAAGAATATGCTCAGAAACTTATCGAAAACGGAGAAGCATATTACTGTTTCTGTGATGCTGAACGCCTCGACCGTATCAGAAAAATTCAGACTGAAAACAAAATGGCTCCGGGATATGACAGAAACTGCCGTCACCTTACTCCTGAAGAAGTAAAGGCAAATCTTGATGCCGGAAAACCATACGTAATCCGTCTTAAAGTTCCAATGGAAGGAACAACAACATTCTCTGACCACATCCTTGGCGACATCGAATGGAAAAATGAAGATATTTCTCCAGACCCTGTTCTCCTTAAGTCAGACGGATTTCCTACATATCACCTTGCAAACATCGTTGACGACCACATGATGAAAATCTCACATGTAATGCGTGCACAGGAATGGATTCCTTCTACACCTTTGCATGTTCAGATGTACAAATCATTCGGATGGGAACACCCGGAATTCTGCCATCTTCCAATGGTAAACGGTTCAGACGGAAAGAAACTTTCTAAACGCCACGGATCAACATCACTTAACGAATTCCGTGCCAGAGGCTACTTACCAAAAGCAATCGTAAACTATGTAGCAATGCTTGGATGTTCATACGTTGAAGGCCAGGAATTCTACACAATGGAAGAACTTGCTAAAAACTTTAAGCTTGAACATCTTAACAAGGCTCCGGCTGTATTTGACTACAAGAAGCTTGAATACTACAACGGTAACTACATCCGTCAGATGAGTGCCGAAGAACTTTATAAATGGACACTTCCATTCATTACAGGAACCGGCGATGCAACTCTCGAAATCAATCCTGAAAATCCTCAGCCAAAACCAAATGTAGGACCAGAATTCTCTGGTGTTGCACTTGGAGAAGACGGAAGACCTTACTGTGTTGATAAGTCAATGAATATGTCTACAGAAGATGTAGAAAAAACACTTTTAGGTCTCATGCCGCTTATTCAGGAACGCCTTAAGTTTTTGACTGAAGCTGCAGAAATGGTACACTTCATGTTCACAGAACCTGCTGTTCCACCTGCAGAACAGATCATTCCTAAAAAGATTGACCTTGCAAAAACAAAAGAAGTTCTTGAAGCAGCAAAAGATTTCGTTGCAAAAGTATTTGATCTTGACCACGAAGCAGCTGAAGCACTTGCAAAAGAAAAGGCAGAAGCACTTGGAATCAAACTCGGTGACTTTATGATGCCTATCCGTATGGCAGTAACAGGAAGCCGCGTTTCACCTCCATTGATCGGATCAATCCTCGTTCTTGGAAAAGAAAAGTCAATTGCAAGAATAGAAAAAACACTTGCCGCATTGAACTGATTCTTCATTACGAATCTTGAGAATTTTCTTAGAAAACGCTCATAAAACTCTCAAATAAGAAAAGTTTTTTTCATTTATAGTCGCCTGTGAAATCTAACAGATAAAGCAGGAGATTTAAAATGAAAAAAACTTTTTTTTGCTTTCATGATGATATTGGCTGGAATGTGCAGCGCATTTTTTACTGGTTGTGACAATGCAAATTCTGTGTCTTCACCGATGTCTGTAACTCATATTTATTTATTTGAGAATTCCTCAAATTTGAAGAAAAATTAGAATTTTTGAATATCAAAAATCT
>JAGHVB010000081.1 GCA_018064525.1 Candidatus Treponema merdequi | reverse complement strand
GTTGACTTCCTCGTTGACATGCATTAAGTGTTGTAGTATTAAATTTACTATTTACATCTTTTGAAAGTAATTCTGAAGCAAGAGAATTTCCAACAATCACCGTTTCATGAGGAAAAGTGTTTATAACTGTTGGAATAATATATCTGTCTATTTCTTCTTTTGGATTGCATTTATTCTGGTCTTCAAAATTTTTATGTAAATAGCAAGGATCCTTTATTAAAATGATTGAAAATATTGGTAAAAAAATTAAAACTAATAATATTAATACTTTATATAAAAATTTTATTTTCATTATTTAACCTCTTTGAAGTTATGGTGTGTTTTATTAAAATCTTTCCATTGCTTAATTAAAAGTTTATTGAATGAATCAATATTATTTTTATCAACAGAATATTTATTATAATCAATTAAATTTTCCGCTATATAACTTCCGATTGCAGGAGAGAAATGCACAACATCAAAAAAATTGTCTGGATTTTCTGTTATATCGGAGTCAATTTGAAAATCATAAAATGAAACATTATTTAAATCTGAAAGTTGTTCTACAATTTTTTTCTTTAATAATAACATATCGCGAATTTCTATATCAACAAAAGCAAACATGTTTTGTGGTGGAATATAAATTACAATTTTTGTTTCATCAGGAATATTTTTGATACAGTTAATGAAATCTAATAAATTTAAGTTATAATTTTCTGATAAAGATGGAAGATAATCATCATCAATGTAAAAATCATCTGATGCACTTGGGTTTCTGAAAGAGTTATTGTCCTGTTTGTACTTGATAAACTGTTCGGGTGAATATGCATTAAAGTTACGTACATTTGTCGTTTTTTTTCCGGATGATTCGAAATTTGAAGTACGGAAATCAAATAAGTATCCGAATCTTGAATATATAGAATTCGAATTGTATAAATATTCCGGGAAAATTACTCCGGGACGAATGTAATTTTGATTATAATAAAAATTGCCTATATCAAGACAAAAGTAGATAGTTTTAATTTTTTTTGTTTTTAATGCCAGCTGAATGCACTTAAATTGTTCATATAAAGCACTTCCTGTCATAATTAAATTGATTGAGCTTTCATTTGTTTTTTCTGTTAATATAGCTGCATTTGTTGTACTGCAAAGTGAATTTCCTACAATGATTGAATCATAATCACAATTTCTTAAAAGTCCTGGAACCAGATATCTGTCTATTCCATCAAGAACAGAAAATGTTATGTTTCCATTTGCAGAAATGGAATCAAAAATATGTCCGGGATCATTTTTATAATGCTTAAAAATAAAAAATCCTGTAATAGTTACAGCAAGTAAAAATATTTTAAGTATTGCAAGTGAAAAATTATGTCTTATTTTACAAGTAAGAAATTTAAATAAGCCTGCAGATTTTATGAAATAATTTTTATTACTGATAACCTTAAGGTTTGAAGATTTTTTAATTAACTTATCTGCTTTTTGAAAAAATACATACTGGTAATTTAAAGGCTGGAGTCCTTCTCCATGATTTTTGGCATCAAGAGAGATTGTTGCTACATTGCTGATGTTCTGTACGTATGAAGCCTGATTTTTATCAAGCTCTGAATAGAAAGGGTAGTAATAAAAAATTTTTGAATTGGAACTTTTTATTAAATCGGTCAGGTTATAATATTTTGAAATGTTTTTGTCGGTTTTAAATTGATTCAAAATCGGGTAACTGTTATCTACATTTGAAGAAATATCAAAGATTGCACTGAATGCGAAAATTTTTGATGCATTCAAAAGACATCCGTAAAGAATAGAAGCATATGCTCCTGCTGATGAACCTGCTGTAATGATTTTATAGCCTTCTGTCTGAGTTTTTAAAAACTGTAAAAGTTTTTCAATTGAATCATATCTGGAATTAATTCCACTGATATAAAAACTTTTAAACACATCGCGTAAAAAAATTATTTTTGAAGCATGAGTATGGTAATAACTATTGGCTGCTAAATTTGTCCATTCATATCTGTTTTCATTGATTATTTTTTTTGAAAATTCTTCTTCTGTATTAGGATAATAAAGACCATTAGAGGAAAAGAAAATTAAACAGGTCTTTGAATTATTCGAATAATTGTGAATAATATAATTGTCTTTTTCATATTCTTTTGATAAAAGTTCGAAAGAAATTTCTCCAAGCTTGAATGGATTAATCATATTAAAGTCCTTATCTTAATATTTAATCAGTGAATTGACAGAGATTTTTTAATCTGATGTTCATATTCTTTCTCTCAACCAGTTGATGTTTCTTTTTATAATTTTAGCAGGATTTCCGCCGATTACACAATTTGTTGTGGGGTTTGATTTTGTTACAATTGAACCTGTTGCAATAACACGGTTATCTGCAATTTCAGTTCCCTTTAAAATTACACAATGTGCTGTAACCCACACATGATTTCCTATTATTACGTTTTGAGCTTTATTTAACCGCTTACCGGTTGATGAATCTGTTATTGAATGAGAGTCTCCTGTTCTTACTTCAATATCATAAGCAAACATACAGTCATTTCCGATTACGATTTTAGAATAATCTTCAGTTGCTGCAAGATGAATGTTTTCAAAAGTAGTATTGTTACCGACTGCAATCGAAGTAAAATTATCTTCCTGCCAGATAGAACCTCCGCTTATACGGACTTTTTCTCCGAGTGTAACAATATTGTTATTTCCACGGATGAAAAAAGTTGTGTTTGAAATATTGCAGCTTTCCGGGATGATGATAGTATTATTGTTTCCTGAAATATCAAAAGTTGTATTTGAAAGAGAAGTTGAATTATATGAAACTATATTTTCCGTTCCATTAATTTTACTGATGATTAAAGATTTGTGAGATGGTGTTAAAAAATGTTTGAATTTTTTCAGTAATGAAATTATTTTCATAAAGTCTCCAGAACATATTTCTGATATGTTGTTCCAAATTCTAACATTCGTTTGTCCATATTTTTTTTGGCTTGTTCTTCAAGTTTTAAATTGGGACCCGCTGGTAATTTCTGATAATTTTCTGAAAGTATTTCTGAAATCTGTTCAATGTCTAAAGGATCAAAATAAATTGAATCCTGTGGATTTTGTTCTATATGAACATTCAAATTAGAAAGAATACAGTTTTTACCAAGACTTTTTGCTTCTTCAATTGTTGAACTCCAGCCTTCAAAAAGTGATGGCTGTAATAATGCAATACTGTAACGCATTAAATATACAAGTTCTTTATAATCAACCATTCCTAAGATATGAATATTTTCCTGTATATTATTTTCTGAAATAAAGGATGTCAGCTTATTAAAGAAGTCGGGATTCCTGTAATCTTTTGTATTGCCTGTACAGACTATATGAACATTGATTCCCTGTTTTTTTAATAACGTAACAGCTTTGAATACAGAAATATGGTTTTTATGTTTCCAGAATTGATTTGGTAAAAAGAAATATTTTTCTGGAAGATTAAATTTTTCTTTTATCTGCTTATCAAGTTTATCTGTAGTTTCGTATAAATCATTTGGAAAATATGAAACAAAATGTAAAACTCTTGCTTTATAGGCATATTGAGGAAAACACTTTTCAAAATCTTTTTTTGCATCTTCACTTGACAGAATAACGATGTCTGATTCTTCTGCTGTTTTCAAGAACTCGGCATTACGATTATCGTATTCTTCTTTTGAAAACATATCAGGTAAATGAATATGCTGAAAATCAGGAATCCATTGAATATTTGGTTTGTTTTTTATTTTATCGGAATGAGAAGTTAAATCAAAATTTTTATAGATTTTTTTCTGATTATAGCTGGTATCTAAATCTTTTTTTAAAAATACATTGATGAGTTTTTTTATATAAAACTTGATATTTCTTTTGAAATAAAAATTTATCTGTTTTGAATTTTCTTTTAGTAAATCTGGAATTTCATCATCAAAGTCTACAAGCGGTATAAGGGCAGGTGATTGTACTTTTGAAATTGCAGTAAATAAATT
>JAGHVB010000077.1 GCA_018064525.1 Candidatus Treponema merdequi | reverse complement strand
ATATAATTGTTAAAATAAAATTTTGGGAAGGTCATTTTATGTCTAATCAAACAAGTATTGAGCGCATGGACAAAACAATTGCAGCTCTTAAAGATTCTTTTAACGCAATCAGAACAGGCCGCGCTTCTGCAGCTATTTTTGATAAAGTTCGCGTTGATTATTACGGAACAAAATCGCCATTGAGCCAGGTTGCTACAATTTCTATCCCTGAAGCACGCTCAATCATCATTCAGCCATTTGATAAATCACTTATTTCAGAAATCGAAAAAGGTATTCAGGTTGCTGACCTTGGACTTAACCCTTCTAACGACGGAAAAGTTATCCGCGTTGCAATTCCACCTCTAACAGCAGACAGAAGAAAGGAACTTGTAAAACAGGCAAAAACAATTGCTGAAAACTCAAGAACTTCCATCAGAAACATCCGCCGTGACGGAAACGACGATCTCAAAAAACAGCAGAAAGCCGGAGAAATCACAGAAGACGATTTGAAAAAAATGGAAGATGAACTCCAGAAAACAACTGATAAATACATCGCAGAAATCAACACAATCTACGATGCAAAAGAAAAAGAGATAATGGACTGATTTATGTCCGGTTCAACACAGGTTAAAGACAATTCAAATGTTCCTCTTCATGTCGGTATAATTATGGACGGAAATGGACGCTGGGCCCAGAAACGCGGTCTTGCAAGAACTGCCGGTCATAAAGAAGGACTTGAATCTGCAAAAAGAATTGTCAAAGCCTGTGCAGAACTTGGAATAAAATATGTTACGCTCTACACTTTCTCAACAGAAAACTGGAAGCGTGCACAGGAAGAAGTCGGATATCTTATGGGTTTAATACGCGGTCATCTGCGTGCTGAATTTGAATTTTATAAAGAAAATGGAATTCGTATCGAACACATCGGTGATCTTGCCGGATTACCAAAAGATGTTCAGGACGAAATTGTAAAAGCAAAAGAAGAGACAAGTCACTTTACAGGACTTACCTGCGTTCTTGCTATTAATTACGGCGGAAGAGATGAAATTATCAGAAGTATTAAAAAGCTTATGAAAAATTCAACTTCTGAAATTACAGAAAAATCTATCTCTGATAATTTTGATGTTCCAGAATTACCAGATGTAGACTTTTTAATAAGAACAGGCGGCGAAAAAAGATTAAGTAACTTTCTGCTGTGGCATTCAGCTTATGCAGAACTTTGTTTTACTGATACTTTGTGGCCGGACTATTCTGTTGAAGAATTTAAAAATAATATTAATGAATTTTCAAAACGAACCAGACGATTTGGTGATGTTTTAAACAAATAAGGAAAAATAAAAGTGCCTAAGTTAGTTCAAAGATTAATTATTTTTTTCATTGGGATGCCTCTTGTACTTGCATTTGTTATTCCACCATTTTTTAATCACCTTACATTACATCTTTTACTTTTAGTTTTTTCATTTCTTGCCGCAGCAGAACTTTCTGAAATGCTCAGCAAAAAAAGCGCAATCATGCCAAAAGCTTTTTTAATTTCAATGAGCGTTATTCTTCCGGTTATTTCTTATTTATGCGGATTTTTCAATTTTGATTTTATTTTTGTTGATATTGCATTTGCGTGTACAATTTTATTTATTTTTGCCGTTGAAGCTTTATTTGCCAGAGACTTTGAAGTTTCAAACCAGAAAATTTCAAATGCAATCTTCTGTGTTTCTTACGCAGGATTTTTACCAACATTTATTTCAAGACTTTCTGTTTTAAATCATTCTTCAGAACTTATAGTTTTATTTTTACTTTTTGTTTTCATAAGTGATTCAGCTGCATGGCTTTTCGGAATGACACTCGGAAAAAATAACCGCGGATTAATTGCAGCAAGTCCGAACAAAAGTATTGCAGGCTTTATCGGTGCTTATCTTGGAACAGGTTTGATTTGTGTTCTGTTAAAATTTGTTTTCTGGAAAGAAATTTTCGGTTCAGCTGGATTTATAAAATTATTAATACTTGCAGTATGCGTTACAACAGCAAGCATTATCGGAGATCTTGCAGAATCGGTTTTTAAGCGTTCAAGCGGATGTAAAGACAGCGGTAATATAATTTTAGGACGCGGCGGAGCATTGGATTCAATCGATTCAATATTCGGTGCAGCTCCTGTTTTTTATATTATTGTCCGTTACATTTTTAACTAGACTTAGTTTTATTATTTTAAAATTATATTATGAAAAAGATTTTAGTTTTAGGTGCAACCGGTTCAATCGGAACAAGCACTCTTGATATTGCAAGAAATATGAAAGACGATTTTTCTATCGTCGGAATTACAGCAAACAGCAGCAGAGAAAAACTTCTTTCACTTGAAAAAGAATTTAACTGCAGATCTTCACTCACCTCTCTTGAAGGTACAGACGGAATCAAAAAACTGATTGATCAGACTAAACCGGATATTGTTGTAAATGGAATTGCAGGAGCTGCTGGTTTACTCCCAAGTAAAATTGTTTTAGACAGCAAAACAGACCTTGCACTTGCAAATAAAGAAACTGTTGTAATGGCATGGCCTTTAATAAAATCACTTGCAGATAAAAACAATACAAAAATCATTCCTGTAGATTCAGAGCATTCTGCAATTTTCTGTCTTATAAATCAATGTAAAAAAGAAAATATTTCAGAATTGATAATAACAGCTTCCGGTGGTCCGTTTAAGAATTTTACAAAAGAACAGTTAAAAAATGTCACTGTCGAAGATGCACTAAAACATCCGACGTGGAACATGGGCAAAAAAATTACAATTGATTCTGCAAGCCTTGCAAACAAAGGACTTGAAGTTATTGAAGCCACCCGCCTTTTTGGATTTGATACAGAACATGTAAAAGTTGTTGTTCATCCACAGAGTCTTGTTCATTCGATTGTCAGAACAAATGACGGAATGCTTTATGCACAGATTTCAGACCCTGATATGAAACATCCGATTTTTCAAAGTCTTGTTTATCCAAAAAATGAAAAAAATTATTTAAAGCCTTTTGACCTTTTTGATAAAGAACTTACTTTTACAAAACCTCGTTATGATGATTTTCCAATGTTAAAATATGCTTACAAAGCTGCTGAATTGAATGGCGGTTATACAATTGCGTTCAACGCGGCAAATGAAGTTGCTGTTGCAAAATTTATAAATAAAGAAATCGGATTTACAGATATTCCACATATAACGCAAAAAGTTCTGGAAAAAGATTTTTCAAAAGAACCAGCTTCTTTTGAAGATGTTTTCTTCATTGATGAAACTGCAAGAAAATACGCCGGAGAAGTATTATGAAAATTTTAATCGGTCTGATTGGTTTAAGCTTTATTGTTTTTTTTCATGAACTTGGTCATTTTATTTTTGCAAAACTGTTTGGTGTAAAAGTATTAAGTTTTTCGATTGGAATGGGACCTGTCATTCTTCATAAAACAATTAAAGAAACTGACTATAGAATTTCACTTTTACCTTTCGGCGGTTATTGCGGCATGGAAGGCGAAAAAGATTTTCAAAAAGCAATAGAAAATAATTCTGATCATATTTCTGATGATAAAACTTCACTTTATGGAGTTCACCCTGCAAAACGAGCAATGATTGCATTTGCAGGTCCTCTTTTTAATTTTATTCTTGCAATTGTTTTTTATACAGTTATTTCAATGGTAGGTTATGAATATTATACGCTTTCAAATGAAATCATAATTCCTGACGAATCAATAGAAAGTCCGGCACGTGATGCAGGAATTTTAACAGGCGATAAAATCATCAGCATTAACGGAATTGAAACAAAATATTTTTCTGATCTTTATGAACAGATTTCCCTCAGACCAAAAGAAGAACTTATTGTACAGGTTGACAGAAACGGACAAATCTTAACTTTTAAAATTAAGACTTTAATAAACAAAGAACATGGAAACGGTGTTCTTGGAATTTTAGGGAACAACGAAACAGTAATAAAAGTAGAAGCTCCAACCTATTCTTTTTTTCCTGCAATATATCACGGAACAATCAACTGCTTTGATATGATGTGCAAAACTGTAAAAAGTCTTGGAATTCTTTTCAAAGGTATTGATGTTACAAATGCTGTACAGGGACCAGCCGGTATTACTTCAATGCTTGGAGAATCAGTCACAGAAGGATTTAAAGCAAATTTCCGGGCAGGGCTTTATACAACTTTGGAATTAATTTCATTAATAAGCATTTCACTTGGAATAATGAATCTTTTACCTATTCCGGTTTTAGACGGCGGCTTAATTTTATTCGCAATTATTGCAATAATTTTTAAGCGTGAAGTTCCACCAAAAATTCAATATAAAGTTCAATTTATCGGTATTATAATAATTGCTTTTATTTTTATGCTTGGTTTAACAGGTGATATAAGACATTTTATTGGAAAATGGAGAATAACAAAATGAAAAAAGTTTTATGTATTGCGGCAGGATTCTTATTTTCTGCATTAATGTTTGCACAGTCAAGAACTTCATTTATGGCTCATAATGATGAAGTAATTTCTGTTTTTTATGATACCGTAAGTAACGACGGTTCTTTTTTCAGTTTTTCTAAGGATGGGACTGTTTCAAAATGGGACAACAAAAATGAATGTCTTCAATATCAGATAACAGATAAAAAAATTAAACTTGCTGCCCTTAATCCCGTAAAAAATGAAATTGCAGTCTACGAAACAGATGAAAATTCCGTAAACACAATTTCTGTCTGGGATTGGTCAAAGTTAACAAGAAAATTTTCAGTCGCTCTTGAAGATTCAGTTTTATCTTTAACATACAGCAAAAAAGGAACTTACATAATTGCCGGAAGTGCAACAGAACGCGGTACTATATTTTTAAATTCTTCAGATGGAAAAATTGCAAAACCAATAACTGAAAAAATGCTTATGACTTCTTATGTTGAAACTGCAAACAGTGAAAAATCTCTGATGTCTTATGCATTGACAGGAAACATCGCATACTACTCAATCGGAAACGGAAAACTTCTTAAAAAAATTGAAACAGAAAAAGGACTCTCAAAAATAATTTCATTCAATAAAAACCGTTATATTGCAGCAAAAAAAGATAAAATGATTTTAATCATCGATGCAATGAACGGAAAAAAAGTTTTTGAAATCGGCGCTTCAAATCCGGTATTTTTTAATTTTAATGATGAACTTTATTATTTCGATTCTTCTTCTGCAAGATCAGGTTCATTGTTTAAGTTTACAATCAGTGAATCAAAAATTGAAAATCCGGTTATAGTAAAAAACTTAACCGGAAAATTTTCAGAAAAAATCACTTCCCTTCTGATTACAGATGACAGATATATTTTGGGATCTGGAAAAGGAAATATTTTCTGTTCAACAACAAGGGAAGAACCTGAAGAAATAACATTATTATCAAAAGACACAAGAAACAAAATCATTGACATTGCCTTTTCTGATTCCAATCTTCTGCTTTTAACAAATAAAACTTTATATTTAACAAACGAAGACAAAGATCAGATTGAAGTGCTTTGCGGAACTGCAAATCAGAAAAATATTTCTGTAATGAAAGATAAAATTATTTTCTGGACACAGCTTACTGATTTTCCTGTTTACAGCTATGACAAAAACACAAAACTATTTGATAAACTTTTTACTCCAAAAGGAATTATTTCTTCTGTAAAAACATGTGAAAACAATCTTATTGAAATTGAAAGCAATTCAAAAATTAATCTTTATGATTTTGAAACAAATAGTCTGCAGGAAATTTATTATGGAACAGGAATTCTTGATGCTGTTTTACTGAATGAAAATGATTTATATATTGCAAAAACAAATTCACAGTTAAATGGAACTTCATGCCTTTATGTCAATACAAAAACTCATGAAACAGTTCCGATTGCAATCGATGCAGACCATATACTTGCAATTACTACAGACTCAGACTTTACTGATAATTCAAGAAAAGAAAAATCAGACAGTAACATCTATTTTTTAACTTATTCAGAAAATTCCGGAAAAAAAGCTGTTAAAGTCATTAAATTAAATACAACCGATAAAAAACAGGAAATTTTACAGACTATCACAAATGTTGATTCTGTTGATTTTTCAAGTTTCCTGTATGCTTCTTTTGGAATGATTTACAATAAAATTTCAGGAAATATAATTTCTTCTGTCAGCGTTAAAAATAAGAAAATTGTTTCATATCCAAGATCCTACAGTCTTCCATTTAAGGTAAATGCAGATTCAGAAAATCTCGTAACTTTAAATTATGACGGAAGCATTTCATGGTATGATATTTTTACAGGTGAATTTCTTGCTGACTGGTACATTACAGAAACAGAAAAAGTTCTGGAATACTAAAAAAAACGCCGGGTTTCAATTTTGATTTTATCTTCAAAACTGACCCGGCATTTTTTTCATTTTATTTTTTTCTACTTATGACAGCCACGGAAAATTGCTTCTTTATAAGTTTCAAGATAAAGTTCTGCAGATTTGTCCCATGTAAATGTCTTTGACATACCTGCTTTCTGCATCTTTTTGATGTGGTCTTTCTTATTGTAATAAGCATAAGTTGCCCATCCGACAGTGTCATAAACAGCGCCCGGAGTGAGACAGTCAAACATAAATCCAGTTCCCTCACCTGTTGCTTCATTATAATTTTCTACAGTATCTGCAAGCCCACCAGTTCTTCTTACGATTGGAAGAGTTCCATAAAGAAGTGAATAAATCTGGTTTAATCCACATGGTTCATAACGAGACGGCATGATAAAGAAGTCAGAACCTGCTTCGATAAGATGACTTAAATTTTCATCATATCCGATATAAGCTTTAAAATTAGGAAGTTTTGATTCGAGTGTACGGATCTCATTTTCACACCACGCTTCTCCGCTTCCAAGAACTGCAACCTGAATCTTTAAGTTATTGCACATATTGTACATACAGCCGTAAGTCGGTGCAAAGAGTTCTGCAATTCCTTTCTGGTCTGCAAGACGGGTTACAATTCCAAAAACAGGAACATCTGGATTTACTTCTAATCCCATATTTTTCTGAAGTGCCTCTTTATTTACAGCTTTATCCTTGATAGTCTTAAAGTCATAATTTTTCGGAAGGCGTTTATCAGTTTTAGGATTCCATGAACGGAGATCTGCGCCATTTAAAATTCCACGGACAACATCACTTCTGACCCTCAAAAGACCGTCCATTCCAAAACCGCCTTCTGGTGTCTGAATCTCATTTGCATAAGTCGGAGAAACTGTCGTAATCATGTCGGCACTTGAAATTCCAGCCTGTAAAAGATTTATTCCACCGTTATGTTCAAAACCGGCACCATAATAAAGTCCCCAGTCAATTCCAAAACTTGCAAAATTTTCTTTTGAATACTGTCCCTGATAACCAAGATTATGAATTGTCAGAACACCTGCCGTATTTTCAAATTCCTGATAACGGTAAATATGCTTTAAGAAAACCAAGGCAGGACTTGCTGACCAGTCGTGACAGTGAATGATGTCAGGAATCCAGCCGAGTTTACGGCAAAGCTGGAAAGCTCCGTGACACAAAATCGAAAAACGATAAGGATTATCATGAAAGTCTGTTTCTGCCGGAGTTCCATAAACACCATCGCGTCCAAATGACTGTTCATGATCGATAAAATATACTTTAAGATTTTCACAGTCAGGCATTGAAGTTTCAAAAACCTGAGTCCATGCTTCTCCGCCGCCAACAGGAATTCCCATCGGGCCTTCAAGCGGGGTTAATTTATTTCTGTCAATTTTGTAATAACGCGGAATTACGATTTTTACATCGTGTCCCATATTGGCAAAAGTAATTGCGAGAGCCGAAACAGCATCAGCAAGTCCTCCGGTTTTTGCAAATGGAACTGCTTCTGCACTGACCATCAAAATCTTCATATTTTCCTCCGTAACAAAAACTGTATTATTTTTAAGCTGTTATTTTTTTTCTGTGTGAGCTGCCTTGTAAAAAGCATCGCGTGAATTTATGATTGATTTTTCATCTACACAATAGCAGATTCTAAACCAGCCCTTCATTCCAAAGCCGCTTCCTGCAGGACACAGAATCATATTCTCTTCAAGAACCTTGATAAATCCCTGGTCATCATCGCCCCACGAATCAGGAACTTTTGCAAAAATATAAAAAGCTCCTTCAGGGTCAGCATATTTAAGACCTGCATTATCAAGAACATCCTTAACAAGATTTCTTCTTTTTGTATAAGCTGAATAATCGCATTTTGCATTCCAGCTTTTTGCAATTACTCTCTGGAAAAATCCAGGTGCATTTACATATCCTAAAACGCGTGTCGAGAAAATTACTCCGCCGATAAAATCAGCTTTTTCAGGACAAGACGGATTAAGGCAGACATAACCGATTCGTTCACCAGGAACTGAAAGATTTTTAGCAAATGATGTTACGATTACTGAATAGTCATATTTGTCAAAAACTGTTGCAACTTTTTTTCCGTCATATGTAATTGCGCGGTATGGTTCATCGCAGATTAAATACGGGTATCGGCCTGTTTTATCGCCGAATGCTTTGAGCGCGTCGCAAAGTGCCTTGATGTCGCTGTCAGGATAGATTCTTCCTGTAGGATTATTCGGGGAATTTATCAGAACTGCAGCTGTTTTCGAAGAAAAAGCATTTTTGATTGCTTCGACATCAAGAGAAAAGTCTTCTTTTGTTGGAACTTCGATGAGCTTTGCCTTAAAATTTTTTGCATAATTTCTATATTCAACAAAGAACGGAGACGGAACAATAACTTCATCTCCTTCTTCTAAAAGTGTCTTGAAAACGCTGTTTATTGCTCCGGCTGCACCGCATGACATTACAACGCAGTCAGCAGTAACTTTTACACCCTGTTCAAGAGTTTCTTTTTGAGCCATAGCCTCACGTGCTTCATCATAACCTGCATTAGACATATATCCGTGAATCATGTGAGATCTGTCTTTTGCAGCCTCTTCAATTGCATTCAATACTTCTTCCGGCGGATCAAGGTCCGGATTTCCGATACTGAAATCGAAAACTTTGTCATCACCGTATTTTGCCTTTAAGATTTTTCCCTGTTCGAACATCTTTCTGATTGCAGATGCTCCCGGGCTTGAAATTGTTTCTTTAATTGTTTTTGCTATCATAATGTTATTATTATATCACAAGTTACCTTAATTGAACATTGTTGTTTATTGTTATATAATTGAACTTATAAAAAAATGAAACAAAATAAGGCTTTTTTTGCATTTTTAATCATATTTTCTGTAGTTTTTACGCAAAATTCATTTTCTCAAACCTATAATTTTAATCTGTCAGGAATTTTCAATGAAAAACTGTCTGATGCAGAAAAAAACGATCTTCTTAACGGAAAAATCGTCTATAAAAACATCGGAAAAGCACAGAATATCTCACTCATTGACACAAATGACGTACTCAGTTCCATTAAAGAACTAAAGCCAAATTACCTTGCAGAAATAATCCAGATAATTCCAATTTCAAAAACTCCATTTCTTATTTTTAACTTATATCAAATTTTAAACGACATTCCTTCTTACAAAGGAATTCCATATTATTCAGAACATAATGGTATCTGGGTCGACCTATATTCCGAAGCAAAAATTTTAAGTAAAAAAGAATCAAATGAAAATGCAGGTTCAACTTCTGAAATTGATAAAACAAAAATCAATGCAGAATTTTTTATGGATCCTTTTGGAACAATCATTTCTGAAATTACGATTCTTCAACCTGAACAAATAGAAAAAGGAAAATATTTTTCAGAAAATTTTCTGATTTATGAAAATATCAATACTTCAACAATTACATATCATGATTTTAACTGCGTAAAACCAGAAAAAATGAAATCAATGATTTATGTATTTCAGAAAGACGGATATTTTATTTTATACGGAATCGGCGGCTTGAATGCTCCAAAAGTTCCGTTTTTAAGTTCGAGAATTGAACTCTCGTTTATGAACAGAATAAAAACTTTCTGCAATTTTGTTTTTACAAAATTAAATAAATGATCTGTAAAACATTTTGCAAAATGAAATTATATAGCATGGAGAATTTTATATGTTTACTGATGTTGTAATTTTAGCTGGTGGATTTGGTGAAAGACTCTGGCCTGCAAGCCGTCCTGATAACCCGAAACAGTTTTTAAGCCTCGGAAGTGGAATTTCGTTATTACAGAATTCCATCATGCGTGCCCTCGCCTTAAAACCGGAAGGAAAAATTATTATCGCAACAAGAAAAGACCTTCTTGATTCCTGCGCAAAACACGCATTTGAACTTTGTGAAAAAGTAAGTCAGGACGAAAAAAATAAAATCTTAAAAGACCTTATAGTCCTCGCAGAACCAGAACCAAAACATACGACAGCACCGATCATTCTCGCCTGCCATATGCTCGAAAAACTTAATCCGGACACACAGCATTCTGTTCTCGTTTTAACAAGCGACCATGTAATTAAACCTGTAGAGAATTTCAAAACAGACTGTGAAGAAGCTTTTAAGGCCGCAGTCACAGACAAGTTTGTCTGCTTTGCAATTCCACCGACTGAACCAAGCACAGGATACGGTTACATCAAGACAGGTGACAACCTTACTCCAAAGACATACAAAATTGACACATTCAAAGAAAAACCGGATGCAAAAACAGCACAGGAATATTTTGAAAGCGGTAAATACTTCTGGAACTCAGGAATGTTCGGCTTTACTTCAAGCTTCTTAAAATCAGAACTTGCAAAATGCGAACCAGATGTTTCAAAAGCATTTGAAGTATGTGAAAATGGAAAAGCTCCAAAACTTGCAAAAGTTCATAACATTTACTACATCAAAAAATGGCCTGAAATGGAAAAAGCCTATGCAGTTACTCCAAAAATTGCAATCGACAATGCAATCGCAGAAAAAACAGCAAATGCTTATGCTGTAAGTACATCATTCAACTGGGACGATGTCGGAAGCTGGGATGCTTTTGCAAAATTTTCTGAAGGCGAAGATAATGTCATTGCACAGTCAAGTTCTGAAAATAATTTTGTTTATTCTGATATTCCGGTAGCACTTTGTGATGTCAAAGACCTCATAATAGTTATCAAGAACGGCAAGGCACTTGTAATGAAAAAAGGTTCTAGCAATCTTGTACGTGATGTGGTAAAATCAATCAAATAGACTTTCTGGAGATTATTATGTGGTGGATGATTGCATTATCATTTCTTATCAGCGTCGGCGTTATTCCGCTTATAATCATGCTCTGTAAAAAACAGGGCTGGTATGATAAAACAAATGAAAGAAAAATTCACAAAGGTAATATTCCACGTCTTGGCGGCGTTGGAATTATGCTCGGATTTATAATTTCCACCATTATTTATTTTTCATTTTCTCAGACAAAAAGCATTACAAACATCCTGCCTATAATTATTGCAGGCCTGATAATTTTTATTTTTGCCCTTCTCGATGACTTTTTTAATTTTCCGGCAAAAGTAAAGCTTTTCTTTCAGGTTCTCGCAACTGTAATAGTTTTATGCAACAATTTCAGATTTACATGCATTTTTAACTGGCAGCTTCCAGTCTGGTTCAGTTATGTACTTTCGTTTTTCTGGATAATCGGAATCATCAACGCATTTAATCTCATTGATGGTCTTGATGCACTCTGCGGAGGACTTTCCCTTCTCATAATCGGTTCACTTGGCGTAATTTTCTTCTGTGCAGAAGCAATAGATGCAAGTTCAAGTGCTGCAGTCTGTTTTATAATGGCTGCCGCAATTCTTGGATTTTTATGCTATAACAGACCGCCTGCAAAAATCTTTATGGGCGACGGCGGAAGCCAGATTATGGGATTTATGATTGCGGTTCTTCCGTTATTTGATTCAACAAAAAACTTTAACTATAACAAGCTTCTCGTAATGATCGTTCTTGTTTCAATTCCAATGCTTGATACAATTGCAGCAATGTGGCGAAGAACAAGAGAACACCGTTCTTTTATGACTGCTGATTCAAGACATATTCACCATAAACTTATTGCACTCGGCTTTACAAAAGTTCAGACACTGATATTTTTACTTTCAATACAGACATGTCTCTGCCTTGCAGCTGGCCTAGGAATGTACCTTAGAGAAGATAAAGGTGCAATTCTGCTGTTTGTTGTATTTGTCTTTATGGTCGCTTTTTACAGTTCAATTCACTTTATATATTACACTGTTACAAATAATAAACCGGTAGATATAAAAGACCTTCAAAACGAAACAAAAGCAAAAGGTTCAAAAAACAGTGAATCGTAATTATACTTCTAAATTAATTTTCTCTTTTCTGATAATTTTCAACCTTAATAATTTTCTGTCTGCAGAAAAATACAGGATATCTCATGAAAATTATTCCGTTAATGGAATTTCAAAAGCCGATTATATTTCTCATAAAATAAAAATAAATCACAAAAAAGAATTTCAGTCAAAAGAAGAATTAGAATCTTATATTTCAGAACTTACTCAAAAATATACAAATCTCAGGCTTTTTGACGACATCAAAATAGAACCTATGTATTCTTCTGAAAAAAACAATGAAACGACATCTGTTTTTCTGGAAATACATTTAATCGATTCGAAAAATGTAATTCTTGTTCCATATTATAAATATAATGAAAAACACGGACATGTAATTACAGCAGTTTTCAGGGACTCAAATTTTCTGGGAACTTTAGAGCCATTACAGACAGAATTGTTTTTTGAAATGAAAAACAAAAAAGACTCAGAAGGATTAAATTATACACTTGGAACAACATTTACCTATAATGTTCCTTTTTTTCTTGGAAAAATCGAGACAAGTTTCATCAATGACTACATGTTGAAATATACTTTTGGAAGTGATTTACCTGAATATAATGCAAAAGCAGGCCTTTCTTTTTCACTCCCCGTTAATGATATAATTAAACCTGAATTAAATTTATTTCAAAAAGCAGTTCATGATCTTGATTATAAAATTTACAACGACCAGATGTATTTTTCTGAAATTGCGGAATTTAAAGTTCCATTTATAATTACATCTGCTGAATATACAGGAGATATAATTTACACACCTTCTGTAAATTATATTTTTAACTGGAAGCCTGATTCAAAAATCAGTCTGCGGGATGATGAACTTTTAAGCCCGGAACTTCTTTTTTCAAATGAAATCGGTTTTGAAAAAATCAACTGGAATGGAAATTTCAGAAAAGGATTATATCTCAATATCAGACAGGATACAGGATATAACTTTTTAATCAATAAAATGGTAATCGGAGGAGAAGCTGAATTTAGAAGTTATTTTTCCAACGATTATGCTGGATTTTTTCTCAGGATGTATGGTTTTGTATACGAAAACAAGCATAAAACGATTGATTACAGGCTGCGCGGCATCGTAAATGACAAATATTTTAACAGAACAACAAGTCTTAATGACATAAATGGAACAAGCAGTCAGTGTGCACTCGTTTTAAATTTAGATTTTCCGATAAAAATCTGGACAACTGATTTTGAAAAAATGAAAATGCCTGTATTTAAGAAGCTGAACTTTGAATTACAGGTTGTCCCTTTTATTGATATAGCACTTACAAAAAACCGGGTTACACAAAGAGTATTTGATTTATGTGACGGCTTTTATACAGCTGGAATTGAATTTATAGCATTTCCTTTAAGTTTTAAATCACTTTGCGTAAGAGCAAGCGCTGGTTTTGATCTTGGAAGAACACTTTTAAAAGATATAATCGATACATCATGGAGACCTGACATATCGATTTATGAAATTTCTATTGGAATAGGACTTTTTTATTAATTATTCTTCAACAGCATCAAGTGATTGAACGGTATCATAATCAGGAATCACGATTTCTTTTTGAGTCTTAATTTTTTCTATCTGAGCTTTTGCAGCAGATTTAAAATATGAGTTAGGACAGAATTCACTTAAAACCTGTGCAATACATACAGGAAATCTAACAAATTTTGATTTAATTCCATAATCATATAAATTATAAAATCCCTGCCAGATATTATTTTCATTACACCAGTTAGAAATATCAGGATATCTTGCAATTTCTTTGAAAAAAGAAGGTAAATCCTTATAAGAATAATCAGATTCCCGTTCTTCAAGAATTGAATTTATATGAGTAAATGCAATCAAAACGGCATAGGCATTTGTTAAATATGCCTGATTAAAATCTTTTGCATCTGCATAATATTCACTCAATTTCGAATATGCTTTAAGAGTTGTAATTGAATCTATTCTGTAAAGAGAGAAAAAACGTGAAGAATTATCATCTTTTGTTGATTTTGAAGTCCTTAATATTGCATTTTTAAGACTCTGGTCATCAAAACGGCCGTTTGTTTTTGCAATTATCAAAAGCGACTTTTCATGAGTTTCAAAATCGCCTTTATATTCTGCGATATCGGCCATTTCATACATAATTTCTATAATCTGAGATGGAATTTCAAGAAGGTTCTGAGCTTTTCTTGCTTTTTCAAGATAAGTCTGAGCCATATCAAATTCACCTTCAATCTTGTAAATTCTGGCTATAAGAAAATAAGCTTCCGGATAATCAATTCTTGTTAAAAGAAAGGATTTTAACTGTTTAATGGAATCATTAAAAAAATCTTTGCCAAATATATCTACCCATTTATTAATGATTTCAATTGTTTCATATTCCTGTCTTTCAGATAAAACTGTAAGAACATCATCAATTGCATCTCCTGCACGTCTTACCTGATAAGGTTTTAATGAGTTAGAAAGTACAAAGTCAATATATTCAACTTCTCTGGTTCTTTGTGAAAGACAATCAGTAACAAGTGCCATTGATTTTGAATAATCAGCCCTGTCAAAAGCTGCCTGTGCTTTCTGTAAAATCTTCCATGAGCCTTCCATATCAGCAGGTTTCTGCGGATTTATTGCAAAAGTGGAATTTATAAGAACTGTAAACACAGTTATAAATACAAGTTGAATTTTTGAAATACCAAATCTTTTCAAAGTGACAAAAGCTCCTTCTCAAATTCATTATCGGCATCTTTTACATCAATCGTTCGTATTATTTGACCTTTTTTAAAAATAATTGCCTTGTCGCCGGCGCCCGCAATTCCGATATCTGCGTGTTTTCCTTCTCCAGGGCCGTTGACAACACATCCCATTACGGCAACTGTAATATCTTTGTCCATCGAAAGAAGTCTGTTCTGCCAGCGCTCTACAAAACCGTGAACATCAAAACCAAGACGACCGCAGCGCGGACAGCTTACAAGTGTAACGCCCCCTTTTCTATAGCCCAATTCATGAAGAATTTCGCGGCCTGTGATTACTTCATTTTCGGGAGCCGAAGAAAGACTTACACGGATTGTAGAACCGATTCCTTCGCGCAGAAGATGAGTAAATGCCATTGTAGATTTTACAACGCCGGAAATCAAAGGGCCTGCCTCTGTTACGCCGATGTGAAGCGGAGCATCATATTTTTTAGCAAATTCTTCATTTGAAAGTATTGTTTCTTCTACGCTCGAAGCTTTCATACTTACGGCGTACTGGTCAAACTTCAATTGTTCAAAAACCTCGCATTCACGGGCTGCAGTTTCTGCAAGAGCCTCTGCGCGTGACAAAGTTCCATTTTCAACTTTTTCTGCAAGGTCTTTTGGAAGGCTTCCGGTATTGACTCCGATTCTGATTGCCGTTCCGTTTTCGCGAGCACCGTTTACTACAGCTTCTACACGATCACGGCTTCCGATGTTTCCCGGGTTAATTCTGATTGCGGCGACGTTTCCTTTAAGGCATTCGAGGGCAAGTTTATAGTCAAAGTGAATGTCTGCAACAAGCGGCATAGTCGTATTTTCTGCGATTTTGCAGAGTGAAACAGCACTTGGAATATCTGGAACTGCAAAACGAAGAATGTCACAACCAAGTGACGAAAGAGTATTTATTTTTTTTAAAAGCTCATGCAAAGCTTTGTCATCATCTTTGATTTTATCAATCGGTTCTTTCCACATTGTCTGAATTGTGACAGGATTTGTTCCACCGATTAAAATTTTTTTAGTAATTCCCTTTCCACCGGCTGATATAATGCGGGGAGTTTTATAAATATCTGACATAAGAATATTATAATGTGTTAAGTAGTTTTATTCTACTTGTCAGTCAAGTAAAAACAAGTAAATAATTAAATCAATACAATCAATTTTATCTGTTTCAATAAGTTTTGCAACAGTTTATGAATTTCTACTCAAAAAGTGAATCATCATTAATCCACTTCTTTAACTCAGCAATATCAGCTTCCATATCGTAATCCGGATCATCTGCAATAATTGAAGAAAGACATGTGTCGTCATACAGCGTGCCTTTGTAGACATCCTTGATTGTGATTTTGATTTTGTCTGTACGGGCAGGAAGTTTGAGGACGTTGTATTTTACGACATCTTCGAGTGTGTATTCCTGTGAAAACTTTGGTTCTTCGCTTTCGATGAGGATTGTTTTTACACGGTTGTTCTGAAGATAGAGCATTGGATGTTTAATATTTACATAACCATTTAATATTTGAATTTCATCTGTCTTAAATTTAAATTCACATATTAAATATTC
>JAGHVB010000056.1 GCA_018064525.1 Candidatus Treponema merdequi | reverse complement strand
AATCGATACATAATGTTTAACTATAGTAGTAATAAAAATTATAGTCAAATTCATTTACACTGCAGTTAGAAATATCAAAAGCCAAAAAAAAAGCCCTCCTTACGGAGAGCTTTTTCATTCTTTAACCTACGCGGCTATTTCTAGCGGAGAAGTGAAAGAACATTCTGGCTTGACTGGTTTGCCTGAGCGAGCATTGCTGTTCCAGCCTGAGAAAGAACCTGGTTCTTTGTGAAGTCAACCATTTCAGAAGCCATGTCTGTATCACGGATGCGCGATTCAGAAGCCTGGAGGTTTTCTGCACCAATATCAAGTCCTGTAACTGTCTTTTCGAGACGGTTCTGGTAAGCACCGAGGTCAGCGCGCTGTTTGTTGATCTTTTTAAGAGCTTCGTCCAAAGTTCCGATTGCGCGGTTAGCGTCATCTGGAGCTGCGAGAGACATCTTTGTTTCATCTCCGAGGTTCTTAAGTCCGAGAGCTGTAGCTGACATTGTTCCAATGTAAACCTGAGTTCTCTGATCCATGTTAGCACCAATGTGGAACCACATAGAACCTGTAACTGAGTTTTCTCCAGTAGGACGAGCAAAGCGACCTGTAAGCATATTCATACCATTGAACTGTGCACATGATGCAATGCGGTCAACTTCGTCGATAAGAGAAGAAACTTCAACCTGAATCTGCATACGGTCTTCATCAGAGTAAATACCGTTCGATGACTGTACTGCCAATTCACGGATACGCTGAACGATATCAGATGTTTCCTGCAAGTAACCTTCTGTTGTCTGGATGAAAGAAATGCCGTTTTCTGCGTTTGTTGAAGCCTGATTCAAACCGCGAATCTGAGCACGCATTTTTTCTGAAACTGCAAGTCCAGATGCATCATCACCAGCACGGTTAATTCTCATTCCTGATGAGAGTTTTTCCATGTTTTTCTGATTGCTGAGGTCTGTAAGACCCTGTGTACGCTGAGCGAACATAGCGCTCATGTTGTGATTAATAACCATAGTGTATCTCCTATAAATCTGTAACACAAACTGGACTCATTCCAGCTTGTACCTTGTAAGATTTGGTAGTTTTAATTATCAAACCTCGCAAGGACTTTCATCCATGTGGGGTTTAACCACCCGTTACTTTAGTTATCGGATTTACAGAAAAAGTGTTTAGCGTTTTTTTTAATTTTTTTTGGATTTTTTTGAGATTTTTCAGGAGGAATTTTAAGGGAATTTGGAAAATAAAAAATAAGCCACCCTAAAGTTTTCGACACTCAGGCGGCTTTTACTTCTTACAGCACTCAGAACAGCCTGTCACCATGACATGCTTTTTGTTATTCTTATAGTTGAAAAGGCGCGCGATGAGATATCCATTCAAAGGAACTTCTTTTTTGCAGCACGGACACTGACGGCGGATTCCCGGTTCGGGACGCGGATAGCAGTGAGGACAGCCGTTTATGGTACAGCGCTGGTCCGGGACATTCATCGGACGATAGACTTTTGTGACGAGATTGTCACCTTTTGGAAGCGGGGAACCGCACATCGGGCATGTTACGAGGAACGGGCCGCCTGCTCCGTTTTGAGATTTATTCTGATTTGAAGTTTTTGACTGATTTTTCGGCTTTGCTTTTTTGAAGAGATTTGCGAAAAAAGAAAGCGCAACAGCAATCACAATGACCGCAAGACCCAATATTAAATATTCCATGTAAATATTATAAACAAACTGTACTAGAATTTCCACAGGTGTTCAAAGCTTTCAAATTCCACTACCCCTTCAAAATGTAAAAAAACGCACCGTATGGAACAAAACTGTAAAACTCTGTATAATAACTCATATTTCTTTTTTCAAGGACTACAAAATGGGCGGCATTTTTGGTGTAGCATCTAAAGAAGACTGTTCTTTAGATTTGTTTTTTGGAGTTGACTATCACTCACATCTTGGAACAAGACGCGGCGGTCTTGCTGTTTTAACAGACGAGAAAAAGTTTACTCGTTCAATTCACAATATTCAGAACTCCCCTTTCAGAACAAAATTTGAAAAAGACATTGAAACGATGCACGGCCATCTCGGAATCGGATGTATTTCAGATTACGAACCTCAACCGCTTTTAGTTCATTCACATCTCGGAAGTTTTGCAATTACTACAGTCGGAGTTGTTTCAAACAAAAAAGAACTCGAACAGGAAATTCTTGACGGCGGCTATACTCACTTTCTTGAAATGTCAGGCGGAGAAATCAATCAGACAGAATTGATTGTCGCTTTGATCAATCACAAAGATTCAATCGTAGAAGGAATCAAATTTGTTCAGGAAAAAATCAAAGGTTCCATCACAATGCTTATTCTGACAGAAGATGGAATTTACGGCGCACGCGATAAAATGGGAAGAACTCCGCTTCAGATTGGAAAAAAAGACAATGCGTTCTGTCTTTCATTCGAAAGCTTTGCATATGTAAATCTCGGTTACAAAGACTATCATGAACTTGGTCCTGCAGAAATTGTTTTTGTCACTCCAGATAAAGTTGAAACACTTCAGGAACCCCGCAAGCAGATGAAAATCTGTACATTCCTCTGGTGCTATTACGGTTACCCTACTTCCTCTTATGAAGGCGTAAACGTAGAACAGATGAGATACAACTGCGGAAAATATCTTGCAAAACGCGACAAAGGTTCAATCACACCAGACAGCGTTGCCGGAGTTCCAGACAGCGGAACACCACACGCAATCGGATACGCAAACGAATCTGGAATTCCATTTGCACGACCTTTCATCAAATACACACCGACATGGCCTCGTTCATTCATGCCGACAAGTCAGGCTCAGAGAAATTTAATTGCTCACATGAAACTTATTCCTGTTCAGCCGCTTATCAAAGGTAAAAAAATTCTTTTAATCGATGACTCAATCGTCCGCGGAACTCAGCTTCGCGAAACAACAGATTTCTTATATCAGAGCGGTGCGAAAGAAGTTCACGTAAGACCTGCTTGTCCGCCAATCATGTTCGGATGCAAATACTTGAACTTCTCCCGTTCAAATTCAGAAATGGATCTGATTACAAGACGCGTAATCAAACAGTTTGAAGGTGACAATGTAAGTGATGAAACACTAAAAAAATACTGCAACCCTGATTCACCGGAATACGAAAAGATGCTCGAAGAAATCAGAAAGCAGCTTCACTTTACGACACTCCGCTTTCACAGACTTGATGATATGCTCGACAGCGTAGGCATTGCACCGGAAAATCTCTGCACTTACTGCTGGAACGGGGCCGACGAGTGACTTCCATTCTTTACTGAGATACTGTTCTGCTCGTCGGGTCGCGATTTTTGGCAAAATCGCTCATACTGTTCTGAACGACTTCCATTCTTTACTGAGAATTAATTCTGCTCTTCACAGTAATCTTTTGAGAGAGACCAAGCTACCATAAGCTGGCCTGTGTAATACATAAGATTACTGAAGATGAAAATTGCTTCAAGAACGCCTTTTGAAAAAATGCCGGATGGAAACACATACATCTCAAGTAAAAAATCAGACCACGCAAAAAGAGAAGTTCCAATTGCCATAGTCTTTGCATGAATATCTTTCATTTTAAAACTTTCAGAACCCTGAACGACTACAACAACAAGTGAAATCATATAAACAATTGAAGGGAATAAAAGATTCTCTCCGTCTTTTTCAAAATTAAATAATGGAGATGCAATATCAACTGACGTAAGAATAATAATCAGAATTGCAGAATATATAAAAAATTTTGGTTTTAATTTTCCATAACCGCTGAAAGCATAAAAATAAAACAGCTGTGCTATCATAAAAAGAACAAAGCCCATTACAAAATTAAGTTCAAGAACAATATCTGCAAAACCGGCAATAATAATTCCTGTCAAAACAAAAACAGAAACCCTTCTGAATTTTGCACTCTTTTTTCTGCAATTTATAAATGAATATACAGCTAAAGACAGAAAACACAAACTTGCCATTCCCTTAAAAATAACTGCAAGTTTTACACTGCCGGAAAGTCTTAAATAATGATCAATGACTAAAAATATGTAGCAAAAAGAACTTAAACAAATTGTTAATAGCATAGTTTAAGTTTACCACAGTTTTTAAAATCTTCAATATCTCTATCAAATTTCACTTGTTCAAAATGACATAACTTAATATAATGTCAATATAAAAAAATTAATATAAAACCATTCTGCTAAATGCGTTTTCAAAAGGAGCTTATAATGTTCGTTGAATTTTCCTATAAACCTCTACTCGAAGACTACAATAAAGACAAAACAGTAAAACTTTCAACAATCGTAAAGCTTCTGGAAAATGCAGGAAACTCGCATTCAGACCGCGCCGGCGACGGAGTTCTGGATGCAGTAAAAAATCAGAAAGTCTGGGTTCTTACTGACTGGAAAGTTAAAATGATGGAAGAAGCCCGTTACGGACAGCTTATCAAAATCGTAACCTGGAGCCAGACTGTTAATCAGATTTTTAATGTTGCCAGAGATTTTGAAATCTATGCGGATGATAAATTAATTGGAACTGCAACAACACGCTGGGTTATTCTCGATTTACAGACAGGCCGTCCATGTAAAATTGAACCTTCTCTCATCGAAAAATACGAACCGGAAGAAAAAACAGTTTTTGAAGAAAAAAAACTTGATAAAATTCCACCTGCAGAAACCGTAACTTCAGAAATAAAATTTTACACAAGAAAATCTGATTTTGATTTTAACGGACATGTTCACAATCTGACTTACATCGATTACGCATTTGAAGTACTTCCTCAGGAAATTGCAGATAAAAATTTCCATTCACTCCGAATAACATACAAAGCGCCGATCACAGCAGACTGCGAAATCACTGCAAGCTACACAAACCTTGGTCCTCAGCATCTTGTTACAATCAACACAGACAGATTAAATACTCAGATTTTATTTGAAGAATAAATCTAAAAAGCGCATTCTGAAAACTTAATATTCTCTTTTCCATGATGTTTAAGAACATTTATCTCGCCTTGAATTTTGCATTTTTTTCCATTAATATACTTCTATGAGTAAAGTAATAGTTGTCGGCTCAGGTGGCCGCGAGCATACAATCGCATGGAGACTTGCATTAAGTTCCAAAATTGAAGAAGTTATCTGCGTACCAGGAAACGGCGGTACCGCAAATGAAAAAAAATGCCGTAACATTCCACTTGCACAAAGTTACATCAAAGACGGCGAAAACCCTTACGCAGCAATTGCAAAACATGAAGGCTGTGATTTTGCGGTAATCGGACCGGAAGATCCTCTTGCAGCTGGAATTGCAGATGCATTCTGGAATGCAGGAATTCCTTGTGTCGGACCAAAGCACGACGGTGCACAGCTTGAAGCAAGTAAAGATCTGTCAAAAGAATTTATGGCAAAATACGGTGTTGCCTGTGCTGCGAGCAGAACTTTTACTGACGAACAGGAAGCTCACAAATATGTTGACCAGCATGGTGCGCCGATCGTAATCAAAGCCGACGGACTTGCTGCCGGAAAAGGCGTTGTAGTTGCAGCAACTGTTACTGATGCACACGCTGCCATCAAAGACATCATGGTTTCTGGCCGTGTCGGAAATGCCGGAAAAAAACTTGTTATCGAAGATTATCTTGAAGGTGTTGAGATTTCAATTCTTGCAGCCGTAAGTGTAACACCTGATTTTACAAAAGAAAATAAATCTGCAATCATTCCATTCTTACCGGCACGAGATCACAAAAGACTCTGCGACGGAGCAAAAGGTCCAAACACAGGCGGAATGGGAGCAGTTACTCCACTCGATGATGTAACTCCACAGGTAATGGAACAGTTTAATAAAAACATTCTTGAACCAACACTCAAAGGACTCATCGCAGAAAATTTTGACTACCGCGGATTTATTTTCTTTGGTGTCATGATTACAAAAGACGGTCCAAAACTTCTCGAATACAATGTTCGTCTCGGAGATCCAGAAACTCAGGTTGTTCTTCCAATGATGAACTTTGATTTTGCAGATATGTGTGATGCAATTATAAATGGAACTTTGAAAGACTTTAAGTTTGCATGGAAAAAAGGTTATGCAGTTGCACCAGTTGCAGTTAGTGGCGGATATCCTGATGCATACAAAAAAGGAATAAAGATTACTGTTGATGCAAAAGCAAATGAAATTCCAAATACAAAAATTTTTATTGCAGGCGCAATCGAAGACAGACGAAGTACAGATAAGTCAAATTCAAATTCACATCCGATGATTACATCCGGAGGTCGTGTACTCGCAGCCTGTTCTCAGGCAGACACTTTTGACGAAGCCTGGAGCAACGCATACGCTTTGATGAAGACAATCCACTTTGACGGAATGTTCTACAGAAAAGACATTGGTCTTCCAGGGGCAGCTGAAAGCGGAAAACTTTAATAACCAATATTGTAAAAAAATGCGATGTCTTAAAAAAGGACATCGCATTTTTTTTATTCTACAGGTATTAAAATATTCTTTTACTTTCAAACCATTCCTTACTGTACGCTGAAAAGTAAATCTTCGTAACTTGGGAACGGTTTATATTCCTGTCCAAGGAGCGGTTCAATCTGATCTGCAATTTCACGGACAGCTTTCATCTGTGGTAAAACCTGTTTTGCATAGCCGTGAGCTTTTGCCATAAGGTCTTCAATTGATTTAACTTCTTCGTGAACATTTCCAAGTTTTTCTGCATTGTTAGCAAGATCATTGATGAGGTCATTCAGTTTTTTCATCATGTTGAGTCCTGCATCGCAAAGATTGAATACTCTCTGCATTTTAAATTCTGTGTCTGCAAGAAGATTCATGTATTTGAATGCAGATGGAATGATATCACGGTTTACCATCTCGAGCATTGTTTCAACTTCGATATTTAAAACCTGACAGTATTTTTCAAGCTTGATTACAGAGTGAGAATGCATTTCTTCTTCTGTATAAATTCCAAGCTTTCCAAAAAGTTCTACATTTTTTTTATCAAGATAGTGTTCGATTGCTTTTGGAGTCGTACGGTAATTTTTAAGACCGCGTTTCTCTGCTTCTTCAATCCATTCCTGGCCGTAACCGTTTCCGTTAAAGAGGATACGGTAATGTTCTGTAATTTCGCGCTTAATAAGTTTCTGAAGGTCATTATCAAAGTCATCTGACTTTTCAAGTTCATCTGCAAACTTTCTAAGAGAATCAGCAAGAATTGCATTGAGAATTGTATTAGGACCAGAAATTGAAAGCGAACTTCCTACTGCACGGAATTCAAATCTGTTTCCTGTAAATGCAAAAGGAGAAGTTCTGTTTCTGTCTGTTGAGTCTTTAGGAATTGATGGAAGGACATCAGCACCAATTTCAAGTTTACCGCCCTGTTTTCCGTCGTATGATTTTCCTTCTTTGATTGATTCAAGAATTGCTTCAAGTTCATCACCGACATACATCGACATGATTGCAGGAGGCGCTTCTGTAACACCAAGACGATTATCGTTTCCGGCACTTGCAACACTGTAGCGGAGTAAATCCTGATTGTCATCAACTGCTTTCATAACTGCAGTCAAAAATAAAAGAAACTGTGCATTGTCACGCGGCGTCTTTCCAGGGGCAAAAAGATTTTCGCCTTTATCAGTAGCAATCGACCAGTTGTTGTGCTTACCGCTTCCGGCAACACCTGCAAATGGTTTTTCGTGCAAGAGACAGATAAGTCCGTGACGGCGTGCAACCTTTTTCATTATTTCCATTGTGAGCTGATTCTGGTCGGCAGCAAGATTTGATGTTGTAAAAATCGGGGCCATTTCGTGCTGGGCAGGAGCTGCTTCGTTGTGTTCAGTCTTACAGTAGATTCCGAGTTTCCAGAGTTCTGTATTCAAATCTTCCATGTATTCGATTACACGTGGCTTGATTGCAGCAAAATACTGGTCATCCATTTCCTGACCTTTTACAGGTTTTGAACCGAACAATGTACGACCGCACATCTTAAGGTCTTTTCGCTTCTGATAAAGTTTTTCATCAACAAGAAAATATTCCTGTTCAGGTCCCATAGTTGTCGTAACATGTTTTGCATCGTTTCCGAAAAGTTTTAAGATGCGGAGAGACTGTTCATTGAGAGCTTCCATTGAACGAAGAAGAGGAGTTTTTTTATCGAGTGCTTCACCTGTGTAAGAACAGAATGCTGTCGGAATGCATAAAGTGTGGTCTTTGATAAACGGATAAGAAGTCGGGTCCCATACAGTGTAACCGCGTGCTTCAAATGTAGAACGCTTTCCACCAGATGGAAAGCTCGACGCGTCAGGTTCACCCTTTATAAGTTCTTTTCCGGAGAAGGACATGATGATTTTTCCTTCTGGGGCTGGAGTTAAAAAACTGTCGTGTTTTTCTGCAGTGATTCCTGTTAAAGGCTGAAACCAGTGAGAAAAGTGAGTTGCACCTTTTGAGATTGCCCAGTTTTTCATGCTTTCTGCAATCTGGTTAGCAGTCGTCAGATCAAGCGGAATTCCTTCTGTCATTGTCTTTTTTAATGCTTTGTAAACACTTGAAGAAAGAGTCTGTTTCATAACTGTTTCGTTATAAACCATGCTTCCAAAAATCTCAGGTACATTTGTCATAGACATTTTTTTAGCTCCCGTGGAATTATAAAAAATACAGAGTCATAAAAAAGACGGCATTTTAACAAGTTCCACTCAATAACACATCTTATACTAAAATAAAAAAAAAGGCGATATGATTTATAAAAATCACACCGCCCTTTTCTAAAGCATTTCCTTACACTCCCCGATTAACGGTTTGCGCTGTATGCATCATAATTTTTATTAGGATTGTATGTTCCTTCGCGATATTCACCTGTAAGGCTTGGGATTTCCATTTTCATTCCAGGAAGAATAAGGTTAGGATCATTTGGTTTTGGCATTTTGTCTTTGTTCTTCTGGTAAAGGTTTTCCCAGAGGAGCGGATTGTTGTAAACATATTTGCGGCCGGAAATGTTCCAGTAACAGTCTTTTGTTTCTGCCCAAGGACGAACAACATAAAACTGTGGAAGCGGTGTAACTTCGCGGACACCGTCCAAAGCGGCAATTGCCTGACGGGCATAGCTTTCTGCACTTAAAAAGTCTTCACGGTCATAAGCTTCTTTTGCATTATTGTATGCCTGTTCTGAAGCTGAATATGCCATAGGAAAGTTTTTATCTGCCTGAATGCCTTTTGCCCAGTTGATTTTCTTTTCTGCAAGTGCAAGCTGTTCTTCTGCATTCTGGCGTGCAAGCATACTTTCGATAAATGCTTTTGACAATGCAGCATTTTCTTCTGCTTTTGCTGCATATTCTACAGAAAGATCATATTCTCCTGCATCCAGAGCATTTTCTGCTTTTTTTGTATATTCATCTGCAAGCTTCTGGTATGTGTTGTTTTTATAGCTGTAGCCTGCTGCAAAAATGGAACCTGCCAATAAAGCAAATACTAATACAGAAATTAACTTCTTCATAAATTATTCCTCCACTCCAACAGCTTCTTTAAATACTTCTACAGCACTGTCATTTTCAACTTTTACTGTATCATCAACTTCAATTACAGCATCTTCTGGATCTGCAAAATTTTCTTCTTCGAGAAGAACTGCATCTTTTTCTTCGATACCGTCAATTTTTTCATCACCAAGTGGAGCAACATCATCTGCTTCTCCGGCAAACTGTTCTGCATCAAGAACTTTTGCTTTTGCCTCTTCAATTCTCTTCTGAGCTTCAGCTCTCTTTTCTGAAACATCATTGAACAAAGCTGCAAACTTTTCTTTTGCTTCTTTATAACAGTCGTAAGCTTTAGCAGGATTCTTTGTCACAAAATGATTGTCTCCATCCTGAATCAGTTGAGCATCAGCTTTATATTCATCTTTGCGTGCAACACCAGCTTTTACGCTGTCTGCATTTTTTTTCTGAGCGATTGCTTCATTTCTTTCTGCTGCTGCGAGCTTTTTGAATGAATCGTAGTAAATTGCATAATAAGCACCATAAGCAACTTCTGCACATTTAAGCATTGTCATTCCATCAGCACCATCTGCAATTGCTGCTTCAAGTTCATCATAAAGTTTGCCTGCTGCATCATAAGCTACACGATGCTGTTCAGCAAAACCTAATTCTTCAATCTGTGCTTTTAATGCTCTTGTCTGAGCAGCTTTTTCCAAAGCAAGATATCTGTTATTTACATCTTTAACTTTTTCAGAATCTTTTGATTCCTTTGCAGCCAGGAGCATTTCATCAGTTATCTTAAGTTGATCTGCATAATATTTTTCTGCACCTGCTTCAACAGCTTTAGCACGAGATGCTTCTGCTTCAGAAACGAGTTCTTCAAAAGACTTTTCTCCAGTCTGTTCTGCTGTCTGTTCCTCAGTCTGTTCTTCAACCTGCTGTTCAGTCTGTTCTGTAACTTCTTCCGCAGTTTCCTGGTCTGTTGACTTACATGAAGCAAAAATCAGTAAACCAGCCATTAATGCAAAAAGTAAATACTTTTTCATTTATTCCCCCAATTACTTGAATTATTATAATTTTACTATATTATATAGATGTAAACAATATTAAAAATTCCTAAAACTTAAAAATCTCTACTTAGATTTTTTTTAATCTTCAAGTGGAATTTTCAAAAACGAGGTGTCAGAATGGCAGATGATTTTTCATTCACAATCGAAAAAAATCTTGGAATTATTTCAGAAGGAAAAGGTGGCTGGAATCTTGAGCTCAACCTTGTTTCATGGGGCGGAAGACCTGCAAAATACGACATCAGAAGCTGGTCACCGGATCACCAGAAAATGGGAAAAGGAATCGGAATGACACAGAACGAACTGAATTCCCTTAAAAATCTTTTAACAGAAATCAATATCCAGGGCGAATAAAAACTTCTTTATTATCAGGATCTGCCGAAGCTATTTATATTAAAAAAATCTTTTATTCAAAATCCTGATATTCAGAAACTGCTCCGCCCTTTTTGATGATAATTGAATAGATTAAAAGTTCAAGATAATTTTTTTCAAGTGCACGGGATGAAGAACGGATGTTCATGTCAGCAGAAGAAAGAAGCGAGAGAATTGCCATTGTCTGTCCCACTGTCCACATGCGGGCGGCAGCTTTGTACTGAGACTGCATGGCCTTTGTAGTAAAACCATTTTTCTTGAGTGAAAATTCATCCATCGAAGTTCCACCAATTTCATGATATGTCATAAGTTTTCTAAAACAGAAATCAAGTCCTGCGATGAGCGCAACTGATGAACCGTCTTTTGAAAGCATGATTTTCTGCAATATTGAAAGTGAATTTTCAAAACGCTTCTGAGGACTTTGAGAGCTGTCCGTCATTGCGCCAAAAAGTGTAAACGGTGTCTCACCTCTTGTGTCAGTCAAAACTGAATCAACATTTTCTGCAGTGATTGTTGTTCCCTGCGGAAAGAGTGTATAAAACCTTGAACATTCTGCTTTGAGACTTTCTGTATTGTTTTCAATCATTTCGAGAATGAGTTCACAGGCATCTTCTTCAATTGAATATCCGTTTTTCTTAAATAAATCACGAAGCCACGGAACGCGTCTGTTTTCAAACATTACCCAGAAAACTTTCTGATTTTCTTTTGGAATTAATTTTGTAAGTTTTGAGTCAACGCTTGTTTCGTCTGAGACTAAAATTAAAACAGATGATTCGCGAGGTTCTTTATTTTTGGAATTTGGTGTTACAGAATTTATCCACGAAGATAAAAGTTCAATATCTTCTTTTTTCTTTACGAGTTCTGCGGCTTTATAAACTACGCATGTTGCCGGAGTAAAAAGAGATTCACTCTGGAGCATTGATACAACAGTTGCAACCGAAGTCTCTGTTGCATAGTAAAGATATTCATCAAATGAACCGAACTTTTTTTTCATCTGAGCTTTGACTGCATTTACTGCATCGTTTCGCTCTCCAAATTCTGGTCCTGTATAGAGATAAACCGGGACTGCCATTACTTACCTTTGATGTTCAAGCATTAATATGTTCGGACGAGATTTGAAAGAACTCCGACAATACGGACTTCCTGGCAGAAAATCGGATGGAATGCTTCGTTTTCCGGCTGAAGACGGACGCGTGTTGCTTCTTTGAAATATCTTTTAAGTGTGATAGCGTCATCGATTACAGCTACTACAATCTGACCGTCAATAGCGGCGTCTGCCTGTTCGATGATTGCAAGATCGCCTTCGAGAATTCCGGCATTCTTCATACTTTCGCCGCGAACATGAAGTGCAAAATAGCTTTTACCTGGTCTGATAAAAGGTTCTGTCAGAGTTACATAGCCTTCATAATTTTCTTCGCAGAGAAGAGGCTTTCCGGCTGCAATAGTTCCGATAACTGGAACTTTATCAACAAACATATTTGAATCTTTTTTACGCTCATCAATTAAAACTTTGATGGAACGAGATTTTTTCTGAGTCTGAGTGATGTATCCTTTTTTCTGTAAAGCTGTAATATGATCCTGGACTGCACGGATTGAAACATTAAAATGATCACCAATTTCACGGACTGTAGGAGGATAAGAATTTTCTTCCTGATAATCAGAGATAAAATTTAGAATTTCTTTTTGTCGTGATGTAATTTCTTTCATTGCAGTCTCCTTTTTAAAATAATCTACAGCTTTTTTCTACAAAAATATTTTTAAATGATTAATATAAAATTTACTTTCTATTCGTCATCAAATTTTGTATCAAAAAGATTTTCGATAGCACTTGCAGCTTCGCTTTCATCTGGTCCTTCAACTTTGAGTGTCATAGTTGTATTGTAACCGGCTGCCATAGTAATAACACCCATAATTGATTTGGCATTTACTACAATGGAATCTTTTTCTAAAGTTATTTCCGATGTAAATTTATTTGCGAGCTGAGCAATAAGTGTTGCAGGTCTTGCGTGAATTCCTGCTCTGTTTTTAACTGTTAAAATTTTTTCTACCATAGTTTTTCCTGCTTCTCCATATATTTATATTTTACTATAAATCAAATTTAATATCTATCATCCTGACCGTAATACGCAGCCTGGGCTTCTCCTGTTTCAATCCACTTGAGGACGTTCTGGTTAAAGTCACGTGCTGAGTTATAACCCATTTTCTTGAGACGCTCGTTCATTGCGGCAGCTTCAATGATGATAGGAAGGTTTCGTCCAGGCTTTACAGGAATTTCGATGGCTGGAATTTTTACGCCAAGGAGATCCATTGTACGCTGGTTAGTTCCGATTCTGTCGTAAATTTTATTTGAGTCCCATTCCTCAAGTTCAACTATTAACTGAATTTCTTTCTGTTCACGGATGGCACCGACACCATAAAGTTCTGAAACATTGATGATTCCAAGACCGCGGATTTCCATATGGTGAGAAATCAAAGAGTTTGCACCCTGTCCGAGAATCGTATTTCCGTTTACACATCTGATTTCTACAATATCATCAGCAACAAGACGATGACCGCGTTCTACAAGATCAAGCGCAGTCTCAGACTTACCGACCCCGGAATGACCGCAGAGTAAAATTCCTTCACCAAAAACTTCTACAAGTACACCGTGCATAGTTTTACGCGGCGCAAATACATTTGAGAAAAGTCTGACTAGACGGTTTGAAAGTTCTGTTGATTCAAGGTCTGTGACTAAAACGGCGCAGCATGTTTCTTCTGCAAGATCCATAAAAGCCTGCGAAGGTTCTAGATTATGCGCGAATATACAGCATGGAATTGCGAAAGAGAAAAGCTGTTTGATAGTTTCCATCTTTCCTTCTGATTCAAGTTTATTGAGATACGCAACTTCACCACGACCAAAAAGCTGGACACGCTGATAAGCAAATGCATCATAAAAACCTGAAAGCGCAAGTCCCGGTCTGTTGATATCTGGAACTGTAATCGGACGGTTTAAACCTTTACGGCCTGCAATACATCTAAGATTAATTTCATCATGTCCGTGCAGTTCGAGTGAAAGCAAATCTAAAACTGTAAATTTCTTATCAGCCATATAAATACTATACACTTTCATAGACCAAATAGCAAGTAAAAAACCTGTGTGAAAAATTATTTTTATGATGGAATTTTCGAGTTGAATTTCGAAAATATAAAATTTTACTTTTCAGAAAAACGGTGTTATTATTAATGATGTCGGGACGGTATGTTCCATTTAAAAATACGCCGTAAGGCACAAGAGAGGTTTAATTATGACTAAATCAATTACAGCAGTAGGTTTTGACCTTGAACAGAAGCAATCAGACATGATTGAAAAAAAACTTGAGCGCATCAAATACGCTGACGATCTTATCATAGACTTGATTCTTCGTGTAAAACACGAAAAAGAATATAACTTTGATATTGTAGCTAATTTCCGCTGGGGAGTTCAGGCTCACGTAACATCAGATGACTTTGATTTTGCAGCAGCACTCAACAAAGTAATGGATGTTCTTGACCAGAAAATCAAAAAGGAAAAGGACAAGATTCAGGGAAGATAATTTCTGAAAAAAAGACGGTGCTTAACTGGTGCCGTCTTTTTTTTATTCATAACATCTTTAGAGTAGCTGGTAAAAATACCAGATTCTGTTTTTTATAATGATGCCGGTTGAAATGCCGGCATTTTTTTACCTGTTATAAGACGATTCAATGTTGGCCTGCGAGCGATATTTTGCAACCGTGCGGCGGGCGACTTTTATTCCGCGTTCTGAAAGCATGTCCGAGATTTTCTGGTCAGAAAGTTTTTTGCTTCCGGCAGGCTGAGAATCGAGAATCTGTTTTATTTCAAAAAGAATCCGGTCTTTCGAAACAATTTCAGAATTTGAAGAAGCATTTCCGGAAGCAGCAGGATTTTCTTTTTCTGAAAATGATGTCTGTGCAGAAACTTCGGTAACAGATTTTGTCTGAACAACGCCTGTTGTAAAGAAATATTTTAGCGGAAAAATTCCCCACTCGCACTGAAGATATTTATTGTTTGCCATTCTTGAAACAGTACTTTCTGTTACATCAAGAATCGGAGCAAGTTCCCGCTGCGTCAAAGCAGAAAGATGACCTGGGCCTTTTTCAAAAAATTCTATCTGGCGCTCAACGATTGCAGAAGCGGCTGTCATAATTGCCTGCTCGCGGAATTGTATCATATCAATAAACTGCTTTGCATTTGAAACAGATGCAGAAATATTTTTTTTCTGTTCATCAGAAAGAGATTTTTCTTTTGAAAGTTCACGATATTCTTTTGAAACAACAACTTCCGGAATGATTCCCTGTGCTGTTCGAATTAAAAATGAATGTGCATCTTCGCCTGTTCCATTTATAAAAGTTTCATCAATTTTATTTTCATCTTTTATAAGCGGAATTTTTTCTACATAAATTTCCGGAACGATATAAGAGTTTTCATTTTGAGAATAATCACGCGCAGGTTTTGGGTCGAGCGTTTTTATAAATTCAACTGCATCTTCAATATCATTTTCTGTAAAATTTTTTACAAATGAATAATCTTTTGTATTGAATGCTTTTTTACTTTCTTCTGCGGCGTAATCTTTTATTTTGGAAAGAACTTTTTGAGGCTGCGGCGGATAAAGAAAATTCAAATCTGTTTCTAAAATAAAAAGTGCAGCACGCGGAACATTTTCATGCGCCTTTGCCTGAACAAGAAGACTTTCCTGAATATTCGTGCAGCATGTTCCGCATGGATCAAGATTTTGAATTGTTTTGAGACAGATTTCAAGATCCTCTGGTGTATTCTTTTCAAGGTTAAGAAATGAAACCGGAGCAAGAACATGAAAACCATTTTTATCAAGGTTGTGAATGAGCTTTATTCCAAGTTCCTTCTGACTTTCTGTAAGTTTTGATGCGTTTAACTGAAACTCAAGATGATCGGAAAGAGATTCACGCTCATCTGCCTGAGACTCAAGTACATTTTGGAATGCCTGCGACTTGTCATCTTCAAAATGACCAGATGAAGAAATGTGAGTATAGTCACTCAGTCCTCCAGAAAATTTTGAAACATTTTCAATTCCATCTTCTACACTGTCACCAGTAATTTCAAGCGCAGGATTTTTTTCTACTTCTTTGTAAATTTCAGAACGGAAATCTGCACTGTTAAGCGACAAAAGATTTAAAGATTGAATCTGAATCTGGCTTAATTTGAGAGACTGCTTTTGTGATACACGCTGTACTTGAGAGAATGAGAGAGCCATATTGATACTATAGCACATTTTTTCACTCCGCGATATACTTTGTTATATGAAAAATTTTTCAAAGTTTGGAATTAAAGTTCCACAGATTTTATTACCGCAAAATATTGATACAGCAACATGGTCGGTTGTAGCCTGCGATCAGTACACACAGGACAGAGAATATTGGAAAGCTGTTGAAAAAACTGCAGCTACTAAAAATTCAACATTAAATATAATTCTTCCAGAAGTTTATCTCGGAGAAAGCGACAAAGCAGAACGCATCAGAAAAATTAAAAATACAATGCGCGAATATATTTCAAACGGCGTATTTCAAAAAGAAGAAACAGAATTTATTTACGTCGAAAGAACAACTGCATACGGACGCATTCGCCACGGACTTATCGCATGCATCGATCTCGATACATACGAATGGAAACCTTTTTCAAAAGCTTTAATCCGCGCAACAGAAGCGACAATTCTCGAACGCATTCCGCCGCGAATGGAAATCCGCCGCGGAGCACCAGTTGAAAGCCCGCACATCATGCTTCTTGTAAACGATCCGGAACATGACCTCGTTGAAAAAACAGGAGACGCAGTTAAAAAATCAGGAGTAAAACCGTGCTACGACGGACCTCTCATGCAGAACAGCGGAAGCATTAAAGGCTGGCCTCTTAAATCAGATGACCTTCTCGATAAAATTGAAACCGCTTGTGAAAAAATTGCAAAAGAAAACACAGATAAAGACGGAAACATTTTCATGTTTGCAGTCGGTGACGGAAACCACTCACTTGCAACAGCAAAAGCAATCTGGGACGAAGTCAAATTGAATAACGGCGGCAAAAAACTCGACGACGGAACTATAACAGTTCCACAGGGATTTGAAAATCACAACGCCCGCTTTGCATTAATCGAAATCGTAAACATCTTTGACACAGGACTGACATTCGAACCGATTCACCGCGTACTTTTTGACATCGACACAGAAAAACTTATTTCAAAAATTCAGAACGCACTCGGCGGAACAATCCGCGAAATTTCTTCAAAAGATGATCTTTCACAGACCGTAAAAAAATCGAATGCAAGTTTTGGCTTTGTATTTACTGAAAATTCAAAGCAGAAATATATTCTTCTTGAAACACCGGTTAAAGAACTTGCCGTTTCAAGACTTCAGCCTGTAATCGATGAATTTTTACAGGAAACAGATGCAGACAAAGAACAGATTGATTACATTCACGGAACAGAAGAAGTTTTCAGGCTTGGTGCAAAAAAAAATACAGTTTCAATTCTTTTACCTCCTGTTGCAAAAGACAGCTTCTTTGCAACAATCAACACACGCGGACCGCTCCCGAGAAAATCTTTCTCAATGGGCGAAGCTGATGAAAAAAGATTCTACCTTGAATGCAGAAAGTTATTTGATTAAACCTATGCAGATTCCGGCAATGATGACTGCTGCACAGAAAAGTTTATAGAGAATGTTTTTTTCTTTAAAGAAAATCTTGCCGCCAAGAATTGCGACTATAACTCCAGACTGCTTGATAAGAGTCATAACTGTTATCCTGCTGTCTGGATTTTTATTTGCTTCAAACAAAGCCATATCACCGATAACAAACATCAGAGCCATAACCCACACCCAGATATTTTTCAAAACACCGGCACTGATTTTTGTTTTTGTAATAAGAATATAAATAAGATAATAAGCCGAAAGAAAAACCATATACCAGAACTGAAGCTGACTTCTTGTTATTTCTTTCATCAAAATTTTGTCCATAAATCCCGAAACGGCATTCAATATGCACGAGATTAATGCGAGAATTATAAAAAAAGAAATCCTGTCATTGTTTTTATATTCAGTTGCAGAATGCAGAAGTGTTGTTTCCACTTTATCTGAAATATTTTTTTCTGATTGAACTGATAAAAAACGCGGCTTGAATTTTAAAAGTAAAAGTCCTGCGCAGACAATACAGAGACCCGCAATCTGAAACCCGCTTAAAGCCTCATGTAAAAAAACAACTCCCATAAAAGTCGAAAATAAAACGCGGCTCAAATCCAGAAGCCCGTACAGACTGACAGGAAGCATTTTCAAAGAATAAAACCCGCATATCCATGCAACAAAAATTGCAAACGACTTTACCGCAATTAAAAAATAATACTTTGCTTCAAGTCCGCCAGCATCCGGTGCCTGAGGAATTACCATCACAAACGAAATCAAAGTATACACGACAAGCACTTCCATAACAGAATTAATGCTCATCGCTTTTTTCTTTGTGAGTTCTCTAGCTCCTTTTAAAATTCCATAAATTAAAACAAGTAATACCCAAGACATTATAAATATTCTTTTACAATTCTTAAAATCTCATTTCCAAAACTATCAACTTTGGCTTCACCTATTCCATAGCAATTTAAAAGTTCATTTCTGGAAGAAGGCTTCTTAACAGAGATATCATACATTGTTCTGTCGCCAAAAACAATATACGGCGGAACATCAAGTTCACGCGATTTATTTCTTCGCCATTCTTTGAGGGCATCAGAAATGAGAATTCCTTTTTCATCAGTGACATCTGGTTTTTCTGCAGCTTTATGAAGAACAGCTTTTTTCTTTGATGCAGGTTTTGGGAATCCTATGATAGCATCTGCGCCTTTAGAAATGCTCTTTTCAGAAATGACAAACGGTAAAAATATTTTTTCTCTTGTCGATAAAAGTTCTTTACCAAGACCTGTAATTTCGAGAACATTATACTCTCCTGATTTTCTGACGATTCCTTTATCAATAAGAACCTCGCAAAGTTCAAACCAGTCTTCACGCGAAAGTTCATTTCCGATACCCCATGTAGAAATCATATTATGACCATATTCCATTATGCGTTTATTACGGCTTCCAAGAAGCACATCAATAACATACGATGCACCAAAACGCGCACCAGTTCTGATAATACACGAAAGAAATTTTTGAACAGGAACAGTCATTTCTTTTAACGGAAGTTCACCACGGCTGCAGATATCACAACAGCAGTCTTTATTTTCTTCACTCGTGGAATATTCTTCACCGAAATATTTTAAAAGAACTTTTCTTCTGCAGATACGGCTCTGTGCAAAATCAAGCATTCCCTGTAAAAGCCATTCACTCAATTGAGGATCAGCTGCATTTTCAAAAAAATATCTTACCTTGTGAACATCACCCGGACTAAAAAGCAAAAGCGCAGTCGAAGAAAGTCCGTCACGCCCTGCCCTTCCAATTTCCTGATAATATTCTTCTATCGATTTTGGTAAATCATAGTTAATGACAAAACGGACATTCGGTTTATCAATTCCCATTCCAAATGCAATAGTCGCAACAATAATCTGACATTCATCTTTGATAAAAAGTTCCTGATTTTTTGCACGTACTTCGTCAGAAAGACCGGCATGATAATTCAAAACAGAATATCCGGCGTTATCAAGAAAATCTGTAAGTTCATCAACCTGTTTTCTTGAATTGCAGTAAATTATTCCACTTTCACCGGCGTGTTTTTTTATGCATGAAATAACCTGGTCTACTGCATTTTTTTTAGGCTGAACTTCGAGAAAAATATTTTTTCTGTTAAAGCTTGAAATAAAAACAGCAGCATTTTTTAATCTGAGGTTTTTGACGATATCATCTCGAACCTGTTCTGTCGCAGTCGCAGTAAGTGCAATCATCACTGCTTCAGAAAAAATTTTTCTGATTGATGCAATTTCAAGATAGTCCGGACGAAAGTCATGCCCCCACTGACTCACGCAATGCGCTTCATCAACTGCAATTAAACTTACATTCAAATCAGAATCTGAAATGATTTCACGCACCCGATTTGTCGCAAGACCTTCCGGACTTACATAAATTATTTTTGCCTTACCAGTTTTTATTTCTCTGACAGTTTCAGAATATTCTTCCTGCGAAAGAGAACTATTTAAAAAAACTGAATGGACACCGTTTGCTTCAAGTGACTCAGTCTGGTCCTGCATAAGTGAAATCAAAGGGCTTACGACTAAAGTAATTCCATCAAGAACAAGAGCCGGAATTTGATAACAGATTGATTTACCGCCACCAGTCGGCATAACAACAAGAGTATCTTTTTTACTTAAAACACTTTCTACAATCTCTTTCTGTCTGTCACGAAAACTGTCATAACCAAAAACAGTTTTAAGAACAAATTCCGGTTTTGAACCGGCAAACGCATCAACTTTTACACTCACATAATTATTATAGCAAGGCTCCACCACTTGCAAAACCCCTTAAAATATTGTATATTTTGACAACCGGCCGGAATGTTGGAATGGTAGACAAAGCAGACTCAAAATCTGCCGCGGGCAACCGTGTGTGAGTTCAAGTCTCACTTCCGGTAACTCAAGCACTGAACAAAGATTCAGTGCTTTTTTAATTTTAAATTAACCGATTTTTTCTATAATCAAAATCTCACTTTTACATACCGGAAGTTTTTCTGAAATCAACAGCTTCTTTTACTGCATCAATATTTATGAATGTCAGATTATCCATATCAGATATTGTCCGTGAAGTTTTTAAAATACTTGAAACTGCGCGTGGAGAAAAATCATAAATCTCAATCTGTTTTTTAAGAAAAGCATCTGCTTCTTTTTCAAGGATACAATATTTTAAAATTTCATCAGGACGAAGCGATGCATTTTTAACTCCCTGCCGTACAAGCATTTTTTTTCTTCCGACTGCAATTTTTTTTCTGAGTTCTTCCGTTGATAATGAAAAATTGTTATGAGAATTTTCTGTTTCACCATCAGAGTCTTCACGCGATTCTACTTTTACCCTGATATCTATCCTGTCAAGAAGAGGACCTGAAAACTTATTCCAGTACATTTCAATTGAACGCGCACTGCAAAGACAAATCTTTGATCTCGAACCATAGTTTCCACACGGACACGGATTCGTTGCCATCAAAAGCTGAAAATTCGCCGGATACGTTGTTGAACGCCCAGCCCTACTCAAAGTAATAGACTTACTTTCAAGCGGCACTCTCAACATCTGCAAAACAGAAGTTCTGAATTCACAGGCTTCGTCAAGAAATAAAACTCCATTATGAGCAAGCGAAATTTCCCCGGGTCTGCAGTTAATTCCTCCACCACAAATTCCCTCAATCGAAGCAGTCTGATGCGGCATTCTAAAAGGCGCTCTCCTTATCAAAGAATCTCCTTTCGAAAGGATTCCCGACAAAGAATGAATTCTCGTAACCGGATACGATTCCTCCACGGTCAACGCCGGAAGCAATTCACCAAAACGCTGCATGCACAAAGTCTTTCCACATCCAGGAGGTCCAAACGCAAGAACATTGTGACCGCCACAAGCCGCAATCTGAAGAGCCCTCGTAAGTGACGCCTGATTCTTCACAAGAGAAAAATCAAAACATTCATCCGCTTTTGCAAACAGAACATCGTCTACCATCACAAATCCGTCAGGAACATTATCCTTACCATTCAATCCTTTTCTCGAAGTAAAAACCTTTAAATCATGAATAGCAGCAAACGCATCTTCCAGATTTTCAGCCGCAAAAACTTTTACACCGTCAACTTCACGCGCTTCATCAGCATTCGCCTTTGGAACAATACAATACAATATTCCGCCTGCACGAGCAGTCGAAACTGCAGCATGAACTCCACGAACACTTCTTACTTTTCCAGAAAGTTCCAGTTCTCCCATAACAAGAACATTTTCAGAAATAATTTCAGTTTCACTTTTTCTGTTACTTTCAGCAGCACTCAAAACACCAAGCGCAACAGCAAGATCAAACCCCGCACCTTCTTTACGAAGATCAGCAGGCGACAAACTGATAAGCACTCTTTCAAGCGGAAATTCAAACCCTGAATTCCTGATTGCCGAACGCATACGCTCACGGCTTTCCTTAACAGCACCATCCGCTAACCCAACGATATCCACTGCCGGAATTCCGCGTCTCAAATCTACTTCAACTGTAACGAGTGAGCCTTCATAACCAAACGGTGAAAAAGAAAATATCTGCATAACAACCTCTCATTATTCTCTACAGATAAAGTCTTTTTATTTTTAAACTTTTCACACAAAAAAAATATTTTTTTTATTTTTTTTGAGGAATTAATTTTGAAGTTTTTTATGAAGTTTTTATGGACTTTTTTTATCGTGAATTTTTCAAAGCTTCTAAAAAGTCACGGCACATTTCTTCTTCAATTTTATAACCGCCGCAGGTATGACCGATTCTGCGGTCAGCACGGACTGTTTCGCCATGATAATCAGAACCGGCAGTTACTAAAAATCCCAGATCATTCGCAAGTTCCACGAGACGCTTACACTCACCGATGCGCGCCCCCGGATGATAAGCTTCAAGCCCCATAATTCCACGAGCTTTCAAATCTTCCAGAACCGGACGGATTTTTCCAAAACTGACATAAATTGAAAGAGGATGTGCCATTACAGGAAAAGCACCGCACGATTTTATTGCAGCAACAGCTTCATCAAGGTCTGCACCTTTTCTGTCTACATACCAGGGAGCATTTTTTGCAAGATATTTATCAAAAGCCTGCTGTCTTGTTTTTACTATTTTTTTTTCAACCATGTAAGCTGCAAAATGAGGGCGGCCAAGACATTTAGTTCCGCTCATTTTAAGGATTTCTTCTATATTAACATCAAAACCTGCAGCACGCATTTTACTGATTATTTCGCGGTTGCGGTTATCGCGGTCATTCTGAAGGTTTTTAAGAATTCTTTCCATTTGAGGGCTGATTGTTTTAAGCCCGAGCCCGAGCAGATGAAATTCCCCCGTAGGCCAGTCAATATTGAGTTCAACCCCGGGAATAAACGAAATTCCTTCGTTTTTTGCTGAATTTTCGGCTTCGGCAAGTCCATCGACAGTGTCATGATCTGTCAAAGCGAGAATTTTAACATTATGGGCTGCCGCATGCTTAACCAGACCGGCGCCTGACAAAATTCCATCTGAAGCATTTGAATGCGTATGTAAATCAATCATATAAAAAAATATAGCATAAAATTGAGTTTTTTGACATAATATGTTATTATATATGTTAGTTTAGTGGAATTTTTTTAAACCGCAGCATTTTTCAAAAACGAGGAATTTTATCATGCCAAAGGCAGTACAATACGCAAAAGGTTCTATTATTTATTTTGCCGGAGACCGCGATGAACGCATCTACATTCTGCAGAAAGGTCTCGTCATTCTTACAAGCACTGATATAGAATCAGGAACTTCTGTAACAGAACAGGTAAAGAATGGAGAATTCTTTGGAGTAAAGTCTGCACTCGGTCATTTTCCACGGGAAGAAACTGCTACTGTTTTACAGGACACAATTGCTGTCACAATGACACTTCAGGAATTTGAAATGATTTTCTCAAGCAATAAAGAAGTCATTTTAAAAATGCTCCGCGTATTTTCCGGACAGCTTCGTCAAATTCACAAAAAGACAGAAAGCATATTAAAACAGAAAGTAAATGCAGATCAGGCAGATGGAATGTTCTCTGTTGCAAAATCATTTTATAAAGATGAACAGTACAGAGCCTGCTGCGATGTATGTATCAAATATCTTACAAACTATCCGACAGCTCCAGATAAAGACAATGTCGCAAAAATTTATGCAGATGCAAAACTCAGAGCAGAAAAATTAAAAGCAAGAAGACATACAGCTTATGATGTTCCTGTTTCTAACGAAGGCGCTTTAAAACAATTCTCTCTTCCGGCATTCGAACGCTTTGCAAAAAAATACGAACCTGAACAGGTTATCATTTCTGAATTTGAACCAGGAAACAGTTTCTATTTAATTCAGTCAGGACAGGTTCAGCTTGTTAAATGTGTTAATGGAACTAAAAAGAATCTCGACATCTTAAAGCCGGGTGAATTTTTTGGAGAGATGGCAATTCTCGACAATTCACCACGCTCTGCAACATGTATGGCAATCGGTCCTGTAGAATGTCTCGAATTTAACAAAGAAAACTTTTCACTCCTCATCACAGGAAACCCGCAGCTTGCATTAATTCTCTTAAAACTTTTCTGCAAACGCATTTACGACCAGAAACGACGCTTACGAATTCTTACTATCAAAGATCTTTCTGCAAGAATTGCAGATGTATTCATGATGTACGACGAAATGAATCCAGTCGGAAACCCTGCAGAACACGCGCGTAAATTCAACATAACAGTTTCAGATATTTCTCACTGGGCAGGCCTCACACCGGAAGTAACCCGCGATGAAATCAACAAATATGTTGAAAAACGAAAAATCGAAGTCTACGACAATTACATGAACGTAACAAACATCGCCGACATGAAACGCATCGTAGATTCCAAAATTTCAATAGGCTGATTTTAATTTTTTTCAAACAGTATTTTATTTTCTCAAAAAGAAAATATTTATAAATTTTTTTGCCGATTTAGCTCACCTGGTAGAGCAGCTCCCTCGTAACGAGCAGGTACTCGGTTCAAGTCCGGGAGTTGGCTAGTTGATCCATCTGTTAAACAAGCAGGTGGATTTTTTTTAAATTTAAGACTTACTTTTTCTGAACTGAATAGCCAAGCAAACTCTAAGTCCAAGGCAAGGTCATATGGGCGCAAAGTAATAAATGAACTTAGCCGCAAGGAAAAAACATCAGGAGGATACCGTCATCGGAATGGACCAGCCTGAAGTAAAGAATTCAAATGAAAACCTCTAAAAGCTACAATTTTTAGAAATGTCCAAATATAACTTAATTTTAGAATAAAAAAAATCACACTTAATTGCTTTTTCACTTTTACGCCTTATAATATATTCCAGAGGTAATTATGGAAAATTTAAATTCACAAAATAACAACCAAGAGCATTTCAAACGGACTGTCACACTTTTTTACCTTATGTTCATTGTCGGAGACTCTATCTGGTGGCTTCCATCCTGGAGCAATAAATTAATAACGGGGCAGGAATTCTTTACATATATTACTTCTCCAAAATTTTTGTTATTCCTGTCAGTAAAATACATCCTCATTACTATATGGATGATATATACAATAAAAGCCATAAAAAATTTTGAACCGGCAGATAAAAAAAATCAATGGAAGCAACCATTGCAGTAAGTGTTGCAGAAAAAATACCCTTCATAGTGGAAGAAATTTTTGTTCTCATCCTTATTCCTCTTCTCTCTCAAATAAAAAAGCAATACAACCTTGATTCTGATATAAGTGCAATGACAGCAATGCATATCGGTGCTACTGCAATTACAGGATGCATGATAGATATTTTCTATTTAAGAAGCTTTGAAAAATGGATCAAATTCGTTCCTTTCACAGGCAAATCGAAAGTCAATTTCGGAAACAGTGAACGTTCTCTGATGGTTGCCGCCATAAATATTTTTGCACAGATTTTTGTAATGTATGCAATTCTGAAAGGCGGTACTTCATATATAAAAGGTCACGAGGAGAGGCTGAACGATTTTATTATCAATGGAATCGCTACACTTGCTGCAAATACAATCTGGTCATCGATTACTACACTAACCC
>JAGHVB010000085.1 GCA_018064525.1 Candidatus Treponema merdequi | reverse complement strand
GATATAATGAAAAACTTAATGTTTTTACATATCAAGATATTTTTTCAAATAATTCCATTTCTAATAATGTTAGAGCTTTCTATAAATATTAAAGTATACATCACTTCTAAATCCTTGAGAGGAAATTCCTATGAACGAAACATTAAAAACTCTTGAAACACGCCGCAGCTGCCGTAAGTTTATTCAAGATAAAATTCCAGAAAAAGAAATGCTTGATGCAATCATACGTGCCGGAACTTTTGCACCAAGTGGAATGGGCCGTCAGCCTGTAAAAATCATCGCCGTTACAAACAAAGAAATCCGTAACAAAATCAGTGCAGAAAACGCAAAAATAATGGGGCAGAGTGGAACTGATCCTTTCTATGGTGCTCCGGTGATTCTCGTTGTTATTTCGGACAAAACAGTTCCGACTGGCATTTATGATGGAAGCCTCGTAATGGGAAATCTTTTGAATGCCGCAGAAAGTCTCGGTCTTGGTTCCATCTGGATTCATCGTGCAAAAGAAGAGTTTGAAAGCGATTTTGGAAAACAGATTTTAAATGATCTTGGAATAACAGGCGAGTGGGAAGGAATCGGTCACGCCGCTATCGGTTATATAGCAGAAGGCGGTGTAAATTCTCCGGCTGTCCGTAAGGATAATGTTTACTGGATTGAATAGAACAAGTATAACGATTAGCAAATTTTGGAGGCTAGTAAACCAAAAACATTTCAAAATTAAGTCGCTGCAATTATGTTCTCAAAAGTTTACAATCCCAGTGAAAAGAATTGTAAAAGTTTTTGAAGTATGATAATTTTTAAGTTAATAAAAAGGAGTGAATCAGATGAAAAATTTAATTAAGGGAATGTTGCTTTTAACATTGGTTGTAACAATTATTGGATGTAATACTCCAACTAACGGTGATACATCAGGTGAAAATGGAAATTCAAGCGGTTCCAGCGGAAATAGTTTTTCACTTTCAAATTATATGTACACTGATGAAGTTCAGGTTATGACAAAAACAGCAAAAATTGTAGGCAGTGATGATTTTAATAATGGAGTATTTCAAAAGGAGCGTAATGTAACATTAAGTCCTTTTATTATTGGAAAATATGAAGTTACACAGGAATTGTATGAAGCAGTAATGTCAGGACAGAAAGCAAAAGTTGGTGAAGAAGAAAAAGAGTTAAATAAGAATCCAAGCAGTTGTTCTTCAACTTCAGATGATTATAAAAACATGTTTTCTGATGAAGAACAGAAATATCGCCCTGTGGAAAGTATAACCTGGTTTGATGCATGTTATTTTTGTAATGTACTTAGCGAAAAAGTAGGTCTCACAAAAGCTTATTCTATTACAATTGCAAAAATAGATGATGATGGTCACATAAAAGAAGCAACAGTAACATGGAATTCAAATGCAAACGGCTACCGTTTACCAACAGAAGCTGAATGGGAATACGCAGCTCGCGGTGGAGCTAAAGCAACAGAAGAAGAGTTTAAATATATCTTTTCTGGCACAACAACTGAGAATAGTGGATTAGATAAAAATACTGATGTAGATTATGTTGCATGGTATAGATATAATATTAATACTGGAAAAACAAATGGTAATACAGCAAATAACGGAGAAATAGGTTATGGAACACATCAAGTTGGTAAAAAATCTCCGAATTCTTTAGGAATTTTTGATATGAGTGGTAACGTAGAGGAGTGGTGTTATGATTGGTATGCTGCTATAAATACTCCAGAAAATGTAATAGATCCATTTGGTCCTAAGGGTCCTTTAAATAGCCGTATTTACAGAGGTGGTAACTGGTATTATCCTGCTTATAACTGTGGTGTAGGTTTTAGAAATTTTGGGGGTCCTAGTGGTAAAGAGAACACCATCGGCTTCCGCGTTTGCCGTAATGCTCAATAGCAATTGTTAATTTTTAAAAAAAGGCGTTTTAGGAGTTACTAAAACGCCTTTTTTGTTGTGTAATTCCTTTATTGTAATTTTTATAAAAAGTAGAAAATTTTGGAGGCTAGTGAACCATATGCAAAAAATATACCAAGCCGAATTCTGTGATGTAAATTACATTGCAGATAAAAATCTTGTTTTTATTGCATTCTAAAAAAATGGTGTTTTGCGGTTCCTTTTATTCTCATCTGGATTTTAATCATCTGGTTGATTGTAAAGGCAATTGTGTTGAAATAATATTTACTAAATTAAATAAGACAGAGATAACGAACAGCATTTTTTTGTAAAACTTTCTTTCAAACTTCATCATCTATTACATAGAATTCCCATTAAATAAAAATTATTCAGGCAATATCAGTTCCATAATTAAACACCTTCATAAGACTTGCTGTTATCTGCTTGGCCTTGAAGAATTTAATTGTGAGGAGTAGTTCATGGTGTTAAGCTGGGTTTGTTATGGTTTGATTTTATCAAACAATATTTCCGAGATTCACAATTACTGGAGTGAAATGTTAAATGGAAAGAATGCAATGACAGACAGGTTTATCTCTTGTAAGCTATTAGCCGATAAAAGGTTTTTCATTCTTACTTTACAGCCCGGATTTCTGGCCTGTAGTCAAAGAACATCATTCAAATCTGATTATTTATACAGTGTGTGTATTTTTTGTAACGGAGATCTCGGCTGTTGCGGTGAAAGTTGTTACGAGTGGAATTAAGAAAGGGATTAAGTAGAAGAGTGGAACGGAATATGATGTTTATGAAATACTCGTATTCTGATTTTATTCTAATTAGAAAACCCTTTGTCTCATTGAATATAATATAAATTTTATTTCAGCAATAAATTCTCCTGTCAATTTAAATAAGATATTAGAAACATGTTCGCTTAATAGGAATAGAAATCTGTGAAAATTAAATTTCAGGTTAAGTTACAATTCAATTTAATACTAATATTATTAATGTAAGCATTAAAAAATGCAAGGAGAAAAAAAATGAAAAAAATTATGTTAATTGCTTTAACATTAATGAGTGCAGGTTTGATTTGGGCTGCGCCTGCGGCAAAAACAAAAACTGCAGAAAAACAGATAATCGAAAAACCAGTTTTTAATGAACCAAATTCAATAGTATTTGATTTACAGAAAATATCTACCAAAGATAAAATTATTGTGTCAGATTTTAGTAATGATAGTAATAATATCTTAACAGTTTATTTATGGGATGGAAAATCATGGCAGCTGGCATCAAGATATAAACCCTCAGATATTTCAAAATCATCAAATAAAATTTATTTTTCATCATTGCAGGCATTAATCAAAATTAATGAAGATGCAGAATTAAAACGAATGAATGCCGTTCAGATTAATTCAGTTTATACTGGAAATATATCTCAGTTTAATTTTGCTGCTGTAACTGTTACTAATCCTGCTGTTAATGTTGAATGTGGTTCTTATAAAAATGATTTATATTTCGTTTTGACAAAAAGTGTGAATCCTAAAGTTTCTTTAGCAAATGTAGTTTCAATTGATTCTAATTCAATTCAGGATTTTAAAACATATATAGATTCGAATGGAAAAGTTATTGAAAGAAAATCAAATTGTAAAGTCAGTATAATAAATATTTCTAAAAATTATGATTTTTGCACACTTGTATATGGTAAAACAAATTCATCTGAAGAATACGATTATTTAGGTTTAAGTTATTTATATCAGATTGGTCAGGAAGATGAATTAAATACAATGGGGCGAAATATTGTTGATTATGATACTCTTTATTTTGTAACAGATAATGGAATTAAGCAAAATGCAGAAGTTGTGTGTAAAAACAATAAAGTTTTTATTGTTTTGAAATAGTTTTATCGGGTGATTAACGTTATTCAAAAATCGTAGCATAAGTTAAAACCGTGGGAAAAATCTCACGGTTTTTTTTAGAAGAAATTGTAAAGTAGAGATTGAATGAAAATGAATAATCTATCGTTTAGAATATAACAAGGGAAATTTGATAAAGCACAATAATATTTGATGATCAGGAAATGAATCAGTCTGCATTGGAGCGGGAAAGGAATATGAAAAATGAAAAACTGAATGTGTATTCCTCGGAGAATGCCGTTCTTTATGATGCCTGCAAAAAGGCTGATTTGGATGCAATAAAAACTGCGGTGCAAGCTGCATAGAGATGTAAAAACTGGCTGTGGTACAGGTTACCGCCTTTTTTTATGAGGAGGAAGATTGTATGGAGAATGAATTTTACTACACAGACAAGCTTTTGATTGCAGTTGTACTCAATGATTATGAAACGGTTAAGAGCATTTTACAGTCGGGAGATTATGACAAGAAGCTTTTTGTTGATGTCGGTGGATTTGAAGTACCTGTTCCTGTAACTTATTTTAATAAATGCTGGCGGATAATACTCGATTTCCCTTTTGAAGAAGAATTATATATAAAACATTTTGAAAATGCTGTGAGAATTTCAGAAATATTTAGGGAATATGGAATTGCAGAGCCTGAAATTCCCTTTAATAAAATAAGTTATTCTGGATGGGCTTTTGAAGATGAGTCTGATGATGATTTGCTGGAAGTTCTCCGTAATGAAAGAGTTGCCCGTGGCGAAAAGGAAATTGACCTGGATTTGTACATTGCCGCCTGCAGAATGGATTTTGAAAAAGCAGAAGAGCTTATGAACAAAGGTGCGGATCCGTTTTTTGAAATAGAAGACAAAACAAATTGCTTAGATTGTTGCGGAACGGAATGCAGCTATCAGGCAACCTGTATGGCTGTAGAACTACTGCGTTCTCCTGGCTGGTATTCTAATGGAATTGAAATTAATGAGCTTGGAAATCTTTTGCGATGGGCTGCAAATGAAAAAATGTATGCAATATTATCACGTTTAGATGAAGAGTAAAAGCTTAAAAAAAAATGAATAAGTCTGCAAACATAACAATTTTTCTGGATATTGACGGTGTGTTAAACACAAGGGACAGCTGGAAGACTCCTTTTCAGTTGAATGATAAATGTATTCAGGCATTTTGTACTTTTTTACTAAAAAATTACGATAATCCTGATATTGTTCTTACTTCTTCATGGAAAAACGGATATTCAAGCCTTCCAGAAAACGAAACAGAGCAGCTTGGAGAATTGCGTTCTAAATTAGCTAGGTTTGGAATAAAAATAAATGGCAGAACCAGAACATTGCAGAACAGAATGCAGGAAATCAATGATTACATTGCAAAACATGAAATGGAATACTATGCAATTATTGATGATGACCCGGCTGAATATTCAGCAGACGACCTGAAAAAAGTTTTGCTGATAGATTCAAGAACTGGTTTTACAGAAGCACAGGGAAAGAAAATAAAATGGAACAAAGTGAAAAAATAGTTTATGAAATTTTAATGACACCTGATTATGGCTCGGTGTTTATTTGTGAATCTGGTGATGATACCGGGACAACAATTGGCGATGAAGAATCAATTACAATTAATGATAAAACAATTGAATTCAATTTGCCAGATTTGCAAAATTGGACATCTGAATATCTTTGGCAGGTTCTTGTACCTTGCGAAAGTGGTGAAAAAACAATAGAAGAAATCAATGAGATCTTTGACTGGAAAGATTTTCATAAACGGGGACTTGAGCTTGCTCATAAAGTAAAAAAACTTTTGCCCGAAAATGTCAGATTAAGATACGCTGCTCCATTTGAAGACAGGTCTGGAATAATTTCTGATGAAATGTGGGTAGAATAGCAAAGGAAAATCAAATGAACAAATTATCTTTTAGTATCGAAAATGTAGAACTTTCTGATGGATATGAAAAGTTTGTTGCAGAATGCTTTTTTTATCTTGTCGATGGAAAAAAACTGGAATATCAAGGTTATAACCCATTAAGCTACTGGGAAGTAATTGAAGATAGTTTGCAAGATGATCACTTTGATAATAAGGAAATGGTTTTAATCAGTTGCTGTACTTGTGGTTATTGGGAATGTGATTGCGTTGTTGCTGTGGTTACAGAGAAACCTTCTTCTGTCATGTGGCAAATTCACAAGCGATGGCATGATGAAATTCTTGCAACTTATGAATTTGATAAGGGTAATTACATTTCTGTTATGGAGCAGATGAAAAAAGCTGCTGATGAAAGGGTGGAATCTGGAGCAAGTTGGAAGAAAGAGGAGATTGAAAAATGAAAACCACTAAAGATTTTCCTGCGACTCATTCAATGAGCACGGAATGGTTTGTTGTGGATGAAGATGGAAACATTGCTTTGTTTGACTTTGATGAAGAGGGGCCTGTTCCTGTTCAGATTGATGAGTCAGATTCATTTTCTTATATGGAAGATTTGTGTGTTCCGGATGAAAATGGAATTAATTCACTTGAATTAAATGATGA
>JAGHVB010000029.1 GCA_018064525.1 Candidatus Treponema merdequi | reverse complement strand
ATATTAATTTTATAAAACAATTATTTTACAGTCTGAAGCGGATTTATTTTTATTCTTCTGTGAATTTTTTTTCAAGTTTATTAAAAGTCCATGTAAAGAATGCAGTAATCAAAAGATATAAAATCATGGCAGGAATATAAACGAGACTTGAAGAAGTGCTTGAAGCTATATTCTGTGTAACACGTGTAATATCAGAAAGAGCAATAATTGAAACAAGTGATGCATCTTTAAGTACAAGAATAAACTCATTGCCGACCGGCGGAAGAAGTCTTGAAAAAGTCTGAGGAATAATTACAGAGAACATAGTCTGTCCATAACTCATTCCTAAAGAACGAGATGCCTCTAACTGTCCTTTATCTATTGATACAATCGAAGCTCTTACAACTTCTGCAAGATAGGCACTGGAATTTAATGCAAAGGTCAAAAAGGCCGCAAAAAAACGGTTTGATATTGTCAATGCAGGATTTATTTTTGGAAGCCCGTAATAAACAAAATAAAGCTGCAGTAATAACGGTGTTCCTCGAAAAAAGAAAATATAAAAAGCACAGATTTTATTTAATATTTTTATTTTTGAAATTTTTCCAAGTGCAAGAAAAACAGAAATTAAAAGACCTACCGTTACAGAACAAATCGTAAGTGTTACGGTAAGTTTTGCACCGTCTAAAAGAGAAGGAATCCACAATCCTATCTGTCTTAATGATTCTGACAACAGTCTTTCCTCGTTGCGTCAAATGGAATTTTTACAACAATCATTTTATGGCATAAAAAAAGACTTGCATTAAGCAAGTCTTTAATCGGGATGACAGGACTTGAACCTGCGACATTCTGGTCCCAAACCAGACGCGCTACCAACTGCGCTACATCCCGTAAAATGTAATATTAATATAGCAAAAAATAAAACTTGTTTCAAGTACCCAAAGAACAAATTTACAAAAAAAAGATAATTTTTTATTCTGTAAAATTTTCTTCAAAACCTGTCTGGACATAAAAAAATGACCCTTGGCAGAATCGAACTGTCGACAACTTGCTTAGAAGGCAAGTGCTCTATCCAGCTGAGCTAAAGGGCCATTGAGGCTATATTATATGATTTTCAGAGTTTAATCAAGTAGGTACAAAAACCAGTAGAACTAGAACCAGTTATTGGAAGCTTTGGAATTAACTTTTATTACACCAAGATGCAGAGGTCTTGAACGGTATGTTTTAATTGTTGTATCGTGTCCAATAGCAATAGCATAAAGATCAATATAATAATATCCGTCAGAAGAAGTTCCTTTATCAAAATCTTCTGAATCTTTATCAGGTAAAGCACATGTATCATTATAACCGGAAAAACTTCTCCATCCAAAATCAAAATACTTTGGATTTGAAGAAGTACTTTCACTTCTCACTGGTTTATAATTTGATAATCCGTCAATTTTTATAAAAGACATATATTCTGCCATCGGACTGTCAGGTAAAAAATAATTTGTAAGGCGAATTTCAATATTGCGGTTTAATCCCGCATAGCCGATAAGATAATCATCAACATTATTACCACTGTCAATAAATTTTATTATTTTATAAGAAGAAATAATTCTGTTTGATGCAGTTTCATAATTTGAATCATTGTTTACAGCATCAATTGCTGTGTAAGAAGATTCACAGGCTTCTTTTGTAGCAAAAATTCTGTAATAGATATATGTTCCGTCAAAAGAAAAGTCAGAAGCAATACCAGTTTCATTTGTCCTGAAACTGACTTTATTGTTTCCAGGGTCATCATTGGAAATTGTCAGAAGATTTATTTCGGAAGGTGAAGGGATAATATAAAAGGTATCAAGACCACAAGACAGAAATGTCATTGAAAAAAATACAGTACATAACAATATATGAAATATTTTTTTCATCCTGATACCCTTTTGCAAATATTTATTAAAAATATTTATAACAGCTTATTCGATTTTTCCATCAATCTGCATCTGCAAAATGCGTGACTGTGCAGCATTTGACCATGGATCATTTGGATTATTTTTTGCTGTAATTTTTTCGTAAGCTTCTTTTGCGCCTGTATAATCAAGTTTTGATTCTTTAATACGACCTGCATTAAACAAAGCATGTGTTGTATCAGGGAAGTTTTTATCATTTGCAGAATTTTCATAATATTCAAGAGCTTTATCTGTATCATTCAATTCTTCAAAGCAAACACCTGCACAATAACAGCAGATTGAAGAAAGATAAGTCTTGTTTACTTTTGATGCTGCTGCAATATAAAAGTCCTTTGCTGCACTGTAATCTTTCTGCAAAAACTTGATTTCTGCACTGAGATAAGAAGCACGGGCACCAGCAATCCCACCTTTAGAAGTGTATTTTTCAAGATTTTTTAAAGCTGAATCATATTTATCTTTAAGTACGTCTTCCGAAGCACCTGCTGCATCTTTTGTAAAAAGAAATTCAATATTTTCAATCTGAGCAAGATCTTTCTCAACATTCATCTGTGAAAAATGAAGGAATATTGTGTAACCAACAAGTCCCAGAATTACAACACAAATTGTAGAAAGAAGTACTACTCTGTTAGCAGACACAAAATTACTTACTTTATCTACTGAAGTTAAATTTTCTTTTTTTGGCATTTTTTCAACATTTTTTCCGGCCATTTTTTTTGCTCCCAATTTGCGAAAAATCGCACTTTTTTTTATTCCCGGATTCCTAATTCATTCAAAAGACGGGCAAGATATGTTCGCTGAATATCAAGAACACTGGCTGCCTTTGTCTGATTGTTTTTAGTCATCTCAAGAATCTTTTTAACATAATTTTTCTTGAATGTGTTGACCGCCGTTTTTAACGACAAATCATTCGAATCTATTATAGCAGAAATATCATCAGAAAATCTATTACTTTGAACATTTTCTCCTGATATTTCTTTAATTTTTAACCCAAGATCCGCTTCCTGAATAAATGGAACATGTCCGAAAACACAGGCCCTTTCAATTGTATTTTCAAGTTCACGGATATTACCAGGCCATTCGTATTCCAAAAGACAGTTCAAAGCATCTTCAGAAAATCCTTCAAACTTCTTTTTAGTTTCTGAACTGAATTTTGAAAGGAAGAATGAAGAAAGAGGTTCTATGTCTTCTCTGCGGTTTCTTAATGGTGGAATTCGAAGCGGAACTACATTGATTCTGTAATAAAGGTCATTACGGAATTTTCCATCATTGACCATCTGTTCAAGGTCTTTATTTGTTGCAGCAATAATTCTTACATCAACAGTTATTGACTCACTTGAACCAACTCTTTCAAAAGTTCTTTCCTGAAGAACACGTAAAAGTTTTGCCTGAAGTTCTATCGGAAGTTCACCAATTTCGTCTAAAAAGATTGTTCCGCCGTCCGCAAGTTCAAACCGGCCTTTGCGGTTAGTAGAAGCATCAGTAAAAGCACCTTTTACATGTCCGAATAATTCACTTTCCAAAAGACTTGGTGCAAGAGCCGCACAGTTTACTCTGACAAAAGGCTTATTCTTTCTTGGACTTTTGATATGAATCTGTTCAGCAAAAAGTTCCTTACCAGAACCACTTTCACCGGTAATCAAAACAGATGTCGTGGTTTTTGCAATAGCATCAACAATATGAATCAAATCCATAGTTGCAGGGCTCTTTGCAATAAACGAATGATATTCGTTTGAAGTGGTAATTGTTTCCTGAAGATTCTGAATTTTTTCTGTTACGGTTTTGAAATTTGAAGCATTTGAATAAGCAACAGCAGCCTGTGAACTCAATAATTGAAGAAGCTGTAAATCCGCTTTATCAAAATTTCTGTTTTCTGATTTATTGAGAAGTTCTATTACACCGATAACCTCTTTATCAATGCACATCGGTACTGCAACCATTGTATGACTGATATAACCGGTCTTCTGCTGAACTAAAGTATAAAAGCGGGGATCTTCTGCAACATTATTTAAAAGAACTGCCTCATTATGTTCTGCAACCCAACCAGCAATACTCTGTTTATCAACACGAATATTTTTTGCTTCTGCTCCTTTTGGACCGAGAGCTACAGAAAAATAAAGCGAACCATCTTCTTTATTAACGAGCAATAAAGAAGAAGATTCGCATTCTACAAGATGCATTGCTGCTTCAAGAATATAAACCATCAATGCATTAACGTCAGAATAATTTGCATTAATCTTTCCGTTAATTTCGACGAGTGCTTTGAGTTTATCGGATGTAATAAAATCTATGTCACTCATCGAATTAAATTATTTCTTCTGAGCGTTAAGAGCATCACCAAGAGTATAAGCGCCATCATCATCATTGTTTGATGTTGCCATATACTGAGAGATTTCATCACGCTGCATTTTCTTTTTAAATTCTTTGATTGAGAAAGCAACTTTCTCTTTGTCCTGATTAACTTCTACAACGTAAACGTTGATTTTGTCTCCAACCTTGTATTTTGCAACTGCATCAGCAAATGGAACATCTTTATCATCTGTGATATTTGCTTTATTAACAAGGCCTTCGATTGCTCCGTCAACGCGAACGAAAATTCCAAAGTCAGTAATAGAAGTAATTTCACCTTCAAGTGTTGTTCCAGGTTTGTGAGCTTCTGCAAAAGCTGTCCAAGGATTGTCTGAAAGCTGTTTGATTCCAAGACGGATTCTGTGCTGTTCAGGATCATTTTCTACAACTACTGCTTCAACTTCCTGACCAACTGTCAATTCGCTTCCCGGGTGCTTAAGTTTCTTTGTCCATGAAATGTCATCTGCATGGAGGAATCCATCGATGCCGTCTTCAAGAGAAATGAAGGCACCAGAATTTGTAAGCTTAACAACTTTACCGTTAATCTTTTTTCCAACAGGATATTTTTCTGTGATTGTGTCCCAAGGATTTGCAGTTGTCTGTTTAAGTCCGAGAGAAACACGTCCAGCCTGAATGTCATATCCGAGGATCATACATTCAACTTCGTCACCGATTTTTACCATGTCAGATGGTTTATTGATTTTCTTTGTCCATGAGAATTCACTGATGTGAGCAAGACCTTCGATACCTTCTTCGAGTTCGATGAAAGCACCAAAGTCTGTAAGTTTTGTAACTTTTCCTTTTACTACATCATTAACGTGATAATTTTCTTCAAAGCGCATCCAAGGATCTTCTGAGAAGTGTTTGAGAGAAAGATTGATTCTCTTGTCTTCCGGATCAAGGCGGATAACTTTAAGTTCAATTTCCTGACCTTTCTTTACGAAGTCTTTTGGACGAGTTACATGACCCCAGCTCATATCATTGATATGAAGAAGTCCGTCGAAACCACCGAGATCGATGAAAGCACCAAAGCTTGTAAAACTCTTTACAGTACCTTTTACGCTGTCTCCAATCTGAACTGTTTCAAAGAATTTATCGCGAGCAGAATTCATTGCTTCTTCGAGATATTTTCTTCTGTTAACAACAACATTTGCTTTGTTGTCAGAATATAATCTTTCTATATAAAATTTACCCTTAAGTCCAATAAGGCTCTCAGCTTTTTCAACTTTTGAGCTGTCTGACTGACTGATAGGGAGGAATGCGTGAATGTCACCGCCGAGGTTAACATCGTATCCGCCTTTAACGATCTTTTCGATCTTTCCGTCAATCGGAGCTTTTTCATCAAATGCCTTGCGAACGTCTTTCCACATCTGCTTTGCATCTGCTTTTGCTTTAGAAACTTCTGGGCCGTTTCTACCATCTTTTCTAAGAAGAACTACAGTTACTGTTTCCCCGACTTTCGGCAGATTATCTGCGAACTCCGTTACAGGGATCTTTCCCTCTGATTTGTATCCTATATCTAAGAATACATACTCTTCTGTTACCTGAACTACGATTCCATCAACAAGCTGGCCGTCTTCAAGCGGTTTAAGATTATTGAGAGATTCTTCTAATTGTGTCTGGATGTTACCCTTGGAGTTCTGGGCTTCTTCCTTTTCCACTTCCATCATTTCCATTTTTTGTACCTTTTTTATTGGTGAATTTTGCTTATGATTATCTCACAAACATTTTCTATGGTCAAGTCCGATGTATCGATATATGTTGCATCCGGAGCGATTTTTAACGATCCTTCAACCTTATTTTTATCGAGTTCATCTCGCTTAATAATAGCAGCTTTAATTTCTTCAAGCGACATATTTGAAACACCCTGATCAAAGCGGCGTTTTGCCTGTACGTCAATTGAAGCGTCTAAATAGAACTTGTATTCTGCATCCGGGAAAACGACAGTCGTCATGTCGCGGCCCTCGCAGACGATACTGAGTGACTTTGTAACCTCATGGAGCTTGTCATTTACGATATGTCTTACTTCTGGAATTGCAGAAACCGGAGATGCGTTTGCACTTACAGCATCTTCATGAAGACGGCTTTCTACATCTTTCCCATTTAAAATCAGGTGGGAATTTACATAACCGAGATCCTGTTTTTTACAGAATTCAATTACAGCATTTTTATCAGAAATATCAACTCCGGCTTCGAGAATTGCAAGAGTCAAACCGCGGTAAAAACTTCCACTGTTCAAAAATGTAATATTAAGTCTTTTTGCAATAATTCCAGCAACTGTACTCTTTCCAGTTCCTGCAGGTCCGTCTATAGCAATTACCATTTTTTTTCTCCTTAACTTTATGTCTGTTCTAAAAAAAACTTAAAACATTATTCAGAATCTTTTTTTCTGCATATCGAAAGAAGTCCTTTTACTTCTACTGCTGTCAGATCACGGTGATCTCCTGGTGCAAGTTTATTCATTTCGATGTTTCCGATACGGACACGTACAAGTCTTTTTATCGCAACATTTTTTGATTCAAAGACACGTCGTATTTCGCGGTTTTTACCTTCTATAAGAACAATCTGCATTCTGTGGGAATTAAGTTCTCTGGCTGCCTTGCATTTATAGAAAGTTCCATCTACGCGAAGTCCTTTCATAAACTCTTCGCAAAGTCCACGTGGAAGAGGAAGACTTGAATCAACGACATATTCTTTTTCAAGTTCGCTCGACGGATGAGAAAGCCGGGCCGCAAAGTCACCGTCATTTGTAAAAATAATAAGACCGCTTGAAAACATATCAAGACGGCCTACATTATAAAGACGTTCGGAATAAGAATCTGTAAGTAAATCAATTGCGCGCTGTCTGCCCTGTTCATCGCTTGATGAACATATGTAGCCCGACGGTTTATTCAAAAGGACATAACGCTTGTTTTCTTCGAGTGATACTTCTTTACCATCGACACAGACTTTATCAGAAGAAATTACCTTTGTACCAAGTTCCACTACAACTTTACCGTTAACTGTAACGCGGCCATCGAGAATAATTTTTTCTGAAGCACGGCGGCTTGCGACACCACAATGTGCAAGATACGCCTGAAGTCTTGTTTCCTGTTTTTCGGTATCGTTAGCGGGCAAGTTCAAATCTCTCCTCTTCTTCCTGTTCGAGTTTTGGTAAATCTGCAATTGAGTTTAAGCGGAAGAATTTGAGAAATTCTTTTGTTGTTCCAAACTGGCTTGGTTTGCCAGGGACATCCTTTTTGCCAACTTCTCTGACGAGATTTCTTTCCATCAAAAGACGGATCATATTGTCTGCCGAAACTCCGCGGATTGCTTCAATTTCGGCTCTTGTTATCGGCTGTGAATAAGCGATGATGGAAAGTGTTTCCATTGCGCTGCGGCTGAGTTTACCTTCATTTTTATTTCCGTAGCGTTCTTTCAAAACTTCCCAGATATCTTTTTTAGGAATCAATGCCCAGCCACCAGTGATGAACTCGAGTTCGATTCCTGAGTTTTCATCTGTATATTTTTCTTTTAACACTTCGATGCACTTTGCCACAACTTCTTCTGAAAGTTCCGAAATCTGAGCAAGTTTCTGCTCTGCAATCGGTTCGCTTTCGAGAAATAAAATCTGTTCAATAAGTGCGCTTTCTTTTGCAAAATCCATTTTCTAAAACCTGTATCGTATATTATTAAAAACTGTCAGACAGCAAAAATCTGTCATGCAGCTTCAAATCTTCGTATTTTAATATCTCCAAAAAGCTTGCTCTGATAAATACATGCCATCTTGAATTTTACGGCTTCGAGAATAGCCATAAATGCACAGATCACGTCCATTTCATTATTCTGTCGCGTAATCAAATCGGTAAACATACATTCACCGTTATTTTCAAGAAACTCGTTCATCAAAGTAATCTTTTCATTTACAGAAATTTCTTCGTACATATCAAGAATCTTTTCATCGGAATATTGAGAAACCATATTCTTGAAAAGTTTCTGCATCTGCTGTAAAAGTTCCCAGGTGTCAACACGTTCCCACTGGGCTTCTTCATCTTCAAACGGAAGAACACGCTGAATCTTCTTTCTCTCAAAACTGAATTCAGACTCGTCTTCTTTTTCTTCCATAAGTTCAGAAAGTTTTTTAAATTTCTGATACTCGATGAGGTGTTCAACAAGCTCTGCACGAGGGTCTTCACGCTCATCATCTTCATATTCAATTTCTACAGGCAAAAGCATACGGCTTTTGATGAGAACAAGCTTTGCTGCCCAGCTGTAGAATTCTGACAGATCCTGTAAATCTGTTTCTTTTAATTCCTTAAGATATGCAAGATACTGGTCTGTAATCTGCGCAATCGGAATATCATAAATATTTACTTTACTTTCGCGTATAAGTGTCCAAAGTAAATCAAGCGGGCCATCAAAATCGCCTGCTTTGAAAGTTCGGGTTGTCTTAACTGCTTCTTGTGTCTGTGTCTCTGTTTCCATTTTGAACCTCTTCGTCTACTTTTGAAAGGAAAAAACTTTTTGAATCAAGATAAAGCTGTACGTCAGGTGACGAAACAGTCATCTTTTCAATTTTTTTTAATTTTTCTCCTTTCATAGCATCGGCACATTTTGGCAAAATCTCAAGCAATGGCTGCAAAACAAATGCCCTTTCTTTGAGTCTCGGATGTGGAATCTGCAGATCCGGGGTGTCAATTTCAAGGTCACCAAAAAATTCAATGTCGATATCAACAGAGCGTGGTCCAAAACGGACTTCTTTTGAACGGTCCCTACCCAAAAAACCTTCAATTTCGTGAATGCACTCAAGCAGTTTCTGCGGTGTCATGCCGTCATCTATAAAGCCGGCAAGCACCATGTTATAAAAGTCATCCTGATCTTCTACATACATGGCTTTAGTGCGGTAAACCGAAGAAATAACGGCATCTGACACTATTTCTTCAAGCTTTAATACCGCACGACGCAGTAAATTTACCGGATCAAGCCCATTATAAGAACGGTTTGACCCGAGCCCGAGTACAACACAATTCATTCAATCAAACCTATGCTTCAGGAACAGTTTCTGCCTTTGCAGGCTCAGTTTTTGCTTTTTCTGCTTTTGAAGTTTCTTCTTTTGCTTCTCCAGGTTTAGCAAATACGGTGTCCCTTATCTGCTTTTCAATCTTAGCGGCAAAATCCGGGTTTGATTCAATAAATGCAACAGCATTTTCTTTTCCCTGTCCAACTTTTTCGTCCCCACAGGTGAACCATGCGCCTCTTTTATCAATAATTCCGTGTTTAACTGCCGAGTCAAGAAGACTCGCAGCACTGGAAATACCTTTACCAAAGTAAATATCAAGCTCACACTTTTTAAAAGGTGAAGCTACTTTATTTTTTACAACCTTTACACGAACGCGGTTTCCGACAGCGTCTTCTGAAGTCTTTGAATCAATTGATTCAACACGGCGAATCTCAAGACGAACTGAAGCATAGAACTTAAGTGCGTTACCACCAGTTGTAGTTTCAGGATTTCCGAACATAACGCCGATCTTCATACGAATCTGGTTGATGAAGATTACAATACAATTTGACTTACCGATGATGGCAGTCAGTTTTCTCAAAGCCTGACTCATAAGACGAGCCTGAAGTCCCATATGAGAGTCTCCCATTTCGCCTTCGATTTCTGCCTGAGGTGTAAGGGCTGCAACTGAGTCGATTACGATAATATCAACTGCGCCGCTTCTTACAAGACTTTCACAGATTTCAAGAGCCTGTTCTCCGCTATCAGGCTGAGATACATAAAGCTCATCAATATTTACACCAAGCGCCTTTGCATACTGTGGATCAAGCGCATGTTCTGCATCTATGAAAGCGGCAATTCCGCCCTTCTTCTGGCTTTCTGCAACTGCATGCAATGCAAGAGTTGTCTTTCCGGAACTTTCTGGACCGTACATTTCAATAATACGGCCTTTTGGATAACCACCGATTCCAAGTGCTTCATCTAGCAGAATTGAACCTGATGGAATTGCTTCAATTCCTTCTGCATTTGAATGAGTTCCGAGTTTCATCAAAGAACCCTGTCCAAACTGTTTTTCAATCTGAAGTTTGACTGCTTCCAAAGCCTGAAGCTTTTCAGACATGTCTGCTTCCTTTTTATTCATATGTGCCTCCACCCTTTATATACCTTTTTTTATATAAAATATAATCAAAAATAAAAATAATTTTATCTTCTGATTTTTAATTATTAATATTCTGATATACCGATTTTCCTTTTAGATAAATTTTATCACCATCAAGCATAACTTTTGCAAGAATGCGCACAGGTTTTGAACCATCCAGTTCCGGATGCGGAATATATCCAAGTCTGACCTCAACTGTTCCGGTAACATTTTTCTGATCTTCGTAACCGACAAGAAGTGTAAATTTCATTGTATTTTCTGTTTTTTCAATATTGGCAATTCGGCCCGACCAGTCAACAAAGCAGTCAAGATAAAGAGACGGATCTTCTTTTACCTGTTCAATTTCATAATTTTCTTTTAAAGAATCAAATGTCGGTTCTGAAAGATAATCCATCAAAAGTCTTGCTTTCTGTCTGATTCCATTTGAAGCGTTTGAATTCAAAATACGGTTTATCTCAACCTGAGCAGCATTATCATTAAATTCATGGAAACTTTTTGAAGCTTTAAAATACGAATCTTTAATCTGTCTGTCTGTAAGAATATATCTTACAACATTTTTTGAAATATCTTTTTCCTGAGGATGTTTCTGTTCTTCCTGCGTAAGTGCAAGTTCTGATAGATCTGCTCTGGAACTTTTTAAAACCACTTTCGAAGTAAAAATATTTACGATAAAAATTCCAAATAAAATTCCAAGAACAGCAGAAAAAGTTATAAAACCAAAAAGTCTCGTATTAAAACCAAGCGGCGGATAAAAGCGTTCTATCTTGCCTGAATCAACCCACTGACAGATTGTCTCATAATCACCGTTAACACGGATAAATTCGAGAGCTGCTTTTGCAATTTCATTCTGAGGATCAAATTCCAGAATCTCAAGGTAATACTGCAATGCACGGTCTGTATCACCGCGTCTTAAAAAAATTGCAGCCTGACCAAGAAGAAGGTTGGCATCATTTATTTTAATTTTTCTTGCGCGTTCATAATACTGACTTGCAACACCGGAATCACCGACATAAAGACATGCTGTTGCAAAAATACAATTATATTCAAAGCTCTCTTCATAAATTTCATTGCGAGCCTGGAGAATTTTTATTGCGCCTCCAAAATCGCGTCGTGCCATGAGTCGTTTTGCCATTTCAATTGCATTCTGTGTCATTATAATTTTCCGTTCCGTTATTTATTTTTTAAATAAAGAAGAACTTCATTTAATTTTTTCTGAAGCTGTTCAATCTCTTCGGCGTTTGTATTTGAGCCGTCATCTTCAAGTGAATTTATTTTTTTGATAAGTTCAAGAGCTTCTTCTTTAGAGAAATTTATTTCTGAAGTTTTTTCAGCAGAAATTACAGGTACAACTGCAGGTTCTTCAGTTAAAACTTTTTCTGCATCTTTTGTATTTTCTGATACATCAGAATCTTTGCTTTCATCAATTACATCATCAGCAGATTTTATTTCAGAAGAAAAATAATTTCCCTCGTCGCCATTTCCGGCAGCACCATAAACATCATCATCATCTTCATTTTCTGAAATTGCAAATTCATTTCTTAAAACTTCAATTTTCTGTTCAAATGATTTTTCTTCATCTGGATTCAATTTCATTGTTTTAAAAAAACATCCGACACAGGAATTATTATAACTCAATACAGTATTAAAACCGCGACCTTCTACAAATCTTCCTTCAAAAACTGAAGTATCAAAAAATGGTTTTGCAGCAATTACAGTTTTATAAGCATATTTCTGATAAATGCTGTCAAAAAGAAAACGAATTGCAACTTTCTGGTCTGTCGAAGTAAGATATTTATGTTTTTCAAAATCAGAAATAATATATTCTGAATTGATTTTATTTTTTACTGCAGTTAAATATGCACCGTCTTTTCCTTCTCCAAGAACTGTATCAAAAACAGATTTTACAGAAACAGAATGTTTTACACTTTCAAGATTTTTTACAGAATATTTAACATCGATGATATTTTTTTTATTGATTTTATAAGTTACAGTAAGCTGAATCTGATTCTTAACATTATACACAATTGATAAAACGTTATCTTCAATTGTGTAATCATATTTTACACCGCCTGAATTTCTAAGATTATAATAAGTTTTATCTACTGCAACTCCAATAAAAGAAGAAGCTGCATAATCTACTGTATCAATCAAAGGAACATATTTTTTATTAACACCTTCTGCATAAAGAAAAACACCACCGTTGTATGGGACATATTCAACAGCAGCAATTCCATTTTTAATTGTTACCGAATCGTTAACAGTCAGTGCAAAACAGCTGAAAGACATCAGCAGAGCAGAAATTAAAACAAATACTTTTTTCATAAACTATTCTTCCTCATTTTCAAGAAGTTCCTGTGCCTGAACAGCCTGACTCTTTAATTCACGGATACTGTTTGATAAATCTTTTTCGTAAAGTTTTAACTGAGCTTCAAGTTCTTCATTTCTTTTTTTCTGTAATACTAAATCAGAATCAAGAGTTTCATTCTGTGAACGAAGTTCACGAAGCTGGTTATTTACGCCGACAGAATTTTCTACGTTATATTGTTTTAAAGTTTTTTCATAAGATTCACGGGAAGAAAGATAATCTTCACCAGTCTGCTTTAACAGATACAGAAGTTTTTCTTCACGGCTGCGCTGTGCAATTATATCAAGACGATACTTTGCATCTTTTGCTTTTGAATCATCAGGAAATTCTTCAACAATTCTTTCATACAAAGGTTTTGCACTTTCAAAGTTGTATGTTGTATAAAAACTTTCTGCAATCCAGAAAAGAGAAGCTGCATAAAGAGGATGAGATGTATGCGAATGACAGAAATCACTTAAAGTAATTATTGATTTTTCATAATCACTGATATGATAAAGATTTTTTCCTTTCTGATATGTAACAAGTTCTACATACTGGTTATGCGGAAAGTTTTTGATAAACACATCGCAGTCAACAGCAGCCTGTTTGTAATCTGCGGAATATGTTTCTGCCATGATAAGCATGTACAATGTTTCAGGAGTGATGTTTGATGGATCTGAATGAAGTTTTTTGAAAAGGAAAACAGAAGTTTTCCAGTCACCTGTTTTATAAGCATTCAATGCATCAGCTAAAGTTTCAGATGCTTCATAAGTCAATGCATAATTCACATCAACAGAATCTGCATCAAACTCAGAAATCTGAGCAACAGCAGAAACTGAAATTAAAACACTAAGCATCAAAACAAAGAATAAACTCTTCTTACTTTTCATTTATAACCTTCCTGAAAAAAACGCAGAACCAGATACGATTACATCCGAACCTGCATCTATAACACTCTGAATAGTGTTCTCATTTACTCCGCCGTCAACCGAAATCTTAAAATCAAGATTAAGTTTTTTGCGAAGTTCCACAAGCTGTCTCACTTTATCAACGCACTCAGAAATAATTTTCTGTCCGCCAAAACCAGGCTCAACTGTCATAACTAAAACAAGTTCGACATCCGCAAGATATTTTTCAATTGCAGAAACCGGAGTCTTTGGCTTTACGGAAATTCCAGCCTTCTTATCAAATGAATGAATCAAATCGATTAAGGCATTCGGATTTTCTGATGCTTCATAATGGAATGTAATATAATCGGCGCCCGATTCTGCAAAAGATTTAATATGATTTTCAGGATGCTCAATCATAAGGTGAACATCAAAAACCAGATCAGTAAGCGGTCTCAAAGACTTTACAACCGGCTGCCCATAAGAAATCTGTGGAACGAACATTCCATCCATGACATCAATATGAACAAAACCTGCTTTCTTTTCTTCAATTAATTTAATTGCATTACCGAGATTTGAAAAATCTGCAGAAAGCAAAGACGGTGCGAGTATATAGTTTTTCATTATCTTCTTATTATAGCAAAAAAGGAGGCAGTTGTCGAGTTGAATTGTGCTGGAGCAGATTCAACTTAAAAAGCAGGAATCACCGAAACTGACGGTGCGATTCTATCTAAAGAGTCTTGATTTTGTTTTTGTACACTTTTACGTAAAAAATCAATGAAAGTGCAACCGACATAAGTTCTGCGATTGGAAAACAGAACCAGACGAGATCGATATTTCCTGTTTTGGAGAATGCATAAGCTACCGGAAGAAGAACACCGACCTGACGCGCAAGAGAAACTACCATAGAATAAACTGCATCACCAAGAGCCTGAAAAACAGCACCCAACGCGATTGCAACTGCAGCTCCGATAAAGCTTGTTGCAATGATTCTGAGGGCCGGAATCCCGATTGCCTTCATTCCGAGGGAAGCATGGAAAAGCGAAAGAAGCTGTTCCGGGTAAATTTCAAAAATAAGGGCGCCGATGACCATGATGAGCACTGCGAAAGACATTCCGCTTTTTACAGTATCTGTAATGCGCTTTCTGTTTTTTGCACCGTAATTGTATGCGATGATCGGAACGACACCGTTATTTAATCCGAAAACAGGCATAAAAATGAAGCTGTTGAGCTTGAAATATGCTCCGTAAACGGCAATTGCTGTATCTGCAACTGTCTTGAAAGTCTTAAAAATAAGGTTCATTCCATAAGTCGTAAAAGAACCGACTGCCTGAAGAATAATTGACGGAAGACCAACTTTATAAATCTGTCCGATTATGATTCCATCAGGGCGGAATTTCTTAAAATTGAGCTTGATTTCATAGTTTTTAGTAACATTGTAAACTGCAGAAACGATCATTGCGATAATCTGACCGACAACAGTTGCAATTGCAGCGCCCGCAATTCCAAAATGAGGAACAGGGCCCCATCCGAAAATGAAAATCGGATCAAGAATTATGTTTAATATTGCGCCTACAAGCTGGGTAATCATTGTATAGAACGTTTTTCCGGTCGACTGAAGAAGTCTGTCGAAAGTAATTCCAAAAAACAGACCAAAACCTGCGTACATTACGATTTCGAGATAGCTTTTTGCATAGCTGATGATAAGTTCATTGCCTGTCTGACTTCGGAGATAAGGGTCAATCAGGAAAAAACCAAGCACGCAGAAACCGATGTAATTGCAGAATGCCAGAAAAAGGCCGTTTACAGCAGTTTTGTTGACTGCATCCTGATTTTTCTGGCCAAGCCGCATCGAAAGAAGGGCATTAATTCCGACAGAAGTACCTACTCCAAACGAAATCATGAGCATCTGGAAAGGGAAAGCAAGCGAAACGGCTGTCAAAGCCTCTTCGTTAATCATGGAAACAAAGACACTGTCAACGATATTATAAGTCGCCTGCACAAGCATACTGAACATCATCGGAAGCGACATATTGATAATGAGTTTGTTAACCGGCATTACGCCCATCTTGTTTTCCATAGATTTATTTTCCTGTGTTATGTTTTTCATCAGATTAGTGGAATTATACAGAATATGGGAATAAATGTCAAAGAATGGTAAATATTTCACTGAAGTTGCGGTATATTTTTTTCTGGAGAATATGGAGAAAACAGATACTTTATAGGAAATTTAATTTTATCATTTTCAGGTAAGATGATATAATCACAATTGAATGAAGGAGAGAAAAAATTCTTAACTTTTCAAAAAAACGTTGAAAAGTTTTGATAAGAGGTGAAAACAATGAAAAAAGTTTCAAAAATCATTACTTTGGCTGCAGGTTTAGGCATTTTAATGTTTTCCTGCTCAAATCCTTCCTCTGGCGGAGGAAACAATACTCCGATATCACCAGTTTATGAACCAATCAGACAACAAAAAACTTTTTCAGAAATTATTTCCAGTGAAAACAAAACCACTCTCAAAGCTGTATGGAATGTAACAAGCGGAAGCGGTACAAAAACTGTAAACGGGATTCCTGTATATTTAGATAAAAACGATGCACTGATATATGCAGAAAAATTCATAAACAATGCTAAAATCGACCTTAGTTCAGATGAAGTTTTTGATGAAAATTCAAAATTCTTAAAATTTCTTGACGGATCTACATATACAAACACCGACAATCCTCAGGAAGTCAAACTTCTGAAATCAGCCGGAAATCTGCCTGGAGATTTCAAATACTTTAAAGGTAAAGCAACATTAAATCCAGAAAGAACAATCTTGACAATCAACATTACATTTACAAACTCAGGAAGCTCTGAATCTGTAAATGTAAGCTTCGTATTAAAAAAAGAAGGCAGTACCAATACAAGCGAAGCAAAAGATTCTCTGGAAAAAGTTGTTGAAAGAGACGGCAATTCATGGCTGATCGGAAACTGGAAAATCATTGAATTATCCGGAGTAAGTATACAGGACGGTATAATTACTCCTGTCACAACAGAAACCGTAAGCAGTACTCAGGGTGCAGGAGATTTCAATAAACCAATTTATTTTTCTGATTCTGATATCGCAACGGCAGTTTTAAAAGATGAAGTAAAAGTTTTTTCTTCTGAAGAATTAAAGAAACTCAGTATGGGCAACGAAAATATGTATTCAATTTCCAGATATGTTACTACATCAGCTTATAAAGTAAGTGATGATAAAACAGTTATCGTACAAAATGTGAATTGTGAAATGGAATTGAAATATTCTGAAGTTTTTTCAAAACTTATGAGAAAGCCAAGTCAAGTAATTCAAATAAACCTTCAGATTAAATATCAGAAACAGTAAATCTGTCTGTATTAAAACTGCAGTAATCATTGTTACTGATCTGTACCCCTTTTTTCCAGTTTATGGTAAAAGGGGTATTTTTATTTTAAAAATATTTTTTCTTGACCTGAGACATTTTCACAGTTAACATAGTTGTGGAACTTTTTCTTTATTTTGAGGTGGGCGAAATGGGGAATACTTTTGAAGAGACTCTGGAATGGCTTTTGATTGAAGACCATGGGGTGATGGCAAAAACGAAAGACGGAGAAATGGTAGGATATCTTTTCTTTGCGTCTCCGATTGAAAATCTTTTTGGTCTGCGGGACGGCGCTTATGCTCCGCTTGGTGGAACCTGGGTAAAACCGGACCTGCCTTCCAAAGACAGAAAGCGGATTATGACAAATCTTCTCTCATACCAGCTTGATAAACTTTCTCAGTCAGACATCACTTCATTTGCAATCGACACTTTTTCAAAAGATAAAGACATAACTGAAACGCTCACCTTTTCAGGATTTGGAATCTGTAAAGCATGTTCAATTCTCGAAATTAAAGATAAAGCCCCCTTCACAACCGACATCACTTCACGCACAGCCATCAATTCACAATCTGCAGCCAGTTCCAGTGCCGGCATCAATTCACAGTCAGCAGCCAGTTCCAGTGCCGGCATCAATTCACAATCCGGGCCGATTACAATTTCAGAACTTGAATATTCCACTAAAAACAAAGAAAAAATATTTACACTCATCGAAGAACTTTCACTTCACCTTTTGAAATCACCATGTTTCAAAGTCATCGACATGGCAGAATACAGCAGACAGTTTTCAGAAGATTATTCAGACAGAACAAAACGCGTCTTTATCGCAAAACAGAACGAAGAAATAATTGCAATGCTCACGCTGACAAAAGCCGGCGAAAATCATGTATCGTGCGCAGAAGATGTAATCAATATTTCAGATATGTTTGTTAAAGAAGAATTCCGCGGAACTAAAATTGCACAGAAACTTGTCGCTTATGTTTACGATATTGCAAAAGATGAAGGAAATAAATTTTTAGCTGTGGAATATGAAACGACAAACCTCATCGCAGCAAATTTCTGGAGTAAATATTTTTCGCCGTACGCGTTCACGTTTGCGAGAAAAATTGATGAACGGATTATGAAATGGCATTGATACCGAGGTGAATTTCTTTTTTTACTTTTCCATCAATCAATGACAATTTAAAACCATCGCCGTCTTCTGAAAGATTCCAGACAATATTTTTCGGGTCATAGTCTAAGTGGCATCGTGCTTTGATAAACTCGCGGGCAGTTTTCAGCTGTGCTTTTGTGTGAAGCTGTTTTGTTTTGATGGAACTTAATTCGCCTTCATACTCTTTTGAATGAGAAAGGAATTCTTCGATTTCAGGAAACGGGTTGTATGCAAATTTTGCATCTGCAATCTTGACATAATCTCCGCCGTCAAACTGAAGTAAAGTTGCCTTTATTGATGCCTGAATAAAAAGTCGGAGCTTGATTGTCTTTGTAACAAAAACTTCCCAGGTGCAATACGACGATGAATAATCTGTGTCAATTTTATATTCCGGATGACGTGCAGAAAAATCATCAATGACAGGTTTACACTGAGAAAAAGTAAGTTTTTCAGCTCCGATTCTGACCATATTCTTATGCTGAACATGAACAAAAAGTTCTTTCCAGAAATCTGCTTCTACATCGTTATACATAAATACCTCACATCACTTCACAACCCGCGCGTTCAAAACGGAAGATACGTTGCACGGCAGAGAGCCTGCTTTGTTATCCACTGTCCGTTTTTTTCAAACGACTGACGGCTGTCGAGAATCCACAGAATGTTTTTTACTCCAGACTTTACAAGAGGACAGCTTCCCTCGCCGTCAGAAAAAATTATCATTCCGCTGTACTCTGACTTGTGTTCTTCAAAATAATCAAATGGAATCTGAAAATTTGTTCCACCACGACCTTTTATCTCGTCAAGGTTGACTTTTTTTGAAAATGAAATCGGTGTCGTATTTTTAAGATTTACATCAAAAAATATTAAATCGATTTTTTCAATAAGTCCGAGAAAGAAAAAATTTTTGATTGCATGAGCAAAATGCTCAAAACTCTCATCTGTAATAGAACCTGAAACATCAATGGCAATAAGGACATTCGCCTTTCTCTCATAGCGGCTGCCCATTGCCTTAAAGCCGTAGCGGCGGCTTGGTCTCATACGGGTAAGCTTTCTGTCTGCACTTACGATGTTCTGTCTGAACTGAGTCAAAGCTTTTCTGTAATCAAACGAAAAATCAGCATTCTCTTTTAATGCGCGTATAAGTTCGCCACCTTCGCCGTCATCACTGACACCTTCATCCGCAGACTTTATTTCGCTTTCAATTTCAGAAAGTACTTCTTCATCTTCACTCCAGAGTTCCGCCATTTCTGAAAGTGACTGCATTCCGTCAACTGAAACTCCTCCGGCACTTTCACCGCCTTTCTGAGAATAAACAAGATCGTAAATATATTTATACCATTTCTCAAAATTCATCTCCGGAAAAGTAGCATACGGTCCAACCTTTTCCTTCAAATATCGAACTCCAGCAAGTTCAATTCCGCGTTCCATATTCTGCATTCCGAATTTTCCATCAAGCTGCCAGATCACCGCATCACTCGCAAGTGCAAGAATCACAGGCTTTGCATGATACGGCTGTCTCTGATACGGATGACCGAGAAGAATGCGGGTCATTTCAATTGAAAGATATTTTTCGAGAGTGGAATCGTCGAAGTTTTTGATGAGCGCCGGGTTATATTCCACTTTATGATTTCCTGAACGCATGACGCAGGAGATATTTTCATTCGCAACGATATAGTGCGTCTGCGATATCGAAAAGAAAAGAGGATCTGAGTAAAACCAGGATGAGATGATTGAACTGATTCGTTTATCGTTTGACTGCACTATTTGTACTTCCGGAAAAATTATTTCAAGTTTACTTTCTCGATTTGAAATTTGCGTTCAGATGTTTCATTGTCAACGTACATTCTGCATTTATATCCGTGAACTTCTGCACTGTTTTCATCAAGCGGATTATATGAATAGAACAAAACTCTGATTTCATCATCTGAAAAAATAATATCATAATCAGTTACCAGAATATTTGATTCACGATTTTCATATTCAAGAGTGTCTTCTTCACTAAACTCAAGGATTGAATTAAATCTTTCATTTTCAATAAAACCAATATTTCTATATGCTGCAATTCCACCAATTATAAGAAAAATATTATCTTTAGAAAAAGACGGATTCAAAACATCATAATAATAGTCATCATACTCATCTAAATCGTAAAAACTAAAAAGAAAATTATCGTCATGAAAAACATCGATACAAATTTTATATTCAGAAAGATTTTTCAATACATCAGGAGAAATATAAGAATACTTATAGATTCCATCAAGCTTATATTTATAGTTCGGATCTATATCAAACATTTCATTTTCAAAAACGTCTTCTGTAATACAGTAAACAATATCGCAATAATAAGTATTATCAACAAAATTCATTATTTCTAAATCATCAAGAGTTGAATATTTTATATCGGAATTAAATTTTTCTCTGAGATTTTCAATTTTTGTCCATTCAGGGTCTTCAATTGGGGAAACAGCATTTTCAGTTTCATTTACTGCTGCAGATTCTTTTTTTATACACGCACAGAGCAATACTGCAACTGCACACATCAAAATCATAGTTAAGTTTTTTTTCATATTGGACGTCCTTAATTTGTTACTTATTTGACTCTACTTCATCACAGAAAGGAGTCACAGTTTGTAAATCATGACTGATTTTAACACCAAAAGCCCTTTTTAGTTCGCCGGTAAATTTGTCGTATCCATACCAGATAATTGAAAATCCATTGTCAGTTATAAGAAAATCTTTGAAAATCAGGTTCTATATATTGTTTTTCAGAAAAATAAATTTCTCTTAACTCATCAGGACTTTTATAAACTTCTTTTTTTGATTTCTTTTTAGATTTCTTATCTTCAACTGAAGAATTCTGTTTTTCTTCAGTTTCATTGAACATTGTAATGAGTTTAAAAAAAATGTAATGACTCTTATTGACAATTATATTTTGATCGTTCAGAATTTCTTCGATTTTTGTATCTGCAATCTTCTGTATTGATTCCGATTTCTCATTCGCACTGACAGCAGTACAAAAGCAAAACTCAAAACTACCGGAAATAAAAATATTTTTTTCATTTAAAATCTCCTGATAACTTTTAGATTCATCATTTTTTTATTTTTACTTAATGACATTCATCATTTTATTATACATATCACCACAATCATCTTTTATAAAACAAAGTGCTTTCGGAAATTTATCGCCATCAACAAGGCTTACAAAGTGAGTCTGAATTTCTGACTTCTGATTATTCCCAAGCCAGTCAAAATACTTATTTAGATTTTCAGACAACTGAGATTTTGAAACAGAAGAAGTCTGATTCAACGACTTTTCAAAACTATCATCATTCAAAATATCCGCGCCAGCCAGCTGGCTTTCCAAAAACTTATAAATTGATTTATTTATAAATGCAAAATCTGGAACTGAAAGCTCTGTCAATTTTGAACTGATATTATCAAAATCTGTGAGGATATCTTTTGCGGTAACCGTATTTTTTTCATTTGTGAATTTGAAAAAAAGTGATGAAGCTTTATTTCCGATTATACCTGCGACAAGAGGCATTACTTCACGATCGAGTGTCTTTATGTTTTTAATTACATCAGAAGTTCTTTCCCAGCTTCTGCGATCAGGAGAACGCACAAGATTTCCTTCTTCAGAAAGATTTTCATCACTGTCGAGATATTCAGGATTCTGCTGGATAAAAGACAAAACGCGTTCATCAATTCCACTTTTCTCACCCCACAAAAGCCAGTCATCGACACTCGGAACAAACTCATAAATATTAAAGCGTGAAACAAGAGCCGGGTCTAAATCTGTAAGCTGGTATTCAGAACCGTTATTGACAGCGCTTATGATACGGCTGTTTTCTGGGAGTGATTTTCCGGCAAGTTTTCTGTTGAGAGTTAAGTCCATGATTGTCTGCAAAACTTCAGGACGGGCGCGGTTCAATTCATCGAGAAAAAGAACAATCGGTTTATCATCTGTCGGAAACCAGTACGGAAGCATAAAATCAGTCTTTCCAGTTTTTTCATTTTTTTCAGGAAGTCCGATAAGGTCTCCAGGATCACTCATCTGACCGAGAAAAAGTATAACAACTTTTGCTCCGCGTGAAGAAAAATAATCTTCAAGAATGCGGGACTTTCCGATTCCGTGTTTACCGATAAGCATTATGTTCTGGCTTTCAGGTGTGTGGTCAAGAATGTAGTAAAGCTGTTTTGTGTTGATTGTCATAATTTTTCCTTGTTCTTTTTATGTGGAATCTAATAATGCAGTTCCACTTTTTATTTTTCAAAAGTCTTGTAATCAGGACAGACATAGCGGCCGTTATTTTCTGTGTGCCCCTGAATGTTAAGAGCCTGTGTCGGACAGTGATGAATGCATGAATAGCAGTTTGTGCAGTTGTGCATAAATGTGATTTTATTATTTTTGATTTTGATATTATTAAGCGGACAGAGTTTTACACATGCGGAACATAAAGTGCATTTGTCAGAAACAGTAAAACCGTTATCATTTCGTGCATACTGATTGAACATTTTATTTACCATTCCAGATTTGAGTCCGCGCAAAATTGATCTGTCTGTCCGTTTGATTTTTTCGAGAGCGAGAATTTTTTCTGCAGTGTCTTCAATTGCAGGAAGTGAGTTTCTGAGTATTTCTTCACATTCCTCTTTTGATTTCATCTTAACGGCAAACACATAATTGTCGGGCATTGTAATTCCAGTAAAGCCCATAAAAATCATCCCGATTTTCGAACAGAGCTTTTTGCAGTATTTATCTGTATTGCCTGTATCTTTTCCCATTGTCGCAACAAAATAAATTTTATCACTTCCTTCAAAAGATGAAGACTCAATAAATTCATTTATGATCTGCGGAAGCTGCCATGCGTAAACCGGCGCAACAATAACAAAAGGTTTTTCAGATTTGAATTCGCGCTTCCTGTTTTTTTTGAGGATGTCATTGATCGAAATTACTTTATCAGAAATTTTTTCACTCAAAGCATCTGCAACAAATTTCGAATTTCCAGTTCCACTAAAACATAAAATCATTTTTATAAATTCCCCTTAAACAAAAAAAGCCATCCCCCCGAATCGAGAAATGGCTTTTATAAAATCAATCACTTGAAAAACCCGCGGGCATTCAAGTGATGAAATCAATTTTACTCCGTTGGTCTTTTCTTAAGATTCTTGCTTTCTTTTACAGCCTGACCTTCGCCGACTTTCTGTTCCATCAAAGCACGTGCTTTAAGTGGAAGGCCGAACAATGTGATGAAGCCCTGAGCATCTTTATGATTGTAAAGCTCACCAGTTGTAAATGAAGCAAGTGATTCGTTGTACAAGCTGTATTTTGAACCAGAACCTGCAGCACGGATAGCACCTTTGATAAGTTTAACTTTTGCCCATCCAGTTACAGTTTCTTCTGTTTTATCCATAAATGCCATACAAGCGTCCATCAAAGTTGTAAACCATTTTCCGTCGTAAATAAGTTCACCCATGCGGATAGAAACCTGCTGCTTGTAGTGATATGTTTCGCGGTCGAGACAGATGTGGTCCATCATTCTGTGAGCAAAGTAAAGGATTGCTCCACCCGGAGTTTCATAAACACCGCGGCTCTTCATACCGACGCAGCGGTTTTCACAGATATCAACAAGACCTACACCATTTCTTCCACCGATTACGTTGAGTTCGTTCAACAGATCAAGTGCGCCCATTTTCTTTCCGTTAAGTCCAACAGGAATTCCTTTTTCAAAGTCGATTGTTACGTACTCGCCGTCAGCAGGAGCTTCTTCAGGAACTGTAGTGTTCTTGAGCATGTGTTTATAGTTTGGTTCGTTTTCTGTTTTTTCAAGTTCGAGACCTTCGTGTGAAAGGTGCCAGATGTTTTCGTCGCGTGAATATGACTGGTCTTTTTTCATTGGAACTTCGAGGCCACGGTCTTCGAGGTATTTGATTTCTGCTTCGCGGCTGTCCATATTCCACTTGTCATCACGCCATGCAGCGATAACCTGAAGGTCAGGAGCAAAAGCTTTGATAGCAAGTTCAAAACGAACCTGATCGTTTCCTTTACCAGTAGCACCATGACAGATTGCAACTGCCTTTTCCTGACGTGCATATTCAACTAAAATTTTTCCGATTAAAGGACGAGCTGTTGAAGTTCCCAAAAGATATTCATCTTCGTAAACTGCATTTGCCTTAACAGCAGGCCAGATATATTCTGTGATATATTCTTCGCGTGCATCAACAACGTAACAGGCACTCGCACCTGTTTTAAGTGCGCGGTTTTTGATTGCCGGCCAGTCATCGCCCTGACCAACGTCGATACAAACTGCGATTACATCGTAGTCATAGTTTTCTTTGAGCCATGGAATGATAACTGTTGTATCAAGTCCGCCAGAATAAGCAAGAATTACTTTGTCCTTTGCCATATTTTTTCTCCTGTTTCAGGTTGAATTTAATTAAAAACCAGAATGTATATTTATGCAATTAATATACATTTTTATGCACTTTTGTGCAAGGGATTTTTAAGGGGAATCTATAAGACAATATTACTTTTTAAAACCAGAAATGTATGTTATAAGCAGATTATGTTTTATTTATAAGAAATCAGTTATACATTTGATAAAAAAGAATATGAATTTATAAAATCAATTCCCGCCGACGAAAACGGGTTTGTAAACGAATTTTCTTTTTATAAATGATGATGAAATAATCGGAATGATCAGGATAAGACATTATCTTACAGAAGCTCTTGCAGACGGTTCAGGTCACATCGGCCAGTACATCGCTCCAAAGTGGCGTAGCAAAGGTTTTGGAAAAAAAATGCTCCGTCTTGCAATCACATACACATATATCAGAATTACAAAAAGAACCGGTTACACAGGAATTTGCCATGCAGATTGCCTTAGACGAAGCCTATAACGGAATCGGAAACGGTGACGGCGGTCCATTTGGTTCTGTCATCACAAAAGAAAATCACATCATAGGACGCGGCCACAACCGAGTTCTCAAAAACGGAGATCCGACCTGCCACGGCGAAATGGAAGCAATCCGCGATGCCTGCCGCAACTCGAAAACTATCACCGCGGCGACTGCCTCGAACTTTTCAAAGAATACGAACAAAGAAAAAGGTTGTATTAATTATTTATACAATTAACTTTTTTCAAAAAATTTTATCAAGGCAAATCTGTTTCTTCAAGATATGCCCCATAACAATAACCGTCTTCTCCACTATTAACCATTTCCATCTGTTCATTAAAAGTTACAGGCTGAACGTAAACCCAGTTGTTTTCTACACCATCAATATAATCATCATGACCAATAGCAATAATTCTTACTAAAGAACCTTTTTCCATAACCATAATTACATCAGAATTTAAATTTTCTGATTGTCGTAATTTCAAATTAAAAGAAGTTTTCAAACAATCACCTTCATGATATTTAAAAAACTTTTTATTTACATTTAAATAAGAAATTACTTCCTGTCTATTTTGAATTTTATAGGAATCATCAAAATATAACCTTACATTTTCAGAAAGAACATAATATTCTTTTTTATTTTGCTTATATTTCAGATATTTTATTAATTCACCATCTTTTGAAGTTATAGTATCAGAGCCACAGAAAATTACATCCATTCCTTTTGTTAAATTCAAATAATCTTTGTCTTTTCCAATTTCAGCATAAGCTTTACAATCTCTGATTACTATTCCATTACAAGTTAAACAGTTATGATAATTGTTGACAATCAAGTAATTACTATTTTTTGTTTTATCAATAAAAATTGAAAAACAAGAAGGATAAGAATATTTTTTTACAACTTGAACAGGTTTACTTTCATCAAATGATTCCAGATTCCATGTCTGTACAATTTCAAGTTCACATACAGAACCATGTGTTTTAATATTCTGAATAAAACTCTTTGGTCCGTTTCCTTCATACCCGACAGTAACTTTTCCATTTTCAATTGATAAATAGCCGCAATATTGATCATTATCAGTTAATAATCTGCAATGATCACAACTATACCCTTTCAAAAAGTCAACATTCACCTGAGCATATAAACAGCCTAAAAGAGATACAACAATAATTAAAAAATTTTTCTTTTTCATTTTTTTATTCCTAAATATGTATATTCACCATGTAAGTGTGGACCACTCCAATAGTTTCCAACAAAACCTTTTGTTCCAACTTCACCAATTTTAGTATTTTGCGGAATTGGAAATCTTTGCAAATTGATTTCTTCTGCACTTGTAGCTAACTTTCGTATATCGTTTAACACCTGACTATTTTCCTGCATATGTTTTGCTTTTATTAAAAAATCTTTTGTATATGTTGATAACTCATATCCAGCTCCATATGTTACCCGAATATAATCAGATGTTACAAGATTCGATGGAACAATAGAAAGTATATCTAATCCTTTTTGATGTGTACCTAAATCATATGCAAAAGTATCTGCCTTAATTGAATGTTTTTTATTAGCCAGACCTGCTTCTATTAGATATTTATTATCTTTATCATATATATATTTAGTATTTATATATGTCTCACCTAATAAAGGATTCAAGTCTTTTTCAATCAATGTATAAAAAATACTTTCATTACTATAATTATTATTCATACATTCATTAACAACGGCATCTAAATACTTCTGTTTATCTTCTTTTGGAAGCTGTTTATTAAGATACTTATCTATAAAAGAATCATACTCATTAGCAAAGTTTTTATATGATTCTATATTCTGTAATTCCTCTATGGCCAGCTGTCTATTTTTTGAATATTGAACATCACTTAACAGTTTATTTTCATAAGCATTAACAGCATTCATTAAACTGCCTCCATATTCACTATTAACTTTATCTATATAATTTATCTGAAAATCATAAGCATATTTAAATTCATTAGATGTTTCAAAAACACAACCAGGATCTAAATCTACAATAGCACCGCTCTCTTTATAAACCCATTTAGATCTTCTTTTATCATAGTTAAAATAACTCAATAATAATTTTGTTGCATCTTGATAAGAAATATTTAAATATTCAGCCAACGAATCTGTAAATCCTTTGTCTGTTTTTTTTAACAAAAGATTATTTTCATCATACAAATCAGTTTTTCCATCAAAAATTAAATTTCCATCATGATTAACTTTCCACCATTGATATTCTTCATTACTGATTTTCCAAGATTCAGGATTTATCAAACCGTAAGTTATGATTTCTTGAAAATCAAGATCCTTTTCACATCCGTAAAAATTAATCAAATTATTATATGCTGAATCACTCAACAGATAAGCAAATCCTTCTACATCATTACCTAGATAATGGGAACCTTCATGAGCAAGAACTGTTCCAAATTTTGAAATACTATCTATATCATTTCCGATATATTTTTCATTTACGTAAATTGTATTTGGAGACAATTTTTGATTATAAAAACCTTCAGCATCTGAATTTACAAATTCAACATATAAACTATCATTCCAAACATTTTGTGCAATATCAAAATTAATTCCACCTAAATACCCCAGTCCATTCACACCGTTCAAAATCGAAATCTCTTTATTATCACCATTCTTTGCTTTTTCTTTCGCCTTTATTACTCGAAGTGCATCATCTATTCCTGTCAAACCATCCGTAATCTTTTTTAACCCGAGAACAGTTCCTTCATTTGCAATTTTCGCACTTACACCTGAATCATCAAAAGTTACTGCAAGCAAACCTACATCAACACCCTGATCCGTTTTTATATAATTTCCATTTTTATCAATAAAGCCAGTTCTAAAACCAAGATCTGCGGCACTTAAAAGATTCAAAGTTGTTTTCCCAGTAATCATCCTCTCAACACCAGAAGCGGCAACACCAGAGATAACACTGTTAAGTGAATTCATTTGAGAGACCTTAAATATATCCTGATTTAATGCTTTATTTACTCCGTCTGTTAATGTAATTGAATTTAATGCACTGCTGACTGTCTGGTTTGTGAAATATGATAATCCGGCGCTTATGGAATTTCTCAATACGTCTCCGTCTGACAAAAAGTTGTTTGCCTTATTCCAGTCAATTGAAAAGCCATCCGTAAAACTCATCGCATCTATATATGAATTTGCTGCAGAACTTAAAAATGTCTGTGCAGTTCTGATACCCGCATTTGCAGTCGTTTTCAAGACCTGATTCATTGCAGTACCGGCAACAGTATTCATCGCAGCAGAAGCCGCAGAACCAATACACGAAGCGGCACCGGCTTTTAAAAGAGAAACTGTAACCTGATCTGCAGATTTTTGATTAAAATCCAAATCCATAATACCAAACAACAAATCATCAATCGCAGAAACCCAGACCTGCCCAGTACAATTTCCAATAATATCGCATACCATTGCAGTTACATCACGCAAAGTTGGAAGTTCAATACCCAAAATCTGATTTTCTGAAGTCAGCTTTTTTTCATAAAGAGGAATTCCAAGCTGTTCATACCCGCTGTGGCTTTCAGCTGAATTCCATATATAGTCTAACATCACAAATCCCAGCTGTCCACTTCCTGGTTTTGAAATATTTTTGACACAATCTATTTTTGTGTTGACATTTTCAACAAATTCAGGTGCAAATCCGATATGTTCTGCAAAAAGGCCTTCTTTACCATCACCGTTTTCAGAACCAAATATCTCTTCATTCCAGATACGGATATCATCATAAGTTTTATTCAGCATAAAATTTATAATATCTGAATTCTTAGCACTCTTAACTGAAAATGAAATTTCCGGAATTACAGTTTCAAAAAACTCATATTTATGAACAGTCTGTCTTTTTCGTATTGTAGATTCAAAAACAGTTGAATCTACAACAGCATCTCTGTAAATTTCATTTCCATAAGTATAACCGTCTTTTAATACAAGCTGTTTTTCCCATTTTTCAAAATTCCTGTTACTTTCGTTTATCATATCAAGAATTTGATTTATCTGATTATTTATGCTTTCAAGAGCCAACTGTGAAGACTGAATAAATGTAATGCTTTCAATATCATTGCCTATTTTTTCAATTGTTTTATTAATTTTTTCTGAACTTTCAAAATCAAAATAATTTAGTTTACTTACATTGAAAATATCCACAGCGTTACGCAGGATTTCAGTATTTAAATTTTCAATACTTGAACTGATTAAATCAAACCCGGAAAGATCACATATATCTTCCAGATTCAAATTTTGTATTACATATAAATATTCATTTTCACCTGCAGAAGAAATTTCTTTTGCTTTTTCTGAAATTTCAGCAATTCTGGAATTGAGCTCGTAATCTGAAGTTATGTCGATATCAGAAGACAAGGCCTGTCTTGTATAATTATAGTCAATCCATTCAGCTTTTTCTTTTAAAAGATTTTCGTATTCTGAATTCCAATCATGTTCTTTTTTTTCAAAATTATCGATAAACTGATTTTTCCAGGTTACAAACTTCGCCTTAAACTGTTCTTCTGCTTCAGCCCATTCCTTATCACCTTTTAATTTCGTAGTTTCAATTTCATTCAACCAGTCAAGATATTGTAAATTCAGCTTTTCTTTTTTTAGATTTAAATTATTTTCTTTTTCAATAATCAGATTTTTATAATATTCTGTCAAAAGATTTTCATAAGATGAAACAAGAATATTAAAACCTGTTGAAATATAATCTTCCTGTTCTCTTTTCAAATCTACTTTACTTTCATTAATAAGAGTATCAAAGCTGATATTTCCGATTTCACGAAGATACATTGATTCATTCCAGTCATCGTTTTTTCTTGCACTATCAGCACACTCTGTAACTTTCATAAACTCAGAGTCATACTTCCGAGCAAGATAATCTGTTATGCAATTTACTGCATCAAGAGTTGTAGTACAATCATGATTGAGAACAGCATTATTAAACAGATCCTCAAATGTACGGATATCTTCTAAATCTGAATACAAACTTTCAGTATATAAATCATAATCCATTCCATTATCAGAAAGCATTTTTTTTATCTGTTTATTGAATTTATCAAAAGTTATATTTTTATCCGAAAACTGATTTTGTCCATATAACATCGTATATGTATCATTCTGTATTATATTCAGGACATTCTGTTTTTCTATCCATGATGCAATTATATTTCCTGCAGAATTTTCTTCATCCGCAATGATAATATCATAACCATTGATAATGTTTCTGATATCATCTGCACATTCTGCAAAATCTTCGGCAGACCTGTGATATGAAGCAGCCGTTACATACAATGCTGCTGAAGGAGCAGCAAAAAATGCAAGAACAGGAAAAACTGCAACACAGGCCATAGCAGATGCAGAAGTTATAGCAACAGATTCTTTTGTTTTATATTCTTTTTCCTTACTTTCAAGATGAGAAATAACCTGCATCAATGCATTTTTAGCAATTACAGCTTTTTCCCTTTCAAGCAGATTAAGATTTTCATTAATATTATATTCATTAAACACAATAAACTTTGCAAGATCATTCTGTCCATTATTTGCAATTACTTTATAATATGAATCCCGGATTGTATTAATCCTGCCATTTTTATATTCTGTATAAATACTTACATCAAGCATTTTATCAATAATTGAATCAAGTGCATAATTCTGATTATTCTGGGGATTTTCACCTTCCTCAAACAAAGACTTTTCCGTAAACAGCGCTTTTAAATAACACTCCGCAAGCATCAGATCATCAATTGAATATTGTTTGCCAGAAAGCTCTTTTAAAAAATTTCCGCATTCAATTTCAGACATTGAATAAAAAACCGGTTCACCTGTATCAAGATATTGAGTTACGCATTTTTGCGTCAAATATTCAGAACATGCTTCTTCATATTCATAAGGTTTATCAAGAACAGTTTTTGTAAAATCTATATCATCTCTAAATGAAATATCATATACATCATTTACTTTTTCAACTTTAACAAAAGCTTTTACAATATCTTTTAGTTCAAAATTTTCAGTTTCAGTTTCACAGACAATGCTTGAAAATAATTCCGCTTCATTCTTCAGAACTTTTTCATATTTTTCAAATTGACGGTTGATAACATTCCTGATTTCATATCCAAAAACTTCTGATGAACGATAAATTTCCGAAATATCATGAAATTCATCAAAAACATCATTTCCATCTGAATCATATAAAACAAGATGTTTCTGATAATCAATACCAGAATTTTTTAATTCAAATTCTTTAAGTCTGTTCAATTTTTCTTCATAATCTGACAAAGCATTCTGATAATTTTTTAAAGGAGAAAAACAGTTTTCAAGATCACTGTCTAAAAAAATGTATTCATTCTGTTTAAGATTAAATGCTTCTATTAAAACATATTCATTATCCCTGGCTTCTTCAAGCTGCTCATATTTTGTAAAAGCCTGATTAACAAGATCATTATACTTTTCAAGATTCTTTTTTACTTTTATAAAATAACTTTCAAAATTATTTCCATTTAATTTTTCAAGTTCATCGGCATACCGGTTTTCAAAATAATCCATTTTATTTTTTGTATCTGTATAGCGAATGTAAAAATCCTGATATTCATCATTAACTTTGACTAACTGTTTTCCTGTATTTTCCAATGTAACTTTTAATTTTTCATACATCGTATCAAATAAAAAAAGTTTTTTTACGGCATCTCTTTCATTCATCGAATATTCCATCTCTGACTCTTCTGTGTATGCCGTATAATTTTTTTTATTTGAAGGATTATTCTTATCTTCTATTTCCTGTTTTTTAATTTTTTCAGGTAATTCAAATTCCAAAACACCGTTTATAAATAAAAATTCAAAACTTTCTATATCATAATTCAATTGATTAATATTTATTTCATATTCAAAAACATTACTTAAATCTAGCGAGAGTCTGTTTATTTCATCCAGGTTTTTTGCCTGATTTCTTGCTTTATATATTTCATTCTGATAAATACTCAGTTCATCCTTTACAAGATCAGTACAGAAATTATTTTTAATAATAAGATTCAATTCATTAAAAAAATCATCAATTTCGTTATCAGACATCGTAAGATAATATTGAGGATTGTCATTTTTAAATCTAACAATGCAATCATATAAAAGAGATTTTACCTCAGAATCTTTTTTCTGACTGAACATAGCCGACTTTAATCCATTGGCATTTACCATATCTTCATATTCCTGTTCAGAATAATCCTTCGTAAGAGTTCCATACTTTATAAACTTTGCAAGTTCTGTACTGATATCAATTAAATTTTCAATTTCCGTTGTATCAATCAGACGCGATTCATCAACCATTCCAGAAGAATAATAAACAGCCGTTTTATTAATTTCTTTTATTTTATAAAGTTCCTCATAAAGTTCATTAATTCCCCTTACATAATAACTGTGAAATCCAGTTTCATCGTAATATTCACAATTAAAACCGTCATATAGTGATTGGACAATCACCTTTGAATCTTCATAAACTTTTTCATAATAATGATTTTCTACAAGGTTAACGTATTCTTTAACGCAGGCTTTTGTGATTAAAGGATTAATAAAAATTGAATTCATGGAATTTATGACAGAAATGCATTCATTTTTTAAATTTGTAAGATTTGTATAACTGTCATTATATTTTGCAGTTTCGTAATCTGTCTCAACCGATTTCAACTCCTGCAAAAGATTATTTATTACAGTTTTTTCATTTGCATAATCTTTAACAGCTTTTTCATATTCTTCTTTTGCATTTTCTATCTGTAAAAGAAGAAGAGAATATTCTTCAGAAAATTTATCTGTCAGATTACAGGCTTCAGAAAGTTTTATTTTTAAATCTTCTGTGTTTACGTTTTTAAAATCATCACTGACTGTAAAATCATAAATTCTTTTATATATTTCAAGCTGCTTCTGAGCCATATTACAGTCTGATTCAAGAACAGCTTTCTGTGAATTAAAATTACTTTTTACAAATGTCAGATCAGAATAATCAAACACCATCTTTCTGAGATTTTCAAGACTTTCATTCAAAGACACTGAATATTCACAGATTAAATCTACCCAGTTCTCCGCTATCTCAAGTTCATTAAAAAGTATATTTTCTTCATTAAATAATTCGAAATAAATATTTTTTAACGATTCATCATTACGCAAAATTATATCTTCAGTTGTTTTTTTATACTGTTCTTTTACACTGGAAATACTTTCCTTTAACTGATTACAGTTAGTCTCATCAATCGTTACAAAATTCTTCAGTGGATTTACTGCTTCCTGCATATTGTCTTCCGTTTTCCAATATGAATAAATACCGTCATATTTTTCTGACCAGACTGCTGCCCAGTTTTCGATTTCATTACATGCTGTACTAAGCAGGGAACGAGTCTGTGTGTATATTTCACAATTGATTTTGAAAGCTTCACTTTTTTGTTTTGATTCTGCGAGTAATTCATTTTTATAATCCTCCATAGCCTTATTAATATCTTCATCAAGAAGTAAACTCTTTTTCTGCCATGTAACAAGACCTTCTTCAAGTTTTGTTTCCATTTCATCTTTCCACGCTTCTTTTTTCTGTTCCAGTCTGTCATAAGCATCTGCCCACTCTTTTACACTTTCCGCATATTTATCACCGGCTTCACTTTCATAACTGTATTTCGCTTCCAGAAAATCACTTTCTATTTTCTGCCATTTATAAATTCCATTTTCAATATACTTTTTAAAACTTTCAAACCACTCATCCCTTTGAACAACAAGATTTTCCTCATCATATTCATCAGCTTTTTCAACTTTATCAAAAAGATCTGCATAACTCTGTGCAGTCTCTGTTTCAATTTCAGAAATCATCTGATCTGCAACAAGATCCGCCCGTGTCTTTACAGATTTTTTTTCAATTGAATTTTCATACTGCATTAATTCACACAAAAGCTCATTAAAAACTTCTTTTTCCATTTCAATAAAATCACAGCTAATTTCATCACATTCTTTCGAATCTGAAAGATTACTTTCTAAAATATAATCTTCTGCAATTTTTTCTGCTGTTTTTTCCCATTTACTTTCAATTTCTTTTTCACTTTGATAACTTTCTTTTTTTTCATTAAAAAAATCTTCTTTAGCTTTAAGTAAAAGTCCGTACAATCTGCTTTTGTGAATTAAAAAAAGACTGTCATAAGTTGCATCTTTTATTTCTGAATATTCAGAATCATATTCACCCCAGAAAATATCATCACATACAACATCACCTTTAAGCATACGTTCAAGAGAAACTTTTTCTTCTTCACTCAATTTTTCTTTTTCAATTTCATTTCTTTCAACAAACAGTCCTTTACTTTCAAATTCCTCCCGAAATTCTCTGGCAGGAACAAGCATAAGGCAATAACTTGCAGCAACAAGAAAAGCCGTAAGCTTTTTAGAAAATTTTAAATTCATTTTAAATTACCCCCATACAAAAAAAGACCGGAACCTCACACAGAGATTCCGGTCAAGGAGGAAAGGATTACCATTAAAGGCATCCAATGCCAGAAAACAACAACCACTTATAATATACAAATAATTTGCTGTTTTATATCAAATAATAAAATTTTTTTTAATTTTTTTTATAAATTTTCAGGGTCTGCAGTAATTGCAGTATCAAGCAGATCACTGATAGCCTTTTTATCAAGGTGCATACCGATGATTACAAGCTTAATCATACGGTCGCCATATTTCGGGTCCCAGTTCTTTGCCATTTCAGGATCCTGCTTCAAGATTTTTTCCTGTTCTCGTTTTGGAGCCGAAGCAAGCCATGCACCAGAGTATCCTGCAACAATCTGGCGTCCAGTAGTTTCCCAGACCCATGCCATTTCAGGTTCATCATTAAACCACATTACACCCTTTGAACGGACGATGTTCTTCGGCCACTTGTCAGCAACTTTATCCAGAAGCTGGCGGTCAAAACATCCGCGGCGGTAATAAACAAATGAACCGATTCCATATTCATCTTCTGATTCGCCGTCGTGATGATGTTCGTGGTGGTGATGATGGTGATGGCAGTGTTCGTCATGACAATGTTCTGCATCGTGATCGCATTCATCATCATCGTCGTCGTCATCATCTTCATCATTATGATGGTGGTGGTGATGTTCGTGTTCGTCTTCATCATGGTCATGATGGTGATGGTCATGTTCATCATGATCTTCATCTCTGTCATCATCTTCGTTATCAAGTCTGTTGAGTTCTGCAACCCATCCGGCACTTGCATAAACTTTTTCAAAATCAAATTCTTTTGTTCCGATGATGTCTTCAATTGCAACATTTGCTTTCGTAGTTTCAATTACACGTGCATTAGGCTGAAGAATTTTTACCATCTTTCTGATTTTTTTAAGCTGTTCTTCTGTAACAAGGTCAACTTTATTGATGATAAGAGTATTACAGAATTCAATCTGCTGAACGAGAAGACTTTCAATATCTTCTTCCCCGATATTATCCTTCAAAAGCGCATTACCTTCATCAAATTCAGTTACCATACGCATTGAATCAACTACAGAAATAATTCCATCGATATAACCGTTGCTGATCTGAGACAAAGCCTGAGCAATCGGAAGCGGTTCACAGACACCGCTTGCTTCAATCAAAATATAATCATACTTGCCTGTCTTGATGAGCTTTTCAATCTGGTTAACCATATCGCTCTTAAGCTGACAGCAGATACATCCGTTCTGAAGGGCAACAATGCTCGAAGTATCAGTAATATTTGCATCCTTTGCAATCAGAGTAGCATCAACATTAACTTCACCGATGTCGTTTACAATTACGGCTACCTTATAACCTTTCTGATTGTTCAAAATATGATTCATAAGTGTTGTCTTACCAGCACCAAGATATCCTGCAAGCAATGTAATAGGAACTTTCTTACCCATTTTCGCGCCTCTTATAAAATTATTTTAAGTGGAACATATTAAAAATGTCTTCGTTCCAATAAATATAATAAATATTCCGCATTCTAACAAGAATAATCTGAAAGTTTTTATTCAGGTTGAATTTTTTACCACGGTTTTCCAGCTTTTAACTTTTATCCAGAAGTTTTAACTTTTTATCATTAAACTTTTTTACTATAAAATTATATTTTTAACATTTTTACAATATTTGAAAACCTTAGTATTGAAATCTTTATTGATTATGATATTATTTTAAGTAACTTAACATCAAGAGAGAATAATTAACTATGCGTATCTACTTTTTAACAAGGCAGCCTGATGTATGTCAGCTCCTTGCAGACAAAATGGCAGGTACCAATGTTGAAATCAAAATTTATCCGCTGCTTACAAAACTTTTTCAAAATATTTTTGAATTTGGCGTTGAACCTGATATTCTGTTTTTAGACTTTATGTACTATCAGAGTACAACTTTCAATCCTTACAGCCTTCTTTTGAAACATAATAAAATGTTTCCGATTGTTTTTTACAATCATCCTTTTCCACTTGCGGAAAACAGAAAAATGTTCTGGAAAAAACAGCTTCAGAAAACAGGTTATTTTTCTGATCTTTCTGCAATTTTACCGTTTCTTGACATAATGCAGAATGCCCTTCAGAATCCAGAAATTTATCCTTATGTAAGCTGCATTCAGGAACCAAAAGAATATATATCTGACAATCTCCGCTACATAGAACCAATTGATTCTCATGAAGTGGAATATTACACTTCTCACTTTTCAAATGTAATTACAGATTTTCTTGTACCTGAAAAAAAGCGGAAGCCTTTTAATCATGATGAAAATACACTGCTTGAAACTTCAGACTGCATAAAAAAATTCCACAAGAGAAATCATATTTCAAATAAGCTTCAGATAATTTTTAACAAGCTCTATCAGAATTTTGACAGACATGTATCCGCAAAAGAATTATGTGAATATATTTCAAGAGATGACAAACCGGCAAGTTCCAACAGCTTAAGACTTACAATACATCGTCTTAGAAATATTCTTGCAAACGATTCAGAACTGAACTTTGACATAATTTCTTTTAATAAAGGCTACATACTTACAACAGTTCCAGACTGCAATAAAAAATAAACTTACAACGCTAAAACAAAAAGTGTTTAAACAAAAAAACACTATAACGATTTTATCTCAATTTTAAAAAACTGAAATAAAACCATTATAGTGTTTATTCTAAAAGAGAAAAAATCTGTAAGTTGAACCGCCTCTCAAGTCTAAACAATATCAGACTTGAAAAGGACAGGCACAAACTGAATAATTCTATTTTAATGAAGCGCCAATGCGTTCCAAAACCTTTTTGCGGTCAAGAGGTTTGATGATATAGTTTTTAGCACCAAGCAAAAGAGACTTTTTAACAAGTTCTTCTTTTCCGAGGGCAGAAACCATTACAACTTTTGCATTTTTATCAAAAGCCATAATCTGTTCAAGAGCTGTAATACCATCCATACGAGGCATTGTAATATCCATTGTTACGATATCAACATTTGGACAAAGCTCCTTATATTTATCAACACCTTCTTTTCCATCTGCTGCAGTTGCAACAATTTCATAACCTTCGCTGGACAAAATCTGTCCGAGCTGTTTAGCAACGAAGATTGAATCGTCTACAACTAAAACACGGAATTTTGATCCGTCAGCTTTTGTACCTTCTGGTGGTCTTTCGTTGATTGTAGGAAAATCCTGTTTTGTTTTCATAACTTTTCTCCCTTTGTATTATGCGCGTTCACGAATTGCAACGTTAACTTCAATTTTTCCAAAGTCAGTAATAAGTGGAACAATTAATGCTTCAACATTTTCTGACTGTCCTGCCAATGCGGCAATTTCCATTTTTTCGCCTGCAAACAAAGCTGGTGGTGTAAGGTCAAACTTAAATCCAAGTTCATGCAGTTTTGTAACTGCCTGAGCTGTAATAAGGTTTGCCAATTCACTGATTGTAGCTTTTGCCAAATCATCAAATTCAGCAAGCTGTTCGCCATTCATCTTTGATGCGATATTTAAAGCTGTTTCAAATGTCATGTCAAATAAAACACGACCTTCAACATCGCCTGCCAAGCCTACTAAAGCTGCTACACCCATTACAGGCATTGCAGTTGACTTTAAATACAAGTCGCCACGTTTAACTTCCGCATCACCTAAAACTTCTTTTAAAACTCTGTATGAAGTTTCTACAAATGGGTTAATATACTCAACTCTCATGCACTACTCCTTAATGCTATTGTTTATTAAAGTAGGTTAAAGACCCGACAGTCTTTTCACCCCAATTAGAGCCCTTGCCAAGTGATTCTCCCTGACCCAGGATAATGATACCATTACCTTTGAGTTTTTCATCAAAATCACCAACAACCATATTCTGTGCCTCTACAGAAAGGAAAGAAAGAAGATCACGTGCAAATACGATGTCTACCATAGGGAGCGAATTACTGTGCGTACAGTCATGGTACTCAAACATGATAATATCTTTTATTTCCTGTGTAAAGGTATATTCTCCATTCACCTTTTTTGTCACAAACGGAGCATACCAGTCATTTGCGTATGTTTCCGGAATTGAAATTAAAGGTGCATTAGATACATTTAGCAAATCCATGTCATGAGCGTAAATTCTGATTTTAGAATCAGGGTAACGCTTCTTCAAAAGACATGCAAGCGAGAATGATTCATAACCTTTACCACATCCAGGATTCCAGACTACAATCTGTTTTGCTGAATTATCCGGTAAAAGTTTATAAACTTCATCCGCATATTGTTTAGTCCACCATTGTCCGTTACAAGGAGACCAGAATTTACTCAAGAAATCATCAGCATCTTTTTCTGTCTGAAGCTGACTTTCTTTTCTTTCTTTTGACCATTCTTCAAAACGGCTTTTAACCCAGTTTTCGTTAAGATCTGAAACAAAGAATTTCTTAAGATTTTTTAACTCATCTACGACAAACTTATAATCCTGTGAATTGTCTTTCTGAGAAGCAGCATTTGCGTTTGCATTTGCCTGTGCTGCCTTTGCAGCAAGACCTCTGGCAGGAGTCTGAGCCTGATTATCCGGCATTATTTCCCTTACAGAAGTATTCACATAAACGTTATTCATTCCATTTTCATTATCTTTTGAAGAAATTCTGGAATTGAAAATACGTTCAATATCGAGAAGAATATAAAGATGACTCTGAGACTCTACAACACCATAGATGTACTTAATGTTAATGTCGCCAAACAATGGGTGTGGAGGCTGAATTGTACTTTTTTGAATTCCAACAACTTTATCGATTGCATCAACTACAACACCAAAAAGCTGGTCTTCTACGCTTACGATAAGCATGTTTTCAACAGCATTATCCTGACGAGGAGGAACATCAATATTAAAGAACAATCTTAAGTCAATAATCGGAATAATTTCACCACGAAGGTTGTATACACCAAGAACAAAAGGCAAAGTATTAGGAACATAAGTAAAGCGTCCAGTCTTTGCAATTTCTTTTACCTGCATGATGTCAATGGCATAATCTTTTCCTGCAAGAGAAAAAGTTACCATTTTGTAGTCAACAACAGAAACATTTTCTTTATCATCTGCTTCCTGCTGCATCATAGTGAGATCGTCTGTTAACTGTGTAGCATTTGTGTATTCGTTTTCCATAAACATCTCCACCTTTTTTTTTACATATTCTGCGCTGCAGACTGAGCTTCCTGTGCATTCAATTCCTGACGCACACCAAGCTCAAGAAGCTGACGAACATCGATGATCAAAGAAACAGATCCATCACCTAATACAGAAGCGCCGGCAATTCCCGGTGAGTTTGTAAACTGATCGCGAAGAGGTTTAATTACAACATCTTCTTCTCCAATAAGAGAATCGACCATTACACCAATTTTCTTTTCTTCTGTTCCTACAATTACAACAAAGCTGTATTCGCTGTTGTTTGTTTCTTTTATGTTGAACAATCTTGAAAGACGAAGAATACTGATAACTTCATTACGAACATTCAGAACTTCGTAGTTATCAATTGTATTAATGTCTTCAATTTTTACACGCTGTGATTCAATTACCGAAGCAATTGGAATTGAGTAAACTTCCTTTCCGACACGAACAAGAAGACCCTGAATAATGGCAAGTGTCAACGGCAGACGGATTGTAAACTTTGTTCCCTTTCCAGGTTCACTTGAAACAGAAACTGTTCCGTTGAGTTTTTCAATCATTGTCTTAACAACATCAAGACCTACACCGCGTCCAGAAACATTCGAAATCTTTGCAGCTGTAGAAAAGCCTGGCATAAAGATTAACTGATATGCTTCCTGATCGGAAATTTTTTTATTCGGATGAATAAGACCTTTTTCAATAGCCTTATTCTTTACTTTTTCTACGTTGATACCAGCACCATCATCTGCAATGTCGATGATAATCTGGTTACCTTCGTTTGAAGCTCTAAGAAGTAAAGTACCTTCTTCCGGCTTACCGGCAGCAAGACGAACCTGAGGCTCTTCAATACCATGGTCTACAGAGTTTCTTACACAGTGCATTACAGGGTCAAGAAGATCATCAATTACAGTCTTATCAAGTTCTGTATCCTCACCTTCAATTACGAGGTTAACCTTTTTATTAAGATCTCTCTGAAGGTCGCGGACAACGCGAGGGAAACGGCTGAAAATCTGATTGATCGGAACCATTCGGATTTTCATTACGCCTTCCTGAAGTTCTCCGGCAATACGACCAAGGTTCTGAGTTGAAGAACGGAACTTAACAGTAAGATTTTTAAGTGAAGATTCAAATGTATCAAAGTAATTTACAACATCACCAAATTCCTGAGTGATATTTGCTTTTACATCTCTTACGCTTACACCAGACTGAATTTCTTCAAGATACTGCGGAAGCTGGTCAAACATACGTCTGATTTTTTCACGGTATGCAGCATCAATTGTCTGAAACTGAACCTGAATATCGCTCATCTGGCTTGCTGTCTGGTTAAATGCAGCCTTTGTAATTACAGTCTCTGAAACGAGGTTTAAGAGATAGTCAATACGCTTTGAATCTACGCGGAGCACAGAGCCCTGCTGAATATGTGTACCAGTTGCAGGAGCTGCTTTTGCAGCGGGTTTTGCCTCTGGTTTTGCTTCTGTTTTTTCTTCTGCTTTTGGTGGAACTTCCGGCACTGCTTCCTGTTCTTCGGCAGGAACCGGAGAAGGCGCAGCTGCTGCAGGTGCTGCCTGAACAGGAGCTGCTGCAGGTTTTACAGGAGCTGGTTCCGGAGCAGATTTAGCGGCGCTTTCAGGTTCCACAATCTGAGCATCAGTACTCAAAGTAACATCACTCAAAAATGCAACATCTTCGAGATTTTCAGCTGTCGAGCTGGAACCGATATAATAAAGTACCTGAGGATAGAATTCATCCTCGTACAATGCATCAAAATCAGGAACAGTTTTCAGAACGCTTCCACATGCCTTAAGTGCAGCAAATACCTGAATACCACCGACAGAGTTCATCGGATTTGATTCATCAAAGGCTACTGTTACACACCAAAGCTTCTGATCTGCTTCGAGAACCTGTGTAAGTTCTGCGTATTCATCATCTGAAATTACAGGCTTTGGAGGAGCACCAGTCTGAGGTGCTGCGGCCTGTACAGGTTCCGGTTTTGGAGAAGGAACCTGAGGACGAAGTTCTGCAGGAACTGTTTTCTTTGCTTTTTTATCTTGTTTCTCTGGGATAAACGCCTTAAGGCGGTCCAAAAGAGAAGTTACATCTTCTTGATAAACAGAGCCATTAGCACGTGCATCGAGCATTGCCTTGATTGTATCGATAGAATCAAGCAAAACATCGACGACAGGTTCTGTAACTTGTAAACGGTCCGAACGGAGCTCATCAAGAACATCTTCTACAGTATGTGTGAATGTAGAAAGCTCAGTCATTTCAACAGTTGCTGATCCACCTTTCAAAGTATGTGCCGCTCTGAAAATTTCATCAATGGCATCATGATTTGTCGGGTCGTTTTCAATGACTAAGATGTTGCTTTCAAGATTTTCCACCTGCTGTTCTGCTTCTGTGAAAAAGTCTTTCAAGAGCTCTTCGTTGTTAATATCCAGATAATCACTCATATTCTTCTATTTTAACCTTTCTGTGTCAGAAGTCAAGTAAAAAAGATTTTTAATATCATAGTAAAAACCTTAATTTTTTACAGAATTTGAAAAGTTACATTTCGAAATCAGCGCCAAGATATATAGTTCTTGCCTGTTCAGACTGTAAAATCTCTTCCTTAGTTCCCTGTGTAATAATCTGACCGTTATTAATAATAATAGCACGGTCTGTAATTTCAAGAGTATCGCGGACATTATGATCTGTTATAAGTATTCCGATATCCCGCTTTACGAGTATTTTTATCAGATTTTTGATATCAGAAACTGCAATCGGGTCTATTCCTGCAAAAGGTTCATCAAGCATAAGAAATTTTGGCTGAATTGCAAGACTTCGGGCAATTTCCGTTCTTCTTCGTTCTCCACCCGAAAGTGTATATGCTTTCTGTTTTCTGATTCTTGTTATCGCAAATTCCTCAATAAGCTGTTCAAGCAGATTTTTCTTTTCTTTAAGAGTCAGATCTTTTCTGGTTTCAATAATTGACCAGATATTATCTTCAACAGTCATTTTTTTAAATACGGACGGCTCCTGCGGAAGATACGATATTCCGCTCTGAGCACGACGATACATCGGAAGTTCTGTCATTCTGTTTCCATCAAGAAAAACTTCTCCCTGAGTTGGTTTATAAAAACCGACAATCATATAAAAAGTAGTTGTTTTTCCAGAACCGTTCGGTCCCAAAAGACCTAAAACTTCACCGGTGTGCATTTCAAAATCAATTCCCTGTACAACCTTTTTTCGTCCAAAAGTTTTATAAAGAGACGAAGCCCTGAGTGTATGAATTACCGGCTGCACTTCCGGTGGAACTTCGGGAATCTGTTCTTCCGTTGAATTCTGTATTTCAAGTGGAACTTCGGAAGCAGGTTCTTCTGTTGGGGTCTGCATTTCAGATGGAACTTCGGAAGCAGGTTCTTCTGTTGGGTTCTGTATTTCTGATGAAATTCCGGTATTTAAAAACATTTCTTCGTCTGACATTATTCTGACTCCGTCTTTTTTGTTGTTACAGTTCCACGAATATTACCGTCCATTACAATTTCTTCTGTATCCATGTCAAATGAAATATACTGCGCGCGGAATGTATCGTCTGACTGTTTTACGCTTGCATTTCCGCTTAATTCGAGAGTCTGTTCTTTTTTTCTGTAAACAGAATATGCTCCCGTACAGACATTCTGTTTCTGTTTAAGTTCAACATCGATCTGCATGATTGCAACATCAGTATTCTGATCATATTCTATAATCTGTGCTTTTGCAGTTACATCATTTTTTAAATCTTTTAATTCTACTCCGCCAGAAAGAACTACAATTTTAGTTTCACGGTTATATTCAAGAGTCTCTGCAGAAAATTCAAGTTCAGATTCCGTATTTGTTCCCTTTATATTTCCAGAAGCTTTTATTATATCAAAATCATTTCCAGTAAGTTCAATTGAATCAGCTTTAATTTCCATTGTAGAAGTTTTTACAATTGCGTTACCGGAGAGTATCGTAGAATTCTGTTTGGAACTTTCTTTGGAATTTGATACACTACCCTGCATTGAATCGCCATAGAATGTAATTTCTTCTTTGGAGCCGTCTGTTTCATTTACGAAAACCTGTGATCCATGAACAGAACTTGAAAACAAAAATGTATTGCTTACAGCACTTGCAGAAAAATCTTTTCCAGAAATTATCAGATCATCTTTATGAATTGTAATTTCTTTTCCTTTTGCAGAAACAAGCTGTTCAGTTTTTCCATTCCATCTTAAAGAATCACCATTAATTTTCAGGTTCTGCGTACTATCGTAAAAATCAATTCCACCAAACAATGAAAAAACTTCTTCTCTTGTATTTGCACTGAGCAAAGAAGCTTCTCCGGTAGAAGTCTGCTTCATGTCACTGTCATACAAAGTAAAAACAGCGTCTCTGGCATAGGAAAGATTTGCACTTTTATACTGTTCATAAACAGAACTTTTAAGCTCGAGACTTTTTTTATTATCATTATATTTTCTCATAACGATATTTTCGAGTCTTAACTGAGGAGCATTTTCTTCTGAAAGAAGTTCACGATTATATTTTAATGAACATCCAGAGACTGAGAAAAAGAGAATACCTGAAATACAGAACAGGAAATATTTTTTCATTGTCAAAGCTCCATATCTTTTGTATTAACAAGAAGATCAAGAACTGTAAAAAACAAAATTACAACTAAAGGTCCTAAGATCAAACCGTTCATTCCAAAAACTTTTAATCCACCGAGAATTGAAAAGAAAATTATTAACGGATGAATATTTATTCTGTCTTTAAGCAGAAACGGTCTGAGAAAATTATCAAGAAAACTTACGCAGAAACCGCATAAAAGTAAAAACAGAATTCCCTTAAACATTGAAACTGTAAAACACATTACGATTCCAATCGGGAGCCAGACAATAGACGCACCAAAAATCGGAATAAAAGAAGCAAACATCAGGATAACGGAAAACAGAAGAGAGCCTCTGACATGAAAAATTGTCATTATGATAAATGAAGCAACGCCCTGATAAAGAGCTACAAGAATATATCCTGAAAAAAGTTTCCTTGTTATTTCTGCAAATTTCTGAGTAAGAATGTCCATATAGACATTCTTTACAGGAAGAGCTTTTTTAAATACTTCAATAAGATATTGTCCGTCAAGAAAGAAAAAGAAAAGTGCAAACACAACAAACAAAAGTGAAATGATAAAATTTCCAGTTTTACTTACAACTGAAGTTCCAAGAGAAAGAAATTTTGAACTGTACGACTGAATAAAACTGATGAGATAATTCTGAATTGAAGCAAGATCAAAATTCGGAATATCAATTCCACGAGATGTAAAAAAATTAAAAATATTTCCAAAAGGTCCGTCTTTTGAAAAATAAGACGGATTATTTTTTATAAAAGAAAGTGCATTCTGAAAGAAAGCTGTCAATTCCTGCAGCAGAAGAAAAGAAATAAAAATCAAAGGAATGATAATAATAAAAAGAATTCCGACAGCAAATAATCCTGCGATGAGATTTTTTTTAAGTTTATAAAACTTTTTTTTAGAATCAAGTTTTAAAATCAGTTTTCCGTGTAACGGTCTGAAAATTATATATAAAAGAGTTGCCCAGAGAATAACTGTAAAAAAAGGATATATCATTGCAATACAGGCCGTAAGAAAAAGTGCAAGAAGTGCAAAAATAAAAATCGTCTGAACTGTTTTTTTACTATCCATCTATTTTCTCCTTTGCAAAAAAAAAATAAAAAAATTAAAAAATCGGATAACAGTCAAAGCCTGCTGTCTTTAACTTTAATCCCATATTACCTTCCGGATTTTCATCAACTGTTACAATAAAGTAAATATTTCCAGAAGGTCTTTTTTCTTCTTCAATTTTTGCAGTAAATCCTTTTTCTTTTAATCTTAAAACTAGAGATTCGGCGTTTTCTTTTTTTCCAAAAAGGCCTACCTGCTGGCGCTTGATTTTTTCATCTGATTTACCGTCCTGATTTTCAGGTTCTTCAGATTTAACTTTCGCAACTTCAATATTTGAAATTTTCTGTCCGGCAGAATTTATATTTTTATTTCCAGACGAAGCAGAAAGTGCATTACCCCGACGTTCCACAAAAAACCAGAACGGTGTCGGCATCAGCTGAGAATTTCCGGTAACAATCTGAGCTTCTGCACTCTTTGGATATTCATCCCGTAAAATTTTCGAAGCATCTGAATCATTATTTATATACCAGAGCGTAAACAGAACAGAAACACGGACAGATTTCATATCCGGCATTCCAGAATAAGCTTTTAAAAGATATATAATTGAATTAAATTCATCTTCGCTAATCTGTCCGCAAAGAGAAGCCCACACTTCATAAAGTTTAATCTTTGCCTGAATTTTTTCGTCTTTAGAATTTCTGATTGAAGAATTTAAATAACTTTTTGCAGTTTCCGATTCTCCTGCATTAAGGCTTGTTCTTACTGCATCAAGAACAAGAATACTGGAAGTCTTTTTTAAAATATTATAAACAATTTTTTCTTCCGGCTTTGCATTTTTGGGAAGTTTAAAAGAATTGATTTCTTCCTGCGTAATTTTCAAGCCTGCAGCTTTTGCGTAAGACTTTGAGGCATCAACATACATCGAAGCCTGTTCTTCAACCGAAGCTTTAAAGACATAAAGGATTCTTTTATCAGAAGAGGCTTCTGTTTTTTCAATCTGCTTATTCAGATATGAAATTGATTCTTCTACAGTTTCACACTCAAGTGCTTTTGAAACAGGCAGCACTGCATTATTCTGTGCAGACAATGAGAAGCAAAGTAGTAACTGCAATAAAACAAAAGCCTTATAATTTTTTTTCATATCAATATCCAAATGCATTTTTTTATTCTGAATCACTTTCTGTTTCTGATGTTTCTTTTACATTCTGTTTTTTTAATTTATTAATTTTACTGAGAATGAAATCTCTTTTTGAAAGCGGTTTATTTTCCGAATCAGCAATTTCAATTTTTGTTTCTGATGATGAATTTTTTCTCGCAGCTTTTCTTTTTGCTTTTTCGTTTTCACGCTGTTCAATTTCTTTTGTCTTTTTATATTTTCTGACTAAAGCAAAAGGAAGTGTACAGAGAACTCCAAAAGCAAATGAAATAAGTGAGTTCATGAAAGCCGGAACGTTTTCAAATGTTTTATAAAAAAGCCAGATATTACATTTATTATCAAGGTTAAAACCCATAAAAAAAGCAAACAGAACAAGTATTGCAATCAGACTGATTAACTTAGCTATCATATTCCACACACTCCTTATTTATATAAACAACTCTAATTCAAAACAGTTCCACGGAAAGTATTGCCTGAAAGACTTTCAATCTTTACATCAACAAATTTTCCGATCAGGTTTTCATCGCCTTTAAATGCAATGCGTTCATCCTGCGGTGTCTTACCGAGAAGTTCTGTCTTATCATCATGACTTACTTTTTCTACGAGAACAGTAACAGAATTTCCGATTCGCTTTGTCATTTCGCCTTTTGTAATCTCAAGCTGAAGGTCAATGACTTTCTGAAGACGCTGCTTCTTAACTTCGACATCAATCTGATCAGGACGGATAGAAGCCGGAGTTCCTTCTCTAGGATTATAGTAATACATAAAAGCTGTTTCGTATAGAATTTCTCTCTGAAGAGAAAGTACTTCTTCAAACTCTTCTTCTGTTTCGCCAGGAAATCCGACCATGATGTCAGTCGTAAGCGAAACATCAGGAATTTCTTTTTTAATTTTTGAAACGAGAGCAAGATAATCTTCACGGGAATATTTTCTGTTCATTTCTTTGAGGACTTTTGTAGAACCGTGCTGAACAGGAAGATGAATGTGATGACAAAGCTGTTTTCGTTCTTTGATGATTGAAATCAATTTATCAGAAAGATCTTTCGGATGACTCGACATAAATCTTACCCAGCCGATTTCACTTTCAGTTTCATCGATATGATCACAGATGATTTTCAACAGTTCCGGAAAGTCAATTTCGTTATAATGATATGAATTGACATTCTGCCCGAGAAGAGTAATTTCCTTTACGCCGTTCTTAGAAAGAAAATCAATTTCTTTAAGGATATCTTCTGTGCTGCGGCTTTTTTCCCTGCCCCGTACATACGGAACGATACAGTATGAACAGAAATTATTGCATCCGTGCATGATTGGAACAAAGGCCGAAAAGTTTCCGGGCTCAAGTGAAAGAGGTGAAAATTCATAACCGTCAGGATCATTTACAAGCTTTAAATTTTTCGGATCAATATTATTTTCTACGGCATTAATGATCTCGCCAAACTGCTTTTTTGCGTAAGTTCCAACGACATAATCAACGACAGGAAAATCAATCTGAAGTGATTTCAAAAGCCGTTCTGCCATACATCCCATTACGACAACAGTAATCGGTTTAGCGCCGTCTTTGACATATTCTGCGGCAATTTCAAGAGTCTTTGATTTTGCCCCAGGTCTTTTTTCGCGGAGTGCCTTAAGACCTGTAAACCATCCGAGCCTTCCAAGTATTCTGTTTTCTGCAGTCTGTCTGACAGAACATGTATTGATGATTGCCATATCGCAGACCTGAACATCATCTGCCTTTGTCCATCCGCGGGAAATTAAAAGCTGTTCAACTGCCGCAGACTCAGCAATGTTCATCTGGCAGCCGTAAGTTTCAAAAAAATAAGTCATACAGATTCCACTTATTTATTCAAAGTATTTTCTGCAGCCTCGAGAGTGTTGACCATCAGCATCGCAATCGTCATCGGGCCTACACCTTTTGGAACTGGAGTTATATAAGAAGCAGTTTCTGAAACTGCATCAAAGTCAACGTCTCCGACAAGTCTGAAACCGCTCTTTTTTGTTTCATCCGGAATTCTGTTGACCCCGACATCAATTACAACAGCGCCCGGTTTTACCATATCGCGTGTAACAGTCGACGGATGTCCGACAGCTGCAACCAAGATGTCTGCCTGCTTTGTGATTTCTGCAAGATTTTTTGTTCCCGTGTGGCAGATTGTTACTGTGGAATTTACTTCGCGCTGTGCCATAAGAAGTGCAAGAGGCTTTCCTACGATGTTTGAGCGTCCGATGATTACGCAGTGCTTTCCGCTTGTCTCGATGTTCATTTTTTTGAGAAGAACTACGACTCCGTGCGGTGTACATGGTAAAAATGATTTTCTGCCTATCATAAGATTTCCGACATTTACAGGATGAAAGCCGTCAACGTCTTTTTTCGGGTCAATTGCCATGATTACGCGGTCTTCGTTTATATGCTTTGGAAGAGGAAGTTGAACGAGAATGCCGTGAACTGTGTCATCTTTGTTCAATCTGTCGATTAATGCCAGAAGCTCGTCTTCTGTAGTGTTTTCCGGTAAACGGACGCTTTTATCTGCCATTCCGGCTTCTGCAAGAGCTTTCTGCTTGCCGGTAACATAAGATACGCTGGCTGGATTTTCACCCACTAAAATGACTGCAAGGCATGGAATAATTCCAGTTTTCTTTAATTCTGCAGCTTTTTCTGCAACATCTGCCCTTACCTGCTCTGCAATTGCCTTTCCGTCAATAATCTCAGCACTCATTTCAGTCCCCTTAGTATATGTAACTAAATAAAAAGTTATTAATTTAAATTTTATTGAATAAACACAGTAAAAAATGTATTATTCTTAAATTATAACAAATTTTCTATTTAAATTCTATCAGTGAGGAATTATGAAACGCTTTTCAAAGGCTGTTATTCTTGCAATGGGAATGCTTTTTGCAGCCGTTCCACAAAACATTTTTGCACAATCAGAAACAGAAATTTCAGAGTCAGAGCAGAATCAGGACGACTCAGGCGATTACGAAGGTGACGGAGATTATTACGAAGAAGAAGATCAGAAGCTTACACAGAACGGTCCCGGCGATCAGTTTATAAAATTAAAAGTCATGCCTGTTTTTCCATTGGGATTTGACGAACAGCTTTTTATCGGAGGCGGACTCAGTCTCGGCTACCATAGATTTCTGTCTCAGTTTTTTGCAGTCGGAGCTGAAATCATGTTTGCCTATAACCCTACAATTGGAAACAATATGTTTACAATCATTCCGTTTACACTCGGAGTTACTTTTCAGCCATATATCGGACGATTTGAATTTCCAATTTCAGTCAACATAGGCGGAGCTGTTGAAACATATCTTCAGTATACTTATTTTCCGGGCCTTATTGTAAAAGGTGATGCAGGATGTTACTTCAGAATAAACGAAAACTGGTCTGCAGGACTTGAATGCAATGTATTATGGCTTCCGCAGTGGATTTCAAAAGATCCTGCTAAAAATGACAACTATCTCGGAATTACAGCAGCAGCCTGTGCCAGATATCACTTTTAATTTTCAGGAGAAACAGAACACATGAAACTTACTAAAAAATTACTTACATATTTTTCTCTTGCATTAATTTTTTCTGCATTTTTAACTTCATGTCAGGATCCTATTCTTTATCACGTAAGACAGGAAGTAAAACTCGAAGAAGCAACAATGCTCGGTGACATTTTTTCAGTCATAAGATTTACAGATGCAAATAATTTTGAATCACTTTATGTTGCAAACGGAAAAATCTTTACAAAAAGCGCGTACAATGAAACACACGGTTCATGGATACAGACATCAAAACCAAACGGACATGTTCATTCCCTTGCCGCAGACAAAGATTACCTTTATGCCTTTGTAGTTAACTTTGATACAGACGGAAATGAAGGAGAAACAGAACTTTCTTCAAGATCACTTTATTATCTTGATAAAAACGGTTTCTGGAACAGACATCCGCTTTCAGGAGTTATGGGAAGCGATGAATACCAGAATGTTACTCTTATGTGTACAAATGCCGTTCAAAAAGATCACAGAGCAGCATTCATAAATATCAACAACACCGTTTATAAACTTGAAGGAGACAGTTTTACAGATTTTACACCATATGGAACATATGGCAAAAACTCATGTGCATGGCTTAATGGTACTGTTTTCTTTTTTGACTATTTTGCAGCATGTTCTGATGAAACAGCATATTCTGACGCAACATGCATTTTCTATGGTGACTATACACAGCTCAAAGTGATGGACTCAACAGGTAATGTATCAGTTCTTTCTACAGCGGCAAACGGAATCATAACAGGACTTGCCGTAATGAACGATTCAGTTCTTGCAACATCTCAAAACGGAACAGTTCTCATTGACCGTGCTACCGGCAAGGCTATGGAATTTAAAAACCTTTCAAGTACAATGAGTACAATTTACGAAACTTATGCACCTCTTGCAGTCTTTCCTGAAAGAAATGCTTTGCAAAATATTATCTATGCTTCTAACCAGGTAGAAGGAACAGGTTCAAATTCTGCTCAGTTTACACATCAGGGACTCTGGTCATACTACCCAAGCCGAGGCAAGTGGAATATCGAGTAATGGATGAACTTTTTTATGCCAGTTCAATTTTAAAAGAGCCGCTTGCTGCACGCATGAGGCCGCAGACTCTTGATGAATATATCGGTCAGGATCATATTGTCGGACGCGGAAGGCTTTTACGCCGTGCAATTGCAGCAGACCAGCTTACTTCCGTTATTTTTTATGGTCCTCCGGGAACAGGTAAAACAACCCTTGCCCGCGTTATCGCAAACCACACAAAAAGTAATTTCATCACGCTCAATGCAGTTTTAACCGGTGTCGCTGACATAAGAACTGCCATCAAACAGGCAGAAGATTACTTTAATCTTTATTCAAGACGCACAATTTTATTCGTAGACGAAGTTCACCGCTGGAACAAAGCTCAGCAGGACGCACTTCTGCCATGGGTCGAAAACGGAACAATCATCCTGATCGGTGCCACAACAGAAAATCCTTTCTTCGAAGTTAACAAAGCGCTCGTAAGCCGAAGCCGCGTTTTTCAGTTAAAACCTCACACAATTGACGATCTCAAAAAAACAGCAGAACAGGCATTAAAAAATATTGACCGCGGTTATGGGCACTGGAATGTGGAATTCGAAGAAGGTGCACTTGAACATTTAATCGAAACCGCAAACGGAGATGCGCGTTCACTGTTAAACGCACTTGAACTTGCTGTCGAAACAACTCCGGAAAAATGGGATCCGCAGGCAACTCCTCCTGTTCCGTCTTATGGAAGTACAATTTACATTTCAAAAGAAGCAGCCGAAGAATCAATTCAAAAAAAAGTTGTACTCTATGACAGAGACGGCGACTATCACTATGACATCATAAGTGCTTTTATAAAATCTTTACGCGGAAGAGATCCGGATGCTGCAATGTACTGGCTTGCCCGTATGGTGAGAGCTGGAGAAGATCCTCATTTTATTTTCAGAAGAATGTTAATCTCTGCATGCGAAGACACAGGAATGGCAGACCCTATGGCTATTGCAGTTGTGACTGCATGTGAAGAAGCTTTTGACAGAGTCGGATTACCTGAAGGAAGATATCATCTTGCTCACGCAGCGCTTTATCTTTCGACATGTCCAAAGTCAAACAGCTCGATGGCATTTTTTGATGCACTCTCTTCTGTAGAAAAAGAAGATGCAGATGTCCCGAATCATTTAAAAGATTCAAGCCGCGATGCAGAAGGCTTTGGTCATGGCTCTGGATATCTTTATCCGCATGCTTACCGCGATCACTGGGTTGCACAGCAGTATTTACCTGATGCACTTATGGGAAGAGTTTTCTACACTCCGAGCAATCAGGGCTATGAAGATACAATCAGAAATGATGTTCTCTCACGACGCGAACTTCAGATTGCGGCAATTCTTGAGAAAGAAGATTTTTATGAGAATGCGGAGAAAGAAGTTCCACTTGAAACAGGAAGCAAAAACGCATCAGAATCAAAAGCACTCCGCTCGCCTACTGCAAAAAGCTGCGCAAACGAAAAATCTGAGTTTGGAGAAAATCCAATTTCTGAATGGTGGATCAACGAACATTTCAAATCAGGAAATATAAAAACTGCAGAAAATTTAACTTACTCACCTGTCAACGCATACAAAGAAACTGCTCTCGACAAAGCAGACAAATCATGGCGCTCACGAATCGATTCTAACCGTGCAGAAATATTACTCAAAGAACGCGACACGATGACTCAGGTTGCAACACTTTCTCGTCACGACCGTTCTTTAATATGGAATGCAGACGACGCGCTTTTGTTATGGGAAGTTGCACGCAAAACTCCTGAAGGTGTTACATGCGGTGTGTGCAGAAATGAAAAGGGAAAACAGATTCTCGAACAGTATTCACGCACGCTCGGAAACCTTGATAAACCTTTACTTGAATTTCCGAAAGAGAACGAAACTTTTTCTGACATGCTCGACAACTTTGCGTTAAAGGGAATCGTTTTTGATCATGTCTTTTTCAGAAATCCATTTAACTCTGTTTCTGACATTAAAAATCTTTCTAATCAGATCAAGACAATTTCAAAACGACCTGAAGAAACAAATCCGCTTGCAAAAGGATTTAACATCGTAATTGCACAGAAAATTCCGAGCAACGGACAGCGCATTTCAAAACTGATTGGAGCTCAGGTTTTAGGAAACAAAATTTTTGAACCTTATGCTTCGATGCTTTCTAAAATGGAAAATGCAGAAACAAAATTCTTTGGTGATAAATCAAATCCACTTTTTGAATGGAACAATGATGTAATAGTCCAGCTTTTTAAGAAAGACGGATTTAATGTTTCATACGAAGTTGAACGCGTAATCGAAAAACGAAGAATTACAAAGAGAGAAATTTTCAACTGGTTTAATCTTGAGACTTCTGCATACGCGCACGCAATGGCCGAAGAAGTTGGAGATGCATCACTTGAAAAGCTCAGGGCTCTTTTGGAAAACGCATCTGAAAACACTGTTTTTAACTGGGAAACTGAAATTGCTTTTTTAAGCATTTCCCTGTAAAATGGATATGTTAAACGAAAAATAATTTTTTAATAGGAGTACAATATGAATTTCATTTTTTTAGGACCTCCAGGAGCTGGAAAAGGTTCACTCGCAGTTAAAGTAAAGGAAGATTATAAAATTCCACACATCTCAACTGGCGATATTTTCAGAGCTAACATCAAGGCTCAGACTCCACTCGGAGTAAAAGTTAAGGCAATCATCGACTCAGGAAGCCTTGTAAGCGATGACCTCACTTTTGAACTTGTTAAAGACAGACTTTCACAGGATGACTGCAAAAACGGTTTCATTCTTGACGGATTTCCACGCACAATTCCACAGGCAGAAATGCTTGAGACACTCGGTCTTGAACTTGCCTGCGTAAACTTTACAATCGACACAGACATCGTTATCAAACGTCTTTCTACACGCCGTGTATGTAAAGCATGCGGAGAAAACTTCAACGTTCTTACAAAAGCACCAAAAGTAGAAGGTGTCTGTGACAAATGCGGCGGCGAACTTTATCAGCGCGACGACGACAAACAGGAATCAATCCTTCACAGAATGGATGTTTACAAAGAACAGACAGAACCTTTAATCGACTTCTACCGCAAGAAGGGAAAGATTACTGACCTTGATGCAGGAATCGAAACAGACGTTCTTCTCGGAAAATTCAAAGAAATTTTCAAATAGAGTGGAATTATATTAAATATTTTTTCACAAAAAAAGCTTACAGATCTGATGGACTGTAAGCTTTTTTTATATCAGACTCTGGTACATTTTATGATTGTACCAGAGTTTTTTTGACCTCAACCTAAATTTTATTGTCACAAATCCAATAAAATGTTACGCTATAAAATAATCATTTTTTCTGGTGGAATATGAAAAAAACAGGCTCACAAATTATTACAGAACTTCTCAAAATGCACGGAATTACAACTGTCGCAGGAATTCCGGGAGGATCAATTCTTCCTCTCTATGATGAACTTACCCGAAGTGGAATTTCTCATGTGCTCGTCCGCCAGGAACAGTCTGCAGGTTTTATCGCTCAGGGAATTGCGCGTACAACAGGAAAGCCGGCTGTGTGTTTTGCAACAAGCGGCCCTGGAGCAATGAATCTTCTCACATCAATTGCAGATGCAAAATGCGATTCAATTCCAATCATCGCAATCACAGGGCAGGTAAACCTTCCGCTCATCGGAACTGACGCTTTTCAGGAAGCAGACACATTCGGACTTTCATTTCCGATTACAAAACACAGCGTAATGGTAAAATCTGCAAGTGAACTTTTAGAAGTAATTCCGATGGCTTTTAAAATTGCATCTAGCGGAAGACCAGGACCTGTTCTCATCGATGTTCCACGAAACGTACAGCTTGAAGAAGTGGAATTTTCTGAATGGCCAAAAATCAATTCAAAAAAACTCGAGACAAAATTTCATTCAGACAAAAAAGAAATGGCAGACATTCTTAACAGAATGGCAGATGCACTTCTCGCTTCTAAAAAACCTGTTTTATATCTCGGTGGCGGATCGAACAATCCATCAAGTGCAAAAGGATTTTCTTCTCTTCTGAAAGTTTACGATGCACCAGTTGTTTCTTCGCTGATGGGAATCGGATCCGTTTCGTGCACAAGTGAAAATTATCTTGGAATGGTTGGAATGCACGGAAGCGTTGCTGCAAACGAAGCGATGTATGAAAGCGATTTAGTTTTGGCATGCGGAGTAAGATTTGATGACAGAGCTATAGGAATTGCCGGAAAATTCTGCCCGAAAGCAAAGATACTTCACATCGATATTGACGCTGCAGAAATAAATAAAATCTATTCTGCAGATCTTTCTCTCGTTTGCGATGTCGAATCAAGCATTCCTGTTTTAGCAGAAATGATTTCCGAAAAGAAAAATTCAACTTTAAAAGAAAACAGGATCACGTGGCTTAAAAAGATGGCTGCAAAAAGGAAAAAAACTTTTTCTGAAGAATGCGGAAGAGATAAAAAATCTGACTTTGTAAATCCAAGAAAGTTTATTGCAGACATTCCGCTTGAAGCAAAAAAGGCAGGACTCAAGCCAGAAGATTTAATCATTACAACTGATGTCGGACAGCACCAGATGTTTGCAGCCCAATACTACCCTGTTTTATCTCCGAGAACTTTTTTGACTTCCGGAAGTCTTGGGACAATGGGGTTTGGGCTCCCGGCTGCAATCGGAAGCGCAATTGCAAATCCGAAAAAGAGAACAGTCTGCTTATCAGGTGACGGTTCAATAATGATGAACATTCAGGAACTTGCAACTCTTTCGGAATTAAATCTTCCTGTAACAGTAATCATTTTTGTAAACGGTACGCTTGGAATGGTTTACCAGCAGCAGAAATATATTTTTGAAAAAAATTACAGCGCTTCAATTTTTGGTAAAAATCCAGATCTTTTACAGATTGCAAAAGGTTTTAACATTGAAACTGTCGATGCAGATAAAGATGAAAACTGGGCGCAGAAAGCCTTTTCAAAATCAGACAACAGACCACGCTTTGTTATTGTAAGAGTAAGTCCAGAAGAAGATGTACTTCCTTATGTAAAAGCAGGTAAAGCAAATATAGAATCAATTCATTAAAAACGGAGAATTAAAATGAAAAAAATTCTTACAATTTCATCAAATGAAAAAGTATTAAAAACAGTAAAAGAAGCTGTTTCAAAACTTTCAAGATATTTTGATGCAGAGTATCTGTGGGAAACTACTCAGATCATCACTTATGTCAATTATGAATTACCAGAACTAAAGATTTTAGATTACACTTCTGAGGACACAGACTGTGACACAATTCTTTCTATCATCAATAAAGATCCATGGCTTCATTACGGCGGAATTATCGCAGTATGTACAACACGCGGACAGAAAAAAACTCTCGAAGAACTTCAGGACTCAAATATTCTCTGCGTTCTGACTGTTGATGAGTTAAAGCAGAATCTTCTCAGGCTGTTAAAACTTGTTCTTGCAAACCAGCAGTTTATTTTTCACAGAGGTTTGCAGAACGACATCGGCAATGAAGAATCGGGTTCTTTCTCATTCCAGAACGACCTTCTCGACATTCACTTTTATTCAAGCTTTCTTGTAAGCTATCTTTACAACACAAGCCGTATTTCTACCCAGGATCGTTTCAATCTTCAGATGGCACTTTCTGAACTTTTAAATAATGCACTCGAACACGGCAATCTCGAAATTTCATTTGAAGAAAAAACTAACTGGATGATGGAAAACGGAGAAATTATTTCTCTCATCAACAAAAAACGAAATGAACCAAAATACAAAGACAGAAAGATTCAGATTAATTACACTTTAAATGACAATTTCTGTTCTTTCACAATTACAGATGATGGTGATGGATTTGACTGGCGCAAATTTGTAAACAAAGCAGAAGATGAAGAACCTAATCTTGAACTTCACGGACGCGGAATACAGCTTTCAACAGGTGTTGTAGGAAAACTTTCTTACAACGAAAAAGGAAATCAGGTTACACTTAAGATCAAATCACAGAAAGATTCTTCAAACAACATTCCTGTTGCAATGAGAACATTTGAAACAGTTACATTTAAAGACCGTGATGTAATCTGCCGTGAAAATGAAAAAACAAATGACCTGTATTTTATTGTTTCAGGAAAATTTGCAGTATACTCAGGAAGAAAGCTCGTTTCTGTTTTAACACCAAATGATATGTTTATTGGTGAAATGGCATTTTTACTTAATGACAGACGCTCTGCTACAGTTCTTGCTTCTGGAAACTGCCGTCTTATCAAGATTCCAAAGATTGACTTTCTTGATATGATCAGAAAAAATCCTCATTACGGAATTTTCCTTTCAAAGATGCTTGCACAGAGACTTTTTAATCAGACTCACAAAACAATCGAGTTAAAAAAACTTCTCAAAGAAGAAAAAGCAAATGTCTCTAAACTGTAATGAAATAAATCTGTCACTTTCAGAACTCGACCTTGAAGGTTCATTCATTCAGGACATCATTCAGCCGGGTTTTGATACACTGGCATTATATACTTATAAAAATTCAACGGCAAAAACTGTACTCATCTGTACTGCACAAAAAAGCTGCAGAATAAATGAAACAAGACGTAAAATTCCTAAAAATGAAAAACCGCTTCGTTTTATGGAATTTTTAAAATCTCGGATTCGTGGTGCAAAAATTGTTTCATGCCGTCAGCTTGGACTTGAAAGAATTATTAAAATGGAACTTACTCACGGAGATGAATCTTACATAATGTACATTCGTCTCTGGTCTAATGCCGGAAATATCATTCTATGCGATTCCGCAAAAAAAATTCTTGATACAATGTTCCGCAGACCCGGAAAAGATGAAATTACTGGTGGAATTTTCCACGAACCGGAATTTATTTTAAATGATCATACTTCTGATCAGAAATCAGAATCTCAGGATTATTCTTCCGCAGATCAAAAGTCATCAGTAAAAAAATTTCCTGTCAGAGATTTTCTGGAATTAAAAACCGAATATGACGCACTGCCAGATTCAAAATATAAAAAATTTGAAGATTTATCTTTTAACGAAAAGCTTGATTTATTTTACAGCGAACATGCAGAAACACTCAGCCGTGAAGCACTTCTTGAAAAATGCGAAAAGTGGTTTAACGAACATCATACAAAATTAATTTCTGCCCTTTCGAAACTTGAAGAAAAAAGAAAACAGTTTTCTCTTGCTCCACAAAAAAAACATTACGGCGATCTCATTATGACATTTGCTTCTCAGATGCAGCCTGATTCAAACTTTATTGAATGTACAGACTATGAAACAAATGAAACATTAAGAATAAAAATCGACCCGAAAAAATCTGCTCATGAAAATGCACAGTTCTATTACGAATCGTATAAAAAAGAAATTTCAGGACTTGAACAGCTTGACCAGGATATACAGCTTACAAAAGACAAAATTTCAAGACTCGAAAAAGAATATGACAGCATGAAAAATGAACCTAACCCGGTTCGCATTGAACAGATGATCCGAAAGGATTCTAAGCCTAAACAGCAGGAAAAGAAGACACATCCGGGGCTTGATTATACTGTAGACGGCTGGTACATTCTTGTAGGACGAGATGCAAATGAAAACGATGAACTTTTAAGACGGCATGTTCGCGGAAGTGACATGTGGTTTCATACAAGAGACTGTCCTGGCGGTTATGTTTTTGTAAAATACAGAGCTGGCAAAACTATTCCGCTTGAAATAATGCTTTATGCAGGAAATCTTGCTGTATATTATTCAAAGGCCAGAAAAGCCGGAAAAGCAGACCTTTATTATACACAGGTTAAGTATTTAAGACGCGCAAAAAACGGACCCAAAGGTCTGGTCTTGCCAACTCAGGAAAAAAACCTTAATATTATATTAGATTCCAAATTACTTGCGAAACTCGAAGTTCTAAGACAGGAACAGGAAGGCATCTAAAAGGATTAATCGTGACAGATAAAAAAATAAAAAGTATTAATGACTATTCAGTACCCAAAGCCACATTTTATGTTTTGAGCCACCCGAATCTTTTTCTCAGAATGGTAACATTTATTGTTACAGTCCTTAAAGATTTCTTTTTTATACAATTTGCCAGAAAATTCGGTTTTACAAAAACACCAATTGCAAAAGTAGATAATGAGCTTGATGATAAAATTCCATTCACACCATACAAAATAGGTACCTATCTTGATTTTACAGCGTTCTGGATAAGACCGATGGCGATGATGATAGAAAAACTTGATCATAAAAAAGCAAGATTTTACATCGAAGATTATCTGAAAAAAATTACACTCGCATATCATTCTGCAAGCCGTGTTTACAGAATGTGCATGTCAACAACAGCCCGTCCAAAATATTATAAAATGTTTTACTTCAGAGTAATTCATTTTTTTGATCCGCATTATTTATGTGTACCAAGTCTTCATATCAGTGTTGTAAGTCTTGTCTGGAGTTTTTACAGAGATGCTTTTAAAGATATGCAGGAACTTACAGACGAAGAAAAAGATTTTTACATAAAAGAACTTTACGACGGAGCAATTAAAATTGCAGAAACTGTCTTATACATCAAACAGCACAGCGTAAACTGCATTCCTGCAGCTTTATATATGATGACATTTTTAATGCGTCCGCATTTTACTGCAGAAGATGGAATTCAATTTTTACGCGATATGTTTGTAAAAACAAACATCCCGGAAGAAACACAGAAAGAATTAAAAGACTACATGTACTTTATTTATGAACGCTTTCTTCTTGTTGGAATTACAGACGATAACTGGATTGCTCCTATCAGAAGCTGGTTAAAAGAATATTGTATAAATTCAAACCAGGCATATATTGCAAAAAAAATTAAATAAAATAATTTTTTATAAACGAAAAAATCAGGATAAAAATATGGCAGATGAAATAATTATTTACACAGATGGCGGATGTTCTGGAAACCCAGGTCCTGGTGGATGGGGAGTAGTAATTCTTGCAGACGGAAAAGATATCAGACTGTCTGGAGGAGAAAAAAACACAACAAATAACAGAATGGAACTTACAGCTGCCATAACTGCACTAAAAACAATTTCTCAGTCTCCAGATTTCAATTCAAGACAGATAAAACTTTTTTCTGACAGTCAGTATGTAAAAAATGGAATTACTTCATGGATTACAAACTGGAAAAAAAATGGATGGAAAACTGCTTCTAAAAAACCTGTATTAAATCAGGATCTCTGGATGCAGCTGGATCAGTTAAATTCCTCTCTTTCTGTAAATTACAACTGGGTTAAGGGACATGCAGGAATCGAATACAATGAAATCTGCGATTCTCTCTGCCAGAAGGAAATTGAAAAACACAGATAATTTTTAGTTTTTTATATTTTTTTGGTAATATTTTTTCAAATCATAAGTACTATATATGTA
>JAGHVB010000030.1 GCA_018064525.1 Candidatus Treponema merdequi | reverse complement strand
AAAATAAAGCGCAAAAACATTTATTTTCGAAAAAATCATTTTTTTCTGAATTATTTTCAGATTTTATTTCTGATTTTTCCAATATATAAATATTTTCTGCGCTTTGTAATAATTGTTCCATTAAGGCAACACACTTAATTTCATCATCTTCAAAAAAGTGTATTGCCTGTTCCCTTTCGTCTTCCAAAAGGGAACGGATAATATAATTAGTCTTCAAGTTTTTTATATGCATCAAATGCTGCTTCGATTTCAGGGTCATTATCTTTTACGATAAGACTTACAACGACTGCAACAATGAGGTTCAAAACAAATGCAGGTAAGATTTCATAAATACCGAAAATCGGGCAGAGAGTTGCAGGAAGTTTATTCCATACGATAACTGTTACGCCACCAACGATAAGTCCTGAAAGAGCACCTGTTTTTGTAATCTTCTTCCAGAAGAGAGAAAGAAGAACGAGAGGTCCGAGTGTAGCACCAAATCCAGCCCATGCATTAGAAACCAATTTGAATACTGAACTTGTTTCATCAATTGCGATTACCAAAGCGATAACTGCAACTGCAACTACTGCAAGACGGCTAACGAGAAGAACTTCTTCGTCTGTAGCATCTTTCTTGAACCAGCATTTGTAAATATCCTGACTGAATGAAGAAGAAGCAACCAAAAGCTGACTGTCTGCTGTACTCATAGCTGCTGCGAGAATAGCACAAAGGAAGATACCTGCAATAAATGGAGGGAACATCATTTTAATTGTTTCACTGAATACTGTTTCTGCACGAGTTGCATCAAGTACCTGTGGAAGATAAACTGTTCCAAGTGATCCAACCAATACTGCAACTGCAAGAGCAATAAGTACCCAGATAATTGCAACGCGTCTTGAAACTTTGATTTCTTTATTAGAACGGATTCCCATAAATCTTACGATAAAGTGTGGCATACCGAAATATCCAAGTCCCCATACAACAGCAGAAATAATTGCTGTTACTCCATAAGACTGATTAGCAGTAAACTTCTGCTTCATGATATCGCCAAACTCACCGGACATCGCACGAGTTCCAAATGCATTAACTGCAGCAAATGCTTCAGATGGTCCTTTCAAAACGAAAAGCATTACACAACCTGTAATAAGAAGTGCAATGAACATCAATGTTCCCTGAACAAAGTCAGTAGAACAAACTGCCATATATCCACCTGTTACAGTGTAAGCAAGAATTACAACGAAACCAACGATCAATCCAACATGATAGTTAAGTCCAAATACTGACTGGAAAAGTTTTGCACAAGCAACAAGTCCAGAAGCAACATAAATTGTAAAGAACAAAATGTTGAATACTACAAGAATAGTTGCAAGAATGTGGCTCTTGTCTTTAAATCTGTTTGTAAAAAATTCTGGAAGTGTAATTGCATCACCAAAAGCAATTGTACATTTTCTCAAAGGCTTAGCTACAATGAGCCAGCTCAAATAAGTTCCAATTGCAAGACCAACAGCAGTCCAGAATGCTTCTTTCATTCCACCAAGATAAGCAAGACCAGGAAGACCCATCAAAAGCCATCCTGACATATCAGAAGCTTCAGCACTGAGAGCTGTCATCCAAGGACCCATCTGTCTTCCACCAAGGAAGAAGTCACTTGCTGAATTGTTTTTCTTCATAGTTTTTACACCAATGTAAACCATGAATCCTAAATAAAGAACGAATGCACAAATATGTGCGATCATCTGTGGTGTCATACGCCACTCCTTAATAAAAAATATACTTTTTTATACAACCCCGCGGGCCGTTCTTAAGATGCCGGCAATTCAACAGACATCAATTTTTTTTACAAGACTAGTTTCTAAAGCTATGAATCGGAGCTGGAATTCTTCCGCCGCGGTTAATGAAATCTGCACAGCTGAAAGTGTTGACAGGCATTACAGGACAACCGCCTAAAAGTCCTCCAAACTCAACCCATTCACCGGCTTTCTTTCCAGGTGCCGGAATCAAACGGCATGCTGTTGTCTTATTATTTACCATACCGATTGCAAATTCATCAGCAAGAATTCCAGAAATTGTAGTTGCCGGAGTATCACCAGGAATTGCAATCATATCAAGTCCAACTGAACAAACAGTTGTCATAGCTTCAAGTTTTTCAAGTGTAATCGAACCTTTTGTTGCAGCTTCAATCATTCCTTCATCTTCAGAGACCGGAATGAATGCGCCAGAAAGACCGCCGACATTTGTAGATGCCATTACGCCGCCTTTCTTGACCATATCAGTTAACATTGCAAGAGCAGCTGTAGTTCCCGGAGCACCTGCACCTTCAAGACCGATTTCTTCAAGAATGCGTGCAACAGAATCGCCGACAGCTGGAGTTGGAGCCAAAGACAAATCGAGAATTCCAAAATCAACGCCAAGACGTTTTGCAGCTTCACTTCCAACAAGCTGACCCATTCTGGTAATCTTGAATGCCATCTTCTTAATTCCATCAGCAAGAACATTAATCGGCTGACCTTTATATTCCTTTGCAGCAGCCAAAATAACGCCCGGTCCTGATACACCGACATTAATTACTGAATCACCTTCTCCAGGTCCATGGAATGCACCTGCCATAAACGGATTATCTTCAGGAGCGTTACAGAATACAACGAGTTTTGCACAACCGTTTACTTCGCAGTTTTTTGAAACTTCTGCTGTCTTTACGATTGTTTCACCCATCAGCTTAACAGCATCCATATTAATTCCGCTTTTTGTAGAACCGACATTTACAGATGAGCATACAAAGTCAGTTGTTGCAAGAGCTTCTGGAATTGAATCAATCAAGATTCTGTCAGCCGGAGTAATTCCTTTCTGTACAAGAGCACTAAATCCGCCCAAAAAGTTAACGCCAAGTTCTTTTGCACAACGGTCAAGAGTTTTACAGTAATCAACATAACTCTTTGCATTGCTTGCACCGGCAACCAGAGCAATCGGAGTTACCGAAATTCTTTTATTTATAATTGGAACACCAAATTCTTTTTCGATGTCTTCACCTGTTTTAACAAGATTTCCTGCTTTATGCATAATCTTGTCATAAATCTTATCACAGGCCTTTTTTGCATCAGAATCTGCACAATCAAGAAGCGAAATACCCATTGTAATACAGCGGATATCAAGCTTTTGTCTCATAAACATGTTAACTGTTTCTTGAATTTCAACAGGAGAAAAAATCATATATTTTCGTTGTCCTTAATGTTTTTTAATGTTCTTCAATTTTATTAAATTTTTGAAACCTAGTCCACACACTCAGGCGCAGACCAGGCTTGAAATTTAGTTATTCTTCAGATTTTTCATATCCAAACGGGCCAGTTCCACTAAACTTATTACCAATCCATTCCCAGACAGCAACATCTTCCTGACCCATTCTCCAGAATGCAATACATTTATATCCTTTATCTTTATACATTCTGGCTCTTTCTACATTTGAATAAGCATCTTCATACCAGCCGGTTATTGTCACTTCTGTTTTATATGTGTAATGTGGAACTCCTTTTTCACGCTCAATTTTTTCAACATTATTTTCATGAGCATGACGGTTCATTCCATTGAATGCCCATGCCTGCTGAACAGGTTCTGAACACCATGTTCGTCCATAAAATGGAAGTCCGAAAATATATTTACTTTCAGGCCATACAGTTTTTGCATAATCGGCAACTTTTACACACCAGTCATAAGATGCAATGGAACCTGCCGGGCCCTTTGTCCAATGTTCATCATAAGCCATAATCATGATGCGGTCAGCAATCTTTCCGATCTTTAGATAATCATAAACATCAGTTTTAAGTTTTTTTGTTCTCGCCGGAACACATACAGTCAATGGTTTTTTGCCAAGTCCTCTTTTTAATTCTTTCAAAAATGAAATAAAATTATCCGCATCTCTGGCAGGAATCAATTCCCAGTCCACCTGAAGTCCGTCATATTCTTTTGATGCCTCAAGAAGATCTTTTATAATTTTATTTCTCACTCTGTACTGAGGATCTATACAGAAATGAGAAAGTGAAGTACTCTCACAAATTGTTACTAAATGAACACGACCTTTAAAATTCGGACCAACAGCAGTTCTTTTTGGAATATTTACAAGTTCCCCATAGCTGTTTACTTCTGCAGCAAATAAACCTACATCTGTTAAAGGAGTTGTATCAATATAATCCTTTAATCTGGAAATCATTACATAGCCCCAGACTTCATCAAACAAAACAGGTTCACCTTTTATATCCTCATTCCATTTATACGGATGAGTATAATCTGGAAACATTACGCCTTCAGAGGTTACCGTTTTTTCTGTTACTTTAGGGTATTCTTTTTTCTCTGCAAATAAACTGCAATTAAGGCACAAAATTATGGCCATAATAAATGTTGAGCATTTTTTTAGGATTTGTGTCATTTCTTACTCCAATATTTTACGGCTGGAATTTCTACGACTTTCGTCAAAAAAATTCCAGTCTTTCCTGTAAATTATCGGCAGATTATTTTATACATTGGAGTATCTTTTGGGTGAAATTCAAGAATATTTTTTTCGCATTCAAGAACTTCTGACGGATCATGAGTAACATGAAGCAATGTTGTAGTTCCACTCTGAGCGACAATTTCAAGCAGATCAAGGATTTTCTGACGGTAAGATTCATCAAGTCCATGACAAGGTTCATCAAGAATCAAAACCGGCGGACACTTAACTGCAGCTCTCAAAATCAAAATTGCGCGCTGTTCTCCGTAACTTATGCTGTTAAAAGCCTCATCTCCTCGACCTTCAAATCCACCAAGCTTAAGCCACTTCTGAGCCGCAGCCTTTTCAACATCAGTAGCTGCCTCATAAAGTCCAATAGAATCCCTAAAGCCGGAAATTATGACATTTTCAAGCGTAGTTGAACCAACCATACGGTATTCAACATGAAGACGGTAAGAAACAATTCCCAGACGGCGTTTAATGTCCCAGATAGTTTCACCACTTCCACGTCTCGCTCCAAAAAGCTTGATGTCATTCGAAAAAACCTGCATATTGTCGCCTGTAATCAATTCAAGAAATGTAGTCTTTCCTGAACCGTTTGGACCTCTGATCAACCAATGCCCGCCCTTTACAAGTTTCCAGTTTAAATCAATAAGAACATGATTATCGCCCCAGCCGACATTTACGTTATTCATTTCAATTAAAGTTTCTGCTTCTTCACTTTCTGTATGTAAAACTGCAGTCTCAGCGTTAATCAGGGCTAAATTGTTTTCAAAATCTGCTCTGTCTTTTTCACGGTTTTTTTCTTTTGTGGAATTTCTTTCATCGACAACCTTTTCATATTCTGTTTTCGAACCGCAGTAAGAAATTTTTCCGTCTTTAAATTCAAGAACATTATTTATTGCATCTGGAATTTCATGATATCTTTCCATTCCAAGAATAATGCGTGGAAAATCAAGTGAAGCATCTTCTTTAAGCTGCTTTTCTGCAATTGAATTGAAAAAATCGAGCAGGATTTTTCTGCTTTCAACATCAAGTCCTGCAAACGGATCACTTAAAATCAAAAGTTTCTTTCCGCTTAAAAGTGCTCTTGCCAAAAGCGTTCTGCGAATTTCACCTGTCGACATATATTTGATTCCACGGTCAAGAATTTTTTCAATTCCGCAAAGTTTTACCTGTGGATATGTTTCAAGGCGCTTTGCTTCTTCAGGAAGTTCGGCATTTTTTACGGCTTTTGGTCCGCATATTGCTTCTGCTAAAAATACACGGCCTGTTCGTCCAATATCAACTCCACCTTCTACATAATCACTTTCATCATTATTGCGTTCTTCTTCAATTAATTTTGCCGCACGCTCAAGCGAAACAATTTCTACAGAATCTTTAAAAACATTTGAATAAATTCCATCCATCGCTTCCGGAATAATATTCTGCTGTCCGCAAAGAGCTTTCAAAAAATCAGCTTTTCCACCGCCGTTTGGACCAATTACAAGCCAGGCTTCGCCGGCATTAAAATTCCAGTTTACTTTCGAAAGCTTTTGAGATTTTGAATCTTCAATACTGCAGTTTTTTATCGTAATCAAATTTGTTCCACTCATATTTTCACCTTAACAAATAATATAGCACTTTAGCACTACTTAAAACAACAGATATATAGTTATAAAATAGCGGATTTCAACCGATAATGTGTTATAATATTAAGACAATTTATATTTGACTTTTTTGGAGGTTTTATGAAAAAGTTTCTTGTTGCAGCTTTATCTTTCTGTTTTGGATTAACTGCATTTGCATTTGAACCAGGTGCTATGATTACACCGACAAATGATGTTAAAAGTTATATAAAGACAGATTACACTGTTGCTTCAAAATTTGGAGAATATTTTAGAACTCCTAGTGCTAAATTTCAGCATGTATTCAATACATACGGCCAGGAAATTGAAAATTCAAGTTTAACACTTGATGGAAAAATCATCGATAAAATTACTTTTGAATATGATTCAAAGGGAAATATTACATCACAGACTGGTTATGATGATTCAGAAAATGTTCTCTGGAAAATCATCAACACTTATGATAAATCAGGCGTTAAAACTGAAGAAGCTGAATATGATTCAAAAGACAACCTTTCAAGCAAGTCACTTTATAAATACACCGGAAAAAATTTAACAGAAGAAACTTTATACAATGGTCTTGGAAAAATCATGTGGAAAAATATTTATACCTACGATGAATCAAACCTTTGCAAAGATTCCTGCTCATATTATGCTTCTGGAGAACTTGAATCTAAAAAATCATACAAATACAATGACAACAATGATATTTTAGAAATCAGTTATTATGATGACTGTGGAGTTTTCACAAAAAAAGAATTATATCGTTATGACACAAACAAAGTTTTAACAGAAATTGCAACTTATAATTCTTCAAATGTCCTTTATTTAAGAAAATTTTTCAAATATGATCCAAAAGGAAATATATTAAAAATCACAACATATTCTATTGCAAAAAAATTCGGTTCTACTGTTAATGAACTTGCAGGTATGTCTGATTTTACTTATCAGTATTAATCTTCATTAATATAAAAAAACATCCCGCGAGGGATGTTTTTTTTTGTCTAATTAAATAATTTTATTACTTCATCTGCAGGTTTCTGTGTATTAAAAAGAAATTTTAATTTCTCTTCTTTACCAAGTTCTGCAAGCAGTTCAAATCTTGAATTACCAAAAAACAAATCATACCAATGACATTTATCTTTCCAGACTTTAAATCCATCAACATCTGAAAGACATACACATTGTTCTTTCGGTAAATCACCTTGCGAAGCAACACGCATCATTGCGCTCATCATGCTTTCATTTGGATTTACATAAAAATAAATTTTTTTACTTTTACAAAAAATAAGAAGACCCCACAGATTGTTCAAACCATTCTGTGCAACAAGATTCAACTTCTTAAAAACTTCAGGCTTAGCAATTAAATTTGTCATCTCATGATTTTCAATTTCTTCACTAAACCGTTTTTCAAAATCTTCAAAAAATCTTTGTCTCGTAAGGTCTTCTTTATTCATTATTGTCTCTTGTTAAAATTGCTTTTCAAATAAAATACAGAAATCTGCATTTATTTTACACTTACAACTTTCACATCAAAACAGATATAAGCTCCGCCTGGAATTCCAGCCTGTGGAATTCCATAATCACCGTATGCCAGTTCTGGTGGAATAACAATTTTTCTGATTTCATTGATTTTCATTTCACAAACCATCTGATCAAATCCAGGAATCATATCTCCTGCACCTGTCTTAAATTCAAGCGGTTCGTGTCCCTGTGGATGAAATTCTCTTGATGCATCAAAAATCTGACCATTTACGAGATAACCTTTATATTCAGCTTTTACTGTTTTTCCTTTTCCAATTTCGCTGCCTTTTCCTTCGCGAAGAATCTGATAATAAATTCCATTTGAAGTTTTTTCACAGCCTTCAATAACATCAGCCATTTCTGCTTCTTTAAAAGCGGCAACTGCTTTTGCTGCTACAGGAACAAGTCTGTCAAAATCTGCCTGTGTTGCAGTAAATGCTTCTGCTTTTGCACCCTGGCGAATGATTGTAATAGAAACGATTTTGTCATCCTGCTGAACAGCATTTACAACATCCTGACCTGTAACTACTTCACCAAAAATTGTATGTTTGTAATTCAACCAGTCTGTAGGAACATGTGTAATAAAAAACTGACTTCCGTTTGTTCCAGGACCAGCATTTGCCATGGCAAGTTTTCCAGGTTTATCAAAAATCAATTCTTTTACAGGTTCATCAGCAAATTTATATCCAGGACCACCGCGTCCTGTTCCTTCAGGATCACCACCCTGAATCATAAAGTTTTCAATTACACGATGAAACTTTAAACCATCATAAAATTTTTTTCCTTTTGCAGCATCCAAAGTTCCTTCTGCAAGACCTACAAAGTTTGTAACTGTAAGTGGTGTCTTTTCATAAAAAAGTTCAACTAAGATGTCACCTTTGCTTGTTGAGATGTTTGCAAAAAGACCATCTCTTCCTTTAATAGCTTCCATATTTTTCCCCTTTGTCTGAGCGCATCCCATCGATACGATAGAACATGCCAATAAAATAATACTAAATAATTTTTTCATTTACCTTCTCCAAAATTAAAACTGTATTGTTATCCATTTGAAAATTGCATCAAGTCTGGCCATAAATGATTTATTCATTTTCTTTTCCAGAATTGACATCTGCATAAAATCTGCATTCATTCCAATCCAAACAAAATAACCGTCACCATCATCGATGACATTAACACAAACTTTACATTTTTCTGGTTTAACAGCTTTAATAAATCCATAAGATAAAGTTGTTAAATTTTCCATCTTCATAACTACCATTCTGGAATTTTCATTATAAGAAATCTTATAAATTCCTTTTCCAAATGAATGTTCTTCCTGAAAAGCATAAATTACTTTTCCATCTGAACTTCCTTCCAGTAAATCATCAACGGGAGTTGTCGAATCCGGATTTTCAATTCTGTAAGATTCCAGATACAAAGTATCAAATCTTTTTCTTGTATTCGAATAATATTCCATTCCTTTCATCTTTGAAACAGAACGCATAATTTTCGATACTGCAGAAATTGAAGTATCAATATTTTTTTTGTCATCACTTTTACTGTTAGAAATTAAATCTGATTTTTTTACATAATAAAGTGACTCAGCAGCAAAACCTGCTTTTTCAGAATTTCCAAAAACGTACTTTACAACATCTTCAGAAAATTCTGTCTGTGGAATCAGATAAGCATCATCTTCTTTTTGATTACGGTTTTTAACCGCTTCAAGACGATGATAAATCTTTCCGGATTTTCTGGCTTCTGCAAGATAGTCTTCTGCAAAAGCCGGAAAATTTCCAAGTGTAAAAAACACTAACAGAGACGTAAAAAACTTTTCAGTTTTTTTAAACAGTTTCATCAATATAATCCTTTATAGAATACACGTACCTGTTTATATAAACCATCTCCTTCACTTTTAGTTTCAACATCTGGAATATCATTTAAAGTTGTATGAATAAGTCTTCTTTCAAACGGATTCATTGGTTCAAGCAAAATTGAATTTTTATTTGAACGAACTTTATCTGCTGTTGTGTAAGCAAGACGAACAAGAGATTCTTCACGACGGATACGGTAATTTTCTGTATCAAGAATTACACGAACATCTTCATGACCAAGTTTTCCTGCATATACATTCAGCAAAAGCTGTAAAGCATCAAGATTTTTTCCTTTACGTCCAATAAGAATTGAAGAACTAGAAGATTCCATCTTAATACCGATTTTCTTTTCTTCACGGAACATTACATCAACTTTAACATCGTATCCCATTTTTTCTACGATATCTTTGATAAATGTAATAAGTTTTTCTTCAAACTCACCCTGTGGAACAGGATCAGCTGTTCTTTTTGTCTGTGGGTAAGATGAATTTGAAATTACCTTAACTCCATCTTCTACATGAACTCTGATTTTTACAAAACCTTTTTTAAAAAGAGAGTTTTTCTGAGTTTCAAGAATTTCAACATCAAACTGATCTCTTTCAAGACCAAGTTCAACTGCAGCTTTTTCGATAGCTTCTTTTTCAGTTTTAGCTTCGTATTCGTATACCATATTTATTTTCCCCTTTTATTAGACTTTTTTGGAAATTTTGTTACAGAAGAAGAATTTTCCTTTTCTGCTTTTTTCTTTGCCATAACTTTGTTAATAATTGCCTGCTGACCAAACTGAATAATGTTACTTATTGTCCAGAATAAAATCAAACCAGATGGAGCATTATAAAACATAAATGAGAAAATGATCGGAAGGCCATATGTCATAAATTTCATTGTTCCTGCATTCTGTCCGGCTGTAGCAGCAGTTGCACTTTGTGTAATTTTACCATAGAGAAGTTGAGAGAAAAGATAAATGATAGGTAAAATTCTCAAATGGTTTCCTGTAAACCCAGAAATGAACGGAATATTTTTATTCCAGCTCCAGATACTGTCACCTACAGAAAGATCATCAATCCATCCCTTAACAAATCCAGCTCCACGGAATTCAAAATAATTATTGAAAAGATCAAACATTGCAAACAAAGCAAGCATCTGAAAAATCATCGGTAAACATCCAGACATCGGATTATAACCAGTTTCCTGATAAAGCTTGGCAGTTTCTTCCTGAAGCTTCTGCGGATTATCTTTATATTTATTCTGAATAGCTGTCATTCTTGGCTGAATTTCCTGCATCTTTAAAGTACCTACAGAAGATTTTAAAGTAAGCGGGAAAAGAATAATTTTAAGAATAATTGTCATAATGATAATAGAAACACCCCAGTTTGGAATGAGTTTATAAATCATCTGCATCATCCATTTGAAAATTACTTCAAGCCATCCTAAAAACTGATATGTCTGAATTCCATCAGTAAGTCTCTTACCTTCAAAACCCCATCCATTCAATTTTGCTTCTGAATAATTTTTTAAATATTTTTCACTGCGAGGACCTGCATAAACATAAAAAACATCATTTGTTCTTTTATCAGAAATTTCTTTTCTTTCAAAAAGACTCTGTGCATTTGCAAGTTCAAAACCAGTGTTCATTGAATTGTAATAAATATCTTTGATTACACCAGGATTTTCTGGAATTACAATCTCACAGAAATATTTTCCTGCAATTCCGGCCCAGTTAAATTCTTTTTCATATTTCTTATTCTGTTTTTCCTGCAAAGTAATTTTCTTTGTTTTTGTGGAATTATGTGCTATAAAAGTTCTGTTTTCATAACGGTCAGTTTTTTTATCATAATAAGGTCCAATCTGAGGAGATGTTCTGATTGAATATGAAATCTTTCCATCTTTTCCATCAAAACTTAAACCTTTAAATCCATCTGCACCATCAACTAAAATATTAATTTTAAACATATAGTCATCAGGCATAAAAGAATACTGTTTAATAAAAGTATATCCATCATACTTTTTAATAAATGCTATTTTCTGCATTCCATTTGATTCTTTTTCAAACTCTTTAACAGTAAAAAGATCATTTACAATCTGCTTGTCTTCAGAACCAAAGTTAACGGCAAATGCTCTGTTGTAAGCAGAAATATTTTCCGCCATCTGAATATAATCATTTGTCTTATTATCTTTATGTTCAAGAAGCTGAAGTGAAGTAATGTCTCCACCACGATTTGTAAAAGTAACCTTTAATTTGTTTGTTGTAATAACATAATTACTTTCAACAACATCTTCTGCTTTTTCTGCAGGAGCTTCTGACATTTCCACATTTGATTCATCTTTAATTTCCGCATTTTCTGTGGAATTTTCATTTCCGGCAACTGTCTGTTCTACAGGTGTCACCTGTGGCTTTGGTGTAAAATACTTTGACTGAACAAATACCCAGGCAAAAAGTAAAATACCAGAAAGTACCACGGCTAAAATTGAATTTTTGTTCATTGAATAAACCTCATTTAATCCTTGTTCTCTTTTTTAATTTTTTTTTCTGGAACAGGATCATACCCACCTTTATTAAATGGGTTACAACGGATAATTCTGTAAAAAGAATACCATCCTCCCTTTAATGGTCCATGCTTTTTAAAAGCTTCAAGGGCATAATTAGAACATGACGGATAAAACCGGCAACACGGTTTTTTAAAAGGAGAAATACAGACTTGATAAGCACGAATAAACAAAGAGAAAATTTTTACAAAAAAATTTCTCATTTTTTTATTAATCCTGCCTTTTCACATAATGTACGAAATTGAACACACCTTGTGCTGAACGAGTCATTTCCGGGATATACAAGAAATAAAATATCATATCCGGTGTTCAGGAATGTTTTTGTTAATCGATAAGTTTCACGACTATAGCGCTTTGAAGCATTGCGTTCCACAGCATTGCCATAACCGCGTGGAAGAGGAAAAGCAATTCTGTTTTTTCCAAGACCATTTTCAAGAAAAAACAGTTTGGCACCAGAAGTGCTCACCCTTCTTCCATTTTTAAACAGATTATGAAAATCAATAGGATTTTTAATCATTTCCTCACGAGGAAATTTTCCTACTATTGCCAAGTCTGTTTTCATGGTATCTTCTGCTTAGAATTAATACTTGTTATGTTCGTCAGCTACAGAAAGCTTTCTGCGGCCCTTTGCACGTCTTCTAGCGAGAACTTTGCGTCCTCCCTTAGTAGCCATTCTGGCACGGAAACCGAATTTTCTGTTACGCTTAACTTTACTTGGCTGATATGTCCTTAACATGGCATATACTCCTTATTACTAGGGCCAAAGGCCCAAAAAATTTTCACTAAAAATTAGTAATAGAATATAACATTATTTTTTTCTTTTAGTCAACACAGCAAAAATCAACTTATTCTGTATAGCGGTTCTTTTTGAAGAAAATCCGTTTTTACAGAATTCCTTCAAAAAGCTTTTTTACCTCATCAGGAACAGGCTGTGTACTTTTTTCATGCTTAAAACCCATTTCTTCGAGCTTTTTTTCATCATTTTCTATGTTTTTAAGCATATTTTCCCGGCTTTTTTTAAGATAAGTCTCATAATCATCACCAAGAGTTGCCTCAGAACCTTTTACTCGAAAAGCCAGATTTCTCACATTTACATCAGGAACAATCATTTTTAAACCTTTTAGAATAAAAGACTTATTGTTCTGCAAAATTTGATTCCAGCCGGGATGATCAGATTCAATTAATAAAATTCCATTTTTTATATCTACTATTTTGGAATGACCGGCAAGCTTTGAACCATAATTATAAATTCTGGAAATTGTTTCTTCCCAGGCATTTGCTATTTTAGTATTTTCTTCAAGAGTATTTACAGAAATATTTGAAAAAACTCTGTTTATCATTTCATTTGACGAAATTACATCATTCATACCAGCCTCCTTCTTTTACATTTATCACTTTTGTAGTTGAATGTCTGTATCTTTCATATGGTTCACCAGGAAGGAATGTACAAAAAAGCTGGTCATATTCTGGAAGCATTGCAGTTACTTTCTGACGTTTGTCCGGATCAAGTTCCAGTAAAACATCATCCATCAGAAGAATTGGTTTTTCTTTTGTAATCTGACTGTAAAACACCGCCTGTGAAACACGCAATAAAAGCGCAATCAGTCTTCTTTGTCCAGTTGATGCTACCGGAACAAACGGCATATCATCTTTTACAAATTTTATTTTATCACGATGAGGACCTGACATTGTTGTCTGCATAACTCTGTCAACTTCCCTTTTACTTTTTAAAATTTCACAAACTTCATTCTGAGATGGAATTCTTTTTGAAACACCTTCTTCTATTTCTTTCCATGACGGTTCATAAAAAATTCTGACATTTTCAATTCCAGTAATATCAAAGTAAAGTTTTGAAAAAATTTCATTAAATTTAAAAATTGCTTGTTTTCTTTTTTTCTGAATTTCAATTCCGCTTTCTGATAGCTGCAGATCATAGATATCAAGCATTTCAAATTTCTGTTCTTTAATCAAAAGATTTCTTGATTTTAAAATCTGTCTGTATTTTCTGATTACATCAATATAAAAAACATCATACAAAGAAAGAGACTGATCAATAAAAAATCTTTTTCTCGAAGGATCACCAGTTACAAAATCCATATCATCATGACAGAATAAAATACATGGCATCGTATTAATCAATTCTTTTCTGTCATGAATTACTTTTCCATTTTTTTCAATTCTCTTTTTTGAATTTTCATAATATACATTTATACTTTGAATACTTTCTTTTGAATTCTGATAGAGAGCTTTTATACTGAAATCTTTTTGTCCGCGGGTAACAATTTCAGAATCAAGATGTGAACGAAAAGAATTTCCATAAGCACAATAATATAATGATTCAAGAATATTACTTTTTCCCTGACCATTTTCACCAACAAAATAGACCTCCTTAGAAAGAAGGTCTATCTTATCATTTCGAAGATTTCTGAAATTATAAAATGAAATATTTAAAAAAGGCATTAGTCAAGATTCATCGGCATAATGATATGGAAGTAATCACTCTTTGGTTCTGGTCTTAAAGTAATTGCTTTCATAGCTTCTGTAAATTCAAAAGCAACTCTTTCTGTCGGAATTACTTTTAAAGGTTCTTCAACATTAATATAATTTAATGCAATTGTAATTTCATTTCCATCATACTGACAAGGAATCTCTTCATTAGCAGTTCCTAAATCGCTTTCTGGAGAAATCAAAGTTAATACACCAGGCTGAAGTTTAAAAAGAATTCTTGCAACCTTTTTATCAATCATAATTGTTGTACGCTTTAAAGCAGATTCAAGATCTTTTTTATCAACTTCAAAACTTGATGACTGACTTTCCGGAATTACTCTCTGATAATTCGGGAACTGTCCTTCAATCAATAAAGAAGAATATTCATAATTTCCAAATTTTACAAAAATCATTTTATCAACAACAGCAACAAAAATATTTCCTTCTGAAGGAGCATTCTTTAAAACACTGTTTAAAACTTTTGTAGGAATAATTGCCGGAGTAAATTCATTTATATTCTGTGCAATATCTTTTTCAACAAATGAAAGACGACGACCATCAGTTGCTACCATAATCAATCTGTCACCTTTCTTTTCAAGATAAACACCTGTCATAAAGTATCTGTTTGAATCTTCAGAAACAGCAAAAATAGTCTGACTTATCATTTCTTTAAATTCATTTGATGGAACTTCAAAGAACTGAACTCCTTCTGCAGAAGTAATTTCTGGAAATTTATCAGAAGCCATACTTTTAAGCTGGAACTTAATTTTTTTAGCAGCAGGTTTAATAGTTACTGTGATATCTTTCTGTTCAAATTCAATTTCACCAGATGGAGAATTAGAAAGAATACTCATAAATTTATCACAGAATATTGTTGTAGTTCCTTCTTCCTGAATATCTACTGGAAGTTTTGTAATAAAGTTTACTGAAGAATCAGAAGCTTTAATTGTTAAAGTATTATTTTCTGCTATCAAAAGAATATTTGATAAAATAGAAATAGGACTTTTATTACTGATAATTTCCTGAGTTACTGCAATTTCCTTAATCATTGCATCGCGATCGAAAGTAAATTTCATAAGAAGGATCTCCCAACTTTAAATTAATTAACCGTTTTTTATAAAAAAACCGGATTTTTCAAAGGTCTTATTAAATTTAAATTTATATTAAATTTAGTAATAGTAATAATAAGGTCTGTTGATAAGTGGAAATCATATTTAATTCTTTATAATATAAAGCATTAAATTGTGTATAAGTTATTGAAAGTTATTCACAGATTCTCAACTTTTCAACAGGTTTAATAACTTTCCACAAGTTATCAACACCTTTTAATCATATTATCAACTATTTTTTCTATTTTATCAATTATATTTTTTTATATTCTTTGATGGAATTTATAATTCCTTTTATCTTTGCATCAAAGCTTGGATCAGTTTTAATTTTGTTTGCAATATTGTTGTAAGCAGAAAGAATTGTACTGTGATCTCTTCCACCAAATTCATTTCCAAGTTCTGGATAAGAATATTCAAGAAGTTCTCTTGCAATATAAATTGCTATATGTCTGGTTTCTGCAATCTTTTTACTTCTATTTTTTCCTTTGATATCAGCAATGGAAGTATTTTCAGAATCAGCAACAACTTTTAAAATTGTTTCCATTGAGACTGTATTTCCAGTTGCACCAGATATTGTATCTTTTAATAATTCCTGTGCAATTGAAATCGTAACAGACTGGCCGATCAGATCCTGATAACCGACAACATTTTTTATTGATGCTTCAAGATCGCGTACATTCATCTGAATATTTTTTGCAATATAATCTATTACATCTGCATTAATCTGTTTACCAAGAATATCAAGTTTCTTTTTAATAATTGCAATTCTGTTTTCATAACTTGGTGGTTTCAAATCAATACAGTTTCCAGAAGAAAATCTTGTTTTCAATCTGTCTTCAAGGCCTTTTAATTCATTGATTGGTCTATCACATGTGAAAACCATCTGTGCATTTCTTTCACTTAATGCATTAAAAGTGTGAAAGATTTCTTCCTGCAGACTGTCTTTGCCCTGTAAGAAATGAATATCGTCAATCAGAAGAACATCAAGATTACGGTATTTATTTTTAAATTTTGTTGTTGTTTTATTTTTTAATGAATCAGTAAATTCATTTAAAAAGTTTTCTGCAGAAATACAGCAAAGTTTAACATCACCATTTCTATGTTTGTAAATATAATTTCCGATTGACTGCATAAGATGAGTTTTTCCAAGTCCAACACCACCATAAAGTAAAATTGGATTATAAGTTTTTCCAGGATTTTTAGCTGCGGCCATCGAAGCTGCATAAGCATAATTATTATTTTCACCTGGAACAAAAGTATCAAAATTAAATCTTTCTGTGAGCTGTGGATGAGGTTTTAAATCTGTCTTTTCAGAAATTTTTTCCGAAACTTGTTTTGTTGAATTTTCAGATGAAGTTTTTATCTTTTTAGATTCATCATTTTTTTCTTCATTCTTTTTTGATGAATTTTGAGAAATCTGAGCATTTGTAATGTTCATTTCAATAAAGAATTCTTTCTGGCCTGTTAATTTAATGAGTTTTTCTTTTATTTCTTCAATGTAGCCGCGGGAAATAATCTGTTCTTTCATAAAAGTTGATGGAACATTTACTTTAATAGTATTTTTTTCATCACTTTCATATTCCATTTTAAACCAAATCTGAAATTCTTCTTCTTTTCCATTTGATTTGTATTCTTCTTCGAGTTGTTTAAATACTTCCTGCCAGAAAACTTTATAATTTTGATTACTCATAGGTAGATTATAATTCACCTTTACTTTTTTTTTCAATACAAGTATAATTTTATATCTAATTTTTTCTATATATAGCAAATTTCTAAAAATTTGGTGGGAAATCAAAAAAAGGGACATTATCATGGCAGAAAATTATTCAGCAGGCAATATCCAGGTTTTAAAAGGACTTGAAGCAGTACGAAAACGACCTGGTATGTACATCGGTTCAACAGGACCAAAAGGACTTCATCATCTTGTTTATGAAACAGTTGATAACTGTATTGATGAAGCAATGGCAGGATTTTGTGATAATATCGTTGTAGCTCTTGAAAAAGATGACATCTGTCGTGTAGAAGATAACGGACGTGGAATTCCTGTTGATATTCATCCTACAGAAAAAATTAGTGCTCTTGAACTTGTATTGACTCGTCTTCATGCAGGTGGAAAGTTTGATAAAAACTCTTATAAAGTTTCAGGTGGTCTACACGGAGTTGGTGTATCGTGTGTAAATGCACTTTCTGACTGGATGGAAGCTACAATTATGCGTGACGGACATATTTACCGTCAGAAATATGAACGCGGAATTCCAAAAACAAAAGTAGAACAGATTGGTGATACAGATCAGCACGGAACTACAATCCGCTGGAAAGCCGACAAAACAATCTTTACAGAAACTACAACATATAACTTTGATACACTTAAAGACCGTCTTCGTGAACTTGCATTCCTTAACAGTGGAATCAAAATTACTTTCCGTGATGAAAGACTTGAAACTCCAAAAGAAGAAGTTTTACAGTTTGCCGGCGGTATCAATCAGTTTGTGCAGGACATTGATGAAGGTAAGCAGGTTGTTCCAGCTGAACCAATTTACATCAATGATGAAAGAGAAGATGTAGTTACAGAAATTTCTTTACATTACAATTCTGGTTATACAGAAAATGTTCATACATTTGTTAACGACATTAATACAAGAGACGGTGGAACACACTACGAAGGTTTCAAGAGTGCTGTTCGCTTTGTATTGAATAAATTTCTTGAAGCAAATGAAAAGCTTAAGAAGCAGCTCGATAAAGATGAAAAACTTACTTATGAAGATTTAAGCTCAGGTCTTACTGCAGTTATCTCAATGAAAGTTCCAGAACCAGAATTCGAGGGACAGACAAAAGAGAAACTCGGAAACACAGAAGTTCGTACAATCGTTGATCAGGTTGTAAAAGATAAACTTACTTTATATTTTGAACAGAATCCGCAGTCTCTTGAAGCAATTCTTAAAAAATCACTCGACGAAGCAAAAGCCCGTATTGCAGCCCGTAAAGCAAAAGACAATATGAGAAAGAAAACAATGTCTGACGGTTTCGGACTTCCAGAAAAACTTGCAGACTGTTCTTTCAAAGATCCTGCACAGTGCGAAGTATACATCGTCGAAGGAGACTCTGCCGGCGGTTCTGCAAAGAAGGGTAGAGATCCAAAAACTCAGGCAATCCTTCCTCTCTGGGGAAAGATGCTCAACGTAGAAAAAGTAAGACCAGAAAAAGTAATGAACAACGATAAGCTTGAACCAGTTATTGCAACACTTGGTGCAGGTTTTGGAAAAGATTTTAACATTGATAAAATCCGTTATCATAAAATTATCATCATGGCCGATGCCGATGTCGACGGTTCACATATCAGAACTTTGCTTTTGACATTCTTCTTCAGGTACATGCCTCAGATTATTGAAAAGGGATATGTATATCTTGCTATGCCTCCATTGTTCAAAGTACAGCTTGGAAAAAAAGATCCGGTATATTGTTACAGTGATGCAGAAAGAGATGAAGCATTAAATGCTTTTGATGAAGAAACAAGAAAGAAAGTTGATGTTCAGCGTTACAAAGGTCTTGGTGAAATGGATGGAAAGCAGCTCTGGGAAACAACAATGGATCCGGCACACAGAAAGATGCGTGTTGTAACAATTCCTGATGCAATTGAAGCTGACAGAATTTTCAGTGTCTGTATGGGCGAAGAAGTAGAACCTCGCCGCCGCTTTATCGAAGATAACTCAAGTTATGCAAATCTTGATATTTAACCACCGAGGGGAAAGTAAAATATGTTAGAAGAAATCACAACACCAGAAGGTGGAAAAGTAATTAAAATTCCAATTGAGACAGAAGTAAAACAGGCTTACATTGACTACTCAATGTCAGTTATCGTACAGCGTGCTTTGCCTGATGTTCGCGACGGATTAAAACCAGTTCACCGAAGAATCATGTATGCAATGGATACGCTCCATCTTGCATCAGGCGGAAAGACAAAAAAATCTGCGACAATCGTCGGTGAAGTTCTGGGACATTATCACCCGCACGGAGATGCTTCAGTTTATGATGCACTCGTTCGTTTGGGACAGGATTTTGCTCAGCGTTATACAACAGTAACACCACAGGGAAACTTTGGTACAATTGCCGGTGACCCTCCTGCAGCTTACCGTTATACCGAAGCAAAGATGTCAAAAGTAACAGAAGAAATGGTAGAAGACATCAACAAGAATACTGTTGATATGGTCCGCAACTTTGATGATACAACTGATGAACCTTCCGTTCTTCCTGCAAAGTTTCCATTCCTTCTCTGTAATGGAACTACAGGTATTGCTGTTGGTATGGCAACAAATATGCCTACTCATAATATTCGTGAAGTAGCTTCTGCAATTTCTGCTTACATCGATAATAAAGACATAACAATTGAAGAATTAATGAAGCACATCAAAGGCCCGGATTTTCCTACAGGTGGAATTATCTACGGCCGCGATGGAATTCGTAAAGCATACACAACTGGACGTGGAAAGATTGTCATTCGTTCAAAGTTCGTAATCGAAACTGATAAACACGGAAGAGAATCAATCGTATTTACAGAAGTTCCATATGGAGTAAATACAACAAACATCATCCGCCGCATCAAAGAACTCGTTCGTGACAAACTCATCGAAGGAGTCGTAAACGCAAACGATGAATCTTCTGACCGTTCAGGAATGAGACTTGTAGTTGACCTTAAAAAAGGCGCAGTTACAAAACTCGTTCTTAATCAGCTTTTTACTAAAACAGATTTACAGTCTAATTTCGGTGTAATCAACCTTGCACTTGTTCCACAAATCAAACAGGGAACAACAAGATATTCAGAACCGGAATTAACACTCGAACAGACATATCTTAAGCCTGAAGTTTTGACACTCAAGCAGCTTATTGCACACTTTGTAAATCATCGTGATGAAGTAATCACACGCCGTACAATTTATGACTTGAAAGTTGCAAAACATCGTATGCACATTCTTGAAGCTTTGATTACTGCAATCAACAATATTGATGAAGTAATCAAAATTATTAAAGAAAGCCGCGATACAGAAGACGCTAAACTTAACTTACAGAAACGATTTAATTTTGACGAAGAGCAGTCACAGGCAATCGTTGATATGCAGCTCAAACGTCTTACACATCTGCAGATTGAAGATCTTCAGAAAGAAATTAAAGAACTTCAGGCATGGATTGATTATCTCACAGATCTTCTTGCAAATCATGACAAAATCTTACAGAAGATTAAAGATGAAACAAATGAACTTGCACAGAAATACGGCGACGACAGAAAAACAGAAATCGTTGCTGACGAAGTTGAAGAAATCAATGTAGAAGACATGATTAAAGAAGAAGATGTTGTAATTCTGATTTCAAAACTTGGATATGTAAAACGCGTTTCATTAAGTCAGTACAAGCAGCAGGGCAGAGGTGGAAAAGGTTCCAACAGTACAACACTTGTTGAAGACGATTACATCAGCCAGCTCTTTATAGCATCAACACATGATATCCTACTTTTCATCACAAACGAAGGAAAAGCATACTGGCTTAAAGTTCACGAAATTCAGGAAGCTTCAAGATTAAGCCGTGGTTCTCATATTAAGAGTCTTCTTGCTGTAAATGCAAATGAAGAAATTACAACAATTGTAAACTTCAAGGAATTTACAGAAGATCAGTTCCTCTTTATGGCAACTGCAAACGGCGTAATCAAAAAGACTTGTATCAAGGAATTTGCTAATGCTAAAATCCGTGGAATCGGAGCAATCAAACTTGATCCGGGTGACCGCCTCGTAAGTACAATTCTTACTCACGGAGAAGATGAACTTGTTCTCATTTCCCGTCGTGGAAAAGCACTCCGTATCAAAGAAACAGATGTTCGTCCGATGGGCCGCGCAGGACACGGAAACAAAGGTCTTAAACTTGGAGAAGGCGACGAACTTTCAGCTGCTATCAGAGTTGAAGACAGTTCAAGCATCTTAGTCCTCACAGAAAAAGGCTACGGAAAACGCGCAAGATTTGAAGACTATAAAGTTCATGGTCGTGGAACAGGCGGTCAGCGTGTATTCGGAAATGTAGATAACAAAGGTGAAATCATCGGAGCCCTTTCAGTTTCTGATAATGATGAAATCGTTCTCATGACAAGCCAGGGAAAAACACTCCGTGTCAAAGTTTCAACAATCAATGTTCAGGGTCCAGCATCTTCCGGAGTCAGCGTAGTAAAAGTCGATGAACCAGATTATCTCGTAGGCCTCGACAAAATCGCCGCTGACGAAGACAAAGACTAACGACCATTCATCCAAATTAATTTTCCAAAGACCGAAGTTCATCTTCGGTTTTTTTTTATCCAAGTGGAATTTTTTCAAATTAACATTTTAAAATAATTTCTAATCACATTCCCAAATCACTTTCTTTCACCACGACAAAATATTTTTCAAAAAAGTGGAAACACATCTCTCTCTTATGTTATACTTTTTCCGTGGGGAAAATTTTATGGGAAAACTTTACTTTGTTCGACATGGCCAGTCTCAGTGGAATGTCGAAAATAAAATCTGTGGTGCAACAGATATTCCGTTAACCGACTTTGGACGAGAGCAGGCATCTTTAACTGCAGATCAAATCATTAATCAAAAAATCATCGCTGACGAAATTTTATGTTCACCATTATCCCGTGCAAAAGAAACAGCACAAATCATTTCTGAAAAAACTCATATTCCTCTTCGTGAAGAACAAGCTCTTTTTGAACAAAACTTTGGTCATTACGAAGGAACACCTCGTGACTCACAAGAATTTCGTCAGGCCAAAAAAAATTTTCTCTGCCGCTATGGAACCGGAGAATCAATGTTCCAGCTTGCCCAGAGAATTTATAATCTTCTTGATAAAATTAAATCTGAAGACAAAACATACATTCTTGTAGCTCATAATGGAATAGCCAGAATCATACAGTCTTATTTTTATGAAATGACAAATGATGAGTTTGCAGATTTTGGTATTAAAAACTGTGAAATCAAAACATACGTTTGGTCGTAAATAACTAACTATCGATAGTTAGTCAAATAACAAACTATCAGATGTTAATATAAAAATTATTTCATTTTTTTATCGACAAAAAAATAAAGATATAGTATAATGCAAATTACTAGAGGGGAACGCTATTTAATAAGCGAACGAATCATCAGGCAACCGGGTTAATACCCGGTTATTTTTTTGTTTTCTTAATTTTCAGTTATCCACAGAAAGTGGATAAGCTGTTGATATGTGGATAACTTGTTGAAACTGTGGATAACTTTTTTGACTAACAATTGGTTGTTTCACGTGAAACTTTATAATTTTTATTCCTGACTTGTCTTCATCCATGTTGTGATTAACAACAAAATTACAATTCTCACTAATCTGATACTTTCCTAATTCGCAGCAGAAAATTCTCAATTTGCAATTTTCTTTTTCAAATCATCACTCAGCTTTTTTCATCCAGAAAAAATGGCACTACCAAATTGTTTCACATGAAACATTTTTAAGTTTTATTTGTAAGCTCGAAATCTAAAACCAGATATGAAGAAATGTATTAAATTTGTTATAACCTGCTGGTTATGATTTGTAAAATACAGATGAGAAATCTTGATTTACAGAAATATGTTTTATGTTTGACATTAAAAATTATATTAAACAATAATCGGATTTTTCAGGACTCAAACCTAGAATATAATCAGAATCTAAAATCCGAATTTTATGATAACAATATATACAACCATATTCCGATATATTTATGGCGAATGTTTCACATGAAACAATCTTGTTAAATAAAATGGCAGATATTCATATTAACAAAATTATAATTGTAAATGATGGATTCGGAATTAGATTACGTTGTTTTGATATGTTTCACATGAAACATTTATATACAAATTCAATTTCTGGGTTTCTGTTTTTAATCTGGTTTAGTTTGTAACAGTTTTTTTATTAATAAGTGTGCGGATGTAAAAATACTAAAATGAAATTTATCTTTAAACTAACAACTGGTCGTTAGATAAAAAATTACCGTTAGTTTGTCTTTTCTCTAAAGTATTTCAAAAATGTCTCGAAATTTAAGATAAGGGAGTTTTTTGGGTGATAAGATATAGGCTTTGTAATGTTTGTGAATAAGGCGGTTTTGTGACTGTTAAGAATAAATAGTTAGAACAGGATTACAGCTCTGTGAGTTTACAGAATAGATAAGGAGAAGTATTTGATTGAGTTTTAACTTTTGACTGTTTTAATACTTTTCTAAATCAGAAAGAGAAGTAAATCTGTTAAATGTGGAATCAAGCAGGTTTTGAGATTTAACAGAACAGATGTGGCGAAACATTAAATTTAGTTTTTATTTTGACTGTTTTTATACTTTTCTGAATCAGAAAGAGAAGTAAATCTGTTATGCATTTCCGGAATGGAAAATACAGCGGAAGTAGTTCAACAGGAAAACGTACTGGAATCAGTTCAACAGGAAAGTGCTGATAAAATTGCATTTTTAGAATTTGTGAAGTGACTGAATAAACTGAATAATACAATTTTGTATGTCAGGCAGGTTTTATTGTTTTTGGAAAGAAAATGGTAAAGCAAAAGGAAAAACTGTTTTTCGTAAGTTTCACGTGAAAAATGTGAGAATAAAAATAAAGGGATATAAATCAGAAAAACAAAATAAATGAATATAAAAAAATTATTAAAAAAAATAATAAATAAAATAACATAGGAACTGAAAATGAAAAAAATTATTTTTGGATTATTTTTTCTTTTTTCGGGAATTATTTTTGCCCAAAAAATAGAAGTAAAGACAGCAGCTGCTTCGTCATGTCTTTCGGAAGGTGGTGAAGAGTATAAAGCGGATTATCTTTTTGATAATTCTGAAAAATCGTGGGTAGAAGGTGAAAAAGGTTCTGGAAAAGGAGTAACAATAGATATTCAGTTTGCAGATGAAGTTTATCTTAAGGAATTTTCGATTAAGAACGGATTTGGAAAAAATTCTTTGTATTTCGAGAATAACCGCGTGCGTAAAATGAAGGCTGAGTTCAGTGGCGGAAGATCGGCTGAAATATTTCTTGAAGATAATCCTGGATTTCAGAAAGTTGTTCTGTCCACAGGAACTTATACAAGATTTGTTAAATTGATTATTGAAGATGTTTACCGTGGAACAAAATATGATGATACTGCAATTTCGGAAATCAGCTTTCTGCCATTTTCAGAAATAAGGCATGATGAAATGAACAGAGAAATTGTTTATAAAAATATAGATGACTTTTTTAATGCATGGAAACCTTATGCTTCAAAAAAGTCGTTCATTTTAAATCAGCGTTATGATAGCAGACATCATGAAGATACATTTCTGCTTTCGACTGATTTTACCTGTATTCCGGTAGAAGACGGATCGATGTATTACAAGACTTTGATTATGGAAAATAATCTTGGTTTTGAAGAGGAAGACGAAAGATATGGGTATGCTTTATTTTTTAAGTGGAATGGAAACGGATTTGAAAAGGCGCAGAATTTAATTCCATTTGCAGATAAAAATTTAAATGAAATCAGCAAAGCTCTTTCAGAATTAAAATCAGACAGAAAAGAAGCAAAAGTGCTTCTCTCAACAATTCAAAGTGTAATCAAAGCAAAAAAAGAAAACTGTCCTTATTTTAATAAAGCGTTTGATTTTGATATTTATGATGATGATGGAACTTTAAGAATTGCATTCAATGATGATTCATTTATCGAAAGTCTTTCGGAGCCGATACAAAATGAACTGGCCTTTATCAGTCAGAAATATTATTATCATGTTCCATGCCAGAGGATTACAACATTACAGTTCTCTGCCAGGGAATTAAAATAGCCAGAATCTGAGTATCACGTGATTGCCAGGAAATTAAAATAGCTGGAATCTGAGTATCATGTGACTGACAGGGAATAAGTTTTTGTCTGTCACGTGATAGACAATTTTATGTAATTTGTCGATTTAATTATAAGTCAGAATTCTGTAAATTCACTTGTTAATTCCGCCGATAAATATAAGACAGAGAGTATTTCTTTGCAAACTTGAAATACAGAAAGGATGAAAATATAATAGCGCTATGGGTGGAAAAAAAACTAATAATCAGAAAACTGGATTGCTCTTATCTTGCTGGATACTTCTTGCTATCCTGCTTGTGATTTTTTTCTTTGTTAAAAAGGATGCAATCTTTTCAAATCTTAAACAGACTAACTTTTTTGAAAGAGTCGGACAGAAGACCCCTGAGTTTATAGAGAATTACCAGGAACCGGAAAAGAAAGAATCAAATGGTCTTCTCGAAGTTGAAGTAACTCCAGGACCAGCCGAAATCGGTTCGATGACAGAAGTCAATAATCTTGAATCGGAAGACGGACCTCAGGAAATTGAAGTTGAAAAAACTGTTGTTCCTGAAGAAGAAAAAAAGGAAGAGTCAAAGAAAGAAATTAAAAAGCCTGAAGAGAAAAAACCTGTTTCAAAAACTAAGGTAAATCTCTGTTTTGTATATGTTGATTCAGATGGAAAAGTTGTCAGAAAGATGACTCCCCGTGAAATTGATAAATCAGATGCACCTCTTACAAATACAATTAAAACACTCCTCAAAGGCCCGGCAAGCGGAGATAAAAACTGTATGACACTTATTCCAGAAGGAACACGCCTTTTGGGTGCTTCAGTTAAGAATGGAATTGCGTCATTGAATTTTTCAGAAGAGTTTGAATTTAATGGAATAAGTGCAGACAGTTATAATGCTCAGCTCATGCAGATTGTGTACACTGCCACAGAATTCTCTACTGTAGAAAGTGTTCAGTTTTTGATTGAAGGACAGCGTAAAGAATATATGGGCAGCGAAGATCTTCAGGTCTGGATAGGTTCTCCTTATTCAAGAAGTAATTTTTAATTATTTAATTAATTGTTTTTCTAATTTTGGAGAATTAATTATGAAAAAATCGTTATTTTTAATATTTTTATCTATATTTATATTTTCATGTAATATATATAGTAATAATGAAATAATTACTGAATATTTAAAAAGAAATGAAATTATTAAAA
>JAGHVB010000010.1 GCA_018064525.1 Candidatus Treponema merdequi | reverse complement strand
TAATCTTTTTTTTCTTATTAATATATAAAATTTATTTTGTATTTTTTTTTAATTAGTGATAAAATGTAATTATTAATTAAAAAAAAGTTAATTGAGGAATTTGATGAAACCAATTAGAACAGAAGTTGCATGGAAATTTTTAGATGAGTTCAGAGGAAAAATTTTTGACTCAACATGGCCAACATTGCCAGAGATGTTACATGTGTCTCAACTTCGTTTTGGTGACAGACCATGTTTTATCGATTTTACAGACAACGGTATAAAAAATGTTTTAACATATAATCAGGTTTGGAATAATGTCGAAAACCTTGCAAACTGGATGATATGCAATGGTGTAAAGCAGGGTGATAGAGTTGCAGTTTCTGGAAAAAATTCTCCGGAATGGGCAACAACTTATTTTGCTGCAATGCTGGCAGGTGCAATTATAGTTCCGATTGATTGTGCGCTTCATGAAAGAGAAATCGATAATCTTTTACAGGCTGCAAAACCTGTATTGTTTTTCGTAGATGAAGAAAAATATCTTGTTTATTCAAAAAAGAAAACTTCGTGCAGAATATATTCCATTTCAAAAAAAATTGCTGACAAATATGTTTACAATTTAAAATCAGTAAAAAAAGCAGAGTTCAAAAAAGTAAATTACAAAGATACAGCAGCAATCCTTTTTACATCAGGAACAACAGGTTCTCCTAAAGGTGTAATGCTGAGTCATGAAAATCTTGTTTCTGACTGTTTTATTGCACAGTCAAATCTTATTCATACAGAAAAAGATGTCTTTTATGCTTTGCTTCCAATTCATCATGGTTATACAATGCAGGCTGCGCTTATCAATCCGTTATCAAGCGGAGCATCGATTGTGTTTGGAAAAAGCATGGCAGTAAGCCGTCTTATGAAAGAACTTCGTGAAGGTGGAATAACAATCATGCTTGGCGTTCCACTTTTATATAACAAACTTTTGACTGGAATTATGAAAGGAATTGAGTCAAAAGGTAATTTTGTTAAAGTTATAGTTAAACTTCTTATTAATTTCTGTTATTTAATTAAAAAAATGACAGGAAAAAATATTGGACGTGTTCTATTAAAATCAATTCTTGAAGCCGCAAATATTTCAACAGTACGCGTTGCGATTTGTGGTGGTGGTCCTCTTGCTCCAAGCGTGGTCAAAGGTTACAATGCATTAGGAATTGATTTTATACAGGGATATGGTCTTACAGAAACTTCTCCAATCATCACTTTAAATCCTTTGGAACACTTTAAAGCAGAAAGTGTCGGACTTGATTTTTCTCCATGGGAAGAAATCAAAATCATCAACAAAAATGAGGAGGGAATTGGGGAAATAGTAGTTAAAGGTCCTATGGTAATGCAGGGCTACTATAACATGCCTGAGGAAACAAAAAAGGTATTTACTGAAGACGGTTTCTTTAAAACAGGCGATCTTGGTTGGATGGACAGAGAACATTATCTTATGCTTTCTGGACGTGCAAAAAATATTATTGTAACTGATGGCGGAAAAAACGTTTATCCGGAAGAAATTGAAGATTCATTTCAGCTTTACTACGATGTTGAACAGATAATGGTCCGAGGCTTTATTGCCGATAAAGATCATAAGTCAGAAGAGATTGAAGCTTTGATTTATCCTTCAAACGATTTACTTGCAAGACTTCAGGTAAAACGTGAAGACGCTTCAGAAAATAAAATAGTCTATGAAGAAATTAAGGCAATTGTCGATAAAGTAAATAAGACATTACAGCCTTATGCCCGAATTTCCAGGATTATAGTTCTGGATAAGGCTCTTGAAATGACTACAACAAGGAAAATTAAGCGTAATTTGTCAATTACGTCAAAGGGGGACGACATGGCAGAAACTAAAAAGCCAGCAGCTAAAAAACCAGCTGCAAAGAAACCAGCAGCTAAAAAACCAGCTGCAAAAAAACCAGCAGCTAAAAAACCAGCTGCAAAGAAACCAGCAGCTAAAAAACCAGCTGCAAAAAAACCAGCAGCTAAAAAAGCAGTAGCTAAAAAAGCACCTGCAAAAAAAGCAGTAGCTAAAAAAGCACCTGCAAAAAAAACAGCAGCTAAAAAACCAGCTGCAAAAAAAGCACCTGCTAAAAAACCAGCTGCAAAGAAATAAGTTAATTATTTCTTAAAAAAAGAAAGACGGTTTCTCGCGAGACCGTCTTTTTTTTTTCTGAGCGAATATTTTGAGTGATGTCAGGTTTGTATAGAAATTATTTTGCTCCCCACTTTTCGTAGTAAGCATCCATTTCTTTTTTGATTTCGTTTGTAATAAGTCCTGTTCCGTCTTCTTTGTAAAGATATTCGATTACATCTTTCATTGAGACGATTGCACGTGCAGGAAATCCGTATTTTTCTGTTATTGTATCAAGTGCAGATTTTTCTGAATCAGAAGCTCTTTCAAGACGGTTGAGTGAAACAATTTCACCGATAATTTTAACGGATCCTGGAACTGTTTCCTGGGCTTTGATTTTTGGATATGTTTCTTCGATTGATTTTCCGGATGTTGTTACATCTTCGATGATTACAACTCTGTCACCATCTTTGATGCTGTATCCCAAAAGACCGCCTTTATCAGCACCGTGATCTTTTTCTTCTTTTCTGTCTGCGCAGTATTTAAGTTCTTTACCAAAGAGTTTTGAATATGCGATGCATGTTGCAACGCTTAGAGGAATTCCTTTATATGCAGGTCCGAAAAGAACGTCAAAATCATCTCCAAAATTATCATGGATTGCATGTGCATAGAAAATTCCAAGCATCTCAAGCTGTTTTCCTGTCACATACGCACCGGCATTCATAAAAAATGGAGACTGTCTTCCACTTTTGAGTGTAAAACTTCCGAATTTAAGAGCATTGCTCTGTACCATAAAATCGATAAAATCTTTCTTGTATTGTTCCATAAAATCAAGTTTAACAGTTTGACAAGTTTTTTTCTACTGTGTAAAATAACTGTAAATAAAAACAAACTTGCTAATTTTCAACTAGGAGTTAAAAATGGAAAATCAGAATCGTGAAAGTTTGGGAAGCCGTCTTGGATTCCTGCTTTTGTCTGCTGGTTGTGCAATCGGATTGGGAAATGTATGGCGTTTCCCTGTAATTACAGGAAAATATGGTGGAGCAGCATTTGTATTAATTTATTTAGTTTTCCTTGTAATTCTTGGTTTACCAGTTATGGTATGTGAATTTGCTGTCGGACGCGCTTCGAAAAAAAGTATGTCTGCTGCGTTTAGAGAATTGGAACCTGCCGGAAAGAAATGGCACTGGTACAGCGGTTTTGCTGTTGCTGGAAATTATCTTTTGATGATGTTCTATACTGTTATTACCGGATGGTTCTTGAAATATTTCTTTGAAATGGCTTCAGGAAAATTTGTCGGAATGACACCAGAACAGATTGGCGGCTGCTTTGGAGCAACTGTTTCTAATCCTGTAAGTCTTTTAATGTGGATGGTAATTGTAATTGTTCTTGGTTTTGGAACCTGCGCAATCGGCCTTCAGAAGGGTGTTGAAAGAATTACAAAGATTATGATGAGTGCTCTTTTGGTTATCATGGTTGGACTTGCAATTTATGTAGCTACAATTAAAGGTGGTGCTGCAGGATATGCATTCTATCTTAAACCTGATTTCAAGGCTCTTGTAGCTGGTAATGGTGCTGGCGGTCATGGTCTCTGGGATACAATTTATGCTGCCATGGGACAGGCATTCTTTACATTGTCACTTGGTATCGGTTCAATGGAAATCTTTGGATCATACATTGATAAGTCACATTCTTTGACAGGTGAAGCAGTTCGTGTAATCGGACTTGATACATTTGTTGCTCTCTGTTCTGGATTGATCATCTTCCCTGCTTGTATGGCATTCGGTGTTGATACAGGTGCAGGTCCTGGACTTGCATTCGTTTCATTGCCAAACGTATTCAACAACATGGGACCAGTGGCCGGACGCATTGTCGGTTCATTCTTCTTCCTCTTTATGTCATTTGCAGCTCTTTCAACTGTAATTGCAGTATTTGAAAATATTGTTGCATTCCCGATGGATAAACTTGGATGGAGCCGTGGAAAATCTGTTTCAATCAACTTCATTGCAATGCTTATTCTTGCAACTCCTGCTGCTCTTGGAATGAACATCTGGTCTCATATTCAGCCACTCGGAGCAGGATCTTCAATCGACGGACTTGAAGACTTTATCGTAAGTCAGAACCTTCTTCCTATCGGATCATTGATTTTCCTTTTGTTCTGTATATGGAAAAGCGGCTGGGGCTGGGATAAATTTATTGAAGAAGCTGATGTTGGTGTTGGAATTAAATTCCCGAATAATCCATTTGTAAAATTTTATTTAAAATGGATTGCACCTCTCATTATTCTTGTTGTATTTATTGCAGGTTACATTGACATGTTTGGAATTAAAAAAGCTCCAATCGTATTGGCAATTGTAGCTGTAATTGTTTGTGTAATTATAGTTGCTTCAAGATTTGTAAAACATAATGTCTTGAAAAAATAAAATGACAGCTTTTTAATTATCAAACAGTTTTAAAGTTTAACTTTGAATAACACCTGCAAAATTGAATGAATTAAGTTCAGTTTTGCAGGTGTTTTTTGTTCAGTAACTATAATTCAAGTAAATCGAAATAAATGCCGAAAATTTTAGATAGGGATTTTTCATTTTTTTTGGAGTTAATATGATTTTACCTATTATTGGAATCAGATTGCAGAATAAAAACTTTGTTCCATTGATCGATAGTGATGGAAATGCAGTAAAATGTGTAAAAGTCTATAAAAGTGATTTTTTTAATAAAGAAATTCCAATTTACATCTGCAAAATGCAGGCAGAAAATAAAGTTGAAAAAATTTATAAAATCGGACAGATTTCTGTTAAAGAAGAATTTTTCAAACAGGTAAAACAGAATCAGAATGATGATTCCAAAGAAAAGTGTGATTTGTTCATAAACACAAAATTTGAAGGTAATGAATGTATCATTGAAGTAATAATGCAGAACGGAAACACAGAAATTCCATTGAAACGTTATACTGCAAATGTCATAAATGAACTTGAAGAACGTGTTTCTGAAGAACGTGAAGATTTATTATTGGATTATGGTAATTTTGTAAAATGCCAGAAAAAAAGAGGATATCTGCTTCCTGAGTTTGATTTAACACAGAAAAATGCCGTAAAGGAAAAAGATATTGTTCCAAAAGATAAAAAATTGAAAAACAAAGTAAAAACAAAAGGTTCGCTTGTAAAAAAAATAAATGCGTTTTTTGTTTTTTCTGTAATTCTGTCATTGCTTCTGATAGTTGGCATTATGACTTATTTTATCTGTAAGGATGTTTATTCTTCTGTTAATAAAGATATTGAAAATTTCAATAGAACTGCATCAGAACTGACTGATAAAAAAATTAAATCGGTAACTGAAAGTTCTTTTCTATTCTGTGAACTTTATAAAAAATCAAAAGATAAAGGTAAAATCATAAATTCATTCTTTAACTGTAATTCTGAAATTGGATTTATCAGTTTACCGAATGGCATTCAGATTATAAATGAAAATTTTGTTTCATCAAATGGAATTAAAGAGGAACTTCTTGGTGATGTGCTTTCGTATTTTGGAAATGAAATCAAGGAAGTTAAAAACGGAAAGACAATAATTAAAAATACAAGTCATATTGTAAAAATGAGAAGTGCCGTTGTTTTAATTCCTGTTCTTAATTCTGAAACAAATTTATATGAAGTAATGGCTGTACTGTTTTCAACTTCTGTGTTGAACAATATTTGTGATACAGCACGTTCTTTTTCTGCATTCATAATAGATGATAAAGGTTTTGCAATTTCAGGAACTGATTTTAATACAGTAATGAATTGTCAGAATATCTGTGAATTAAATATTGTAAATGATTTTATAAACAATCCGTTAAAATCATATAAAAAATATTTTGAATATAAAAATGAAAAATATGTTGCTCAGATCAGCAGTTTGAAAAATTATTCTGCCGGTATTGCTGCATACAAAAAACTTACGGATTATGAAAAGTATTATGTTTCAATTCTGATAAAAATTGCATACTGTACTGCATTTGTCCTGATTCTGATATTGATAATTGTTACTCTTTTTTCTAAATCGATTGTAAAATTGATTAACAGAATTCGTGCTGCTCTGGAAAGAGCTGTAAAAAAGAATTTTTATTTTGATTTGAAAACATCCCGACGTGATGAAATCGGTGCACTTGCAAATGAATTTAATGTTTTTTGTGAACATCTTAATAATGAATATTCAGGAAAAGAAGTTTCTGAAAATTCAATTTATCCTGATAAAACAGAAAAATGCGGAAATATATTCTTAAATCAGAAAGGTGAAACAAAAATATCTACAGTTCTGGTTTTTGAAATTAAAAACTTTAATATGCTGACAAGAGGACTTTCTGCTTCTGAAACATTAAATCTTCTTAATGAATATGTATCTGAAATGGAAAAATGCATAAAGGTATGTAAAGGTCACATATTTAATGTCTCAGGAAGTAAAATATCTGCAATATGGGGACTGCCTGGTTCTGATGAAACTCCAAAGAGTGACGCGTTAAATGCAGTAAGAGGTATTTTCCGAATGAAGTATGCGTTGATTGATTATAATTCGGACAGAGGTTCTTATTCTAAACCGGGATTAAATGTTGCGTTTGGCCTTCATTCAGGAACTGTCGTTTCAGGACAGATTGATACTGAAAATCTTAATGAATATGTATGTGTAGGCGGTACTGTTTCTGTTGCAGAAGAAATAAAGAATTATGCTTCTGAATCTGATAATGAAATAATTATTTCAGAAGATACATATCTTCTTGTCAGTGATGCTGTGGAAGCAGAAAAAGTTTCTGGTTTTGCAGTTACTGAACAGAAAGACTCTGTCAGCCTGTATTCTGTTGAGAAATTAAAAAAATAATTATCTTGTTGAATGATATTGTGAAATTGCAAGACGCAGAAGTTCCTGTGAGTTTTTACAGTTTAATTTCTTCTTAAGCTGTTCTTTATGTGCATCAACCGTTTTACTGCTTATGTTTAAAAGCTTTGCAATTTCAATAGTTCCGTTTCCCTGTCCCAGAAGTCGAAGAACCTGAAGCTGTCTGTCTGAAAGAGTATCTATCGGATTACTTGTTCCGGCCTGGGGTTCCTGAAAATGATTGTCGATGTATCTGTTCTGTTCTGCAGGACTTAACCAGACTTTTCCATTCAGAACGGATTTTATTGCACTGATTACTGTGTCAGCGGCTTCTGCTTTCATAACATAACCTTTTGCCCCTGCCTGCAAAGAACGTTCTGAATAAAATCTTTCCTGCATCATTGATAAGACAAGAATTTTTGTTTTTGGAAATTCTGTATTAATTTCTTTTATTAAATCAAGCCCATCTCTGTCTCCAAGATTAAGGTCGACAATTGCAAGATCAGGATTTTTTTCCTGAATGAGTTTTATTCCGTTTTCATAATTTGTTGCAGAGCCTGTTACCTGAAGACTGCTGTCACTTTCGATTAGTACCGAAAGTCCCTGTATGAAAACACTATGATCATCAATTATTACTATTTTTCTTTTCATTTTTTATCCTGTTTAATGGTATTGATAAAAATGTTCTGTTCAATGTTTTGAGGAATTGTTACCTGAATTGAAGTACCTTTACCACTTTGTGAAATAATTTTAAATGTTCCCCCGATTTGATTTGTTCTGTATTGCATTGAACGAAGACCAAGACCCTTTGGTCTCCGCTTTTGAGTGTTTGTTTTTTGTGAAATTTCAGTGGAATTAAATCCTTCTCCATCATCTGTAATAATAAGATTTAATTCAATGTCAGAATAAATCAATTTAACAGAAATATTTTTTGCATCCGCATGTTTTATGCTGTTTTGAATTGCTTCCTGTGAGATGCGGAATAAATTGATTTTCTGTTCCGAAGTGAGTGAAAATATATTTCCTGTTTTGTTGAATGAAATTCTGCAGTCATCTGTCTGCAGTTCTTCACAAAGGTCTTCAAGAGCTTGCGTTAAATCAGAAAAGTCCAGTTCTACCGGGAAAGATTCATGGGCATATTGTCTTGTCCGTAAAAGAGTTTCATTTGCCATATTGAATAAAGTTTTCATGGTTGTGTTTTTATCAGAATCTTTTTTGCAGATCATTGTCATTGCGGCAAGTCTCTGACATATATCATCGTGAAGATCAAGACTGAATCTTAATCTTTCAAGGTCACTTATTTTTAAAACTTCTTCTTCGGCAATTCGTCTTTTTAGTGTTTCCTGGTTAAATTCGTATATTCGGTTAATTGCATGAGATAAAAACATTCCGGCAATACTCATGTTTATCGGTGCGTTAAGATTTGCTGAATATACAATAAAGCCGAGTCTTCGTTCTCCTACACGGAGCTGGTAGATACATCTCGGAGTTTTCGGATCAGCTTTTGTTTTAAATATTTCAGAAAAAATGTCTTTTGTATTCTGAAGTTTATGACTGGAATCATTATTTTTAGTTTCATTAATTGTAAAATTATTTATCTGAACTGTTAAAAAGCCTTTGTCAAAAATGTATTCAACAGGTTCTGGAAAAAGAATTAATGAAAAATCTTTGCAGGCAACATTTGTCAGCAGTTCTTTTAACGGATTTTTTATTTTTTCAAAATCAGAAGCGCAGGCAATTTCCTGACCAAAGTAAGCAACATCTCTCATAAACTGTTCGCGCTGAAGCGGGTTTAGAGATTCTTCATCGGAAAAATGTTTATGAAATTCAGAACAACCGCATGAATTTCTTATGATTGTTCTGGCAGAGACTTTTATAAGTTTTTCTGTTTTTTTATTAAGTAGAATATCAAAAATTGTATCAACGGCTTTTGCTCCCATCTGTTCAGTCGGCTGGTCAATTGTTGTTAATGAAAGCTGCTGTGTCTGTGCAAGTGGAATATTGTCAAAACCTGTTATAGGACAATTTCTGTATGAATCCGGTGCGATAGATCTTAGATATTTTGAAATTCCAGAAGCCATATCATCACTTCCTGCGAGAATGGCATCAATTTTTCTGACAGGATTTTCGTTGCAATATTCTTCAATCAGACGAAGACCATCGGATTCACTGAAAAGAAATCCGTTTTGTATTTCAAGTGAAAATTGATTCTTTGATTTTTTATTCTGTAAGCTGATGTAGTCAGAAATTATTTTTTGGCGGCTGTTGTTATCTTCGTTGTATACAGGACCTCCCAGATAAAGAAAATTTCTGTAATTATGGTGCTGTATTAAATGGTCAAGCAGTTTTTCAATAGAATCTTTTGATTCGCAGATAACTGATGGAAAATCGTCAAGAACAGTTCCGATTGAAACAAGTGGAATATTTTTAAAAACTTTCTTTAGTTTTTGTGAAACGTCATACGAAGCATTGTTTAAGAGAATCCCGGACAGAAAAATTATTCCATCCAATTCGAGTTCAGACCATGAAGTTACAAATGAACAGTTTGATTCCGAAGAAGGAGAACCGTCAAATACATCTCCCTGTATGCAGATGATTTCTATCCCGAGCTTTTGTGCTTCTTCTGCAGCTCCTTTGAAAATTGTTGCCTGATAGTCTTCATCGAGATATTTTAATATAAGTCCAACTCTGTATGACATAAAAAAATTATAGCATGATTTTTTTATCTTTTAAATTAAGCATTGGTATATAATATAGGGAAAATTACCTAGCTGTTTTTAGGTAGTTTTACTGATTTTGAATTCGGATGAGAGGCCTTAGTATAAAAATATCGGGAGAAAATTTATGGGGTATACAAATGAAAAAATCAGTTTTAATTGGATTAATTTCATCGGTGGTATTGTTTATGTCATGTACATCAAGTTGTAAAGAACCGGATAAGCTTGTTGCTTTAAGTTTTGATGATGGACCAAATTCTGAAATGACAGAACTTGTGCTTGATAAGCTTGAAAAACATCATGTACCTGGAACTTTCTTTTTAATTGGAAGGCTGGTTACTGATGAGACAGCGCCGACACTTAAAAGAATGGTTGATATGGGTTGTGAAATCAACAATCATTCATGGGAATATGAAAGTATGGACCATATGAACAAAGAACAGGTTCAGAAATCAATTAACAGAACAAATGAAGTCATCAAAAAGTACACAGGTCAGACACCAAAGTTTTTCAGAGCACCAAATCTTGCTACAAGTGAAGAACTTTTTCAGTATGTAGATATGCCGTTTATCTGCGGTGTTGTTGCATTGGACTGGCAGGGTTGCAATACAGATGCTAAAGCACGTGCAAACAATGTACTTAATGGAGTTCAGGATGGAGCAATAGTTCTGATGCATGATGTACAGCCTTATCCACATCCGACACCAGAAGCACTTGATATTATCATTCCAAAATTGAAAAAGCAGGGCTATGAATTTGTAACTGTAAGTGAACTTTTCAGAAGAAAAGGAATTACACCGCCAATTCATGAAGAAATTACATGGACTTATGTAAGATAAGCTTTTTAACAAAATTAAAGAATTAAATTTTAAAGAAAATACAGGAGATACAAAATGAAAAAATTAATTTTAACATGTTCAATTATTTTAGGACTTGCAGTTTCTGCATTTGCAAAAGATCCTGCCGGTGAATTACCGATTATGGTTCAGGCTGGATTCTATACTTCAAACTACCAGTGTTTTTATTGCAAAGGTACTGATGAACTTGGTTTGAAATTTACTCCAAATGAATGGAATAAATATACTGTTAAAGTAAATAAAGATGGAATTACATATGATGGAATGGGTGGACAGCACAAAAACATGTCTATCTTCAGAATAAAATCGAATACAGAAAAATCTGGAACACCTCTTGTCATTTATATTGATAACATTATTGTAAGAGATGCAAAAGGAAAAGAAATTTTAAAAGTTGATTTTGAAGATGGAAAAGACGGCGGTTCATATTTTACACAGGGAAGACCAAATGAAAACAACGGCAAAGTAGTTACAAAAGACGGACGCAAATGTTTCATGATTGATATGAAAACTCAGAACATGTATGGATATAACAGCATCGAAGTTCAGTGGAATCTTCCTCCATTCAGCAAAAAAGAACCAGGCTGGAATATGACTTCTGGAAAATTTACTGTTGAATACGAATATTTTATTGCAACAGCTGAATAATATAAAATAATTTTACTTTTCATATCCTGTCTGTCTGGTGAAATTTGCCAGGCCGGCAGGATTTTTTTTATCTGAAAGTTTCTTGAAGAATTTTTATTTTCTTTTAACTTGAAACTCGTTCCTGAATTTGTTAGAATAAAAACTGACATATTTTAATAAAGTGTCATTATTAAAAAATACAAATTTGCGGGCGGAAAAATTCCACCTGAAAAAACGGAGGTCATTGAATGGCTAAATATGCATTTTTATTTCCTGGACAGGGCGCACAGAAACCTGGAATGTTGAAGGACGTCTGTGAAGCATTTCCTGAAAGCAGAAAAGTTTTAGATGAAGTTAGTGCAATCTGGGGAAAAGATGTTGCAAAATTAATGTGGGAATCTGATGAAACAGAACTCAGCCGCAGTGACAACAGTCAGATGGCAATCACAGCTTCGAGCATTGCAGTAATGAAAGCACTCGAATCAAAAGGAATTGTTCCTTCTGCAGTAATGGGATTTTCTCTCGGAGAATTTCCTGCTTTGTATGCAGCAGGTGTTTTGAGTTTTGAAGATGTAATTAAAGTTGTTGCAAAACGCGGTGCAATCATGCAGAACGTTTGTGAAACAATCGCAAAAGAAAATGAAGGTCATGCACCTGGAATGACAGCAGTTGTAGGTCTTGGACCTGATGCTGTAAAAGAAATTGCTGCAAAGTGCGAAAATGTTTATGCTGCTAATATGAACAGTCCTAAGCAGACAGTTTTAAGTGGAACTTTCGACGGACTTACACAGGCAGAAGCACTTTGCAAAGAAGCTGGAGCACGCCGTGCATTGAGACTTGCTGTTGCAGGTCCGTTCCATTCTCCGTTGATGCAGAGAGCTGCTGACGAATTTGAAAAAGCAATTGCTGATGTGACTTTCAATGATCCAAAAATTCCACTTTTCTCAAATGTAACAGGAAAACAGGCAGTAAGCGGAGCAGAAATTAAAAAGAACGCAGTGCTTCATCTTACAAATTCTGTTTTGTGGACAGATGAAGAAAAAGTTTTGTATGACATGATGAATGCATCTGGCGAAGAATGGAAAGTAATCGAAGCCGGAGTCGGACAGGTTTTGAACGGACTCTGGATCAAATCTGGAATTGCAGAAAATCTTGAATGTACAAGTGCTAACAGTCTTGAAGCTGTTAACAGCCTTTAATTTTTAGAAAATAAATTTTAACTAATTTTTTGATGGAGATAAATTATGAAAATGCTTGAAAATAAAAAAGCCCTGGTTACAGGTTCAAGCCGCGGAATCGGTAGAAAAATTGCAGAAGTTTTTATTTCAAACGGATGTGAAGTATGGGGACTTTGTACAAAGCCTTCAAAAGCAAAAGAAGATCTTGAAAAACTCGCTGCAGATAACGGAGTAAAATTTCACGAACTCAACTGCAACTGTGCAGATTTTGCAGCTCTTCAGGAATGCATTAAAAAAGCTCTCGAAGAAGCAGACGGTTTTGATATTCTCGTAAACAATGCAGGAATTACACGTGACGGTCTTTCATTTGCAATGCCGATGGAAAACTGGAAAGATGTAATCGATGTAAACCTTACAGCACCATTCTTAATCAATCAGATTATTTCTTACGATATGATTCACAGAAAGAAGGGATCAATCATCAATATGACTTCAATTTCTGGTGTTCACGGAGAAGCAGGTCAGGTAAACTATTCAGCATCAAAAGCAGGTCTCATCGGTATGACAAAAGCTCTTGCAAAAGAAATCGGTAAGAGAAAAGTCCGCGTTAATGCTGTAGCACCTGGTTTTATCGAAACAGAAATGACAGAGGCTGTTCCTGAAGAACTCAGAAAAGAATGGGTTAAAATCATTCCGATGAACAGAGCAGGTCAGGTAGAAGAAGTTGCAAATGTATGTCTGTTCCTCGCAAGTGATCTTTCAACTTATGTAACCGGACAGGTTATCGGAGTTGACGGCGGAATGGGCGCATAATCAAAATCATTTTTGAGCAGTATTTAGTATTATAAATTGCAGACCATATTTTGAAGTTTACCGGCAAAATCTTAAAACAATTTTGCCGGTAAACTTTTTTTATGTCAGTTAACTTGAAAAAATCTGTAAAATTTATTAATATTTCATTATGACAATTTGTGTTATTTTGTCATTTTTTTTAATTTTAAGAACTGCTTTATTTATTTTAGTGGAATTTGTAGTTGATAGATTTGCGGTCTGGAAAATTCCACAAAAAGGAGAAAAAAATGTCTGTGACTTCTGATATTGAAAGTCTTTTGCCTCATCGAAAACCGTTTCTGTTTGTCGATGAAATTGTTTCCTGCGATGATAAAGGAAGTGTATGTACGCGAAAGTTTACTGAGGATGATTTTTTCTTTAAGGGGCATTTCCCGCAGTATCCGGTTGTTCCTGGAGTAATTCTGATTGAGACGATGGCACAGGCCGGAGGGGCAGCTTTGAGCTATCAGAAAAAATTTAAAGATGGAAGTCTTTTTTTTCTTGCAAGTGTAGATAAAGTAAAATTCCGAAGTCAGGTTCGTCCGGGAGATACTGTAAGAATGGAAATTGAAAACCTGAGGATTTCTTCAAAAATGATTAAACAGTCAGGAAAGGCTTTTGTATCTGATACTCTTTGTGCAGAAGCTGAATGGCTCTGTCTTGTTGGAAGTGCTGAGCAGGCTGAATAATTTATTGAATTGAACGAAGCGAATTTAGACTAGAGTTCTTTTTATCCTTGTGTTAAAATGAAAAAAATTAATTTACAAGGATGAGTTTATGAAAAAGTTATTCGTAAGTTTTTTGATCTGTACATTATTCTTATTTTCATGCAGTTTGAGCATGACATCTGGCAGCACTGAACTTGTCATTTCATTGCCAGGAAATGGAACAAAAACTGTTTCTAAATATGTTCCGGAAGATGTATCAGAATATAAAATTGATCTTATTGATTCAAATGGAATAACAGTTACTAAATCGGGTATTCCTGGTGCAGTTGTTTTATTTGATAATATTTCAGGCGGAAGTTATACAGTCAAGATTCTTGCTTTTGACAGCAATTCTTATGTTGCTGCCCGTGGAACAACATCAGTACAGATTATTCAAAATGAAAAAAATCATCTTGTTGCAGAGGCAATACTTCAGAATAAAGCAACAGATTATTTTGTAAGCGTTCCTAAAGGTGTATGGAATTCAAATCATAAAGAGTATTTTAGAAATTCCACTTTTTACAATGCTGTAAAAGATGTTGAATATGGCTGTGAAGAAATGGAAGAAATTGCACAGGGGCAGAACTGCACATGGGCACAAATTATTAATCCGGAAGTTGAATACGCATATTTAAATCTTTTTATGGATGAAGAATCCGGCTGGAAACAGATTGCTGAAGGAGCCGATTTAAATTTTAATTTACTATACAAAACTGAAAAGAAGTCTGTGATTTCTGTGACAATTCTTGATGCATTAAGAGAAGACTATGGTTATACAAAATTTGTTGAATATGATCCAGATTTGAATGAGTCATTTGCATCAATTCAACACTTAATGCTGAAACCAAGAACGAAAGGAATGAAACCTTTTGTAAGAATCGGTTTTTCTAAAGACTGTGGAAAAATTTCTGTCTTAAAACCTGAGCTAAGAAGTTCTATGGGTAATCCCGGTTTATTGGATAATTCTGTAATCCCTTCAGAAAAAGAAATTGTAAAACTTGATAATACCGGAAAATTTACATTCAATAAAAATAATTCAAAAGAAGGTTATTCTGCTGCATTGTTTACAGGAATGCAGATTGAAAAAGATAAATTGTATACTGTTACAATTACTAATCTTAAAGCAGATAAAAATGTACAAAATGTAAAAATTTCTGCCAGGTCATTTGCTTCAAAAAAAGAATTGTTTGTTTCTTCAACAGAAGGTTTTTCATTAACTGCAGATACACCAAAGACAGTATTGCTTCTTGTACCTGGTATTCTGGTTTATGAAAATGATTATGAAGGAGCTTACATAGAAATTATTCCAGAAGGTTATGAAGGTGATGAGGTAACATTGTCTGCACAGGAAGTAAGTTACAGCATTTCTGGAATAAACGGATTATCAAATCCTATCGGTTGCAGTGTACTTTTGACAGATTTTGAAGATTTACCATCATTTAATACAAATCACGTTCCTGTATATATGGAAGGCACTGCTAATTATTCAGAATATGAAGTAATGCTGAATCCAGGTGAGACAAAATATTTTAATGTTGAAGTGATTCCTGCTACAAATGATGCTTTTGATTACATTCCTTCTGAAGACCCTAAGTTTTATTATACATCTTTAGAAACTGGAAAAGTATTGAAAAATAAAGATAATGAAGAGTATTACATTCCTCTTTTTATCAATACATACATCGGTAATAACAGTAAAGATACAGACTGCAAAAGACTTTCAGACGGAAGATATGTAATTAAAAATTTATCGGAATATGAAAAATTTGTAAAAATTAGAGCTGAAATTTCAGGTATATCAGTAAATGATGGAAAAACATTTATTGAAAAAAATGAGTCATATACAAATCCAAATTTAATTATCGGACATAAGTTTGTTGAAAATATTCAACTGGAAGGTCAACGCTGTAAAGCAAAATTGATATCATTCCCAGGAAGTTTTTTTGTACCGGCAGAAAATTCTTCATTTTCAAAAATCAAGATCGGACAGGTTAAATGCATACCTGTAGCGGGATCTGTTGATACACCTGTAAAATTTTCAGAAAATGGTTCTCCTTCCAGATTGAATGGCGATCCGAGATATATCGTAGAAGTAAAAACAAAATCAGGAGAACTTATCTGTTCAGATGAAATATATAATTTGAGATATGAAGATGGATTTTCCATGGGTTGCTATAGATTTGTTGGTGATAAATATCATAACTATGTAAGCCAGGAGCGAAATTCACTGGATGATTATCTTGTTCTGCAGAATCCATCAGGCAGCTTTAATCGTGATGATATTGTTTTAAATTTATATTTTTCATATTTTTCAAGCATTGAAGATCAAAATGGTGTTTATCATGATGTATCGAATGAGAAACTTGATGTTTACTTTTTACAGCTTGATGTTAAATATGAATAATTCCTGTTATTCTATTTGCTCTTCATTGTAAAGACACCGTCCCAGATTTCTGGGACGCCGTCTTTAATAAAGCCGGTGCATCGGTCCATGAAGACTTTTGATGAAAGGTCTTCTGGATAAAGTGCATCGGCTTTTTTAAATAATTCGTATGCTTCTTTGAGTTCTGAAATTTTCTTTGGAACTTCCGGTGTGTCGCTTCCTTTCAGATAGATTTCAATTGCTTCATTAAATACTTCTGCAGCTTCAATCTGTTCTTCCGGCATTTCATCTTTGAGACCGAGTATGTTGTAAATTCCAACTGGCTTTTTAACATTGATTACGCGTACATTGTCAAACTTTCTTGCAACAAGTTTTCCTTTGCAGCTTCCTTCGTTTGCCATTTTCCATGTTGCTTCTGAACACATAATCCATGAGCCGTAAACTTTGTTTGTTCCTTCGAGGCGGCTAGCGAGGTTTACGTTGTTTCCCATGATTGTGTAGTTGAGTTTCTTTTTTGTTCCCATATTTCCGACTACCATGTTTCCTGTATTTAAACCGACGCGGCTTCTGAGCCAGAACGGTTCACCTGTTTTTGGATTTAATGGAAGTCTGTCTTTATTTTTTTCATTGAATTCTTTTTCTGCTTCAAGCATTCTGATTGCTGCGACGCAAGCATTGAATGCGTTGTTTTCAACTGGAATCGGAGCGCCAAAGAAAGATACGATTTCATCACCGACATATTTGTCGATAGTTCCACTCTGATCCATAATTGCATCGCTTAAAACACCAAGATATTCGTTAAGAATTTCTACAAGTTTTTCAGCACCTTTGTCTTCTCCGGCTTCATTATTTATTACTTCTGTAAAACCGGAAAAAGTTTTTACATCAGAAAAAAGCGCTGTAAGGTATTCACTTTTGCCGCCTAAACTTGCAAGCTCCGGATGTTTTACAATCTGATCAACAACTGCAGGCGCAACATAGGCTCCGAATGTTGTCTGTAAAAACTTTTTATCTTTTTCTGCAGTTGCAAAGCGGATGACTGTTGTAGAGAGGTAACATGTAAAAGAAATCAATAAAGGTGTAAATGCTGGAAGATAAATTGAAAAATATCTGATAAAGATAAATGAAATTAAAACAGAAAGAAGAATTACTGAAATTCCAGTTATGTTCTGTATAAAAGGACGTTTCTTTTTTGTAAATACAAGCTGGACAAAAAATAAAATTGAAATGATCAATACGCCCCATATCCAGTGCAAAGGTGTTATGAAATTTTTGTTTATAATTGTGTTATAGACATTTGCATGAGTTCCCATGTTTGGATAGATTCTTTCGAAAGGAGTAATTCCGTAATCTGTAGAAGAACTTGCTGTATTTCCGATTATGCAGAAAGCATTTTTGTAAAGCAGAGATTTTTCTTCAAAGACTTCATTGTATAAAGTGATTTCATTTTTTAAAATTTCAAACAGTTCTCTAAATTCGGAAGTTAAGTTGAGATAAATGTCGTTTCCGGTTTTTGAACGCAGGTTTTCTACAAGTGATAATATTTTATCAAAGTCTCCGTTATTAACATAATCAGTTACCGAAGAAAAATAATTTTTTCGAAGTTCAAAATATTGAGAAAGATATTCGTCGGAAACTCCACCGTTGATTGCATTTGAATTTTCATCAAGACCTTCACAGATTGAAAGGAGAAAATCCTTAAAATCAAGAATTTCAGAATATGCAGAATAAAGGTTATACGCATTTTCTGTAAATGAAACTGCACAGTCTTGTCTGTATTCATTTAAACTGTCTGTAAGTTCGATCAACCGTTTTGTAATTTCAAAAATATTGTCTTCTGTATTCCGGAGCATATTGAAAAACATAATGCTGTCATGTCTGAATGCTTCGTTTGAAGTTTTGTGGGTCCAGTTGATTATCATTCTGCCATATTGATCGAGCGGAATTTTTATTGTTGTTTTTTTACCGTTGATTACTGCATTTTGTAATATCAATTTATTTTTTGTTCTGATTACCTTTTCCGGTTGTAATTTATCAAGAACAGGTGCGAGAATAATCTGTTTCAGCGGAAGTTCTGTTCTGTTCTGATTATTTAAAAGTTCTACGCGCCTTCTTGAACCATCTTTATCGATGATTGTATTTGCAAAACCCGCGCCTTTTGCTCTGGAAAGGAAGCTGTTTAATGCTGGTGAAAATCCGATTCCGTAATAGAATCTTGATTTTTCATCTTCCCAGTTAATTTTGTTAAAACCGAAAATTGAGTTGTTTACAGATTCATAGGAAGTGATGTTGTTGTCATGTCTGTTTTTTTTCATGTCTCCATCGACAGGAGAGAGAAATCTTTTTTCTGCGTATGTGATATCGTCATCTGTATAGTGGAGATCAAGGTCTTTAGTATTTATAGTTAAATAAGTTTTATCAAAAAATTGAATTGAACGAGCGAGATAGTCATCACATTCCGGAAAGTTTGATTCAGAAAGAAATTCGATATCAAAAACGGCAGTATCTGCTCCAAATTCTTTCATTCTTAAAAGCATGTCTGCATAGACATCTCTTTTCCATGGCCATGGCCCGATGGAATCTATTGAAATGTTATCTGCTTCAACAAGTAAAATTTCAGGAGCTTCGGCAGGTGTTCTGGTCAGTGAGAGAAGAATATCAAAAAATTTAAAATCAAATTTTTCAAAAATTCCAGACGCTGTAAGAACAGATAAAAGAAGAATCAGTGCAAAAGAAATGACATGTGTAAGATATTTTTTCAAAATAAAACCTCTCAAAAATCGCTATACTAAGTAAATAATGTTTTGTATAATTATATAATACTTTAATTTTTTTTACATTAAATCTTTGGAGGAGTAATGAAAAAATATATTTCAGTTCTACTGTTTATTTTTGCATTTCAGATGATTGCTGTATCGCAGAATTTCAACAGATTATCACAGCTTATTTCGACAGATGAGATTTCCTATGCACAGGCTGCGTATATTGCAGCAATTTATACAGGTGATGTTACAGAAAATACAGATGAGAAAACTGCTTTTGAAGTATTAAAACAAAAAGGATTTGTCCCGGAAAAAATAAATATGGATTCAAAAATTACAATTGCTGATCTGTGTTCACTTTTTGCAAAGGTAACAGATGTACGCGGTGGAATTATGTTTATGATTTCGAAAAAATCTCCGCACTATGCATTCAGGGAATTTGTTGTAAAAAAATATATTCCACAAGGATTAAATCCTTCTGCTAAAGTTCGCGGTTCGGATGCAATTGGACTGTTTAATTCTCTGACGGAGGAAACAAAATGAACATGATCAAAAAAGTATCAGCATTATTTATTGTTTGTGGAATTTTCCTGACTTCGGCTTTTGCTGTAGATGGCGGAGCTCTTGTTAAAAATAATACAGTTTTTAAAACTGACAAAAACCAAAACTTTTATCTTGATCAGAATGATATTGTGACTGCATGGTTAAAAATTCCTTTTGCAGGAAGCAGTGAAAATTATTTTATCTGTGAAGGCATTTATAAATTTGAATATGATCAGAATTTAAATAAAAGTTTTAATTATGTAGATTTGAATCTTGTAAAATTTGCTTTTACAGTAAATTTTGAAAACAGCCGTTTACAGATTGATGCCGGAAGATTTTATCATTCATTATTTGCTCCGGTTATCTATTCTCAGTGTGCAGATGGAGCAAAAATTTCATTTTCAAACAGAGTTTTAACTGCTTCGATTTATGGAGCATACACAGGACTTCTTAATGGAAATATTTTTAAGATGATAAATTCATCTGATTTTAAATCTGTAAAAGAAGACGAAACTTTCAGCTTTGCAGATAAATATATTATATCTGCAGAAACGGTAAAGTTTGATAATCTGTTTTGCAATCAGACTCTTGGTGTTCAGTTTGCAAGCGCAGTGCGTTTAAATGAAATTGAAGATACAAGAATCTATGCTTCTTTACTTTTGAATGGACCGATTGTAAATAATCTTATTTATAATCTTGATGCAACTGCTTCATTTACAAACTATGGAAACAGCGGTTTTGAAACTTCTGCGCTTGTAAGGTTTATGCTTGGATATTATTTTTCAAAGGCGTCTGTTTCTGCAAATGTAGTTTATGCTTCAGATAAATTTAAAGCCGTAACAAAATATGCGGCATTAAATAATTTTTCAGAAAGTCCGTACAATTCCCTTTTTAAACCTGGTATTTCAGTTACATGTAAACCATTTGATAATCTTCTTTTTACAGCAGATTTTAACGCCGCATTTGATACTGCAAAATCATTTGAGCTAAAAGGAGTGGAATATGATTTTTCTGCAAATTATCAGATTTTCAGCGATCTTTTTGCAGGTGTGAAATGGAATCAATATTTTGATGTCAATAAATCTGATGTAAATTATAATTCAATTTCAGTTCAGATTAAGATGGCATTCTAAGGAGAGATAAAAATGAAAAAACTTATATTTTTGATTTCTACATTATTAATTTGTACAAATGTTTTTGCTATTGAGGCGAAAGTTGTTTCTGTTTCTGGAAAAGTTCAGGTTCAGAAAGGAAATGCCTGGGTTGATTTGAAAGCTGGTGATGTTTTGAAAAAGGGTGACCTTGTTCAGACTGGATTTAAATCAGAGGCTCAGGTTGCAATTGTAAGTTCAAATCAGAATTCAAAATTAGTCATTTCGCAGCTTTCAAGATTGACAATTGAACAGCTTGTTGAAAATCCGACTGATGATAAAACTAGTGTTTACCTTGCAACCGGTTCTGCAAAATCAGAAATAAAAAAGACAGAAGACCGCCGTGCAAGTTATACAGTACGAGGACCAGTTGCAACAGCGTCTGTCCGTGGAACTAAATTCAATGCAAAAAATACTTTTTCTGGTGCTGTTGTCACGACAGAACAGGGTGTCGTAACCGCATGGAACACTCCTTCTTCAGAAGCTTTACCTTTGGTTTCTGATGAACAGAATGATTTTTCAAAAGCACCTCATGGTTCTTTTGCAGTTTCAAAAAATCAGTCTGCAGAGTTTTCTAAAAACAGTCAGAAAACTTCCTGTGTTAATGCAGTTAAAAATGTTACTTCTCTTTCCGGTATGACAAATAGTGCACTTGAAAATGAATCAGACTATTTTAATATGGAATGCGGAAAAACTTTTGAAGAAAAAAAAGAAACTTTATTTTTACTTGATATTAAATTAAAATAAAAATATATGCTGTCAGAGCAGGAGGTATTTATATGGCAAAGACACAGTATTCTTTTGGAAAATTGATTCTTCAGATTGCTTTAGGAGCAATGCTTGTTGTCGGCGGAATCTGGGCATTAACTGGTAGCGGGGATTTCGGATGTAATTCATTAAATGCAATTTTTACAGGTGAAATGCTTAAGATTGTAAAAATTGTATTTGGTGTTATCGAACTTCTTGCCGGAGTATTCCTTATTATTGAGTTATTTTCATCTGGCGTTTTTGGAAAATTTGATAAAGTACTTATGATCATCATCTGGATTGTATGGATTGTTGCAATTATACTTGGTGATTTTCTTTCAAAGGGTGGTCTTTTAAGTAAAGGCTTTTCATGGCAATGGCTTTACAATTTTGCATCACATTTAATTGTATTAGGTGCAATGTTCAGCCTGGGTGACTGAAGTTTTTAATTTTTTTTATAATAGCCGCGGTATTTACCGCGGTTTTTTTATATGTTATATTTCTTTTATGACGAAGGATGATTTGTTTTTTTATACTGAAGCAAAAAAAGAAATTGAATTCACTTATAAAGAAAGAGTATTTTCGATAACTTATGGAACAGATGCGGCCGGAAAAGATTACATTCTGTTTGGACGTCTTTATGAAGGTGAACGTTTTTCTTCGTTTAAAGACTTGTATGCACGGGCAAAAATTGATAATTCATATTTTCGTGAAATGCTCGATGTAATTGATGTGCGGTAAGTGGAATTTGAAATTCTGTTTTTTAGTTCCACGGAATTTATACTATGACAAACTTAGAAAAGTATTACAATAAATTTAATGAAGACCATCGTCTCACAACCCGCCATGGACAGGTAGAATTTACAACTACGATGAAATATATCCATGACTTTATTGGAGAAAATAAAAAAATAAAAATTCTTGATGTTGGTGCCGGTACGGGCCGTTATTCAATTGCTCTTGCCAGAGAAGGCCATTCTGTAACAGCTGTTGAACTTGTAGAACGAAACCGTAAGGTAATGGAATCAAAACATGAACATGTAAATATCTGGCCCGGAAATGCAGTGGATCTTTCTTTTCTTGATGATGAAACATTTGATATAACACTTGTTTTTGGCCCCATGTATCATCTTTTGACAGAAGAAGAAAAATTGAAAGCCTTTTCTGAAGCAAAGCGTGTAACTAAAAAAGGCGGCTTTATTTTTGCTGCGTATGTCCTTAATGATTACAGCGTTATAACTTATTGCTTTAAGCAGAATAAGATTAAAGAATGTATGGAACGGAATTCATTAACAGATGACTTTCATCAGATTGTTACGGATGATGATTTGTACTGTTATCTCAGACTTGAAGATATTGATCGTCTTAATGAAAAATCAGGTCTTAAAAGAATTAAAATAATTGCAGCCGATGGTGCTTCTGATTATATCCGCAGAGAACTTAATGCGCTTGATGATGAGGAATTTGCATATTTTATAAAATATCATCTTGCAAATTGTGAAAGACCAGAACTTTTAGGTGCATCAAGTCATGTCGTTGATATTCTGCAAAAATAAATGTAACAAACCTTTTATTTTGTGGTATTATTAAATATGGAAGGTTGTATGAAAAGCAGAAAGTTTTTGTGTGCTTTTTTATTTTTAAGTGGAATTTTACCATCCGTTTATTCTCAAAATGTAAAAACAGAATCTGTGCCAGAAAATGGTATTGTTCAGACTTCAGAAAATATAACAATCGGTGCTCTTTTGAGCGGCTATCTTATTCAGGATAATAATTTACGAAAGCTTGCACTTGATGTCGAAAAATCACAGCTTACATTAAAAGAGACAAAAATAAATAACGGACTTGATATTTCTCTTTCAACAGGAACAATGACTTTTTATACAGGACCTTCTGGAAATTCCGTTTCGATAAAGCCTTCCGTATCTGCAAAAATTCCAACGGCAAAAAATCTTAATGCAAGTGTTTCAACTGCATTTGAAAAAAAATCTGATGTTACAGTTAATGCAAAATCCGGAAAGCCTGTAAATAATGACGGCTGGAAAGATACAAGATTTAAAATCGGAATAGACATTATTTCGGCAGATGATGCTAAGGCAAAACTGAATATTGTTAAAAGTGAAAGATCTCTTTTTGAAACCAGAATGCAGCTTGAAAAAAAAGCTCTTGAAACAGAAAAGAATTTTTATACAAAACTTGAAAATATTCTGACAAAAATTAATTCTCTTTATACAAGCCTTCAGACAGTTTATAAAGATGAGCTTGATTTTGAAAAAATTAAAGCACAGGGATATACAAGTTCTTCGTCTACATACAGACTTGCAGAAATGAAAGTTATGTCTGAAAAACATGATGCAGAAAGTACTGTTCACAGTTTAAAGCATGATATAGTCGTTTTTTATAAAGACTGTGGAATTGATATAGAAATTGATAGTGAAAATGAAAATAATCTTTTAAAATTTATTCCTGTTGATATTCCTCAGGTAAATGCTCTGAGCTTTATTTCTTTTGATAAAGAAAATTTTATTGAAATAGAAAATGCAAAATGGGTAAATGATTATAATTCACTTGTCAGAAAAGCTGATAAATATTTTACACTTGGGTTAAACGGCGGATATACAATAGCAAATTCAACTACAAAAACTGATACTGCGGATGTCGGTATTTCTACTGAAATCGGCGGAATAGGACTTAATGCCGGAGTAAGTCTTCCGATTGTTCAGAATGATTTTACGCCGGCTTATACTTTTTCAGCATCAATCAATCCGAATAAATTTCGTACACGTTCAATTACAAAACAGCAATATGTCCTTTCTGAAAAGCAGGAACTCATAGATGTTGAAAATGCAGAAAAAGATTATGAAACGGCAATTGTAGATTTTGATGAAAAACTAAATAAAATAATCTGGGAAACTTCAAGTGTAAATGAAAGTTATGAATTGTATGCACAGAATGAAATTGATTTGCAGAAGTATTTTAAAATGGGAATCGTAACAGAAAGTGAATATCTTTCTGCAAAAAACAACAGACAGCTTTATGAAGTAAAAAAGACGATAAATAAAATAGATTTGATTTTGTATAATAATGAAATAGAAAGTAAGTTTTATACAAAAAAAATGCAATGAGCAGAAAATATAGATAAGTTAAGGAAATAAATTATGAAATTTCAAAAGATCAATAAAAAAGTTGCAGTTACTGTTATTGTGATTTTCAGCATAATATTATTAATTGGAATTTTGTTCGGTATAAAATTTATTGTAAAAAAAGTTAATCAGAAACCGGTTTATTATTCTGTTATTAAAGAAACGTATGAAAATGTAATTGATATTTCAGGTACGATAGAGGCAGCTCAGCTTCAGGAACTTCAGGCATTAAGTTCTGGAACTGTTCTTGGAGTTTATGTCAAAGAAGGTGATCATGTTAAGAAGGGTGATGTAATCATTCAGCTTGATGACACGACAGAAGTCTACAATCTTGAAAAACATGATTTTAATATGGCTGCGACTCGAATTACAGGATCGGCTCGAGAAATTAAATTGATGAATACAGAGCGGCTTTCTCTTTTACAGAAAGTTGCGGACAGAAAAGTAAGCGCAACATTTGACGGAGTGATTGCAGCACTGGATGTTGCAGTCGGAGATTCTCTTGAAGCAAAAGACTGTGTTGGAACTCTTGTAAATGTTGATTATCTTACTGCAGAAGTAGAAGTCGCAGAAACAGATGTAAGTAAATTAAAGGTCGGACAGAAAGTAGAATTTACTTTTGCAGCATATAAAGATACTCCTGTTTATGGAACTGTCGTAGGCTGGCCGGCAATCGGGGAAATTACGAGTCGCGGAGCAACTGTCGTAAAAGCAAAGGTAAAGGTAACTGAATATCCTCCGGAAATTTTACCTAATTATTCGTTTACGGGAAAAATTCAGATTTCAGAACCGGAAGATTATCTTTTAGTAGAACGGTATGCAATTAAACGTGAAGGAAAAAAATCTTTTGTCGTAAATTCCAGAACAAATAAAAAAATTGAAGTTGAAGTAAAGCCATATGGAAGTACAACCGTAAAAATTATTTCCGGTGATGTAAAAGAAGGTGATGTTCTCTTACAGCTTACAGAACCAAAACTTTCCGGATGGAATAAAGCAAGAAAACAGAGCGGAATGATTCCAGGATTTGGTGGCGTTCCGATGAAAAGATAGCAGATAAATATTTATGAAAAAAAATATTGTTGTACAGCTTGAAAATGTAAAAAAAATTTACTCAATGGGTGACGCCGAAGTTCAGGCATTGAGAGGCGTGAGCTTCGAAGTGGAACAGGGTGAATTTATTTCAATAATGGGACCTTCTGGTTCCGGAAAGTCAACATGTATGAATATGATTGGTTGTCTTGATACTCCGACGAGCGGAATTGTTAAAATTGATGATAAAGAAACTTCAAAGATGTCAGAAACAGAACTTGCAGTTTTAAGAAATCAGACAATCGGTTTTGTTTTTCAGCAGTATCATCTTATTCCTGGAATGAATGTAATTGAAAATGTAATGCTGCCTTTAAAATATAAACGTATAGAAAAACGCATTCGTGTTGAACTTGCAGAAAAAGCTCTTGATAAAGTAGGACTTTCAGAAAGAATGTATCATCTTCCGAATGAGCTTTCTGGTGGTCAGAAACAGCGAGTTGCAATTGCTAGAGCAATTGTTACAGAACCAAAAATAATTCTGGCAGATGAACCGACTGGTGCTCTTGATACTGCAACCGGAATTCAGGTAATGGATCTTTTTAAAGAAATCAATAAAAAAAGCGGAACAACAATTATTATTGTCACTCATGATCCGCGCATCGGAAAATCAACAAAGCGATGTATAAAAATTCTGGATGGTCTTTTATGCTAGGAATGTTTTTCAATTTTCCGGAGGCTGCAGAATGTTAGAAGATTTTATTAATGCACTTCATAATTTTACACGTAATAAAACAAGAACTTTTCTTTCTCTTCTGGGTGTTATAATCGGTGTTGCTTCTGTAATTGTAATTACAAGTATGGGAAAAAGCAGTACAAAACAGGTTGAATCTACATTTGGAACTTCGGGTCTTGATGTAGTAAGCATTTCTGCCGGCTTTATGAGACGAAACCGGGATGCTGTTACTCTTGTATTTGATGAGAATTTCCGTGAAGGTCTTTTTGATAATGTCAAAGATATAAAAAAAATCTGGTATAAAAATTCCCTTAGTGCAACTTTAACTTATGAGGGAACTTCTGCTACAAACAACTGTACCGCAGTAGAAACAGGATATCTTGAAATGTATCAGATGAAACTTGAATCGGGAACTTTTTTTAATGTTACAGATAATGAAGAAGGCCTGCAGAAAATCATTCTGGGACATGATCTTGCAGAAAGTCTTTTTTCTTCGACAGATGTAATTGGTAAAACCATAACTCTTGCAGCAGATAAAATTTCCTTTGGTTTTATTGTGACAGGAGTTTTAAAAGAACAGACAAGCGGAATGGAAAATGGTACAGCTTTTATTCCTCGTGGTTTTTATGCAAAAAAAATTAAGCCAAGTCCGGCAGCAGACACAGTTTTAGTCCAGGCTGTGACACCTGAAAAATCAACGGAACTTGTTACGACAGTTGCAGACTATTGCAGAAACTTAACCGGAACGGATTCTGTTCGTGTAAATTCCATGCAGACAATGCTTGAACAGATGAGCTCGATTACAAACACGATGAGTGTTCTGCTGGCTGCAGTTGCCGCAATTTCTCTTTTAGTCGGCGGAATCGGAATCATGAACATTATGATCGTAACAGTTACTGAACGCCGTCAGGAAATCGGAATCAGAAAAGCACTCGGTGCAAGTCCGCGCGATATCAGACAGCAGTTTTTAATTGAATCTGCAAGCATTACTGTCATCGGCGGATTGATTGGAGTTATTCTTGGTGTGCTTCTTAGTTTTGCAGTGGAATATGTCCAGTCGACAAGTTACTGCATCAATACGACAGCGTGTGTTGTTTCGTTTGTTTTCTCTGTGGTTGTAGGAATTGTATTTGGATTAAGTCCTGCAATAAGAGCCGCTAAACTCGACCCGGTAGAAGCCCTCAGCGCATAGTAAATCATTTTAAAAACAAAAATCCGGGAAACTAAAAAAATTACTCCCGCAAAAACAACGCCATACGCTCCGATGACGTGCGCCATTCGGAAGTGTATAGATTAAACTTACGAATCTTCGCGATGTCGTTTTTTTGCTCCGTAATTTTTTTTGTTTCCCGGATTTTTCAATTGTTAAAATGATATTTATACTTTACCGATAAAATATTTTTTCTTTCCTCTTCTGAAGATGAGAACTTTTCCTTCAAGAGCCATGGCTTTTGTGATTACCATATTTTCGTCTGTTACAACATCACCATTCAAGCTTACTGCTTTTCCTGTGATGAACTCACGGGCTTCGCGTTTACTTGAAGCAATTTTGTTGTTTACGAGAACGTCAATCAATGGAAGTTCTTCTTTGTATTCGAATGATGGAACGCCACCAAGGCCTGCCATGATGTCGTTTACAGAAAGTCCTTTGAAGTCGCCTGCAAAAAGTTTCTGGCTTACCATTACTGCGTTGTCAGCTTCGTCTTTTCCGTGGATGTCTTTTACAACTTCCCATGCGAGAGTTTTCTGAGCGATTCGTGTTTCCGGGTGTTCAGTCTGTTCTGCATAAATCTTTTCGATTTCTTCTTTTGAAAGGAATGTGAATACTTTGAGGTATTCAAGAACTTTCGAGTCATCAGAATTGATGAGGTGCTGGTAGATTGCATAAGGAGAAGTCTTTGTCTTGTCGAGCCATAAAGCGTTTCCTTCTGATTTACCAAACTTCTTTCCTGTCTGGTCGAGAATCAAAGGCATTGTAAATGCGTAAGCAGTTTTATCAAGAACTTTGCGGATAAGGTCAACACCTGTTGTAATGTTTCCCCACTGGTCGCTTCCTGCAACCTGCATGATGCATTTCTTTTCCTGGAACAGATGTAAAAAGTCATATCCCTGCAAAAGCATGTATGCAAATTCTGCAAATGTGATTCCAGTTTCGAGACGGCGTCTGATGATGTCTTTATCAAGCATGTAGTTTACATTGATGTATTTACCGATGTCACGAAGAAAATTCAGGAATGTATAATCTTTCATCCAGTCGTAGTTGTCTACAAGTTCTGCCTGTGGAACAAGCGCTTTGATCTGGTTGCGGATTCCGTTGATGTTGTTGTTTACTGTTTCTTCTGAAATGATTTCGCGTTCTGCTGTCGGACGAGGGTCACCAATACGGCCTGTTGCACCGCCGCAGAGAAGAACCGGATGATGTCCTGCGTTTGCAAGACGTTTTGCCATACAGAGTGAAGAGTAGTGTCCGAGATGGAGTGAATCTGCAGTAGGGTCTGTTCCCCAGTAGAAAGCAAACGGTGCTCCATCAAGTGTTTTCTGTAAGTCAGTTTCTTCACCGGCGATGTCTTTGATAAGTCCGCGCCATTTTAAATCTTCAAATAATGTCATAATTTTATCCTTTATTTTTTATTTTTAACGTTATTTAATTTACTTTTTCTGTAACAGATGATTCCAAGTGTAATTCCAAATGCAATCATCAGAAAACACAGAATCTGACCTGTAGAAATGTTTAAGAGCGAAGTATTTCTGTCAATCGCACCGTTTACATCTCCAAGTTTAAATCCCATATCTTCATCAGGCATTCTGAAATATTCAATTATAAAACGGACTGTTCCGTAACCAACGCTGTAAAGCGCACTTGTAAATCCGTCAAAAGGCTTTTTCTTTCTGAGACACCATAATAAAACAAAAAGAAAAATTCCTTCAAAAAAAGCTTCGTAGAGCTGGCTTGGATGACACGGGAGGTGGACAGTTCCAGTTTCTGGTAATACCATTCCAATCTGTGCTGCAAAATCTTTAACCCATTGAATGCTTACACTGTAACTTTTTGATGCCGGAAAAATCATTCCCCATGGCATTGTTGTAAGTCTTCCGTAAAGTTCGCCGTTTAAGAAATTTCCAAGTCTTCCGAATGTATAGCCGCATGGAATTGCGACGGCCATAACATCCATCCATTTCATCAAAGGCTTTTTATTTTTTTTGCACCAGAAAATCATTCCGAACAGACCGCCGATAAAACCGCCGTGATAAGACATTCCTGCAAGTCCCGTAAAATTCATGTTTTCATCAAACGGCCAGAAAATTAACCATGGTGCTTTCCAGTATTTTCCGCTTGGTGTATAAACAAGACATGCAAAAATGCGTGCACCAATTATGAGAAAAATAAAACCGGTGGCAATAAAACTTAAAATGTCATCTTCAGAAGCTTTGTAGCCCTGAGAATCCAGAAGGCCTTCTTTTCTCTGGCAGTTAAGAATTAAGTATGCAAATACAAAAGCAAATACATACATAAGACCATACCATCTTACAAAATGCAGAAATGGAATGCCGGGAAAAATTTCCGGTTTAATCCATGTCGGATACTGAATGTATAAAAGTGAATTCATATTTTAAAACCCTGTTGTGCAGCTTTTACAAGTTTAGATTTTAAGAGAAGATTTTCTTTTCTGACTTGCTGAAGTTCGTATTGCTGAGTTTTGATAGTTTCTATTAATTCTCCGGTTGTCAAAGCACCGCTTCCGATTAAATCATGGAGGCCTGACATTTTTAATTCAAAATCTTCCTGTGCTTCTTCATTTGCCTGTTCAAAAGAGAATCCTGCCGCATCGTACGTAAGATTCAGCTCTTCTCCAAATTGAACTGTATCTGAGGCAAGAATTTTTTCTGCAATTCTGAAAATTGCCTGTGAAAGTACGCAGTTTGGTTTATATACGACAATCGGAAGACGGCTTGCGAGCGCTTTGTCTTCGAGAGAGTCGCGGTACATGATTCCGAGATGTTCAATGTCGAGTCCGAGATACTGGTTGCATGAACTTCTTATTCTGAGTGCGCGGTCTGCGTCTTTCGGGTCATCGATCATATTCATGATGAGACGCGGGCGGAATGTATGCAGAAGGTTTTCGAATTTTTCTGCTCTTGGTGCATCGATTTTTCTGAGTTCATCTACAAGCCGTGGAACGTAAAGTCGCTGCAGAAGTGTCGGGTCTTCTTTAAATTTTGCGAGAAGTTTGCCGCCTGGGGTAGATGGTCTGAAAGTTGAATTTAAAAGCCGGAAAACTGCATTTTTTAAAAAGAGATATCCGTTTAAAGTTGCCGTAACGGCAGGAGCTGTAACGACAATTCCCTGCGGACTCAGTAAAAACAGGTCAAGAATAATCTGATGAGTTCCGGCACCGAGGTCAATTACAAGAAAATCGGCATCAATTTTTTTAAAAGCTTTTATCAGTTTATTTTTTTGAACTGCTTTTAAATTAGAAAGTCCTGGAATTTCTGAATCGCCTGCAATAAAACTCACATTTTCGTAATCAGACTGGACGATGATATCTTCAAATTCACCTTTGCCTGTCAGCCATGTTCCAAGCCCTGATTTCGGAGCCTGCTGGCCTAATACGAGATGAAGATTTGAAGCACCGAGGTCTAAATCGGCTAAGACTACTTTTTTTCCACTCTTACCGAGTGCAATTGCGAGATTTGCAGACAAAAGACTCTTACCAACACCGCCTTTTCCGCTCGCCACTGGAATAATTTGCATAATATGGATTATAACATAATTTTTTTGGGTTGAAAATGGGTTAAAAAGGGAATAGAATGAAAGAATGAGTTTACGAAATTTAAAAAGAAATTTAGTTAGTTTGTTTTTCTGCTTATTTATTTTTTCATGTTCAGCACAGGAACCTAAAGTTTCTGGTGATGCACAGTATCTGAAAAATTTTATTACGGTCTATAATTATCTTCAGCAGTATTATGTTGAAGATGTTGATGCAAGGACTCTTTATGAAGGTGCTTTACGCGGTATGATGGAATCTTTGCAGGATCCATATACAGTTTATCTTGATGTTCAGGATATGCGTGGTCTTACAGATACGACAAGCGGTAACTTTTACGGTGTTGGTCTTTCAATTTCCAAGATGAATAAATCAACTCCTGATAAACCTGCTTATGTTGATGTTGTTTCTCCTATCGAGGACACTCCGGGGTTTAAGGCAGGTATTCAGGCTGGAGATAAAATTATTGAAATTAACGGAGAACCTACTCCGGAAATGAGTATGGAAGATGTTCTTTCGCATCTTCGCGGTCCGAAAGGAACTCCTGTAGAAGTAACAATTCTTCGCGGTAAGACTGCAACTTTTAAGAGAACTCTGGTCCGCGATCTGATTCAGGTTCCTGTTGTAAATTCTGCTATGATCGGTAAAATCGGTTACGTTAAATTGATTCAGTTTACTCCAGATACAGCGCCTGAGATGGAAAAAGCAATAAAATCGTTTGAAGCACAGGGCGGCTATAAAGGTCTTATCATTGACCTTAGAAATAATCCCGGTGGACTTCTGGACAGTGCAGTTGCATGCGCAGACAAGTTTATAGAATCAGGAACTGTAGTTTCTACAAAGAGCCGTATTCCTTCTGAAAATAAAACTTTTTCAGCTTCTAAAAATAATACTCTGATAAAAAAAGGCATTCCGATTGTAGTTCTCATCAATAAAGGTTCTGCCAGTGCTTCTGAAATTCTTTCGGGTGCACTAAAAGATTATCATATTGCATATCTCGTCGGAGAACGTACTTACGGAAAAGGTTCTGTTCAGCAGGTTGTTCCTTTGAGGGAATTTGATGGAACTCATGATGGAGTTAAACTTACTGTTGCCCGTTATTATTCTCCAAGTGACTGCAATATCGATAAAATCGGAATTCCGCCGGACAGAGAAATCAAGTTTACAGAATATACTGATGAACAGACAAAGTCATTCATCAAAATGACAGATGATGAAGTAATTCCAAAATATGTAGAAGCACATCCCGGTATGACAGAAGATGACATTGCTTCCTATGCATCTGTTCTGCAGAAAGAATATAATCTTGACCTTAAACTTTTGAGAAGACTTATCAGACTTGAAACAATGAAAACAAAAAAGCCTCTCGTTTATGATCTTGATTATGATGTTCAGTTGAACGAAGCAATTAAAATCATAAATACAGAAAATTTTTCATCTCTTGTCCGTTCCACTTTAACACTTAAAGATCTGCAGGAACTTGCAGAAAAAGAGGAAAAAGAGAAAGCAGATACTTCTGCAGAAAAATAAAAATTATGCGCCAGTTTGTAATAGACACAGAACCAGATTCGAAAGGACTTTTTTATATCTCCGGAAAAGATTACAGATATATCAGACAGGTTCTGCGTCTGACTTCTGGTGATATGATAAAAGTCTGTGCAAATGGAATTCAATATGATACAACCTTATGCACAATAGATGAAAGTAAAAAAAGAATTACACTTCAGATATGTGATACAGCGGACAAAGAAATTCCTTCCGTAAAATTAAATCCTGACCGGCCGGAATTTTATCTTCTGCAGATTATTGCAAAACCGCAGAAAATGGAACTGATAATCCGTCAGGCTGTTGAATGCGGAGTTACTGCAGTTCTTCCAGTAATCGGTGAATATACCCAGAAAGGAACTGAAAAAAGTTTAATGCAGAAATCCGGTGCAAATGAACGGATCTCCCGTATCATTCGTGAGGCACGGCAGCAGAGCGGGTCTCCGGTTGATACAAAAGTTTTTGAACCTTTGACAATAAGAGAAGCTCTGAAAATTATTTCTGAAAAAAGTGAAGAAGTTAAAGCACAGAATAAATCGTCAGTATGTGTTTCGCTGTATGAAAGAAATGAAGAATCTGTTACAATGCATGAAGCAGTGAGTGCTGACAAAAACAGAAAAACAGGTTTTGCCGTAATCGCAGTCGGATGCGAAGGCGGAATCAGTCCTGATGAGATTAAGACATTAAAAGAGGCTGGATTTAAAACAGTTCATTTTGATGCGAATATTCTGCGGTGTGAAACTGCAAGCCTTTATGGAATGGCAAGTTTACAGACAACTGTTATGGAGGGTAATAAATGGCTGTCGAAAGAATAGATGTACTTGGTGTACCAGTTGATATTTGTAATCCGGAAGATTTTGAGAATCAGATTCTTGAACTTCTTGCACGTCCCGGAGCAAAACAGATTGTTTTTCTTTCTGTCTGGGGACTTTTAAAAGCGCGCGGTAAAAATAATTTTGCAGAATGTGTTCAGAATGCAGATTTAGTTCTGCCTGTTTCTAAAAGCATAATAAGAGGAGCTTTGTTCCTGCATAAAAAAGTTCCTGAAAGATATAATCCTTTTACAACTGTAATAAAACTTTTGTCTGTACTGGACAATCATTATAAAAGTCTTTATATGCTTGGTTCAAGAAAAAAGATTTTACAGAAAGCTCAGGGAAATGTAAGAAGAACTTTTCCAAATCTCAGCCTTGTCGGAAGATATGTAGGATATTATCCTCGTTCTACAGAAGATGATATTATTCAGGCAATTTACAAAGCATCTCCTTCTTTAGTTTTGATTTCTGATGGAATAAAAGAAAAAGATTCCTGGTCTTATAACCGCAGAAACAGATTTTCAAACAGCATCTTTTTATATTATAAAGATGCATTTGGAATTTTCTCGGAACATATTAAACGCGTAAGTGAAAAATCATTTGACAAAGGTCACGAAATCTGGAGTGAAATTTTCAGAAATCCATTTAAAGTTTTCTTGATTTTTCCTTTTATGTATTATAAAATTTTACTTGTCTGGAATCGTATTTCAAAAAGGTAAAAACTGAATAATGTTTTTAAAAAAACAGTTAAATCCGGAACTTGAAGCTTTCTTTAAGTATTCCGGAATAAATTCTTCGGATGATACTTTATTTAAGGAAAGTATTCTGAGGGATCAGGTTTATGAAGAATCAGATTTTTCTGATAAATCTGATTCAGATAACGCCTGTAATATTTTTGCAAACGATGAACTGATTGATAAAGAAATAGAAAAAAATCCTGTAATATCAAGAATCATCGGGCGGAGTGAAAGAATAAAAAAGCTTCGCCGTTCAATTTTCTGTGTAAAAGACAAAAACTGTAAAATTCTAATTACCGGTGAAAGCGGAACTGGAAAATCTCTTGCTGCACATATTCTGCATGATTCCGGATTGCTAAAAGATAAACAGCTGATAAGTGTAAATGTCGGAGCGATTCAAAAAGATCTCATTGAATCAACTTTATTTGGTTCTGTAAGAGGTGCGTTTACAGATGCAGTAGACAGAAAAGGACTTATGACTCTTGCTGACGGCGGAGTTCTTTTTCTTGACGAAATTGCAGAACTTCCATTGTCATGCCAGCCAAAACTTTTACGCGTAATTGAAGAAGGTGTTTACAGGAGAGTCGGAAGCGACAGAGAAGAAAAAATTGACTGTAATTTTATTTTTGCGACCAATCAGAATTTAAAAGATCTTGTCCGCAAAAAACGTTTTCGTGAAGACTTGTATTATCGTATTGCAGAATTCCGCATAGAAGTTCCATCACTGCGGGAACGAAAAGAAGATATTCTTCTGCTTGCAGAATATTTTTTGCAGGAGTCAAATTCCAAATCCAATATTGAAAAAAAATATTTTACGGAAGAAGCAAAACAGAAACTTCTCTCATACGACTGGCCTGGAAATATCCGCGAACTCCGTACAGTTGTAAATGTTTCGACAATTTATTCTCAGAGTGAAAAAATATTACCTGGCAACATTATTTTTTAAACCGCTCATTTTGGAAAAGATTTTTTCAAGATACTGAGCTTCTCCTTCGGAAAGAGCGGCGCGTGAAAGAATGTCTTTCCAGAATCGTTCCTGGTCTTCGCGTCCTGTGATTTTGAAAAATCCTATTTTCTGAAGGTTGTCTGTTATTGAAGCAACTGTTTTTTCGAGCCGTTCAAGATTTACAGGTGTAAATCCTGAACCGTCATGGCCTTTGAGTGTTTTTTCATTCTGCCTGAAAAAGTGATAGCAGAGAATCTGAACTGCGTGAGAGAGATTAAGTGAAGCGAATGTTTCGCTTGAAGGAATTGTTACTGCGCTTGTACATTCGTTTAATTCTTCGTCAGTTAAGCCTGTTCTTTCATTTCCAAAAACAATTGCTATTTTAGCCCCGTCAGAAGAGATTGTGTCTGCTTTTAACGCAGCTTCTTCCGGAAAGTAATATTTGTCCCGTCGTTTTTTCCCTTTTCTTCTTGTAGTTCCAAAGGAAATTGCGCAGTCTTTTACAGCTTCTGTAATACTGTCAAAAAACTCGCACGAATCCCATAAATTTACAGCATGAATCGCAAGAATTCTGACTCTTTCATCATCAAAATCTTCTTTTTTGCCGATAATCCTCAGGTGAGAGATTGAATTATTTGCCATCGCACGGCAGACTGCTCCGACATTGCGGCTTTCTTCCGGGCGGGCTAAAATAATGTAAATGTTATCAAGATTCATAATTCAAATATACAGAATTTAAAGGTTTTATGGAATTCCATCAAATCTCTAAATTCTCTTTTAAATATTTGACAATTTATTGATATTCGAGTAACATTAATAATAAGTGTAAAAGTTTACCTTGCTAGAGGGAGAAATATGACTAATAATAATAATCTCGTTCCAGGCTTTAATGACGAAAAAGATGACAGTCTTAAGATTACTCTTGATAAAATAGAAGATGTACCTAACTGTCTTAGCATCGTTTTAAATGGCTACGTAGATACATACAACTCAAGCTTTTTTCAGAAAAGAATTGCAAAGGTTGTAGAAGCCGGATATGTTAATCTCGTATTCAATTGTGCAGCATTAAATTACGTGTCTTCAACAGGTATTGGTTCATTTACAGCATTTTTAAAAATGGTAAAACCAAAAGGCGGAGATATCGTTCTCCTGGAAATTCAGCCGAAAGTATATGAAGTATTCCAGCTTTTAGGATTTTCTCAGTTTTTTAATATTAAAAACTCAACAGAAGAAGCTGTTACATATCTTAAGAGTGGAGCACCTGCTGTAAGCAGTGTATTCCCAAAGATTTTTGCATGTCCTGTATGTTCAAAACGCCTCAAGGCATCGAGAGCAGGACGTTTCCGCTGTTCAGAATGTAAATCAATTCTTGCAATTGACGCTCAGGGCCAGGTATTCCTCGGCTGATTTTGAGACGGATTATGAGAAAGCCTTTTCAGTTTATCTGAAAGGGCTTTTTTTTTGTGAATTTTACCTTACTGCAACAAGTTATAAAACTGCTATAAATTCGGAAACCTGTGGATAACTTGTGTGTTAAATGTGAAAAACTGTTATAATTCTGTGGAAAACTTCAAAAAAAATTCTCCAAAATATAAAAATTTCCCCTTAAAATTAAGTATTTGTAAAGTTTTACTTCTAAATCTTTATATTATAAGGATTTAGCAATTCGGGGCACTCTGTTTGATAAATTGTTATAATACATAGAAATATTCTTGTATAGTGATATTAATGTAAGTCAAAGTGTTGAAAACCTGTGGATAACTCCAGATACCCTTAAATGAGTTTACTGGACGGTTTATTTGAAGAAATTCTGAAAATATATTTTATTCCCTCAGCTGAATCTGCATTTTGACTATTACCTGTTTCCGTGCTATTCTATAAGGATAATGAAGACTGTTTTCTCCGTTTTGATTTCATATATACTGTTCTGCATTTTTGGTGCTGCTTTGCTTTCTGCCCTCCTGATGGTGTATTTTGGATGCATGAATTATGTTGTAGGCCAGCCTCTTTCTCTTGTTTCATTTGAAGCATTCAGACTTGGCTTTGATATATCTTTTCCGCTTGTTGTTATTTTTATTCCGATGTTTCTTATTCTGTCATTTGTTCGTCATTCAAGAAAGAAACGGATTACCGGAATCATAACTGTTTCTGTTCTTTTTGCAGCAACATGGATTTTTGGAGTTCCTGCTTTTTTAAAATATGAATCAGGTAAAGCGGACAGTTCAATTTTACAGCCTCAGAGACTTTCTTCAGGATATTTCAGGCTTTCAGAAAATACACTTTATTATTTTACAAATGTTGATTTAGAAAACAATACAGATGGAATTTCGATTAATGAAAATTCAATTCATGCTGATAAAAACTTTTCTGTTATCGACAATCAGAAAATTACGATTCCGGAATCTGAAAATTTTTCTGATATTCTTGTTAAGCGTGTTGTAGAAATGCCGCCTCTTTTGAAAAATTTTATTTTGGATTTATATAATTTGAGTACTGCTGCTGTGAGTGCCTTTTCTGAATCGAATTTAAGCTGGCTGTATTTCTGCTCAATGGCGCTTGCTTTGATTTTTGTTTTTGCAGTTTCAAATGTAAGTGAATGGAGACTGATAAATGCATTTTTCGTTTTGCTTGCAACGACCGCAGTCATTAAGTTGAACTGTATTTGTTATGGAATTTCTTTTTACAAAAATTATTTAGGCTTTCTCTCTCCGCTTGATTTGAAATTAAAAAGTGTATTCGGTTTTGCAGGTGGAATGCAGTCGCCGCTTTGTGTTTTTGTAAATATTATTTTAATTCTGATATTTGTCATTTTTGGAATTACAGGATTGTTTACAAACCGTTCTAAAAAGAAAGAGGACGATGAATGAAAAAAATTGCAGTAAATATTTTAATTTATACTTTCATTTCTGGTCTCATCTGCTTTTTAATCGGAATGTTTGCATTTCAAATTCCTGCAGTGAATGCAAATGATGTTATGGCGTACAGGGCAACTAACGGTTTGCTCTGGGTTCTTGAAATTCTTCCATCAGCAGTTATTACGGGATTTATAATCGGATGTTCCGTTTACTTTGGAACTCTTGAAATTCCGCATTCAAGATTTTCAGGAATGCTTATTTCAAATTTTAAACCGATTATCATTTTATGTATTGCCGTAACTTTCTGTCTTTCACTTTCGCATGATGTTCTGACACCTGCATTGAATCAGAAAAAAAAGGCACTCGAAGAAAAGCCTGTTTTGATTTCGCATTATATGACTCTTGCTCAGCAATATCAGATGAAGGTTCTTGAAAAACAGGAGTATGCGGCTCTTGCAGTTTATTATTCCAAAAAAGTAATAGAACTTGATCCTTCAAATGAAAAGGCAAAAGAACTTTTAAAACGTGCAGAACTTGCGGCTGCTGTAAAAGTAACCAGTCAGAAAGATGTTAAGAAAGTTCCTTCTTCAAATAAAAATGCAGCAGGACCTGTAACAGATCAGATTGATACAGTTGAAATTCATAAAATAAAAGGATCTACAACTCTAGAGCTGATTACAGAATCTGAAAGACTTTTTAAAGAAGAAGATTATCTTGGTTCACATTATTACGCACAGATGGCGGTTAAGTTTGCCGGCGAAAATGATGTTAATCTCGTAAAAGCAAAGGAATATGCAAACAGGGCATGGAATATAATTTCAGAAGCGCAGGAAGAAAAACTTACAGAAGAAAATATGTTTTTCAGAACGAAAATTGATGGTTATAAAAAGCTTAATGCTGGAGATTACCTCAGCGCTTATTATATTTTCCAGACACTCGCAAATGAAAAACTTGCTTATGAAAGAGATCCTGATGTAAAGCGTTATCTCAATCTTTCGCGGGAACAATTAACTGACGATTACTTCTTTAATGATGAAACAACTGATAAAGATGCATTTGAGAGTGCAGAAAATGTTTATTTTTCTTTGCGCCATAATGACGGCAGTTATGATATTTTTTACATCAAGGGAATTACTGATATAAATGAGACCGGACATTTTGTACGATATCTCAGAGGTCTGTGCATTTTTTCTTTTGATTCATTTGGTGACTTTAAACAATCAATGACAGTTAATTATGCAAAAATGCTTGCCGTTGATGTTGCGTCATTAAGCAGTCAGAAAAAACTTGATTCTGCGATTGATGATAAGTGGAACACAATTCCTTATGTAATGCTCTGTTCTGTAGACCGCAATGTTAAGGGTAATAATTTGGGCCCTTCCTATGCAGATAAGGATGGAAATCCTTTTGAAGGCCCGAATCAGATTCTTTTACCGATGCCTTACGGAGATTTTGATGTTCTGAGTCAGTGTTCAAACGGACAGCACACGATGAATTTCTGGACAATGTCAAAGATGAAAATTGATGCAAGTACATACGGTTTTTCAAAAGAAATCATTCTGCAGACTGTTCTTACAAGCGTGTTTTATCCGTTTATGATTTTTATCATACTTTTATTCTGTGCTTCGATCGGATGGAATTATCGTCTTTTGACAGAAAATCTTTTTAAGTTTGTGTGGATTTTTGTAATTCCGCTTTTCCATTTTATATTGTACGGCGTTGTTGGATTTTTTGAATTTCTTTTAAAACTTATGAACTTTATTTTTATTGGAATTGCAGGAACTTCTTTTGCACTTTATCTTGGAATTGCTTTTTATACATGCTGGATAATTATTATGAGCTTTTTGTTCTTGTCTCGAAAAGGCGATTAGTATATAGTTTTGTTCTATGGATTCAATTCAGAAATTTTTCAGTGATATCGAAAAAATAAAAAAATACAACCGTTCAGCTGACGGAAAACTTGACCTTTTAAAAACTGCAGAACAGATTGCTGTTCTCTTTGAAAATTCAAACCGGGGTCTTTGTGATTTACCGCATACTCTTACAGAGTACTGGATTTCAAATTATGTTAATCCGGAAATTGACGGCGGAGCAAATGACATTTCGCGTGATTCAATTGAAAAACTCTGTGCAATGCAGGCGTTTTTACTTGGAGATTCAGAAACAGATGTGCTTACAGATGATGACTGGCGCGAAATTGCTGATGCTGTAAATTACGAAGCAGAAGATTTACCGATGGAACTTTTGTCTCAGATGATGTCGACACTTGTTGAGAAAAATGCTCTTTGATTTTACATTCGTAATTTTATAATCTGGTGGAATTTATATGACCGATTTCTATTCTTCATGTTCACAATGTCCTAGAAACTGTCTCGTAAACAGAAATGAAAAATCTGGTTTCTGCGGAGAAAAAAAAGAAATACGTGCAGCCGTTGCATGTCTTCATTTTGGCGAAGAACCTTTGATTACAGTTTATGGCGGAAGCGGAACAATATTTTTTACTGGCTGTACTTTGCGATGTTCCTTCTGCCAGAATTATCAGATCTCTCAAAACGGAATGGGACGCGCTCTTTCAAAAGATGAATTTATTAAAATCTGTCTTGATCTGCAGAATGCAGGCGCTGAAAACATAAATCTTGTTACGGCAAGTCATGTAATTCCACTTCTTGCAGAATATCTGAAAGCGGCTCGTGATGCCGGAGTTACAGTTCCTTATTGCTGGAACTCGAGTGCTTACGAAAGCGTTGAGTCTCTCGAACTTTTAAAAGGTCTTGTAACTGTCTGGCTTCCGGATTTGAAGACTTTGAACAGTGAAGTATCAAAAAAATTATTCGGTGCTGCCGATTATCCGGAAGTTGCGACAAAAGCAATCAAATGGATGATCAAAAATAATCCGTTAAAAATTGAAACCGTAAATGGAATAGAGAAGCCGCATGTTTTGGGTGATACGGACTGTTTGAAAGATGGCGGTGAGAAAAATTCCACAAAAGAAAAAATGATGAGTGGAGTCATCGTACGGCATCTTTTTTTACCGGGAAGATTTGAAGACACTGCAGAAACTTTAAGCTGGCTCAAGGAAAATGCAGATACAAAAGCAGTCATCTCGCTTATGTCGCAGTACACACCCGTTCCATTTAAAGAAGATGACGAAAAACTTGCAAAGCGAAAAGAAGCGCTTTCTGTAATTGAAAACAGGCTTGTGACTGATGAAGAAGATCAGGATTTGCGCGATCTGATTGATGCATACGATTTTGATTACCTTTTTTATCAGGATTTATGTGCTGACACAGAATGGCTTCCGGATTTTACAAGACCTCAGCCTTTTTCAAATGCGCTTGCAAAAGTTTTGTGGCATTTTTAAAAAATATAAATTTGAATTATTTCTCAAAGCGTTATAAACTTTAATCGTAAGGAGAAAAGTTTATGAAGCTTATTAATTGTATTTCTGCTCTTGCAGTTTCTTTATGTCTTATCTGTGGATGCAGTCAGGCCAATTCTGAACAGACTTCAGATAATTCTGCAGAACTTGTAATCTATGGTTCCATTTATACTGCAGATGATAATAATCCGTATGTTGAAGCAATTGCTGTAAAAAACGGCAGATTTGTTTATTCAGGTGATAAAACCGGTGTAAGAAAATTTATTGGCGTAAACACAAAAGTAAATGACTATACTGGAAAGGGAATGGTAATGCCTGGATGTACAGAAGCACATTCCCATTTTTTACTTGATAAACTTTTAGTCGAGATGGGAGCATTCAGAATTTCTGAAGAAGCCGGTAAGACGGAGATTCTTGCTGCAGTCAAAAATGCATACTCCAAGGCAAAGGCTTCTGGAAAGAAAGCTGTTTTTGGCTTTGGATGGAATATTGCAGTTTTGCTGGCAAATGATGAAAGCGTATCACTTAGTGAAATAGATGATGCATGCCCTGATATACCGCTTTATTTTTCTGATGAAGAATTTCATAAGGCATTTGTAAATACTGTTACATTAAAAAAATCCGGAATCCTTAATGATGATGGAACTGAAAAAATATCAGAAATTGAAGGCGGAGAAATTAAAAGAGATGCCGGTGGAAAAATCAACGGTCTTTTGACTGAACAGGCTGCAAATTATGTCCGTATCAATCTTAAAGATGTAAATGATCTTATTACAAAGGATATGGCAAAAAAAGCATTGATCGAAACTCAGAAAATGCTTCATTCCGAAGGATATGTCTACTATATGGACGGCTGGCCGAATTATTTTAACACAGAAACTTTTTACGAGGCTGCACGCGAACTTGAAAACAGCAGTTCACTTTATTTATGCATCGGATTGCCATATGAATTTGACAGTTATGTAACAGACATCAGTGCAGAAATAGAAAAAGCGTCAGGTCTTTCTGCAAAATATAATTCACAGAGAATAAATACAAAGTACATTAAAATCTTTATGGATGGAACTTTCGCAGGACGGACAGCATTTACATTGAATGAATATCCTGATGTTCCCGGAAATCCTCCGCCATATAAATACGGACTTCCAAACTGGACTGCAGAAAAATTTTCCGAAGTGACACAGAAGGCAAATAATTCCGGTTTTACAATGCATGTACATACAATGGGTGATGCTGCAGTAAGACGATGTGTTGACGCGTTTGCACAGAGTGGAAGAAGTGAATTGCGGAATACTCTTGTTCATGTTCAGAATGTTGACGAGTCTGACTTTCAAAGAATTAAAGATAACAATGTCTGCTGTGCTGTTGGAATTTTGTGGCATGCAACTTCGGAACCAATACGAGATGTAATGAAGGCTGCGTTTCCGGAAGGCTGTAAAGATAAATCGTATCCGATAAAATCTCATCTTGACTGCAAAACAAATGTTGCTTCTTCAAGTGATTATCCAGCTCTTTCCGGTGCACCATGGCATCCGTTTAAAATTATGAAAATAGCTGTTACAGGACAGGCTGCAGATGAAGCTCCGTGGAATCCGGAAGAGTGCTGTACTCGCGAAGATATGCTTAAAATTCTGACAATTAACGGAGCATATCAGATGCATCTTGAAAAAGAAAGAGGCAGCATTGTTCCTGGAAAATACGCAGATTTTATATATGCAGATCAGGATGTATTTGCAAAAGACGGAAATGGCAATTATTTAGTGACAGATAGCCAGCTTATGGATGTAAAAGTCATAAAGACATATTTTGAAGGAAAATAGGTCTTTTATCTGCATCGGCATCCGATTTTTTGCTATACGGGCTTTTTTTTACTTGACTTTACTAATAACACACCATAAAATAGATATATGGACTTAAGAACTGTACTTACACCGGAAACGGTAAACCTTCATTTGAAGGGTAACACAAAAGAAGAAATTATTGACGAAATGTTAGACATCCTTATCAAGGCAGGAAAAGTAACTGATAAGGCTTCTGCCCGCGAATGTGTTCTGGAACGCGAAAGAAAGATGTCTACAGGAATGAAACATGGTATCGCAATTCCACACGGAAAAACAGATACAGTTTCTGATTTGGTAGCTTGTATTGGTATTTCTGATAACCCGGTTGATTTTGATTCACTCGATCAGGAACCATGCCGTATTTTTATCATGACTTTGTCACCTGTAAACAAAACAGGTCCACACTTGCAGTTCCTTGCTGAAGTAAGCCTTTTATTCAAGAGTGCCGAAAAACGCCAGCAGATTCTTGAAACTCAGGACAAAGCAGAAGTCATTAAGATTTTAACAGAATAGTTATATATAATCTTAAAGAGAAAGCCTTTATGCCGGTCTTGCATAGAGGCTTTTTTTATATCAGGTGGATTTTAATCTGCCCGGTTTCATAATTAATTAAACGAGAAAAGATATGAAATTAGATCCAGTTTTTACAGTCAAAGAAAACAAGTTATATAAGATTTCTGATAATTCTCAGGTGGAATTTTGCCTTACCGAAATTTCTGATAAAGATTTTATTGCAGGCATAAAAGATGAAAGCCTTTTGAAAAAAATCACCGCAGAAAAAAATTCTATCTGCAGCATATTGATCGCACAAAAAACAATAGAGCCCGAGCCGGAAGCATACAACGAAGAATTTCTTGCTGAACTTCGTGATGCTCTTAAGGTAATGGAAGAAAAAGGTCTTTTTGCAGTACTGAATGTCTGTCCGGGGCTTGATGATGCTCACAGGGCAAAAGTTTTAAGCGGAACCTGCGAAGACGATGCCGTAAGCGGTTATGTTATGAGCATTAAGCATACAGCCCGCCGTGTTAAAGACTGTGAGAGTGTTGCAGGCGTTTTTATCCGGGAAGATTTTACAAGTGAAAATGCTCCCGGAAAAGTAATGGTTCTGCAGGATGAACTTTTAGTTAAGCATGCTCAGTATGTTTTTTTTGCAGATAGTGCAAGTGCAGAAAAAATCAGAAGTGCCGGTGCAGAATATTCTGACAGGGTTGTTTTTATTTAATTTTTTTGAATTTTGGGCGTAAAAGCGGTATAAAAACCGTAAAATATAGCAAAGTTTTCATAAGAAGTGTACAAAATGTGGTAAATTCGGATGTTTTTCTACTGAATTTGCTTGAATTTATGATATTTTTATGAAAAAATGGTGCCATTGGTTTTCGGATATTCTTTTTTTTGTGAGTTTTACTTATTCCGAAAGTACAGGAGATTTTTTTAATGACAGATGTAAATTCTAATTATTCAGAATTTCGCACTACTGTATCAGGCACTTTTCTTCTTTGCGTTTTCCTGATTGTTGTAGGACTTTGTATTATTTTTTTCTGCCCAGCCAGAGATTCAAGTATTGCAAGTATTGATTCAATTCCAGAAGAAGTTCCACAGAATGTTGCACTTGAAATTGCATATACTGCAAATTTTTTGACAGATAATTACAATTCTACGGAATTTGTTCCTGGAGTTAACGGATTATATGTTTCTGATTTCTTAAAACTTTCTGCGGGAAATTCTGATGATAAGGGACTTGATTATTACCGTAATCCTCAGACCCGCGGAGCTGTTGAATGGTTTTACATCCGCGTGACTGGAAAACGCGATGTAGCACTTTCAATCCTCGAAGCAGCAGACAGAGAAAACATTCCGCTTTCTCTTGCATTTGCGCTTGCTTACACAGAAAGCCGTTATAATTACAACGCCATTAATACAAACGTGAATGGTTCGATTGACCGCGGACTTTTTCAGCTGAATGACAGAAGTTTTCCACAGCTCGAAGACGGAGATTTTTTCAGTCCGCAGGTTTCTGCACGTTATGGAATGCGTCACCTCCGTTTTTGCCGAAATATTGCAAAAGACGATTTAGTCGCTGTTGCCATGTATAATGCCGGTGTAACCCGGGTTAAAAACAATCAGACTCCAAAATCAACACTTGCTTATGTAAGTAAAATTTCAAATTACAAAGCAGTTCTCGATCTCGATTTTGACCGTGATGTCGTTTCAATGTTTGAACGCCTTGATGAAGTAAAAGATTTTTAAAAATTAATAAGGTTTATATTTGACAGAATAAAAAGTTATATCATATAATCTCTGTTGGAGAGGCTCTTTTATTTGCGTGATAAGCGTGAATGAAGGAGTTTTTTGTTTTTTAGGAGTAAAAGTGAAAAAAATCAGCAGTTTGTTTGTATGCAGTTTATGCATGTTTGTTTTTGTTTTGGTAACAGGATGTAGTTATTCGTCTTCTTCACCAGATTCTGTTTTTCCTCCAATGCCTGTTGAGCAGGTAAAAGATCCTGAGTTTAGTACTGGTTCTGGACAGGTTGAATTTGGAAGAAAAATTTCATTAATCTGTACGACAGATGGTGCAGAAATTTATTTTACAACAGATGGCAGTGATCCTGCTGTTTCAGGTGTTAAATATGAAAATCCGATTGAAATAACAGTTCCATTGACAATAAAAGCTCTTGCTAAAAAAATTGGAATGAAAGACAGTAATACTGTTAGCGCGCAGTATTCAATTAAAAATTATGTAATTACATTTGACAGTCAGTCTCATGGTGTAAAACGGGAACCAAAAACTGTCTCTTCCGGATATAAATTGAGTTCAGAGGATTTACAGCCTTTGTCAGAGTATGGCTGGGTATTTCTTGGATGGTTTATTGGAGAAAGTAAAGTTGTTGAAAATACTCCTGTTAATGCTGATATGACAATAACAGCAAAGTGGAAGAAGTGTGCTTCATCAGGAATTTCGATTTCATATACACAGAATTCTGATATTACAATCAGTTTAGTTGATAATTTTGATGGAACTTTCACATTTAAGGTTCCTTCTGGTTATGATAAGTATGAATGGAGTATAAATCCGGGTTTAACAGAGCCTGTTGAAGGAACTGAATCATATTCATTTACTCCTGAAGGAACAGCGCGTTATGTAATTGTCTTGTATGCAGTAAAAAATAATATTCATTACTGTTCTCAGATGTATTTTAAAAAATCGTAAAAAAAGAACATGGAGAAAAAATATGAAAAGAATTAATTTATTGAATATATTTTTAATTTTAATAATGATTTCAGGCTGTTCAAATCTGCTTTCTGAAAAAATTGAATCAGAAAATGAAAAAGGTAATGTATGCCTTTTAATTAAGTTTCATGATTCAATAGCACGTACTGCAAATCCAACATTTGATGAAACAAAATTGACTGATATTACATTAAAAGCAGCGTTGAAAGGTGCTGATGAAAAAATAATTTTTGAAAAGAAAATTTATGCAGAAGTAGCTGATCCGGCTTTTAAAATTTTACTTGAGGAATCTGGAATTTATTCATTTACTTTAACTGCAAAAATTAATGAAAGAAATTACAGCGCTGTAATTATTGATAAAGAAATTACTGAAGGTAGTAATCAGCTGATGTTCAATCTTTCTTTGATAAATCAGGATGCGGATTTTACTCCGGGTAAAGGTAAAATTAAATATACCCTTAAATGTAAAAATGATGAAAAGATTAAATCTGTAAATGTAGAAATAAAACAGGTAAATGGAACTTATACAAATTCTGTCTGTTATTCTTATACATCAGGAAAAGATTTTATTGTTCCATATGATGATATTGATTCGGGCGTTTATAAAATCTGCTTTATGTTTGCAGAAGATGATTCTGCAAAAAATGTCTCAGGTTATTATTTTGATTTAGTCAATGTTTCTGCCGGCTGTATAACAGAAGCCGTACGCCAGATTGATACCCCGGTTGACTATGTTCCGATTACATATAATCTTGGTGGTGGCTCGTGGACGGAAGCTGCACCGGAAGCCGAATATAATAATTATACCTTAAAAGGTTTACCTGATGAAACAATGGTCAAGAAAGAAGGTTTTCTTTTTGTAGGATGGTATAAAGATTCAAATTTTATGACTCCGGTAACACTTGATGATTTAAAGAAAAATGGAAAAAATATTACTGTTTATTTAAAATGGAAACCTGTTTCACCTCCACTTCGTGCATTTGCAAGATGTTCTGGAAGTGGAGCTGTCACTGTAACCTGGATTAATCCTCCTGCAGAAGACTTTGATACTGTTGAAGTTAAAATGAATAATGGCGATCCGACCATATTTAAAAATACTGATTCTGATAATACAAAGAAAGTTTATACAGGATTGGCATCAGGAACAGAATATTCTTTTGAGGTTAAGATAAAGAAAGGTTCAGTTGAAAAAGCTGTTGTAGTAAAAGCAATTCCGTACAATGGAAATCAGCTTTCACAAAGTGGAACAAACTGGAGCCTGACAGGTTATACAGACCAGACTCAGGGAGCTGAATTATCTTCGTCAATCAGCAGTTATACAAAGGAAATAATTGCAATTCCGAGAGGAGCTGTTGCTGCTGTAAATGTGACATCATCAAATTATAATGATAGTGTATTTACTAAATCCCGTAAAGTTAAACTCAGTTCGTTTGCTATTGCTCAGTATGAAGTTACAAGAGAATTTTATAAATCTGTAATGGGCAATTCGTATTTTAATTCTCTTGGAACTCAGCCGACAGCAACTGGTACTGATGATAAAAATCCTGTTGGATGTATAGACTTTTATGATGCAATCGTATTCTGCAATAAACTCAGCATTATGAAAGGTCTTGAACCTGTTTATTCTTATGATTTTGAAAATGGAAAGATGACAGATCCTGATGACTGGTTTAAGGATTCTCATTTAAGCAGTGATGTTCCTGGTTCATCTTCAGGTAAAAATGAGTCAAACTGGCGAAATTATCTTTCTATTGACTTAACTGCAAATGGTTATCGTCTTCCTACTGAGGCAGAATGGGAATTCTGTGCAAGAGGTGGTGATCCGGATGCTGCTGACTGGAAGTATACATATAGTGGAAGTAATACTAAAGATGATGTTGCATGGCTTTTTGAAATGAAGTATGAAACAAAGCAGGTTGGAAGTTATGCAAAAAATAAATTGAATCTTTATGATATGAGTGGTAATGTTGCTGAGTGGACTGCATTTTTTTATAATACTGATCCTGCTAAAGATGATATTTTAGATTCTGATGGTTATGCTGTCGATCCGTACTGTATAACTTCTTACCATGAAGCAATTCTTAAAGGTGGCGGATGCTATTATAATTGTAGTCCAGTTTATTCAAAAGGTTCAAACAGTTTATCCAATCGCGGTAGATGGTACGGTTTCAGACTTGCCCGTACTTTGAGATAGATGAAAGACTAAGTTTTTTTTAACAGGACGGTTTATTGCCGCCCTGTTTTTTTTGTGAATATTTTCACAGTATCTCTAAATTTCTACAGAAAAATTCAAAATTCCACCTAAATTCCACCAAAACATAAGCACAAATTATTGACCGTTCTCGTAAATTCCACTATCCTAAAAGCATCAAATACTGTTAAATTTTTCACAGAGATTTTAATTTCAAGGTGAATGATGAAAAAGATTTCGGAACCGTCCAGAAAAAGACTTGTAGAGCTTTCTCAGATTCTTTCTGCCGTAAAAGAAGAAAGAATTACGAGTGTTCAGCTTGAGGCTTTGACGGGGTGGTCGAGTGCAAGTATCAGAAAGGATATTTCGCAGCTTGATTATGCCGGTGGCGTTTCGAACGGGTATAAGGTAAAAGAGCTGAATGCCGTTATTTGTCAGGCACTTGGAATTGCAAAAGACGAGAGCGATTCTGTGGCGCGCGGTGTAAGTCATAAGTGCTGCATCGTCGGGCTTGGAAAGCTTGGCGCATCTCTTCTTGAAAACAGTATTTTTTCAGACACGGCGTTTTCTGTGACTGCGGGGTTTGATGCGAGTGTAAATCGTACTGAAATTTTAAGTGCGAGTTTTCCGCTGTATCCGGCCAGCCGCATGAATGTGATCATACCGGAAGAGAAAATTGAGTATGCAATTTTAACGGTGAGTAATGAGACTGCTCAGAGTATGGCAGAGCGTTTAGTGGAATGCGGTATTAAGGGCATCGTAAATTATACTTCTGTTAAATTGATTTTACCAAAATCGGTTGCGGTAGAAAATGTTTCACCTGTTACCGCAATGAATAATTTAAGTGCAAAAATCAGCTTAGGCTGAAAATTATAAGGAGTACAAAATGAGTAGAGTGTACAATTTTAGTGCAGGACCTTCTTGCTTACCAGAAGAAGTTTTAAAAGAATGTGCGGCAGAAATGCTTGAATACGGAACAACTGGTCAGTCAGTTATGGAAATGAGTCACAGATCCAAGGCTTATGAACCTATTATTGCAGATGCAGAAGCTATGGTTCGTAAACTTATGAACGTTCCGGAAAATTACAAAGTATTGTTCCTTCAGGGTGGTGCTTCTACTCAGTTTGCAATGGTTGCCCTTAACCTCGGAAACAAAAAAGGAAAGGCTGCTTACATCAACACTGGTGTATGGTCTAAAAAAGCTATCGCAGAAGCAAAGAAACTTGGAATCGCAGTTGATGTAATTGCAACAAGCGAAGACAAAGGCTTTAACTACATTCCAAAAGTAGAAAAAATCGAAGGCGACTACGACTACGCATATATCTGTCTTAACAACACAATCATGGGAACTCACTACGAATACATTCCTGAAACAGGAAACATTCCTCTCGTAGCAGATATTTCTTCTTGTGTTCTTTCTGAACCGCTTGATGTTTCAAAATTTGGTGTTCTCTTTGCAGGTGCTCAGAAAAACCTTGCTCCAGCAGGTGTTACTCTCGTAATCATCCGCGATGATCTGATTACAGAAACTCCTCGCGCCGGAACTCCGACAATGCTTACATACAAAACACATGCAGACGACGGATCTATGTTCAACACACCTCCATGCTACACAATCTACGTTCTCGGAAAAGTTCTTCATTGGGTAGAAAAGAACGGTGGTGCCGAAGGAATGGGTAAACGCAATCACGAAAAAGCAGATTACCTTTACAACTACCTCGACAACAACGATTTCTATCATGCAACAGCACAGAAAGGAAGCCGCTCTTTGATGAACGTTCCATTCCTTACAAAATATTCAACTGGTGCTGCAGACGAAGCAAGCGTTGCAAAAGAAAAAGAAATCAACGACAAGTTCGTTAAAGAAGCAGCCGCTGCAGGTTTTGTAAACCTCAAAGGTCACCGCTTAGTCGGTGGAATGCGCGCATCAATCTACAACGCAATGTCTTTCGAAGGCGTAAAAGCCCTCGTAGAATTCATGAAGAAGTTCGCAGAAGCAAATAAGTAGTTTATATTTCAGGTAATGTCTGAGGTTGTCAGATATTATCTGAAAAGAATATAAAAAATAATAAATGCGGAGTCTTTTAGGCAGTATCTAATTTTTGCTTGATATTGCTTGAAAAGAAGCGGAGAAAAACAAAGTGCGGAGCTGAAGAATATTTCAGAAAAAATTCTGCGCCGCAGTTATGCTCTCCGTCTCGCCCGCGAGCACAGCCTTTTTCTGAAATATTTTTCAGCGGGAGCGCTTTGTTTTTAATTGTTATTTAGTTTCAGGTAATGTCTGAGGTTGTCAGATATTACCTGAAAAGAATATAAAAAATAGTAAATGCGGAGTCGGAAAAGCATTACAAAAAAAATTCTGCGCCGCAGTCCTGCTGCTCTGGCACGCCCGCGAGCACAGCCTTTTTTTGTAATGATTTTTCGACGGAAGCATTTATTATTTTTGAAATCAATTTTATAGGAAATATATATGTACAAAATTCAGACATTAAATAAAATCGCTGCCTGTGGTTTGGATACACTTCCACGCGACAACTATGAAACAGCATCAAGCATCAACGACCCAGATGCAATTCTCGTACGCTCACAGGACATGCACGAGATGCAGCTTTCTGAAACTGTTAAAGCTGTAGCACGCGCAGGAGCAGGAACAAACAACATTCCAATTCCACAGCTTACAGAAAAAGGTATTGTTGTATTCAACACACCGGGAGCTAACGCAAACGCAGTAAAAGAACTCGTAATGCTCGCACTTCTTCTTTCAAGCCGTCCTGCAATCAAAGCTAATGCATGGGCAAATGGTCTTGCTGGAAAAGGAGACGAAATTCCTGATCTTGCAGAAAAAGGAAAATCTCAGTTTGTTGGTCCAGAACTTAAAGGAAAGACACTCGGTGTAATCGGACTTGGTGCTATCGGTGCAATGGTTGCAAATCTTGCCATTCAGTTTGGAATGGAAGTAATCGGTTACGATCCTTTCCTTTCTGTAAACGCAGCATGGTCTTTGGACCGCAATGTTAAGCATGCAGAAACTCTTGATTCAGTTTATGCAAAGGCAGATTACATTACAATTCATGTTCCACAGACAAACGATACAAAAGGAATGATCAACGCTTCTGCAATCAAGACAATGAAAGACGGTGTCAGAATCATCAACATCGCACGCGGTGGACTTATCAACAATGCAGATATTCTTGCTGCTCTCGAAAGCGGAAAAGTTGCAGCTCTCGTAACAGACTTTGCAAGTGAAGAACTTTTGAACAATGACAAAGTTATCTGTCTTCCACATCTTGGTGCATCTACTCCGGAAGCAGAAGACAATTGTGCTGTAATGGCATGTAAACAGCTCCGTGACTTCTTGGAAAACGGAAATATCATTAACTCTGTCAACTTTCCAAAGACATATTGCGACAATCCGATTCCAGCAGGCGGAACTCGTCTCTGCATCGCACACAAAAATGTTCCTGATGTAATTTCTAAGTTTACAAAGATTCTTGGTGAAGCAAAACTTAACATCTCTGGAATGATCAACCAGGCTAAAGGTGAACTTGCTTACAACATTACAGATGTAGACGGAAAAATTCCGGAAGAAACACTCCGTGCTCTTGCAGGAATCGATACTGTAATTAAAGTTAGACCAATCTTTGGTTAAGTGATATAATATAGACAAGGAGTTTATATGAAAAAATTACTTGCTATTTTGGTTGTCTTAGCAACAGTAAGCGCATCTGTTTTTGCTAATGTGGAATTAAGTGAAAGCTATTTCATTACACCAACAGGATTCTTTAATCAGGATCTTAAGTTCAGTGCAAATGAAAAAGTAAATGGCGATAAAAAAGGATATTCTGGTTCCTCTGAAGGTTCTGCCGAATATCAGTCGTGGGCTGGTTCTGAAACCAGAGCTGCTTTTTATTTTGGTTCACCTTGTTCTTTCTTAGATCTTGGAATGAATCTTGGTTTTTCTGTTAACTGGTTTGACAGTATTACAATCAAACAGAAGGTTAAGAATACAAATACTGATACTGTAACAGAAGACTGGTCATATAAATTTAATGGCAGCGGATTTGACCTGGACTTTTTAATTGGTCCTGCAGTCAGATTTAATTTTGGTCCAAGACATTCTGTAGTAATCAATCCTGCTTTCGGTTTTGGTGTGCTCAGCATGTCTGATGGAAAGATTTCCGGAAACGAAAACAGCAAGACTGAGATTTTTGGATTTTCTATTGACCTTGCCCTTGATGTCGGATATCGCTTCTGGGTTTTGAATACAAATGGTTTCCATCTTGGTATTGCAGCAGGCTGTAATTTTGTATTCCCTGTTGTTGCTTTTGTTGCACAGGATGAAAAAATAAAGAAAAATGGTCAGTGGGTTGGTTCTGGCAGAACAGAATTGAGCCCGTTTGTTGGCGGTGTTAAACCACAGATTTATCTCGGAGTTGCATTGAACTTCGGTGACAGAAGTGTGGAAAAACGCTAACCATATTTTTCTGAAATACTTTCTGGTTAAAAAAATCAGATCAAACACCTTTAAGATTAGATTTATAAAGTAAGTTTTATAAAAATATCTTAAAGGTGTTTTTTTTTATTCTTGAAATTATAATTAAAATCTGATATAAGTCATAACGTAGAAAATCTTTTGGGGAGCTGGTGTTACCGGCTGAGAGGAGTAAAAAATTACTCGACCCTTATTACCTGATTCGGATAATGCCGACGGAGGAAAAATGAAAACACAAAAACCATATTTAAATTCAAACACAGATCAATCAACAGTATCGGACAAAACCTGTTCATCAAATTCTACTTCAACATCATCACTTTCATTTATCTGGTTTGGTGCAGGTGTGAGCATCGCAGAAATTATTACAGGTACTTATTTTGCGCCTCTTGGTTTTGCAAAAGGTTTGATTGCAATTGTAACAGGACATTTAATCGGTGCAGTCCTTTTTTTTCTTACAGGTTTTATCGGAGCAAAGACAAAAAAGAGTGCAATGCAGACGGTTGGTTTAAGTTTTGGTAAAAATGGAATTTTATTTTTTGCTTCACTTAATATTCTTCAGCTTGTGCTCTGGACCTCTATCATGATTTATGATGGAGCAGTTTCGTTAAATGGAATTTTTGCATGCGGAAAATGGTTCTGGTGTTTTGTTACCGGCGGTCTTATTTTTGTCTGGATTGTTTTAAGGTTTAAAAATGTTTCATTTGTAAACAGAATTGCGGCAGGACTTTTGTTTGTGCTTTCTGTTGTTTTGTGTATTGTGATTTTTATAAACGCGCGTGAAAGCGGCTTTTGTTTGTTCAATAATGTGGGCTCTTTGCCTGATTCAGAATTGCATATTGACGGTGATGTTCTTTCGTTCGGAGCGGCTGTTGAACTTGGTGTTGCAATGCCTTTGAGCTGGCTTCCGCTTGTTTCAGATTATACCCGTGATGCAGAAAGACCTCTTGCTGGTTCTGCGGGATGTACTTTAACTTATTTTTTTGTAAGCGTATGGATGTATGCAGTCGGAATGTCGGCTGCGATTTTTACTTCTGAAAGTGACATTGCGTTGATTATGGTAAAAGCAGGGCTTGGAATTACTGCTCTTTTTATTATTGTTCTTTCTACCGTAACAACAACTTTTCTTGATGCATGGAGCACAGGTGTTTCTAGTGAAGTGTTTTCAAAAAAAATAAATGCAAAAACAGTTTCACTTGTCACTGTTGTTTTAGGAACTTTTTTGGCATTCGTTTTTAATATGGATGATATAACTGATTTTCTTTATTTTATCGGAAGTGTATTTACGCCGATGGCTGCTGTTATGATTGCAGATTTTTATTTTACAAAAAGTAGTTCTGAAGAGAAAAAAATTGACTGGGTCGCTGCGGTTTTGTGGTGTGTCGGTTTTATTTTGTATCGGTTTCTTATGAAAGTCGATTTATTAACGGGATGTACATCTGTCTGTATGATTATTACTGTAATTTTAACAATTACAGTTCGCGTAATTGAAAAGAGAGTCATTAAAAAATAGATTAATGCATTTTAATATTGAGAATGCGTTAATTTTTATTCGTCAAAATCGCCGGTTTTGATTTCATTTGTAATTCGTTTCCAGCTTTCATAACGGTCTTCTGAAATTACTCCGGAATAAACTGCTTCGAGAATTTTACAGCCCGGTTCATTTAAGTGTGAACAGCTTGCACCAAATTTACACTTACCGATGAGTGGCTGCATTTCACGGAAATAAAGACCGACATCTTTATAATCTATTTCGTGAAGTATAAATCGTCTGATCCCCGGTGTGTCAATTATTGAAGCTGTAATTCCCTGAACGCCTCCTGTTAGGGATTCATTCAACTGAATGTGCATCAGAGTTCCTTTAGTAGTTGTGTGCTGGCCTTTTCCGTATTTTTTTGAAAGACTTCCGGTTTTTAAAACGCAGGTGTTATCTAAAACGTTTACAAGACTTGACTTTCCGACTCCTGACTGACCGACCAGAGCGCTTGTCTTATCTTTGAGCAGTTCTGCAAGTTCCACAAGTCCTTCACCAGTTTTTGCAGAAATGCGCATTACCTGATAGCCAAGTTCTTCCCATGTCGTGATACGTTCCTGAAAATCAGGATCCCCTGATGCTTCAAGATCATATTTATTAACAACGATAATCGGTGTGATCCCTGCGACATCTGCCTGAATGAGTTCGCGGTCGATAAAGCGAGGACGGAAAGGCGGTTCGTCTGGTGTTGTGACTAAAATTAAATAATCGAGATTGCTTGCTAAAAGCTGAGGAGCTTTGCCTTTGATGTTCCATCTTGCAAATGTATTTTTGCGTGGAAGTAAATTTATAATCTGTCCTTTTTCATTGTTGATAGGATCAATTTCGATTTCGACTGAATCTCCGGGAGCAAGCGGATTATAATATTCTTTTTCTGTTTTAATTACTTTTCCTTTGATTGTGCAGAGTCTTGTTTCTCCGTCATCGCATTCGCAGGTAAATAAATTGTTTGTGCCGCTAAGAACAAGTGCATTCATATTTATCATTGTAAAGGATTTTTTGCTGGTTGTCATCTTAAAACTTGGCATCAATCATTTAACTAACATTGAAAAAAATACATTCATATAGTATAATTTTTTTATGGGTGGAAAAATAACAAAAACTAAGGCAAAGTCTGCCGCAAAGACTACTTCTAAATCTAAAACAGCTTCAAAGACAAAGCCTGCTGCAAAGACAGCATCAAAATCCTCTTCCAAAACTACCGCAAAGGCTGCTCCAAAAACTGCAGCTAAGAAGGTTCCAGTGAAAGATTCAAAAACTGCTCAGACTAAATCTGTTCAGACAAAAAGTACTGCTTCAAAAACTGCATCTCAGACTGCAAAACCAGTATCACAGCCTGTAAAACCTGCTGCTAAAAAAACTTATGATGAAAGTCAGATTAAACATCTTGATGCACTTGAACATATCAGACTTCGTTCCGGAATGTATATCGGTCGTCTTGGTGACGGTTCAAATCAGAATGATGGTATTTATGTTCTGTTAAAAGAAGTTATTGATAACTCAATCGATGAATTTATCATGGGTTACGGTAAAAAGATTGATGTTTCAGTAAAAGATAATCATGTAAAAGTCCGAGACTACGGCCGTGGAATTCCACTTGGAAAAGTTGTTGACTGTGTTTCAGAAATCAATACTGGTGCAAAATATAACGATGATGTTTTCCAGTTCTCTGTCGGTATGAACGGTGTCGGTACAAAAGCCGTAAACGCTCTTTCTTCATATTTCAGAGTTGTTTCTGTTCGCGATCAGGAATGCTGTGAAGCGATTTTTGAAAAAGGAAAACTTGTAAAAGAGAGAAAAGGAAAGTTAAAAGAAAAGACACCGAATGGAACTTTTTTTGAATTTGTTCCTGATGTAGATATTTTTGGAAAATATAATTACAACCTTGAGTTTGTTGAAAAGCGAATGTGGAATTACGCTTACTTAAACGAAGGTCTTACAATTAATTTTAACGGACAGGCTTATCACAGTGAAAACGGTTTGTTCGATCTTTTGAATAAAGAAATTGAAGATGCATCTTTGTATCCGATTGGAAGTTATGTCGGTGATCATCTTCGTTTTGCATTCACTCATACAAATGGCTACGGTGAAAACCACTTCAGCTTTGTAAACGGTCAGTATACAACTGATGGTGGTACTCATCTTAATGCTTTCAAAGAAGGTTTTGTAAAGGGAATTAACGACTTTTATGGAACTCAGTATAAAGCAGAAGATGTCCGCGAAGGAATGGCTGCTGCAATTCTTGTAAAAGTAAAAGATCCTGTTTTTGAAAGTCAGACAAAGAATAAACTTGGAAATACAGATGTCCGTGCATGGATTGTTCCTGAAGTTCAGTCGGGATTAAATGACTGGCTTCATAAAAATCCGGATGCTGCAAAAAAAATTGAAGAAAAGATTAAGGCTAACGAAAAGCTTCGAACAGAACTTTCTGCTGTTAAAAAAGAAGCAAAGGAAGCTGCAAAGAAAATCTCGATCCGAATTCCAAAATTAAAAGACTGCAAGTATCACGTTCAGGATGGAGCAAAGGGTGAAAACTCAATGATCTTCATTACCGAAGGTGACTCAGCTACCGGTACAATGACTCACTCGCGTGATGCATCGTTCCAGGCAATTTTCTCACTCAGAGGTAAACCTGAAAACATGTGCGGTAAAAAGCAGAGTGAGATTTATAAAAACGATGAGCTTTATCAGCTTATGATGGCGCTTGGAATTGAAACTGATGTTGAAAGCCTTAAGTATGCGAAAATCGTAATTGCAACCGATGCCGATAACGACGGTTATCACATCAGAAATCTTGTAATGACTTTCTTCTTAGGATACTTTGAAGAACTTGTTACATCAGGACGAGTATTCATTCTTGAGACTCCGCTTTTCAGGGTCCGCAATAAAAAAGAAAATGTTTACTGCTATTCAGAAGATGAACGAGATAAGGCTCAGGCAAAACTTGGACGCGGAGCAGAAACTACACGATTCAAAGGACTTGGTGAAATCAACCCTTCTGAGTTCCGTCAGTTTATCAATCCTGAAACAATGCATTTAACTCCAGTAGAAATCAGCCAGCTCAAAATGGTTCCGCAGCTTTTGAATTTCTATATGGGAAAAAACACACCGGAACGCCGTGCGTTTATCGAAAAACATCTGCTTTCTAATGCAGACATCGACGTTTAAGGAGTAGTGGAATATGGCTTTTGTAAAAAATCTTTTTGATAAAAACTTTATTGAATATGCATCTTATGTAATCCGCGACCGTGCGATTCCTGATCTTGAAGACGGACTCAAACCTGTTCAGCGCCGTATCATGCATACACTTTTCAAAATCGACGACGGACGCTTTCACAAAGTAGCAGGAGTTGTCGGTGAATGTATGAAATATCATCCGCACGGAGATTCTTCTATCGGCGGAGCGCTTGTAATTCTTGCAAACAAAGGAGTATTCATCGACAAGCAGGGAAACTTCGGTAATATGTTCACTGGTGACCCGGCTTCTGCTCCCCGTTACATCGAATGCCGTGTTCATCCGATTGCAAAAGAATTTCTGTATAATCCGGAAATTACAGAATATGTTCCAAGTTATGACGGAAGAAATACAGAACCTGTTGTCTTTCGTGCAAAAGTTCCAGTTGCCCTTATTATCGGAGCAGAAGGAATTGCAGTTGGTATGTCTACAAAGATTCTTCCTTACAACATTAAAGAAGTTCTCGAAGCAGAAATCAAATGTTTGAAAGGAGAAAAGTTTCAGATTTATCCAGATGTTCCGACTGGTGGTTTAATCGATGTAAGCAATTACAACGATGGAAATGGAAAAATCGTAACTCGTGCCAAGTTTGATATGAGCGATGAAAAGAAGATTGTCATTACAGAACTTCCTGTTGATACAACTTCTGAAAGCCTCATGAACTCAATTGAAAGCGCGTATAAAGCAGGTAAAATTAAAATCGGTGCAATCGATGACTTTACTACAGATCACTGTCAGATAGAAATTAAACTTCCGCGTGGTGTTTATGCAAAAGATGTTGAAAAAGCATTGTATGCTTATACTGACTGTGAAAAATCAATTGCATGTCAGATGCTCGTAATCAAAGATAATATGCCTGTTGCCATGACAGCGACAGAAATCATCAAGTATTATGCAAAAAAATTAACAGCAATCATTAAGGACGAACTTGAATACGAAAGAAATAAATTAACAGAAGAACTTCATGCCCGAACACTTGAACGCATTTTCATCGAAGAAAGAATCTATAAAAAAATCGAAACGATGAAAACTGCAGAAGGTGTCAATAAAGCTGTTAAAGACGGATTTGTTCCATTCAAAAAAGAATTAATCAGAGAAGTAACTGACGACGATGTTGAAACTCTTTTGAAAATTCCAATCCGCCGCATTTCACTTTTCGATATCAACAAAAATAAAGATCAGGTTACTGCAATCAATGACCGCTTAAAGCAGATTGCAAAAAAACTTAAAAACCTTACAGCGTGTGCGATTGAATATCTTGATGGAATGATTAACAAATTCAAACCGGAAGCTCTTGTACGCCGCACTCAGATAGAAAAGTTTACGGCAGTTGAAGTTAAGAAAATCGTTAAGCGTGAAACTCCGCTTCGTTATGACGACAAAGGATATCTCGGAACTTCAATTTCCGGTGGAACAGAAGTTCTCAAAGTTACTCCTTACGACCGAATCTTCTTTGTCAGAAAGAGTGGAATTTATACAGTATGCGATGTTCCGCAGAAACTTTTCGTTGACAGTGGAATGTGGTACTGCAACTACGCTGATAAAGATATAATCAATAATGTATTGTTTACTATCATCTATCGTGATCCAAAAACAATGAACTGTTACATCAAGCGATGCCGTGTTCCAAGCTGGATTATGAACCGCGATTACATGTTTGCACCAAACGGAATGGAAGTTCTGCATGTTGATACTAGAAAGAACTTTAAGTTTACTTTACATTATATTAAGAAGCCTCGGGTTACAAAGCTCGAAGAAAACTTCAAAACAAACGATTATCTTGAAAAGGGATTGAAAGCACAGGGTGTCCGTCTTACAAACAAAGCAGTAGACAGAGTTGAAGTGGAAGGTGCCCAGCCGGAACTCTTTTCTGACAAATAAGTAATGGCAGGAAGATATGCAGTCTATTAAAACAATGTCTGAAGAATTAAATGATAAATTTCTGGCAAATGCCGGAAAAATTGTTATAGCTCTCGGACTTGTTGTTCTGCTGTATTCTTTCTGCTCTTTTTTTATTGAATCGTTATATTTTATTCTTGTAAAACTTTTTCCAAAATCATTTACAACTATTTTTACAATTGGATTTGTTTTTGTTGTTTTAACAATGTTCTTTGTATTGCATTATGGAGTGATGGTTTTAATTACACGTCTTGAAAGAAATCAGCCGTCGAGCATCGGATATCTTTTTCTGGGGTTTAAACATACAAGAACTTCAGGTGCAGTATGGATTTTTTCAATTCTGCTTTTTGTATGTCTTGTTCTTTCATTGATGCCTGTTATTTTGAATATCGATCTTTCAACACAAGAATCGATAGAAAAATTTTTAACAAACCAGCAGGTTATAAATCTTGTAATTTTAGGAAAAACATTTGAAGTTTCTGTTCTGACAGTTTGTCTGCAGGTTGGTGCTTTGATTTTTTGTGTAAGCTTCTGTGTTTTGTTTTATATGTTTTCTTTTGTATGGATTATTATTTATGATCTTCCTGATGTTGTTGGAATTAATGCATGCATAAGAAGTTTTAAAATGGTTAAATCTCATTTTTTTCATTTCTTTGGTTTTCTGGTTTATATAAGCCGTAATTGTATTTTTATTATTCTTGCAATAGATTTTATAAAACTGATGCTTTTTTGTTTTTCTAAAAAAATGCTTAATTCGTTTTTAGGCTATCTCTTTGGTCTGCTTGGATTTATAGTTGTTCTTGTGTTTACATCAAAAATAAGTATTGCAATTCCATTTTACTATGATAAAATTTCAGAAGATGCAAAAGTAAATAACTGACAGATCAAAGATGAAAGTACTTTCTAAAAAAATTGAAACAGAAATCATTGTAAAGAATTCCCGTTTTATAAATGAACTTTTTATCTGTAATTCTCAGACTGAAGCCCGCGATGTAATAAAATCCCAGAAGGAAAAATATCAGGATGCGTCTCATGTCTGTCATGCTTTTGTAATTGGAAAAGATGCAGAAGTTCTGGGAATGAGTGATGCAGGGGAACCTGGTGGAACTGCCGGCCGCCCGATGCTTGATGTTTTAAAGGGAAGCGGCATAACGAATATTCTGCTGACTGTTACTCGTTATTTTGGCGGAACTTTACTCGGAACAGGTGGACTTGTAAAAGCTTATGGTGATTGTGCAAAATCTGTCATTGAAAAAGCTGTTTCAGAAAATGCGATAGAAGAACTTGTAGAAAAAAGAGACTTCTGCTTTTCGTGTGATTATTCAACTTATGAAATTATTAAACGTCAGTTAAAAGATTTTGTCATTTATGAAATAAAAGAAGAATATTCAGATTGTGTAACTGTAAAAGCAAAAATTCTTGCAGAGCAGTTTGAAACATTCTCTGCAAGAATTAAAAATTTTTCAGGAGGAAAGATAAATTTATAATATAAGTTGTTTCGTGAATATTTTTTTAAATTCCTTCCTTAACCGGTTTGTTCCAGGTAATTCTAAAGCCAACAGTCTTAAACTGTCCTGAAGCATAATTCATTTCCTTGTTTGTTACTTTACCGGCACGGGCTGCATCAAAGTAACTTCCTCCGCGGTAATATCTTGAACCGTCATCGCGTTCACTCCATACCCATTCAAAAACATTTCCTGACATATCATAAAGACCGAATGCATTAGGTTTAAGTTTTGCCACTTCATGAAGAACCTTTCCGCTGTTACAGTCAGTCCATGCAACAGAATCGAGATCATCACTTCCGCTGTACATAAATTTTTCACCGCCTCTTATCGCGATATCCCATTCATCCATTGTAGGGATTCTGTATCCGTCGGCATTAAGATTCAATTCAATTTTATCTTCGATTGATGTATTTGTATGTGGTGTGTAATTCCATTCTTCTGGATTTGCTGTGCCGTTTACAGAATAGCATGGAGTTTTTTTCTGAAGAAGTGAAAGTTTGTTGCAGAATACGACAGCATCATAATAGCTTACAGATTCAACAGGAAAATCATCGCCTTGAGTTTTAGAAGGATTTTCGCCGGTAACACCTTTGTAAAATTTCTGGGTAATTTCAGTTGTTGTAATGCAGTAGTTATTTTCCGGAACTTCGATGAAGTTGATAGAAGTTCCATCTTCTAATTTCACTGCAAGTTCATTTTTACCGCACGATACAAAACATATTCCTAAGCACAAAGCAGATACAATACCAGTTAATTTAACAGTTCTTTTCATAAAACGCTCCTTAAGTTTTATTCTCTTTCGGAGAAAATTCTCTGAACTTTTTTTATACAAAAAGTTTCCCGGATCCATTGGAAACTTTTTGTTTTTATGGTTGTAATTTATCACAGATTTTTCGTGAATTTATTGGACAACTTTGATAATAATTAGGTTTATTTTGATTAATATATCAAATTTAGTAAGCGAATATGTATTATTTGTATTATTATTTTGATATTTGTGTGCAGAGTTATGAAACCAGGCTTGAATCAAAAAAAAAGGTTTACAGAAAAAAAACTGTAAACCTTTTTTTATTTTTTATTTGTGAAAAAAATTATTTTACAAATTCCTTTTTAAGAAACTCAAGGTCAAGTTCCGGGTAAAGGACATGTGCTGAAAGAAGTTTGTTTACGCGGCTGCGAGCTTCTTCTTTTACTTTTGCATCAAGGTCAATTTTTCCTTTTGCAGGTTTGCCTTCTTTTGTGAGCCCTGGTTTTGTTCCCTTGAGGACAAAGTCGATGATGTCAGAAACTTCTTTCATATCAGCTTCGTTCATTCCGAGTGTTGTAAGGGCTGGTGTTCCGATTCTGATACCTGATGTCCACCATGCACCGTTTTTGTCGTAAGGAAGGGCATTTGCGTTTGCAGTAATTCCACATTCAAACAAAGCAGCTTCTGCCTGTTTTCCAGTTAAACCGTAAACTGTAACATCGCAGAGCATTAGATGGTTGTCTGTTCCGCCAGTCTGGAGTGGAATGTTGTGAGATTTACATCCTTCTGCCAGAGCCTGTGCATTTTTAACAACCTGATGTGCCCAGTCCTGGTATTCTTTTGTATTTGCTTCTTTGAATGCAATTGCTTTTGCAGCCATTACATGTGGAAGTGGTCCGCCGAGTACCATCGGACATCCTTTGTTTACATATTCTTCAAATTCTTTCTTACAGAGGATCATGGCTCCGCGAGGTCCGCGAAGTGTTTTGTGTGTTGTTGTTGTAACGATGTCTGCCCATTTTACAGGATCAAATTCACCTTCGAATACTTTTCCTGCAACGAGACCTGCAAAGTGTGCCATGTCTACCATCAATACTGCTCCGCATTTATCTGCAATTTCGCGGAAGCGTTTGAAATTGATTTTTCTCGGGTAAGCAGAAAATCCTGTCAAAAGGATCAATGGTTTAACTTCCATTGCCTGCTTTTCGATTGCATCGTAATCAAGAAGACCTGTTTCTTTGTCAACGCCGTATGGATGAGATTCAAACATGCGTGCAGAAACATTCATTTTGTATCCGTGAGTCAAGTGGCCGCCGCAAGAGTAGTCGAGACCCATAAGTTTCTGATTTCCGAATTTTTTTCTGAGCATATCGAGCTGTTCGTCTGTCAGATCGTTGAGTGATTTAACTCCGAGTTCTTCAAGAGTCGGTGTTTCAACCTTTGCTGAAAGAATTGCCCAGTAAGCAACGAGGTTTGTGTCAGCACCAGAATGTGGCTGAACATAAGCATAGTCTGCTCCGAAAAGTTTCATAGCTTCTGCGGCAGCAGTAGATTCTACAGCGTCAACATTTACGCATCCGCCGTAATAACGATGTTCCGGATATCCTTCTGCATATTTATCTGTCAAAAGGTTTCCCATAGCAGCCTGTGTGCTTAAAGAACAATAGTTTTCACTTGCAACAAGTTTAAGATGACTGCGCTGATTTTCAAGCTCTTTTACGATGCTTGCAGCGATATCAGGTCCGACTTTTGCAACCTGCTGGAGGTTTGCAACATAAGCTGTCATTGCAGCATTAGGTTTTCCACCGCATGAATTTAAATAGTTTTCCAAAGGAGTAGCCATAATATACCTCGAAAAATGTGATACTACTTATAATATTAAATTTCACTAAAGTTTTCAAGGCATTTTAAAGTGGAATTTGCTGCGAAAATATCTGTTTTTTAGTCTTTAATGTTTGATTTTGGGAAAATCAGGAGAATGTTTACTACAAAAAACAGAATCATTGGAATAAACCATACGAAGAAATTTATTCCGATGAGCCAGAGAGATTCAATCAATGCCGGAAAACAGAAAGCAATTACAAGTGCACTGTAGTTGCAGACATCTTTTGCAGTAGTTGTTTTCATTGTACATTTTTTGCTCAGCCATACGTGAACAAAGATGAAAAGGCTTAAAAAGAGAAGTGGCTTTGCAAAAAGATAGAATGCAGAATAAGGCTTGTCAGTTTCTAAAATGAGATATGGTAAAAATACTGAATAAAAAGAAGCTAGAACCGGAAAGAAGAATGTACATCTTTGTGAGACAGAATCTTTTTTTCCAAAAAAGAAGAAAAGTCCGAAAATGACTGCTGAAGGAATTAATGTCTGTGTAAAGAAGTAGTATAAAAAGTTCAAGCCAAAACTTGCAGAAGGAAGGTAGTAAATGCTTGAGAATAATAATTTATATGTTATAAAAAAAGTTCCTGTAAAAAATCCGATGAAAATTATCGGCAAAAGATGAGCCCTGTCGTTTTTTTCTTTCTGAAAATAAAAAATTAAAATACTCAATGGTAATATTGTTAAAAGAAATAAAGTCATAAAAAAATACTATCATAAAAACAGTTCATAAACAAGAACTTAAAATTCAAAAGCTCCACGAACCATAACAGTCGGAAAATTTTGTACCGTTTTCAAAATTGATTTCCTTTATGTAAATTTTTTGAATTGATATTGAATTTTCATCAAACGTAGCGTCAGATTCAGACTGTGTCATTTCAAATAAATCGGAATCCTGTAAAAGATTAATCGTAAAATCATCAGTAAGACCGCTTTCGAGGCTGCAGTTGATTTTCTTCTGCAGAATTATTATTTCAGAATCATCATTTGAGGAACCTGTATTGTAAAATTCCACATAAATAATAAAATCTGAAAAAGCAAATGTCCCTGTATTTTTTACAGAAAAAGAAAGTTCTTCGCGGTTAATTTCATAGCCTGTGAGTGAATAAACAAGCTTTTCCGGATTTATTGAAATGCAGCTGACCGGAAAAAATAAAATTCCGCATACAATAAAAAATAAATTTCTCATATCTCATATATACGGATAATTCAGAAAAATCTGACTAAAATTCACTTTTAACTAATAAAAAAATATGATAAAATTCACCAAAAGGGTACGGACTATGATTACATTCTGGCAGCAGGAAAACGGAAAACTGATAAGTCTCAAAAAAGAAGAACTCGACTCGTCAAAGAAAACCTGGATAGATGCCCGTTCTGTAACCCGCGAAGATATTTCATTTTTAGAAAACGAATATAAAATTGATCAGGAACACATTCTTGATATTCTCGACCCTGATGAACTTTCCCGTATCGAAGATGCCGATGATTATGTTTTGACAATCATGCGTCTTCCGATTTTTGTTCCGACTGCAGAAGTTTCGTATTTTTCGATTCCGCTTGGCGTTATCGTAATGCCAAAAAAAATCATTACAATCTGCTGGACAGACTGCGAAGTGTTAAAAGATTTTGCAGCAAACAGGGTTAAGGGAATTTCGTTGAATGACTTTCCGGCTTTTATAATTCAGATTATGAGTCGTGGCGATATTACTTATCTCCGTTATTTAAAAGAAATCAACCGTCGTGCTTCGAGCATTCAGGGTGAACTTCAGTACGCAGTAGAAAATAAAGAAATCATCCAGTTCTTAAACCTTGAAAAATCGCTCGTATTTTTTACGACTTCATTAAAGAGCAATCAGCTTCTTCTTGAAAAGTTCAGAAAAACAAAACTTTTCAGACTTGATGAAGATGACCGTGACTGGCTTGATGACGTAGAAATCGATAACAGACAGGCGCTTGAAATGGCAGATACTTATTCTGAAATCTTTTCACGCATCATCGATGCATTCGGTTCTGTAATTTCAAACAATATGAATGCGGTAATGAAAAAACTTACAATGATTACAGTTGTCATTTCTGTTCCGACATTTATTACAAGTTTTTTCGGAATGAATATTTATCTTCCTTTTGCTAACCTTGGACAGCATTCCGTTGTTATAGTAACAGGAATATGTCTTGCCGGAATCGGAATAACAAATCTGTTTCTCAATCAGAGAGGCAGAATTTTCAAAAAAGAAAAAAAGTCGATTAAGCATACATATAAAAAAAAGATTGAATTAAGAAAATTAAAAAAACAGATCGAGCTTCAGGAAGCCGGACTGGAGGGTAAAAAATGAAAATTAATTTTGGATTTCAAATAAATAAAAATGCTTTTAAATATTTTTTCTGCAGAATCATGGCAGCCTGTCTTGCTTTGTTTTTTTCAGCAGAACTTTCTGCAGTACCGCAAAATTCCACAAATAAAAAAGAACAGTTCAGTGATATAAATCTTGTACAGCTTGGACCTCAGGAAGGTGTTCTGTTTGATACTTTTACAATCGGAGAAAACAGTCAGTCGATGACTGCAACAAGATGGATTACCGCATTTAAGATGAATAAATATGAAACGACATATAATCTCTGGTTTGTTGTAAGAACTTTTGCAGAAGAAAACGGATATGTTTTTCAAAATCCCGGACAGGAAGGTGCGTATGGACGCAGGGGAAAAGCTCCGACAAAAGACGGTGAATATCAGCCTGTGACAATGATTAACTGGTATGATGCTGTCGTATGGTGCAATGCATTGAGCGAGATGATGGGAAGAACTCCATGCTACTATCATAATAATGAAATTGTAAAAGATTCAACAGATACTGCAAGCCTTGATCTTGCGGAATGCCGTTTTGAAAATGACGGATATCGTCTTCCGACAGAAGCAGAATGGGAATATGCAGCACGACTGACAAAAGCAGGTTATCAAAGCGGAGCGCTTGCTTCAGGACAGATTACAGCACTTGGACTTGATTCTAAAGATGTTGCAGAAACAAGTGTCGCTTGGTGTGATGTTAATACAGATACTACTCACATTGTAGGAACTGCAGGTACTGCTTTTAAAGATGGAAAAATTGCTGCTCCCGGCAGTGGAAATGCAAATGGCGCCGGTATTTATGATATGAGCGGAAATGTTCTTGAGTTCTGCTGGGACTGGCTTGATAATTACACAGATGTAAATCCTGGAGAAAGAGCTTCAGGACCGCGTTATGGTTCTGAACGTGTCTGCCGCGGCGGATCATGGTCTTCGTATTCAGGTTTTATTTACACAGGTGACAGATACGGTTTTGATCCGAATGAATTTTATAATTACATAGGGTTTAGATTTTGTACAACAAAATGACAGTAGAAGAAGCACGCAATAAAGCGGTTGAAAATTTTACAGGCGGTTTTAACTGTGCACAGTCAGTGTTTGCAGTTTTTGCAGAGATGGCTGGAATTGACAGAAATACTGCATTAAAAATTTCTCAGGGTTTTGGCGGTGGAATGGGAAGACAGCGTGAAGTTTGCGGTGCTGTAAGCGGAATGATTTTAGCTCTGTCTTCTTTCGAAGGAACAGAAAATCCTTCTGACAAAGAAACTAAAGACAGACTATATCAGACTGTGCAGGAATTATGTCAGAAATTTCGTCAGAAAAACTGTTCAATTGTCTGCCGTGAACTTTTAGGCCTTGTACCTGTCGGACAAAGTGAAGATGCTTTTAAGAACAAGACTCCCATTGAGCATGTTGCAGAAAATCCTGTGAGTGAAGAAAGAACTTCAGAGTATTATAAAAAGCGTCCTTGCAGTGAATTGTGCGCAGACGCTTCTGAAATTCTTTGTGAATGGATTAATGAATTTTCTTCCAGAAATCAATAAATTCAAGTAAATACTGCTGAACGTTATTAAAATATTTTTTCTGCATCATACAGGCCGGAATTCCTATAAAACGGTAATGCCAGCATTCGTGCATGTAACCGGTTATATCTTCATATCCGCGTGGAAAAGAAAGTGACCATCCGTATTTGTATGCATTTTCATCGAGCCATTTTCCGGGTTTTGTATTGATGTAGTCATGTGTTACGGAACCGAAATCAATTGCAGTTCCGAGCTGATGCTGGCTTGTTCCTGGACGTGCACTTTCCCGTTCTGCCTGTTCAAGACCGTCAATTCGGACCCATTTTTGAAACAACTTATCCTGATAGTCATAACTTCTGTAAGTTGAACTTACGACAATCCAGATTCCTTCCTTGTTTGCTGCTTCACAAAGTTTTACAAGTTCCTTTTCTACATCAGTTCTGAGAGATAAATCATTTCTGCTGATTCCGTAAACATCATTCTGAACAAGCGGCTTTAAGTCTTTTGGAATATAGCCCACAACAGCGTAATGTTTTTTGTCGATGAGGTAATATAAATCGATATCCTCTGGATTGTATTTTTTCTCTTCTGCAAGAACAGTCTTTAAATCAGAAAGAAATTCTTCTTTGTTTTCAATCTTGATTTCTTTTTGAGCACGTTCAGACATCATCGAAAGAATTCTGTCAATTTTTTCAATGTCCTTATTCTGTGCAAAAAGTGAACAAGTTGTTGCTGCCATTCCTAAAATAATTGCCAAGATTTTTTTCATTTTATTTTTTCCTTTTCAATATTATTTATTATTCAGTAAGTCAATTTCCTGTAAAATCTGTCTGTTTATTATTTTTCGTTCTCTGTCAAAGAACCATCCGTATTTATTAAAATATTTAATTGCAGACTGAATGTGAATTTTAAGCATCTTTTTGTTTTTATAAGATTCACGCGCATGGTCGTGAATGATTGTTACGGAAGGGTTGTAATAAGTTTTTCCAATTCTGTGAAGTCTTCTGATTAAATCAAAATCTTCAAAATACATAAAAAATCTGTCATCAAAGAAAATGTCGTTTTCTTTTAATGCAGAACATCTTAAAAACATAAAGCAGCCCGAAAGACACGGCGCATTAAGAAGCTTGTCATATCCGGAATGTTTTAATGTATATCTGTCATTCTTTTTTTCTGTCCATTTTGTTTTTGGTAAAAATCTTCTTAAAAATAAATCTGAAGGTGCTGGCAGAAGTTTGCAAAGATATTGAAGTTCACCATTTGCATAAGTAACTTTCGGCAGGACATAGACAGCGTCTTTATTAAGTTCCATAAAAGAAACTAGATCTTTTAAGACATTTTTTTCAAATCTGATGTCGGGATTTAAAATTACATGGTAGTCTGCGCCAAGTTCAATTGATTTTTTCAGAGCAATATTATGTGAAGAACCGTAGCCTGTGTTTTCGTGCGGAATGTATTCGATGATTTTTGATTTTTTAAGAATTTCTTTATTTTTTTCTTCCGGAGCATTGTCAATGATAAAAAGCCGGTCGACAATTCTGCTCTTAAGCACGGAATCCAAAACGCTGTCCAGAAGTTCTTTTTTTGTATTATAAATGACAATTGACGCCGTTAACATATCTTTCATTATATCAAATAAATCATCATTTTGAAAAGTTTGTAAAAAATAAAATTTGGATATATAATTCCTTTTTATGGAAACTATCAATATTAACGCGGCTCAGACACGCAAAAACAAACTTTTGCTTGTGATTATCATCATCTGTCTGATAATTATTCCTGTGCTTGCTGCACTGGAAATATTCAAAAAAAATGACGTTATTAATGCACTTGTTGAACTTGCTTTTTTTATTCCTATGCTGATAGCATTAATTTCTTATCTTGGAAAACATTATGCGGCAGCTTCGCATATTGTTGTGATTTCATGTTATGTTTTGATGTCTTTAATGTCATTCATTGTTAAACCAACGGGACCTGTCCTGTTTTATAGAAATGAGGCATATCATCTTTTGTCTCTCGGAATGGCAATCGTTTTTGTCAGCAATTTAAAGATTGCAATTTATGGAGCTATGCTGATGATTCCGGTTCAGATTGTGTTTGGAGTATTCTTTCTGATTCCGGCTGGATTTGAAGCTTCTTCTGTGTTTACGATGCTTGTGATGGAACTTCTTATGTACAGTCTTACATGTCTGCTGTTTTTTCAGTTTGCAAATCTTGCAAAAAAGCAGTCGGATGATCTTGTTGAAGAAAAGCGAAATTCAGAACATCAGCTTGAACATATTTCAAAGATTGTCCAGGGGGCTGCAGACAACTTTGAATCAATCAGTAATCTTACAAATCAGGTAGATAATATTGAACGCCTTGTAAATGATTCTGTCTCATCAATGAACGATATCGACAACCGCGTCAACATAATTGATGAAGGTGCTGATACATCTCTTGCTGCAACAAATGCAATCGGAAAAAATATTGAAGATCTGAATTCTTACATTCAGGAAATGGTTTCTTCCCAGCAGCAGTCAAGTGAATGTGTCGGTGAAATGATTTCTGCTGTTCGTACTGTTGCAGATTCTACATCAAAGGAACGCGATGCACTGAATCTTCTTGCAGACACTTCTGAAGAGGGAAGAAAAAAACTTGCCGAACTTCTTGAAAATATTAAGCAGGTAGAAATTAGTATTAAAGCTATTCAGGGAATTTTGAGCGTACTTGATACAATTTCTGCTCAGACAAATCTTCTTGCTATGAATGCCGGAATTGAAGCGGCTCATGCAGGAGAGGCCGGAAAAGGATTTGCAGTAGTTGCAGAAGAAATCAGAAAACTTGCAGACAACTCTGCAAAGAATTCTCATGAAATTGATCTTCAGCTTCATAATGTAACAGACTGCATTGCAATAGTTACAAAACAAAGTGACAGTACAAAGAGTTCATTTAATGAAATTGAAAATAAAGTTCAGCTTTCTGTTCAGTCATGCCAGGCAATGGCAGCTGCAACAGAACATCTTGCAAAAAACGGACAGAATGTTCTTGAAGCAATCAGACATCTTGATGAACATTCTGCAAAAATAAGGGAAGAAGGTGACAGCATTTCCAAATCTCAGGTAAAACTTCTTGATGTACAGAATAAGCTCAAGGAATCTTTAATGGTATTAAGTACAGATTCTGCATTAATCAAAAATAAAAATGTATCTGTCCTTTCAACATTAAATTCCGTAACAACAGTTTCTGCCAGAGTTTCCCGTCAGGCCAGGGAACTTGCCTCAATTGCCCGTTCTGAGTAATTCTCCGAATTTAAAATGAAAAATATTCTTCTTAATCCTGTTGACATAATTTTTTCATTTTGATATATTTTCACTGTTCAATACGAATAGCTGCTCGCTTAGCTCAGCTGGTAGAGCAATGGACTGTTAATCCATGTGTCGCAGGTTCAAAACCTGCAGCGGGCGAAAATCTCTGGTTTATACCAGAGATTTTTTTTTGCTTAAAACGATGTAAGTACATACACAAATGGCAGGTTTTGAACTCCTTTAAAATAAATGATAGTCATAAAAAGAGAGGTTGTGACCATAGACGAAAAGTTTTGCGTTAGCAAAACTTGTGCAATCTCGAAGAAGGGAGAAATTTCGGGAAGTGAATAAAACGAGATTGCCAAATCTCGCCACGGCTCGAAGAATAGAGTTTTTTTGCCACACGGATGAGTGCGCTACGCTGTGGCGCATACTACGTCACCCTAAAGAAACAGCCCTTTTTAGATATTAATTAATCGAATGGTATATCTGTCTTTAGCGTGAGGCCGTAGCCCGAACAGCGTAGCGGCCTCATCCGTGTGGCAATAATTATCTCCCAAACCCACATCTAACCTCAAAATCACCTTAATTTCCTCAAAACATCAAAATTTCGAATTCCGCATCACCCATTCCGTATTAATCAAAATTCCACCCAAATTCCACATAACTTATCCCAAATTCCCCTTAATTCTATTGACCAAGGCTCCCGAATTCTGATATTATTCATTCTACATTAATATGCCTGTCGTATAAATCCCCGTTTAATACTATGGTAATTGTAAACAATTTTTAAGTGAGGTTATTTTTTATGTACGCACTTGTTGAATATAAGGGAAAACAGTATAAAGCAGAAAAAGGTGCCCTCCTTCAGGTTGACAAAATCGACGCTGAAAAAGGTGCTAAAATCGACATCGAATCTGTTCTTCTCGTAAGCGATGGAGACAAAGTTTCAGTTGGAGCTCCATACGTAAAAGGCGCTAAAGTTTCAGTAGTAGTTGAAGATTCTTTCAAAGACAAAAAAGTTCTTGTTTTGAAATACAAGAGCAAGAAAGACTACCACCGTATGATCGGCCACAGACAGCAGTACACAAACGTACGTGTTGAAGAAATCGTTGGCTAATGACAAAAGTTTTACTTGTTAAGGCAAACGATGGAAGCGCTCTTCATACTGTTTCCGAAGGGCATTCAGGGTTTGCTGAAAAAGGAAAAGACATTGTCTGCAGTGCAGTAACAATTTTGATGCGCACTGCAATCGGTCTTCTTTCTGATACAAGTGGAATTGAGTTAAAGACAGATACTTCCTTGCGAGGCTATCTTAGCTTTGAAGCAAGGGTTTTGAAAGACGATTCAAAATTAAAAGAACGCCTTTCGACAATAGGAGATTTTTTGAAAGAAGGTTTTGAATCTCTTTCAGAAGAGTTTCCACAAAACGTAAAATTAGACTTTAAGTTGGAGGACTAATATGGGAAGAACTAGAGGCGGAAGCGGTGCAAAAAACGGACGCGATTCTAATCCAAAACACCTTGGCGTTAAAAAATATGCTGGAGAAACAGTAACAGCAGGAGCAATCATTGTAAAACAGCGTGGAACACATTTCCACCCAGGCGACAATGTTCAGAAAGCTGGAGACGACAGCCTTTTTGCTACAGTAGACGGAAAAGTAGTTTACGGTGAAAGCAAAAACAGAAAAATCGTTTCTGTAGTTAAAGCATAATTAAGTTTAAGCTTTTTTAAGTTGAATGCCCGGTAGAATCCTAACCGGGTATTTTTTTTGATTAAATTTTGGTGGCTGTTTTTTAGTCACGAATATTTTTTTTTGAGGTAATCATGATAGGTTTTGCAGATGAGGCTTTAATCGAAGTTACAAGTGGAAAAGGCGGCAACGGCTGTATCTCATTCCGAAGGGAAAAATATGTTCCTAACGGCGGACCATCCGGCGGCGACGGCGGTGATGGCGGCGATATTATTTTTGTCTGCAAAAGAAATCTTCGTACTCTTGCAGCATTAAGATATCATCCTATCATCAAAGCAAAAAACGGATCTGACGGTCAGAGCTGGAACAAATATGGCCGCGACGGAGAAGATACAATTATTCCAGTTCCACCGGGAACAACACTCCGCGATCCTGACACAAACGAACTCATATACGAATTTACAACTCAGGCTGAGGACGAACAGTTTGTATTTTTGAAAGGGGGTAAAGGCGGCTGGGGAAATTTACATTTTAAAAGTTCCACTAATCAGGCCCCTCGCTACGCTCACAAAGGAACTCCGGGTGAAACAAGAAAGCTTCGCGTGGAACTTTCCATTATGGCAGATGTCGGTTTAGTCGGATTTCCAAATGCTGGAAAATCTTCGCTCTTAACAGCATTTACAAACGCAAGACCAAAAATTGCGCCATATCCGTTTACGACAAAAATTCCAAACCTCGGCGTATTGAACGCAGACAAAGAACGCGACATTATCATTGCAGATATTCCGGGTATTATCGAAGGTGCTTCAGAAGGTGCGGGGCTCGGAATCAGATTTTTAAAACACATCTCAAGAACTTCATGTTTGATTTTCATGATTGATGTTTCAGATGAAAATTATTTAACTGCATATAAAACTTTGTGCGGTGAATTGAAATCTTTCTCAGAAGATTTGTTTAATAAACCGCGGATTGTTCTCTGCAACAAGATTGATGTTGAAGGTGCAGAAGAAAGAGCTCGTGAAGTAATTGAACAGATTAAGAAAGAAGAAAAGGATACTGTCGTTCTTGCAATTTCTGTAATGGCAAATGAAGGTCTTGGTGCAACAAGAAAAGCTGTAATCGATCTCGTTGACCGTCTCGAAAGTGAAGGCGAAGGAGCTGTTACGCTTGGCAAAAAAGATATTCTTTCAACAAGTACTTTCATGAGGGAACGCGAAGAAATTGATGACGAACGGGAAGTTCAATATCCAGCCAACTCGTAAATTACACTATGCGTGCTATGTCACTATTTCGAGTTGGTTCGAGATTTGCAGGGGCAAATCTTTCATATTATTTATAAATGGAGGGCGTTATGAAGGCTGCAATTTTGGGTGGAACTTTTAATCCGGTTCACATTGGTCATCTTGCTCTTGCTGATGATGTCTGCAAAAGTCTTGGTTATGACAAAGTAATTTTTATTCCGACATTTATTCCGCCTCACAAGCAGATGGCTCATGTCGAATCTGGAGAAGACCGCGCTCAGATGCTGAAAAATTCTTTTGCAGGTGATGAACGATTTATAGTTGATACTTGTGAAATTGACCGCGGTGGTGTTTCATATACGATTGATACAGTGCATTATTTAATTGAAAAATATAAAGACGAACTTGATGGAAAATTTGGTCTCATCATGGGACAGGAAAATGCTTTCGAGTTTGACAAATGGAAAGGTGCAGACGAACTTGCAGAAATTACAGACATCATTATTGCACAGCGCCAGCAGTCGAAGAGTGTTGATACAAAAGGTTTTGAAAATAAATCTACAGGAGCATATACAGGCGGTTTTAATAATGAAGACTATTTGAATGTCTTTAATAATTTCAATCATCATTATGTTCCACTTAAAAATTTAATTCTTCCGGTTTCGTCAACAGAAATCAGGGCGAGAATTGCAACGGGTTCAGGATGGCGTTATCTTGTTCCAGAAGCAGTTTTTAAGTATATTGTAGAAAAGAAATTATACGATTATGCAGATTAATTTAGACGACAAGATTGAAGAAATCAGAAAATATACAATGGCAGCTGTAAATGAAAGCCGTTATGAGCATAGTGTCAGAACTGCCGGGATGTGTGAAAAACTTTGTGAGAAAAATGGAATTGATCCAAAGCGCGGATACCTTGCAGGTATTGCACACGATATGTGTAAAAAAATGGATGATGACCTTCTGATGAAATTTGCTTCAAAAGACGGAAATCCGATTACACAGATTGAAAAAGACAAACCATCACTTTTACACGGAAGGGCTGCTGCCGTAAAAATCAGACAGGACTTTGGCGTAGAAGACGAAGAAATCATTCAGGCAATTGCAAACCATACATTTGGTGCAGAGCATCTTTGTGATCTTGCAAAAATTTTATATATTTCAGATAAGATTGAACCTGGACGTGAACACATTACAAAAGACTATCTTGATGAACTTTTAAAATTGCCACTTAACGAAATGGTTTATACTGTGTTAAAAGAGAATCTTGATTATCTTGCAAAAAAAGGAAAAAGCGTAAGCGGCCTTACAATGAAATTTATGAAAGAGCTTGAACGCGATATCAGTAAATAAAAACAGAAATACGGGAGAATCATAATGACAAGAAAAGGTGATAGAAAAGTTTTTATTTTTATTTTTTTAATTTTCATCATACTTGCAGCTCTTGTTGTGGCAATCGGATTTTCATTAAAGCAGGACACTGTAAAAGAAAATCTTCAGCAGGATCCTGTTATCAAAGTTCTTTTTGTACTTGAAGATAAAAATCAGACTTTATTTACGGATGTTTTGATTTACTATCCTGTAACAGGTAAAGGAGTTCTCGTCAATATTCCTGGAAATACAGGCGGACTCCATTCTTCAATTGACCGTGTAGACAGAATTGATGCAGTCTTTTCCGAAAAAGGAATTGATTCTTATCTTTCAGAAATTGAAGACTTTGTTAATATTGATATTCCGTTTTATATTACAGTTTCCATGAATGATTTTGTAGAACTTTCCGACTTGTTCGGCGGACTTGAACTTTTTATTCCGATTCCGGTTGAGAAAGAATCTGCAACAGGAGACAAGTGGCTTTTACCTAGCGGTCGTGTAACTCTTGACGGAGATAAAGTAAAAACTTATATGACTTATTTTTATGACGATGAGTCAGATAGAGATATTCAGGAAAGAAGACAGGATGCAACTGTTGCATTCTTTACAGCATTGAAATCAAATTCATCAACATTCCTTTCAAAGAAAAATTTTAAGGAAATTACATCAAGACTTTCTTACAATGTAAAAGATGAAGATATGCTGGAACTTCTTCAGTATATTTCTCAGGTAGATACAGAAAGATTCGAATATGTTACTGTTACCGGAAAAGAAAGTACAGTAGACGGAAAGACTCTTTTAATGCCGTTTAGAAACGGAGAATACATTAAGGATGTTGTTAAAAAAGCGATCAACTCAATTATTTCGCCTTCTGGAACAGCAAATGCTCGCCCTTATGTAATCCGTATTTTAAATGGAACTAAAATTCAGGGACTTGCTCACAATACTCAGATTCTGCTCCAGGGAGCTGCGTTTGAAGTTCTTGATATTGCAAATGCTGATTTTGATGATGAATTAGAAGAAACATACATCATTGATCATATCGGTCAGCCGGAAGTTGCGAAAGGTATTGGTGAATTCATTCACTGTACTAAAATTGAAGAAGAGGCTATCAAAGAAGGAGACGAAGTAAGTAATGTTGATTTTACTCTCGTACTTGGAAAAAACTTTGATGGACGCTGGGTACATTCCAGAAAAGAATAGAGGAAAAATATTATGAAATCTACACAGGATAAAGCATTAGAAATTGCACAGTTGATGGAAGATGGAAAAGGTGACAATGTCGTTGTAATTGATGTTTCAGACTTGAACAGCTGGACTGATTATTTTGTCATTGTAACAATTAATTCAAGTGCTCACTGGCAGGGACTTTACAAACAGGTAAAAGATTATATCAAGGAAAACGATCTTGAAATTCATCTTACAAATAAAAAGAGTCCTGACGGAGATGACTGGAATCTTATTGATCTTGGAAATATCGTTGTTCATCTTATGTCAAAGCCGGCAAGAGATTTTTATGATCTCGAAAAACTCTGGCATAACGGAAAATTTTTAAAAGGCTGATAAAAAGTTTTTTAAGAAAAGAGAAAAATGACAGCGTACGGTTCTATTCTTCGTCATCTACGAAGAACTCGTCGCTGTCATCAAATTCAGCAAAATCATCATCTGTTTCTGCATTTTCGAAATCCGATTTTTCATATTCCTCTGCAAGTTTTTCATCACTGTATTCGTCTGTATAAGAAAAAGCGATACTGACTAAACTTGAACTGCCAAAAAAATCATTTACAGAAAACATATCTATAATTTACACAAATAAAGCCTTCTGTTCTACTATTTGTTTTTATAGCAGAAAATGCGTTTTTATCAGGTTCCATTAAAATACAAAAAAAATTGACAACTAAAAAAAACTGATAGATAATAAATTTATGTTAAACGAGATTCATGTTACGGCACCTGCAAAGATAAATTTTGGACTAAAAGTTTTACCAAAGCGGGAAGACGGTTTTCATGATATCGAAAGCATTTTTTCGACCGTCAGTCTTGGTGATGAAATTATTGTCAGACAGACAGCCTGTAAAAATGAGTGTTCTGTAAAGTGCGATTTGTTTGAATTGCCTCAGCAGAATACAATTACTAAGACTTACGAAGCATTTAGAAGTCTTGTTAAACAGGACTTACCTGGCGTTGAAGTCATCATAAAAAAGACTATTCCTGCAGGCGGTGGGCTTGGGGGTGGTTCGAGTGATGCTGCAGCGTTTTTGAATGCGTTAAGTTCTTTGTATGGAACTTGCCTTACCGCATCTCAAAAAGATGAAATTGCGGCCCAGGTAGGAAGCGACGTGTTTTTCTTTTTGCACTGTGATAAAGACGGGCGGGGAGCCGCGGTTGTCACAGGACGTGGTGAAAAGGTTTTGCCGATTACCAGAAGAGAAGATTTACACATTTTACTGGTTTTTCCCGGAGTTTCGAGCTCTACTAAAGAAGCTTATGCTCTTATTGATGAGTTTTACGAATCCGGTAACAATTTGGATTATCCTGCATTAAATGACCTGCAGGGCATTTATAATGGTTCTGTGGATAAATGGAATTTTGTAAATACTTTTACACGGGTTATTTCTTCAAGATATCCGCAAATAGAGCAGGCTGTCTTTGACTTAAAGAAAAATGGCGCTCTGTATACAGATATGTCAGGCTCAGGATCTACAGTATTTGGAGTTTTTGCTTCGGAACAGGAATTGCAAAAAGCCCGAAATACGTTATCTCTTTCCTGGAATGTTCGCTCTTGCTCATGAGGAGGCTTTTCATGCAAGTAACAGAATTACGTATTCGTAAAGTAACATCAGAAGGTAAACTTAAGGCTTATGTCACTGTAACATTTGACAACTGCTTTGTAGTACACAATGTAAAAATCATCGAAGGAAAAGATGGTCTTTTTATTGCAATGCCTAGCAAAAAAACTTCAACAGGTGAATACAAAGATGTAGCTCACCCAATCAGCCCTGAATTCAGAACAGAATTACAGAATAAAATTCTCGATGAATACAACGCAGGCCATGTAATTGAAGCCGGCGGTGATGCTGAATAAGTTTTTTGTACATTCTGGTTATCTGAAATTTTCAAGAAAAAGTCTGGCAATTTCCATTTGCTAGACAAAAAATCAAGTTTTTGATAATATATTCTCATTATTGGGACGTCGGCAAGCGGTAAGCCCCCGGCTTTTGGTGCCGGTATTCCACAGGTTCGAATCCTGTCGTCCCAGTTATTTATGGAAAGCTCTGGCGTGATGAACGATGGGGTGTATGAATAAGTAATTTTTTTCTTAGTCTATTCTTTTCGCATTTTCTGCGGGCGTTTCCACAAAATTAAATCTTTTTTTTAGGAGTACCTATTATGGCAAAGGTAACACTTGAAGCTAAAAGCCGCTCAGAAAGCGGAAAAAAAGCAGCAAAAGCTCTCAGAGCAACAGGACGCATTCCAGCAGTTGTTTACAACTCAGAAGGAAAAGCAACAATGGTTGACGTTGATGAAAAAGAATTCAACAACGTATGGCGCACTGTAACAGCAACAACACTCGTAACATTGAATGTTGACGGAAAAGCTCACGATGTATTCATCAAAGATACAGAATACAACATCCGTACAGACAAAGTTCTTCATGCAGATTTCTGGGAACCAGCTAGTGACAAAGAAATCGTACTCAAAATGAAAGTACAGTACACAGGAACAGCAGCAGGTGTCCTCAAAGGTGGATTCCTTCTTAAACATGTTCCAGAAGTAACTATTAAAGCAAAACCAGCTAACGTTCCAGAAAGAGTCGTAATTGATATTTCTGGTGTAGGTGTTGGACAGAAATTCAATGTAAGTGACATGAAACTCGGAGACGGAATTACAGTTCTTACTCCAGCAGACACATGCCTCGTAAGCGTTTCTGCAGGCCGCTAATTAATCTGACCTGCTGATAAAAGTCATTGTGGGGGAATTTCCTGCAATGACTTTTTTTTTGTATAAACCCGGTTTTTGTTTATGAGTGATGATTTATTTTCAGACATTGTAATTTCTCAGGTTTATGACTGTTTAAAAAGAAACGGTTATTCCACCGAAAATACTTTGTGCGCGGGTGTTTCCGGCGGGGCAGATTCAATTTGTCTTCTTACTGCTCTTGTGGAATTATTTACGGAACTTTCCCGCAGAGCGGAAAACAATGCAGACTCAGTCCGAACAGAAAATGCAGCAGACGCAGTCAGATCAGAAATCACAGACAATACCCGGTTACTTTCGAAAAAAATAATCAATGTTATTACTGTCAATCACAGAATCCGTTCAGAAAAGGAAAGCGGTGGTGACTGTGAGTTTGTAAAAAAATATTCAGAAAAACTTTCAAATGATAAAGTGACTGTTAACTGTGAAGTCGTTGAATTTTCTGAAGGAGAAGTTTTTAACGAGGCTCAGAAACGAGGTCGTGGAATAGAAGAGGCTGCACGCTATTTAAGATATAAGGCATTTGAAAAATTTGCAGAAAAATCAGGCAAAGTTTTTTTTGCGACAGCACATAATCAGAGTGATCAGATTGAAACATTGGTGATGCGTTTTTTGCAGGGAGCGTCTGGTTTTTCGCGATGTGGAATTCTGGAAAAACGTTTTTCGGATTCTGAAAATATGATTTATATCAGACCGCTTCTGAATGTGCCGCGAAAGCAGATTGAAAATTTTCTTTTGAAGAGAAAAATTGATTTCAGAACAGACTCCACAAACAGTGACAATAATTATCTCAGGAACAGAATCAGAAATATTATAATTCCGGTACTCAAAGAAAATTATCCGGGATTTGAAAAAGCAATTCTGTCAGGGCGTGAAAAAGCTTTTTTTGAAAGTGAATATATTGAAAAAAGTCTTGGTGAACTTTCATGGATTAAAAAGGACGAAGAAGTTTTTTTTAATGAGGAAAAGTTTTACAGCCTTGATATGATTTTAAGACAGAATCTTTTGTATAAAGCTTTTGATTTACTTGGCGTAAAATCAAGAATTCCTTATGGATTTGTAAAAGAAGTGGCATCCGGAGCCGTAAATTCAACTTTACAAAAAGATTCGATAGAAGCCTGTGTTTCAGACGGAAATCTGATTATTAAAAAACAGAAAAAAAATCAGACGAATTACGGATTTTTTGATATAATAGAAATGGATGATTTTCGTGAATATGATTTCGGAACTTTGTCCGTAGAATGCATAAAAGACGGATTTTGTAATTTAAAATTTGTAACAAATGATGGCCAGATTTTCTTATTAAATAAGATAAAGATGCCTTTTTGTTTCAGAAGCAGAAATGTCTCTGACGAAGTTTTGACAAATAACAAAGACAAAAAATCTGTTTCTGATGTGCTGTCTGATTTTAAAGTTAAAGCGGAATATAAAAATCTTATTCCCGTAATTGAAGAACTTGAAGATAAAAAAATCAGAGTTCTCTGGGGCGAGATTTTCGGATATAAAAACTGGATTGTAAAAGATTAACTGGTGAATGATATGAAGAAGTTTGTTTGTTTGATTTTAAGTTTGTTTTTAACTGTTAATGTGTTTGCGCAGAATGAAAGTTCAAAGACGGCAAATAGAAGAACTTCTTTGAGATATCTTCAGCTTGCAAAACAATATTCTTCTGAAAATGACTGGGTCTCTGTTGTTAAATCCTGTACAGCAGGCCTCGAGTATGATGATTCAGTTGCAGATTTATATTATCTTGAAGCTCTCGGTTTAATAAATCTTGGAAAAACACGTTTTGATGTTATTCCTGTTATTGCAATGGCTCTTGATGAGGATAAAGTTGAATGGGTCGATTACAATTATTCGAATGCGCGTGTTTTTTATGCAGATCTTCTTGCATGTACTGGTAAACCGGAAGAAGCTCTTTCTGTTTTAGATAAGGCTCCTCTGATTTATTCTTCAGATGCAGAATATGTTCGAATTAAGTCTTATTATGAAATAAATACTCCTGAATCAATTGCTAAAGCAGAAGATAAAATTGATACAGTCAGAAGAGTTTATCCAAATGATGCAAGATTTTTCTATTTGTTTTTTGGATATGAATATAATCTTTTATATAAAGAAAATGAAACTAAAAATGGTTTTATAAAACAGCAGCTTTCTCCGGCAGCAAAAAAGATATGTGATAGTTTTATTTCTCATGTTCCGGATTATGATAACGGTTATGATGATCTTGAAATTTATGCAAGTATTTTCTCAGAAGGTGAAACACAGAAGCGTCTGTTAAAAGCTTTTTCTGCAAGAGGATTTAAGAATGTATTGTATCCGGTTGCAGCTTTAGAAGCCGGCGTAATGACTGAAGAAGAAGCTGTAGATTATTTTATGTCTTTCATAGACACCGAACTTGATGCAAAACTTTTATTTCAGTTTTATTCAATGATTAAAGATGAAAATCTTAAAAAATATTTTGATGAACATCTTGATGCATTTAATGGAACTCTTGTTTATGATACGAATAATACACTTGAAGCAAATCTTATTGTAAAATATGAACGCGGGCGCGCAATTTCAATTACTTATGATAAAGATAATGATTCAAACCTTGAATGGGAAGTTACATGCGATTTTGGATCACCAAAAGAAATCATTGTTTATGATCAGAGTGCAATTGTAAAATATGGAACTTATCCGAATGTAAATGCAATTTTATTTAAAGATATTGATCCGTATGTAAAAGGCGCAACAATCTATACAATCATTGATGAAACATTTGTGAGCAAACCTTTTGATATTGTAAAATCACCTTTTGTAACAGACACTGATTTTTATATCATAGACGAAAGTACCCTTAAATCTTCTTCAGAACTTTTTGATGTCGAAAAAATCGTTTACTCTGCAAACACGATGACAAAACCAACTCTTGAAGTTCAGGGTGGTCATATAGTTTTTTCAATAATTGACGGTATTCCTTATAAAGCTGATTACTTCAATTCAGAGAACAGCTGTTATGCTTCTTCAAGGTTTTTTGAATCAGGTGATGTCTGTGCAATAAGACATGTTGATAAAGACGGTGATTCAATTTATGAACTTACTGAATTTTACAAAGTTGATGACGGAAGTATGAATCTTTCGGATAAAGAACGGGATGCTCTTACTACAAACATCTGGGGAAGTCCTCTTGTAAATTCAAATATATATCTTTCTGAAATCTGGATGGATTGTGATAACGATACTGAATTTGATTTTTTTGAATCGTATTTTGAAAATGGAAAAAAAGAATCTGTTTGGGATTCTGATTTTGATGGAAAAGTTGATATAATTTACAGAAAAAAATCTTCTGAGAATGAAAAAAAATTACTTGAAGAAAACAGTTATTATGTTTCTTCTTCTTCTGGAAAAAAATACTGGATTACAATTGCAGCAGAAAATTCAACACCGGTTTACATTATTGAAGATTATTTACATGTTGGTTATACATCAACGCTTTCTGCTGCAAATGAAAATTCAGATGTAAAGTCATTCATTATTTTTGAAAATGATGATTATGAGAAAGTTCCTGTTGTAAGCGGAAAATCTGAAAAGTTTTTCTGGTTGAATCAGAAAGAAGATGATTTATTTGAAGATGAAATTCTTAGCGGTTATGAAAGTATTGTTCAGGGGCAGATTGAACAGAAAGAATATGAAGACTGTTTTATAAATTATGTTTTAGTAAATTCAAAAATTTATGCAAAGAAAACAGTTAAAAATACAGAAAATGAAATTCAAAATGAAAGTAATTCAAATGGAGACAATACTTCAAATGAAATTAATTAAATCTAAAAAACTTCCTGTCTGTTTTTTTTTATCAGGATTGCTGTTTGTTTCATGTATTTCTTCTCCTAAAGTTGATCCTGGTGTTCATAAAGAAGAACTTGATTATACACAGGAAGATGTCAGAAAAAAGGAAATTGAAAGAATTAACCTGCTGATGCAGACAAGCCCTGTAGAAGCGTTATGGCGTTCTGTTTTACTTGATGATAAGGAAGAAATTTCAATTGTATCTAAAAGGGTAAAAGATTATTTAACAGCGAGCCTGGAACAGAAAGATTATCTTGAATTATATTATGGATTTAAGTCTCTCGAAAATTCTGGCTTTCAGAATCTTGCGGAAGAAGTGATTTCAAAAAAAGAACTTGAAAATTTATTTTTTAATCAGATTCCCGGAGCATCAATAAAAAAAAGTAATACAAAAATTGATAATCTTACAAAATGTATTTCTGGAACAGTAACTATCTGGGTTGATCTTGGAATTAAGGTTCAATCAGGAATGGGGTTTGCAAACAGAGTAATCGGTTCTGGTTTTTTTATAGATGAGAGAGGTTACATTATTACAAATCATCATGTAATCTCAGATGTCGTTGATCCCAAATATGAAGGTTATGGAAAAGTTTATATCAAACTTTACGGAGATGAAGATACAAGAATTCCTGCAAAAGTAGTCGGCTGGGATAATATTCACGACCTTGCTCTTTTGAAAACAGAAATTAAACCGCCTTATGTTTTTTCACTTGGTTCAAGTTCAGATTTAAAAGCGGGAGACAAAATTTATGCAATCGGTTCTCCTCTTGGTCTGGAAAGCACTTTAACAAGTGGAGTTGTTTCTTCTACAAACAGAAAACTTTTTACAACAGGATCTGTTCTGCAGATTGATGCTGCTGTAAATTCCGGTAACTCCGGTGGTCCGTGTATTGATATTAATGGAAATGTTCAGGCAATTGTTTTTGCCGGTATTCAGCAGTATCAGGGTCTTAATTTTGCAATTCCGGTTGAATATCTGAAACAGGAACTTGCGATTCTATATTATGGTGGTCTTCGTGAAGTTCCATGGATTGGCGCTTACGGACATACTTATAAAGTTGGAAAAAAGAACAGTGGAATTGAACTTCAGTATTTTGCACCGGGATCTCCAGTTTCGAGAGCAGGGCTTAAACGCGGAGATATAATTACTGCACTTGATGGAATTCCTGTCAGTTCCATCGAACAGGTACAGAGCATTTTACGTACATTTGTTTCTGGAACAATTGTAAAACTTGATTATACCGATTCAGAAAATAAAAAAAGAGATTGTCTCGTTTATTTAACATCAAGACCAAAATATCCGGGATATACTTTTTATCAGAATGACTCGATAGAAAATTCTTTCATTCCTCTTTATGGAATTTCACTTATTCCATCAAGCACTCTGAACAGCAGGACTTATATGATAACCGATGTCATCAAAGGAAGTATTGCTGATGAATCCGGTTTCAGTGAAAATGATCCTGTTACTGTAGGACGAATTCAGTTTAGTGATGATAAATCGATGATATATTCTGAGTTTACAGTAAAGAGAAGAAAAAAAGGTTATCTTGATGTTTCAATGGGAATCCCTGCAAACCTCGACAGCCCTTATTATTTTTAATATAATAAAACCGTTATGACAGAAATGAAATATAAACGCAACTTCTGTATTGTTGCACACATCGATCACGGAAAATCAACTCTTGCAGACCGTCTCATTCAGAAAGCTCAGATCATCGACGACCGTCAGATGATGAATCAGATTCTCGACAATATGGACATTGAACGCGAGCGCGGTATTACAATCAAAAGTCAGGCAGTAACAATTCCATATCATGCAAAAGATGGAAATGATTATGAACTTAACTTTGTCGACACACCGGGACATGTTGACTTTTCTTATGAAGTAAGCCGTGCGATTGCTTCTTGTGAAGGTGCGCTTTTATTGATTGATGCGAGTCAGGGTGTTGAATCGCAGACTGTCAGCAATATGTATATGGCGCTGGAACAGAATTTAACGATTGTTCCAGTTATTAATAAAATCGATTTACCGTCAGCAGACATTCCGACAGTAAAACATCAGATAGATCATGACCTTGGTCTTATTCCAGAAGAAGCACAGCTTGTTTCTGCAAAGACCGGAAAAGGAATTGATGAACTCATGGAAGCAATTGTTACTTTGTTTCCACCTCCGTCTGGAGATCCGGAGGCAAAAGCACAGGCTTTGATTTTTGACTGTCACTATGATGCATATCGCGGAGTAATCGTTCATATCCGTGTAATGCAGGGAAGAATTAAAACCGGTCAGACAATCCGCATGATGAACTCCGGCGCAGAGTATAAAGTTGAACAGGTTGGCGTTTTCAAAATTAAATATGAAGATACTGGTGTTCTTGAAGCAGGCGATGTTGGTTACATTATTGCAGGAATGAAAACTGTAAGTGATGTAAGCGTTGGTGATACTATTACTCTTGCAGAAGATCCGGCGGACGCACCGCTTGCAGGTTTTAAAGAAGTTAAACCTGTTGTCTATTCTTCAATTTATCCGATTGATTCAAATGATTATGATGAACTTCGTGACAGCATGGAAAAGCTTAAGCTTAACGATGCAAGTTTGATTTATGAAAAAGATAATTCTGTCGCTCTTGGTAACGGATTCCGCTGTGGATTTTTAGGACTTCTTCATCTTGAAATCATTCAGGAACGACTTGAACGCGATTTTAATCAGGCTGTTATTTTTACGGCGCCGTCTGTCCGATATAAGCTTCACCTTGATGGCGGAGTAGAAATGATGATTGATAATCCTTCTGAATATCCTGAAGGAAAAATACGTGGTGCTGAAGAACCTTATATCAAAGCATCTATCATTACACCAGCTGAATATATCGGCCCTATCATGGCTCTCTGTACTGAAAAACGCGGACTTCAGACAAACATGCAGTATCTTGATGAAAAGCGTGCAGAAATTACTTATGAAATGCCGCTTTCGGAAGTTCTCTTTGATTTTTATGACAGATTAAAATCTTACAGCCGCGGTTATGCATCATTTGATTACGAAATCATCGGTTACCGTGATACAGAACTTGTAAAAATTGATATTCTCTTGAACGGAAAATCTGTTGATGCTTTAAGTCAGCTCTGTTTTAAAGAAAATGCATCTGCTCAGGCTCATAAAATCTGTCACCGCTTAAAAGGTGAAATCAGCCGCCAGCAGTTCAAAGTTGCAATTCAGGGTGCAATCGGAAGTCAGATTATTGCACGCGAAACTGTTAATCCTGTGCGCAAAGACGTTCTTGCAAAATGTTACGGTGGTGACATTACGCGTAAACGAAAGCTTCTTGAAAAACAGAAAGAAGGTAAAAAGCGCATGAAGATGATTGGTGATGTGGAACTTCCACAGAGCGCATTCCTTGCAGTATTAAAAGAAGAGGAAGAAGATTAAAGTCCAGTTTTGAAGATATAAAAATGAGACATAAAAATGAAGTGTACCTGGAAATTGAAATCAATTTTTGCAGGTACACTTTTTTTATTTCAATTCTTTTAAGAAAAAATCTGTTTCAATACGGACACGGTTTAAGAATGACTGTCTGTTTGTTTTTTCAGGAGTATCCGGAAAGTGCAGGTAAAGATATTCCCGCGGAAGAATAAGTGCATCAATCTGTTCTGCAAGAGAAATAGTTTTATCTTCTCTATATTTTGATTCATCTCCGAATGTAAGAATATCTTTTAATATTTCAAGAGCTTTTTTTTCGTTTTCAAGATAACCTGAAATTATTTTAAGAGAATTGTCTTTAAGTTGTTCTGATGAAAGTTTTTTGTAAAAGTTTGTACAGGAATTTTTAATCTGAATATCTTGTACAGATTGAATGTCTTTTTTTTCAAGTCCAAGATTGTGCCCTGAAAAACCTGAATCATAAATATTTTTTTCATCTGCATATAAATCTGTAAAAAGTTTTGCATAGTTTGAAAGTGAAGCAGATGTAATCATTCTGTTATTTGATTTATCGTTTATAAATGTCGTACCGTTTGTAAATGCTGCTTCGAAATTAAAAATTGATTTTAACTTTGTTACAATTGAAAGCTGACGTTTATGTGAAACAGTTCCTTTTGCATGTGTGATTCCTGCAGAGTAAGAAAAATCAAGTCCAGAAATATAAACAGGAATCTGATTGTCTTTTCTGAGAAATAGGGCTATTTCTGTGGCAACAAGTCCGACAGAGCCGAGCGGTCTGATTACTTTGCCAAGCAATTTATTTTCTGAGAGAGGTTTTAAGAATTCTTTTTTTGAATAATCAGAGAGGTAAAATATTTTTTTTCCGTTTAATATTTCAGAAACATGTCTGCGGCTTACAAGGTCGAGAAATACAGGAATGTTTGAGTTTACAGATTTGCCAATATAGGCTTTTTCAATTGCAAGTTGTGCTTCTACAGCAACAACAGCATCTGGTTTAATTCCATTTTCTAAAAGGGGTGTTAAAGCCTGGTCAACTGCAAGTATGAAAAAAGGATTCTGTACTGAATCTTCTTTTCTGTCTGCTGAATCTGTTTTTAATATGTTTTTCAGTTGAAAAATTGTCTGGTTAAGACTTTCTCCGGCTCCTAAAACTAAAATCGGTTTATCAATTGTTTTTTCAAAGTGCTGTAAGAGAAATGTATTTGTGTCAAATTGTTTTAAGTTCTTAAAAATATTTTTAGAAAACAGTCTGCCGAATTTTATAAGAGTTAATTTATTTTTTAAATATTGGTCTATTACAGATTGCGTAACAGAATAAATTTTTTCAAAATTATCGCGGTTAAAATAAATTCCACCTGAAAAATCAAGACGTAAAACTTTTTTAAAATGATTATTATTTATATAGTCAAGATAACTTTTGATATTGTTTTTATTAAAAAACAGAATATTGTTTTTTAACGATTCTACAGTTTTATTTGAATTGTCTGAACCAGATTCAATATGAATATCGTTAAGTGTTTTTTGTGCAAGGTAAAATAATTCTTCGTCATATTCAATTGCAGCAATTCTGCAGTCCTGCGGAAGTTTTAATAACAGATCTTCAAGTCCATACCAGAGAACAGGACTGAAAATCAAAATTAATGTATCTGGATTGATTGAAAGATTTGAAATTATATTTTTAATTGATTTGGAAGGATCATACTTGGAGTAAAGATATCTCTCTTTGTATAAAACGCAAACGCCCCGTTCGTTTTGCAACAAACAAGGCGTTTCGCTTCCGGGTTCTCCGGTTACTGGAGAACCCATGTTATTATTAATCATATAAAAAGAATCAGCTCTTGTTTCCAAAAATTGTTGAAAGGAATACTTTCATAAATTCCTGTGAGTTGTCTTTGATTTTATCGCTTGCAAGAATTGTAGAGTTGATTGAGCTTTTTGCAGCCATATTTACTTCATTTGCACAAGCTTTTACATCATCAGCTGTTTTTACTGCAGTTGTAATGTCAGAACATCTGAGTACAAGTACAACATTTGAACCGCTTAAAATAAGAGGAGATGAAATTTCATCTTTCTTAAGTTTGAATGCTGTTTTGTACAATTCGTCTGTTGTAATTGCTGTACTTAATAATGAATCGTCTGCAAGTGGTGAATGTCCGATTAATGAAGTGTTGTTATAGTTAAGCGCAAATGCAGGGTAAGAATTTGTTTTTACCGGGAATGCGTTGCATGCATTTTCAAATCCTGCTGTATTTGCTTTTGCAACAAAGTCTTTTGCCTGATTTTCAAAATAATTTTCGATTACAGATTTTTCTCTAGTTCTTAAATAGTCATAAACATTTGAAACTGTAAAGTCATTTGTAAAATCCGGCTGAACAGGAGCTTCTGTTGTTTTGAAAATACAATATGCAGATGGTGTTTCAATAACATCTGAAAGACTGTCAACTGGAAGTGAAATTACTTTTTCAATGTCTTCCGGTTTAGAGAATGCGTTGTCGAGCTGGTATCTGAAGTTTGCACTTAACATTCCTGTTTCCTGATCGCCATAGTGCTTTGTTGAATATTCACCGACAGCATCTTCAAATGTAATTTCTGAATTTTTGATTCTTTTGAGAACTTCTTTAGCTTTTGCTTCTGTATCGCATGAAATTACTTTTAAGTTGTATTTTACAAATAAATCTTTGTGTGAATTACCAAATGCAACTTTTTCGCTGTCCGGATATGTAGACATATCAAATGCAGCTGCATCAAATGAATAAAGTTTTTCACTCATTTTGTTGATGAAATCAAGTTCTGCAGTTGAAGTTTTAAGACCATAAATTGATTTGTCACCGATTTCTGAAAGGGAACCAAAGATATCTTCATAGCATCTGAGCTGAATAAGTTCTTCTGCAATTGATTTTCTTAAATCTTTTTTATCCTGTTCACTGAGTGATTCATAAATGGCAGGTGAAAATTCATTTGAAACATCTTTAAACTGGCTCATCTGTCTGATTCTTCTGTCGATTGATGGTTTTGTAACTTTGTAACCTGTTGTTTCAGAAAAATATGTAAGGGCATATGAGCCGATTACATTTGTAAAAGCCTGTTCAAAAGCCTGTGCATAAAAGTAATTTGCAAAAGACTTCTCATTAAAGTTTACGCCTTTTGATTCATAATCTTCAATAATTCTGATTGCTGCGTTGTAAAACGGAGAATTTTCTTCATAACGGATAGGTTTTCCATTATAACTTCCGTAATCCGGGAATTTTGTTCCCCCTTCTACGCCTGCAAGTGCAGGTACTAAAACAAATATTATTGCTGCTAAAAGCAAAATAATGATTGAACCGATGCTGTAAAAGCCTTTTTTCATAATAAAATCGTCCTTTTAAATTAATAATAATTCAATATTTTACCATATATTCAAGCATTTTGGCAATTGTAAATCAGGTAAGGTTGTAAATTTGTAACGGGAAGGGCGGTTTAAAAAATTCAACTTAAAAACTATTTAAGTAATAAGCAGATAAATCCGTTTATTAATATAGGGAGAACTAAAAACGCTCGTTTACCAGTGCAAAAATCAGGAGGACTGAAGATGCAGAAAACTGAAACACAGACTCTTGTCAGAACTTATATCAATAAGACAGGTGATAAGATTGCTGACAGACAGATTAAGGAAATTATAAATGAGGGGTGGAAAATCGGCTGTATTACCCCGAACGGAACTGTAACGATTACAACATTCTATAAATAGAAATTTAGACAAATTGTTTTACTTTTCAGGTTCTCGAGTGTATAATTGAATTATGGTAGAAGTTTTAAACGACAGCGATTTCGATATATTTCGAAAAATTATTTACAACGAAAGCGGTATAACATTTTCAGAAACTAACAGATCTATTTTGGAAAGCCGCTTAAAAGAAAGACTTAGAGAAAAAAAACTTGAGTCTTTTAAAGATTATTATGATTTAATTGTTTCAAATAAAGAAGAGATGAAACTTCTTCTTGATTCTGTAACAACTAATTTGACCCGTTTTTTTAGAAATCAGCCTCACTTTGATGCATTTGAGCATTATGTAATTCCTCATCTGCTTGAAGAAAAAAGAAAGACTGGTGAAAAAATGATAAGAATCTGGAGCGCGGGCTGTTCAACAGGAGAAGAGCCTTATACTATTGCGATGATTCTTTCAGAGATTTTGCCGCCGCCTTTTACTTTCTTTGTAACTGCATCTGATCTTTCTTTAAAATCTCTTATGGTTGGAAAACAGGGCTTTTATCCTGATGCCAGAATTGCGGGAATTCCTGAAAATTATCTTGCAAAATATTTTACAAAGGTTGATGGTGGATATCAGGCTAAAAAAGAATTGATGGATAAAATCAAGTTCGATTATCATAATTTGAAAAACGATTCCGGTGCTAGAAATCTTGATGTAATTTTCTGTCGCAACGTTCTCATTTATTTTGATGAAGCTGCACAGACTAATGTTGTAAACAGATTCTATGATGCGCTTGGACCTCATTCATATCTGTATATCGGACACTCAGAAAGCTTATTCGGTATGAATACTAAGTTTGAATTTTTAAAAACAGAATGGGCTTGTCTTTATCAGAAAAATATTAATTAAAAAAAGGTGTATGTAAATGAAACAGGATATTTCGGTTTTAGTATGTGACGACTCGGCTTTAATGCGTAACCTTATTTCACGCATTATTGAAAATACGCAGGGGCTTTCTGTATGTGCAAAGGCAATGAACGGTCAGCTTGCTCTTGAAAAAGTTGAAGAGTATAAGCCTGATGTAATTGTTCTTGATATTGAAATGCCTGTTATGAATGGCATTGAGTTTTTAAAAGAACGAAAAGCCCGTCACTGGAATATTCCGGTTATCATTCTTTCAAGTATTGCAGAAGAAGGTGCTCCAGTTACAATGGAAGCCCTCGAACTTGGTGCTTCCGACTTTTTGACAAAGCCAAATGGTTCTGTTACTGCAGATCTGTCATCTGTTGCAGATAATCTTGTTGAATTGATTTCGTCATACGGATTTTCTTATGCAGTTATGCATGGAAAAGATGTTTATGAACCTGATTTTTTCATCAGACAGATTAAGCTTCGTGAAGCAGAGCGATTTGTACTTGAAAAGAATAAAGAAAAAATTGAAGCAATTCATGAACAGAATGTTGAAAAAATTACTGATAGAATTGTTCCGACTCCAAAACCTTTTGTATGGAATCCGCCTGAAAAGAAAGAACCTGCTGTTATTACTCCGCTGCGTGATGGTGGAAAGATTGAAATTATCGCAATTGGTATTTCTACCGGAGGACCGAATGCTCTTCGTGATGTATTCAAGATGATCGATCCTCATATGAAGCAGCCTGTTCTTGTAGTTCAGCATATGCCTGCAGGTTTTACAAAAGAGTTTGCTTACAGTTTGAATAAAATCTGTCCTTTAACCGTTCAGGAAGCAATGGATGGCCAGAAACTTGAAAGTGGAAATGTTTATATTGCTCCTGGAAATTATCATATTTTTGTTGAAAAGAATGGATTTGAATATTTTGTCCGCCTTTCTCAGGAACCACAGAGAAACGGACATAGACCGTCTGCAGATGTTCTTTTTGAATCAGTTGCAAAAGTATTCAAGAATAATGCACTTGGTGTAATTATGACAGGAATGGGAAAAGACGGCGCTGCAGAACTTGCTTCAATGAGAACAGAAGGTGCGTGGACATTGGGACAGGACGAAAAGTCTTCAATCGTTTACGGAATGCCGAAAGTTGCATATGAGCTTGGTGCTGTTCAGAAGCAGGTTCCGTTAAAGGAAATGGCAGATGCTATCAGCCAGCTTGCTCGAGAACATCTGTAATTTCAGGATAGACTAAAAGTTTTTTTGCGCGTGTTGCAATCAGTACGATAAAGGCTGCAAGAGCAAAAAAGAGAATAACTATAAGGGATTTTATTCCCTCAGGACAGGCGGCATTTGATATGCCGCTTTTTTTTATGTTCTTAAAAAAATTATAAATTGGATTGGAAAGAAAAAAGCCTGTAACTGCCATTCCGATTGGAAATAAAAGCGCGATGATGCTTTCCAGTGCTTCCTGAATTTTTGATGTTGTGATGATTACAAGAGATCCGTTTTTAATTTCAAATCCATGAGGATTTACTGCTGACAGAATATGGCCTTTTTTGCTGCAGCTTTCATGGCAGTGTGCACATTCTGTAAATGCAATCAATTCAACAAGAATTACATTCCGCTTTTTTGAATCAGTTGAATTTATATTTCGTACAATTGCATTTTTCTGCATTTTTGTTCTCCGTCTTTTATGGTAATAAGAAAATTAATTACAGTCAGAATGTTTTATTTCTTTCATTTTCTGGATACAGAGTGCTTTTCCAGTTTTATTTCCAAGTTCATCATAAGTATCGCGTAAATTAAAAAGGGCATCGTAGTAATACGGATTGATTGTAATTGCCCTTTCAAAAGCATCTGCCGCATTTATATAGTCTGACTGATTGAAAAAAATTACTCCGAGCGTATTCCAGAGCCTGCTGTCTGTCGGATAGTAATCAAGTCCTGTCCAGCAGAATGCAACAGCTTCTTCAAAATCCTTTAAACTTAAATTGATGAGTGCAATTGATTCGATAATGTCTCTGTCGGTTTCATTTAAATCAAATGCTTTTAAAAGACATTCTTTTGCTGACTGAAATTCACCGGCGTCACGGTATGTAACTCCAAGGTTGAACCAGAGAAGATAATTTTGTTTTTCAACAACAATTGCTCTTTTGAAACATGCAATTGCTTCTTTGTAGTCACCGTTTTGAGCAAGTGAAATTGCCTGAGTATTTAATGTTTCAGCGTGTTCAATCATAAAAAATTACCTCCCCGTGTGATGATGATGTTCTATCTGAATGATAGAACATTTATATAAAAATAAACATAAAGTTAAACTTCAGGTAACATTGATTCAAATAAATCAACGATGGCTTTTGCATTTTCTGAAAGTTCAGAATTTTTTTCAAACATTTTTACAAGCTGCAGAGACTTTTCGCGGACAAGTGAATGCCCTTTTTCAAATGCTTTTTTAATGCAGCCGCCTTTTTCAAGAATTGAAATGCATTTTTCTACGCTTTCTGACATTATACCTTCTTTTCGGGCATTTATAAAGCACGATGCAATTATATCTTTATCTTCAGGATATTCTTCGATATGCATTAAAACAGGAAGACTTTTTTTGCCTTCTACGATATCGTCTCCTCGTTTTTTACCGGGATTTCCTGTTGTAAGATTCTGAACATCATCAAGAATCTGAAACCCTTCGCCGATTCCGCGTGCAATATCACCTGCTGTAAGAGCTTCTTCTTTTGAACCTCCGCCACAGAGAACTCCAGTTAAAACTGCAAGACACGAAAGAGTTCCTGTCTTGTTCTGAACCATTGACTGATATTCTTCTTTTGAAGGAAATATATCTGGATTTCTATGCCAGAAAATATCCATTGCCTGACCAAGATGCAGGCGGCGAAGTTCCATCATAAAAAGACTGTAAAAAAGATTTTTCTTTTCTTCCGGGAGATTAAGGGTATCAATTGCGGCAGGGGCTGTAAAATAAAGCCAGGCACCTGCATTAAGTGCAGTATCAAGTCCGTATGTGATGTGTGCAGCAGGTTTGCCGCGTCTTGTATCGGCTGCGTCTTCGATGTCGTCATGAATGAGACTTGCCGTATGAACAAATTCCACAAGCGGAGTAAGTTTAAAAGCTGTTTCTACATCGCCTGCATTTTTGTCTTTTGAAACAAGTTTTGCAACAAGAACCTGAAGAAGCGGGCGCCAGCGTTTTCCGCCAAGTGACATCAGTGAGCGGCATGGTGTCAGAAGCTGTGAAATGTGATTTTCTTTTACGGCTTCGGGAATATTTCCGAATGCTGCATTTGTCCACAAGGAATTGACTGCTTCCGGCAGGAACTGATTGAGGTTGTCTTCGATTTTGTTTCTGATTTCAGTTATGTTCATATAATTATTATAGTGGAATTTATGAAAAATGTGGATGGAATCGCAAAAGAATTTATAAAAATAAAAGATATGAGTTTTTGACAGCGTAACATTTTTGTAAAAATTCCACCAGTTTTTACCGATAATCAATGTATATGCCTGCAAACAGTTATGAAAAACCAGACTTCTGGTCCAGAAAAGCTTTTTCTGAAGGATATCCTGCACGTTCTGTATACAAACTACAGGAAATTGATGAAAAGTTTGGAATGATAAAGAAAAATTTTACAGTTTTAGATCTCGGTTCAAGTCCCGGAAGCTGGACTACTTTTTTGATGCGAAAGCTTGATGGAAGTGGAAAAGTTGTTTCCTGTGATTTAAATCCGCTTGCCAAAGATGTAAAGGGAGATAACCTTGTTTTTATTCAGGGGGACTTAACTTCAAAGGCTGTCCGTGAGCAGATTAAAGAAATCGGGCCTTATGACCTTGTTGTCTGTGACGCGGCTCCAAAAACGACCGGAAACAGAACAGTAGATACAGCCGGAAGTGAATTTCTTGTAGAAATGGCAATCTGGTATGCAGAGACTATGCTTAAAGCAGGTGGAAATTTTGCTGTAAAAATTTTCCAGAATGGAGACCAGCAGAAATTTCTTAAAAAAATGCGTGAAATTTTTACTGCAGCGAAGGGGTTTAAGCCTGAAGCTTGCCGTCGTGAGTCTTTTGAGACTTATTTGATTGGCATAAATAAAAAAATGGGGTAAAATAAATTTTATGACAAAAAAGACTGAAATGGCATTAAAAGTATTTGCAAGTTTTTGTGTTGCTTCCTTTATCGCAGGAAGTGCGACATTCTGTGCAAAAAATCTGAATAAAAATAAACCGGAAGAAATTCATAACGGACAGGGCGGATTTGAAATGTCTGCAGTTCCTCAGTATGACTCTCTGAATGCTTCTTCTGAAGACGTTCAGAACGAAGTTCAGAATGAAGTTTCTGCTCTTGAAGCTGCAGAAAATCAGGTTATTGATGACGGTCTTTATTATACTTCGTACAGAATTAGAAAAGGTGACATGATTGGTGTTATTGCAGAAAAGTATGGAATTTCTCAGGACACTCTCATTAGCGTAAATAATATTCATGCGACACGCACAATTCAAATCGGTTCAAATATTAAAATTCCTTCCCTCGACGGAATTTTATACAATGTAAAAAAAGACGGCGAAACTCCAAAATCTGTTGCAGAAAAATATGAAGTTGATGCAGAAAGAGTTGCAAATGTAAATCACGTCTCGCTTGATTCAAGTTTTAATGCCGGTCAGTCAGTTTTTGTTCCAGGGGCTGAACTTGACTGGATTACAAGACAGGAAATTAACGGTGATCTTTTTAGAAAACCGATTCACAGCTGGTATAGAATTTCATCTTATTTTGGCTGGAGAAAAAGTCCGTTTGGCGGTTCAAGACAGTTTCATGGCGGAATTGATATGGCCTGCGGAACAGGTACTCCGATTTATGCCGGCATGGAAGGAACTGTTGTTTATAAAGGCTGGTCAAATGTCTATGGAAATTATGTAATGATTAAACATCATTCAGGATATAAAACTCTTTACGGACATATGAGTAAGTTTTCTAAGGTCGGGGTTGGGGCCTGGGTTACTACAAATACTGTAATTGGTTATGTTGGCAGTACGGGGCAGAGTACAGGTCCTCACTGTCATTTTACAGTTTTCAAAAATGGAAGAATGGTAAACCCGTATAACCTCTGGGGATAAGATGCGTTTTTCATTTGATAAGGTTTTAATTTTTATTATTGCAGGACTTTGTATACTTATTGTTTTTTGTACATTGACCGCATTTCTTGCAGGCAAAGCAAGTTTTAAAACTTATCGGAAAGCAGACCCTCAGAATGTTTCAGAAATCAAAACAGCTGACAGAGAAATTTTTGAATTTAAATTCGGAACATTGCGAGCTCTGACAGCTCCGGAAAAAAAAGATTTTTCAAATGGTACAAATCTTGTTGTAACTCCATGGCTTACATATTCTAATAAAGATTCTGCATTCTACGAAGAACTTATTCAGAAAAAGACAGCACTTACAAATATTTTTTTAGTCTATTTTGCAACCCGCACACAAAAAGAACTTTTTACTCTTGGTGAAAAGAAGATCAAGGCTGAACTTCTTGATTTAATAAATGAGCAGCTTGTTCTTGGAAAAATTGAAGCCTTGTTTTTTGATGAATATATTTTTTTAGATTAGTGCAACTTTATTTTATAACTTGTGTCTAATTAATAACGGATATAGCGGAGGTTTTTCATGAGCGAAACTTTTACTTCAACAACAGCACAGATAATTATTTCGATTATTCCTATCGTTGGAATTGCAATCGGCGGAATTGTTGTATTTTTTTATATTTTATGGCATCACCATGAAGTTAAGCTTAGAATTAAAACTGGAACTTATCAGAACCGTAATTTCGATTTGAAAACTTTTTCGTTATTGACCGGGCTTCTTCTTACTGCAATTGGAATTATGCTTTCTATTCTTTTTATCTGCATCGAAGGATTTTCATATGTTCTTCTTGGCGGATTGATTCCTCTTGCAATTGGTGTAAGCCTTCTGATTTTTTATAAAATAAATCCATCTTTCAAAGAGAATGATGCTAAATAATCTCCGTTCAGATTTAAAATATACGGCAGCTTATAAAAGAGACTCAGAACTTGTAAAGACTGCACTTGATGGTGACAGTAAGTCTTTTGCCCGGCTTATGACTCTTTATAAAAAAAGAGTTGAAGCAATGGGAATGAGTTTTTTTAAGAATGTGACTGATACGGAAGATTTTATTCAGGAAGTTTTTCTTAAGGCCTATACAAAACTTTCTACCTTTCGAGGTGAGTCTCTTTTTTCAACATGGCTTACCAGAATCGCATATAATATTGCAGTAAATTCAATTAAGCGCCGTGATGAATATGTTCCGCTAACTGATGAGACAATACTTGAAGATCATTCAGATACACCGGAAGAAGCTCAGATAAGAAAGCTTACCTGTGAGGCTATAAGAGAAGCTGTAAATGAACTTCCAAAACAATATGCGGTTTGTCTTGATATGTATTTTTTTTATGACATTTCACATGCAGAAATCAGTAATATTACAGGGTTGCCTGTTAATACGATAAAATCACACATCTTTCGTGCGAAAAAAATTTTAAGGGATAAACTTATTCAAAGAGGTCTTGTATGAAAAACGAAAATGAATGTAACAGAATTATGGATATTTACCTTGGACTTGATAAAGGCGAAAGAGTTCCGTTTGAAGTGACATTACATCTGCTTACATGTTCAAAATGCAGAAAACAGGTACGATTGTTAAAAAAGGCAGAATCCCTTACAAGAACTCCGCTTGAAATTCCTGTTCCAATTGATGATGAACAGATTATCACTGTAATGAAAAAAATAGATCCTTCATACAGTTCAAATCAAAATCCTATTTCGATTGCAAAATGGATTATCGGTGGAATTGCGATGATTTTATTTATGCTGACTTTCGGACTCAGCAGTTTTCACGAAGCAGATAAAGGTTTTCTTATTGTATTTTATATCATTTTTGCATTGGCAATTACTTCTTATTGTGCGCTCTTTATAGGAACCAATATGGATTTTTTTGTAAAGATGATTAAGACAAAAAAGATTTTGAAGTAAAAAGTTTCTGATAAAGTTTTTGTTTTAATTCTTCAATTCCAAAACCGGTTTTTGTCGAAACTTTTATGTGAGACGGAAACTGGTTTTCCAGTCTTGCAACAGTAAATTCATCTGTGTTTACATCAATTTTATTTAATACAATCAGTGTTTCATGTTCATCTGCATTGATTTCCTGTAATACTTCTTTTATTGTTTCGTAATGTAAAAAGACATTCGGGTCTGAACTGTCGAGTACAATTAAAAGTAAATCTGCATAAGATGCTTCTTCGAGTGTTGATCGGAATGCGTTTACAAGTGAATGCGGAAGGTTTGAGATAAAGCCAACTGTATCAGTCAAAAGTATTTCGTGTCCTTTTGCAACTGGTCCTTGTGAAAAGTCTTCTGCAGTTTCATAAGATGGATTTGCGAGGAAAAGTTTTCTTGTAAGAGGGTCTAGTGTTGCAAACAGTTTGTTTTCGACAAATGCTTCGGAAGAGGTTAGTGCGTTTAGAAGTGAAGATTTTCCTGCGTTTGTATATCCGCAGAGTGCAGCTTTTCTGATGTTTGTTTTTTCCCTTCGTTTTCTTTGTGTTTCACGGTTTTGGATTACTTTGTCGAGTTCTTTTCTGAGAATATGGATTCTTTCTCTGACACCTCGTCTGTCGAGTTCAAGCTGTGTTTCACCAGATCCTTTTGAACCATATGAGCCGCCTCTCTGACGGGCAAGGTCGCCATACATATGACTCAGGCGTGGTAAAGAATATTCGAGGCGGGCAAGTTCCACCTGCAAAACAGCTTCTTTTGTAAGCGCTCTCTGTGCGAAAATACGGAGAATTACTTCCTGTCTGTCAAAAACCGGAAGATGACAGAGTTTTTCCCAGTTGCGCTGCTTTGTCGGATCAAGTTCAAAATCCATGATAATGCAGTCAGAATCAACAGCTTTTGCATGGGCACAGATTTCTTCTGCTTTGCCAGAACCCATTCCGTATGCCGGCTGAATATCAATTTTGGAAAGAGTAAAAGTATCTGAAATTTCCATTCCCAGAGTGAAAACAAGGCCTTTAAGTTCCATCAGATTATCACCGGGATTTGCAACAAGGAGACACCTTGGCTTTTTGAGCTGTTCTGCGAGTATTTCTTCCATATTGTGCATAAAATATCAAAAAAATGCTTAATTTGCTATACTATTTTTCCGATAATATATATTGATATAGTATAACTATCTTTAAAGGAAAAATAGCGTGACTTCAGGTCAGAAAACGGCAGTCAGCCTCTTAGTATCTACAGTTCTCTTTGCAGCATTTGCATTAGTTGCATTTACAGGCTTATTTTCTGTAATTGATGCGCGTTTTTATGAACCGGGAAAACTTTCTCAAATTCAAAAGCATCTTGATACTGTAAGTGAAAATTATAATGAATATATTGAAACACTTGAAAACCGTTTTGGAAAAAGTGAAAATTCTTTCTTGAAACAGAAAAGTGTTAAAAGCTATATTGACGGAAAACCTTCAGATGATGATGTAAGAAACCGTTCAAAAATGTCTGGTGATCTTTTCAGTCAGACCCCAGGACTTTTAGGAATGCGTCTCATTGATAAAAATGGAACAAGCATTCATTACAGTACTTTCAGCACGGATGTTTTAAGCAGAACTTCTGAAATTGTTTCATATAAAAATTATTCAGAGTCAATTACACTTTCCGGTGAAAAAGAGATTCCTTTTGAAAAAATAAATTCTCCTGATTCGTATTCTACAAGTGGAACTGTATGCAATACAATTTTTGATGGAAGAGATAACAGAATTATTGTTTCATTTCCATTCTATGACAGCTATTCAGCCTATCGCGGCAGTTTTGTATTTTATGTAAATGCAAATGATTTTAACCGTGTTCTTTTGTCTAAAAAACTTATTACTTTTGGTGATACAGGAAGTCTTGTTTCCGGATTAAATCCTGAAGACGAAAAAAAAGAATCTGATTATAAAAGTGGATTTGTATTTGGGATTCCAGTTGTCGGAAGAGAGATTTTTGAAAAAGAAATTCTTTCCAGATGGGAAAAAGGTCTTACAAATCCTGAAAAGATTGTTTATTCAAGTATTGAAAATACTTTTGATGTAAAAGAATATGATGCTTCTGCAAAAGATAAAAAAGAGAGAAATCATTACTGGGTTTTAGTTTCCAGTACAAAAACTCCTTTTGGTCATATCGGTGGCGTTTATCCTGATGAAGTATTTGCAATGAGTGAAAGTATTAAAATACTTCTGCTTATATGTATTTTTGTGACTTTATTCCTTGTTGTTTTCCTCTGCATTAATTTAAAACAGGATGATATGATTGTCATTCGTGAAAGAATCAGAAGACTCCAGCTTGGAATTGTAAGTGAATATTTAAAGAAAAAAGAAAATGTAGACTGGAAAGTTGTTTCTGGAAAAATTGCAGAACGACGTCAGGATGTAACTCTTGAAATAATCAGAAGTCTTGGCCGTAAGGGCAAAAAATATGATAAAGAAGTAAATGAACTTGTAAATAAAAGCTGGGATGAACTTCTTGCTGCGATGAGTGTTCAGATCAGAAAAGAAAATGAAGAAGGTTTTTCAAACAGCGCAGAAATTAAGAAAATGCTTGAGGAACTTCTTTCATCTGGTTCTATAAAAGTACAGGCCGTTGGCGGAAGTGCTCAGAATGTTTCTCCTGTAACGCCGTCTGCTGAAAATATTCCTGCTTCTTCCGGTAAATCAAAACCGGTTCCTGTTCAGGTAAAAGACTTGTCTGATTCAGAAGAAGTTGAGGAATTAGATGATGTAGAAGAACTTGATGAAGTTGAAGAACTGACGGATGCAGAAGAAGTAAGTGAGGCAGAAACAGTAGAAGAACTTGATGAAGCTGAAGAACTGACAGATGCAGAAGAAGTAAGTGATGCAGAAACGGCCGAAGAACTTGATGAAGCTGAATCTGTTTCTGAAGAGGTTACACTTGATGACATTCCACAGCATGAAAAACATTCTCCTGATTCAGAACTGGAAACAAATGCAGATGTAGAGACAATAAACCGTGCTGCTTCAAAAACTGAAAAAACTTATGACAGTGATGATGATCAGATAATTGACAACTTTACAGTTGATGCTCCTGATTTTTCATCTCTTGATCAGGTCGAATATGGAACTCTTGATGATGTTGATTTGACACCGGTTATAAAGGAAGATGCTTCTGATTCGGAAGAAGTTGCTCTTGATGATTTTGATGTTTCGTTTGAAGATGTAAAACAGTTTGAAGAAGAAATCGGATTTGGTGCACCACAGAATGTAAGTAATGAACAGTCTGATAATTCTTTGAAATTTGATATTGAACCTGAAGTTCCAAGTTTTGCGTCTGTTGATGAAAAAGTTTCTGTAAATTTCGGAAATAAATCTTTTGGTAAGGATATTCTTGGAGAAAGTTCTTTCAGTATAAAAAATATTCAGGATGAAGTTTCGTCTCAGTCTATGTCTGCAGAAGATGATGTCGTTGAGCTGACTGATTGTGATTTAAATGTTCCGTTTACACTTACACAGTTTGGTTCTACAGTATTAAAACCTGAGACAATCAGTCCTTATGTTGAAGTTATAAAAGAAGATGATGACGGAGTTTTTGCAATTCATTCAGAAGGACAGGAAATTGCCCCTGCTGATATGAATTTCAAAGAACTTGTTGATTCTGTTCTCAGATAACCGTCAGTTAATTATTTCCGTTCGAAAAACAGTTCTGCATTAAAGTTACAAAAAGATAAATATGTTTATAGACATCTGTTCCAAGCTGTTTGATAGGATGTTCTGCAAATTTATCAAGTTCTTTCCAGTTGAGAATAATTTCGCCTTTTGGTTTAGCGTAATCTTCCATTATTGTCTTGATGGTTTTTGCAATTGTAACAAGATTTTTTGTTGCTTCAACACAGAAATCTTTTGCTGTTTCATTTGCATCTTTAATAAGAGTATTGATGATTCCTTTTGCATCTCTGTCACGTTCTGCACGAGGAAGATGAGTTTTAAGCTTAATTCCGACTTCTCCTTCTTCTGCAAGCTTATCGTCAAATGCTATTAATTTTTCTGAAGATTCAAGGAGTGCATTGTATGCATTGGACATTGGAGCTGAAAGTGAATTTGAAGTCCATGTTCCGCGAATAAGTACGAGGTCTGAAAATTCCCTTAAATCTTTTTTAATATAATCAAGAAGGAAAGCTTTGTAATAATTTAAAGGCGCTGCGTAGAGGAATTTTCCAAGATTTCTTTTTTCGTATGGTGCGCTTGCGGCTTCTGTATAATAGCGGAGTCTTACAACATCTGTAGTACCGAAAATCTGATTTAAAAGTCCGCCGATTTTTGAATTTTTCTGAGCTGCGATAAGCTGTGAAAGAGTAGATTCTGTTTCAGTTTTGATTTTTTCAAGATAAGAATCGATGATTTGCTCTTCTTTGACTGAATATTCAGAAAAGTAATCAGGTTTTTTTGTCATAAGTTTAAGCATAAGGTCAAATGTCTTGGATTGTAAAATTGAGCGGAGTTTTGCTGTAATTTTATTCCATACATTCGGATTGATCGGTTCCTGACCTTTTGCCTCTTTGAACATTTTCATCATATCAGACCAGTCAGAAATTTCTGTAACCGGACCTGCTATACAAATGAAATCTTTTAAATCTTCTACAATGTATTCTGCATTGATTTTTTCAAATTTTGGAATTGAATTAAATTCTTTTTCTCGTAAAGTTGAATCGAATTTTTTAAGGAAGAAATAAAAATCAAATGTGCAGAAACTTTTAAAAATCTGAATTTTTTTATAAGTAGATTCTATTGCATTTATTTTTTCTGCATCAAAGGCACTTAAAAACTGATTTAACTGTTCAGAAATTTCAGCAGATACTTTATCAACAGAATCTGTCTGTGCTTTTGCAAGAATAGCTTCTTTTGTAAGATTGTCTGCAAGCTGATGCTGCTGTTCTGTCAGTGCAAAATTGACAACCATATACTTAAATGCATTTGGATTTTCAATTGAATTGAACATTGTCTGTGCACTTGCAACAGCTTTGTAAATTTCATAAAAAAGTTTTGGAAGTGAAGGAAGAACTTCATCGTTTTTATAAAAATGATACCGCGATTTAGACAATTCTTTTGCAATTGCCTTTAACTTTTTTTTCTTTTTAGCTTCGGGATCGTTAGATGAAAAGAGTGATGAGAATAATTTAGTAAAAAAAGTTTCCTGAGTATCAGCCATTCTTTAATTTTCAAGCATATTTCAGTAAGTGTCAAGAGCATTTTACTTTGTTTTTGAAGCAGAGTAAAAATTATTTTGTTATTTCCTGAACAAGTTTTAATACTTTTGTAGGACATCCGTCTACACAAGTTCCACATGAATTGCATTTAAAATAATCAACAACAGGAAGTCCGTCAGAAAGCTGGATTGCATGTTCCGGACAGTTTTTTTCACATTTGCCGCATTTGATGCATCCGTTTTTACATTTTTTGATGATGCTTGTTTTCTCTTTTGTTCTGTTTGAACAGAGAGCTATTGCACCTTTTGTTTCTTTGACAACAAGTTTTAAAAGTGAATTCGGGCATGCATTTACACATTTTGAACAGCCTGTGCATTTTGAATAATCGATATGAGGAAGTCCGTCATCACCGATTTTGATTGCTCCGAATGTACAGACATTGACACAGTCTCCAAAACCGATGCAGCCAAAGTTACACATCTTTGTTCCGCCGATTGAAATGCGGGCAGCAGTGCAGGATTTATAGCCTTTATAAATTCCCTTGCTTTTTGCACATTCTTTAGTACCACGGCAGGCAATTACGCTTACTTTTGTTTCTGCGTTGACTTCGATACCTAAAATCTTTCCGATGGCTTCGGCAGTTGCCTTTCCGCCTGCCGCACATCCGTTTGCAGGAGCGCGGCCTTCTGCAACAGCTTTTGCAAAATCATCACAGCCTGCGAAACCGCATCCACCACAGTTTCCGCCGCTTAAAACACTTCTGATAACCTGAACTTTTGGATCAACAGGAACATAAAAAAGTCTTGAGAAAATTCCAAGACAGATTCCAAGAATTGCAGCGATGATAAAAGATACGATAACTGTTGTAATGATGATATTCATAAAAATTCCACCTTATATTTACAAAACCGGATTGCTGATGCCGGTTATTTTATTAAACCTTTGAAGCCCATGAATGAAAGTGAAAGAAGGCTTGCTGTTATAAAAAGAATTGCTTTTCCTTTTAAGAATGAAGGAACATTTGAACTTCTCATTCTTTCACGAACTCCAGCCATGATAACCATCGAGAGAATAAAGCCGCCGGAAGTTCCAAGGGCGTAAAAGATTGCTTCGAGGTAATTGTAATTTCTTGCGATGCTTTTGATTGATACTGCAAGAACTGCACAGTTTGTCGTGATAAGTGCGAGATAAACTCCCATTGAACTGTAAAGCGACGGTGCTGATTTTTTTAAATAGAATTCAACAAGCTGAACGAGCGCTGCAATTACAAGAATAAAAATCAATGTCTGTAAGAATTTTAAATTGTATGGAACGAGAATGCAGTAGTAAATCGGGTAAGTTACCATTGTTGCAAGTACGATTACGAAACTTGTTGCAATTCCCATGCCGAAAGATTTTTCTGTACTTGAAGTCATTCCCATGAAAGGACAGAGCGCAAGATACTGAACGAGAATGACATTGTCTACTAAAACTGCCTTAATAAAAATCTTAAGTAATTCACTCATTTTGAACTTCCTTTTTCTTTTGCTGCATTCTGAATGCATTCAGAAACTGCGATCAATAAACCGAATACGAAAAATCCTCCCGGTGCTCCGGCAAAGAAACCGCATGAAAGACTCTCATCAAAAACTCTTGTTCCGAAAATTGTACCGGCGCCAAGAAGTTCCCTTATAAACGAAATAACACATAAAACCCATGTATATCCGAGTCCCATTCCAATTGCATCAAGACTGGCTGCAAACGGATTGTTTTTTGAAGCGAAGGCTTCGACTCTTCCCATGATGATGCAGTTAACAACAATGAGCGGTAAAAAGTCTCCAAGTGATTTTGCCAGTGACGGGATATATGCATTTAATAAAAGCTGGACGATTGTCGTAAACGCAGCGATTACAATAATGAAAATCGGAAGACGGATTGCATCTGGAATATGCTTTCTGAAAATGCTGATGATGATTTCGCTCATTAATAAAACGAAAGTCATTGCAACACCCATTCCAAGTCCGTTGACAATTTCTGTTGTTACAGCAAGTGAAGAACAAAGACCAATTGAAAGAACTAAAAGCGGATTTTCTTTTATAACACCGTTTGATAAAATCTTAAAATAATTTTTCATTCTGTCATTATTCCTTAATAATTAAATTAGCTTCGTGCAGATCAAAATATGATTTGATGACTTTTGAACCAAGCATGATCATATTTGTAATTCCGTTTGTAGTCATTGTTGCACCGCTGATTGCTTCGTAGTCTTTATTTCGTTCAAAGCTTTCAAGAGGTTTTAAACCGCTGAACTGACCGCCAAAAGTTTTTCCTGATGTTGTTTTATAATTTGGATCAGCTGCTTTTGAACCGTAACCTTTTGAGTCAGTTGTAGAAAGAATGTGAACTCCTGTGATTTTTAAATCAGTATCCATTCCGAGAAGAAGTGATGATGTATCATAAGTCGGTCCAGAAATTTTTGCAGCAAATCCAAGAGTTGAATCATCGTAAGCTGTAACCTGATACATTCCGTCAATTGAAACAGAACCTAATTCTACTTTTGCGATTGCAACTGCATTTGAAATATCTTTTGAATCAATCGGAATAAAATCTTTTGCATCACGGAATACAACGCGAAGTCCTTCCTTTTCTTTTGCCATTTCACGGTCTTTGATTACTGGAGCAGTAAAATTATTTACTACTGCAAGAGAAAGACAAGATACTGCGGCGTAAAGACCAAGAGTTACGCCAAGACGAAGTGTTCTTTTCATTGTGCTTTCTCCTCATGAATATTTTTTCTGGCTGTTTTTATTCTGGAATTGTATCCGTATTTTCTCTGAGAAATTTTGTTTAAGAATGGAACGAGCGAATTCATGATTAAAATTGAGAACATGACACCTTCCGGATATCCTCCGAACTGTCTGATGAGGAATGTGATTAATCCGCAGCCTGCACCAAAAATAATTCTTCCTGGTTTTGTTACAGGTGCTGTAGTGTAATCAGTTGCCATAAAAACTGCACCAAATAAAAGTCCGCCGCTCATCAATGTGTAAAGTGCATCATTTGATGCAAGTACGCTGAGAATAAGACATGTTGCGAGCATTGATACAGGAGCTCTCCAGTCAATTACATTTGTAATCAGAAGGAAAACAGCAGAAATTAAAATTGCTGCAATACATGTTTCTCCGATACAGCCGGCATGATTTCCGATGAAAAGATTCCAGTAATAATCAAGTCTAAAACTTATGTCTGAAGAAAGAAGAGCCTGCGGATTTGCAAGCGGAGTTGCAGAAGAAACTGCATCAGCGCCGGGAGCTACCCATGAACCGCCTAATGCAAATGGAAATCCGATTACTAAAAAAGCTCGTCCTGTCAATGCTGGATTCCACACATTACAGCCGAGTCCTCCAAAGAAGCCCTTTGCAACAACAATAGCAAAAAAACTTCCGATAACAATCATCCAGTAAGGAACAGTCGGCGGCAAAGTAAGTGCAAGTAAAATACCGGTGATTACTGCACTGAAGTCATAAATCTGAACAGGCTTTCTGCAAGCAAGCTGAAAAAGAGCTTCAAACAAAACACATGATGCAACAGAAATTAAAATTGTAAATAAAGCAGGAAGTCCAAAGTGATATACGCCTGCAGCACATTCTGGAATTAATGAAGCAACAACGAGCATCATAATCTGCTGCGTTTTTCTTTTGCTGGAAAAGTGAGGTCCTGGTGAAAGATAAATTTCGTTTGAATATGTTTCTTCCATATTTTATTTTCCTTTGCCTTTATAGTTATCTCTGTATTTTTTCTTTCCGAGTTTAAAAATCTGAACAAGAGGAACATCACTCGGGCAGACATAAGCACATGATCCGCATTCAATGCAGTCCATGAGTCCGTTTTTCTTTGCAAGTTCCAGATCATCAAAACTGATTGCACGGCTCATCAGAATCGGTTCGAGCTGCATAGGACAAACTTCGATGCAGTGACCGCAGCTGATGCACGGCATTGTTTTACCTACAAAAGTTTCTTCGCGTTTTAAAAAGAGAACGCCGCTTGATCCTTTCTGAATCGGAAAGTCTGCGCTCGGCATTGAAGTTCCCATCATAGGACCGCCGTTCAATATTTTACATACGCCTTTATCAAGCTGAACAATTTCTGGAATTAAGTCGCCGACAAGAGTTCCGACTGGAACGATGATGTTCATCGGTGTGAGACATGCGTCTCCTGAAATTGTAAGGGGTCTTTCGATTAATGGTTTTCCGAGTCTGAATGCTTCACTGATTGCAATTGTTGTTCCGACATTGCAGATGATGCATCCTGTTGTAAATGGAAGTGCTCCTGATGGAACTTCCTGACCTGTGAGTGCTGTAATAAGATTTTTTTCTGCACCCTGAGGATATTTTGTTTTTAATATTTTTACTTCGATTGGATATTCAAGTGAAGAAGAAATTGAATTGATTTTTTCGTTGATGGAATTTACGAGGAATGATTTGTTTGATTCAAGTGCGATTGTCGCCGGTGCACTTACAAGATGCATGGCGATTTGAATTCCATCTAAAATTGTATCGATTTTTTCTGAAAGAAGAGATTCATCGATTGTGAGATATGGTTCACATTCTGCAGCGTTGATGATAAGGTGTTCGATTTTTGTGTTTGCAGGATATTTGAATTTTACGTGAGTAGGAAAACTTGCGCCTCCCATTCCGGTGATTCCTGCCTGATGAATTCTTTCAACAGCTTCATCGCGTGAGCATTTGAACGGATCGAGTACATCCATGTAAGCTGTTTTATTTCTGTCGTCAGGACTGTCTTTGTTTTCTTCGATGACGATGCAGAGAGCTTCACCGCTTCCTGCAACTGAATGTGTTGTAATTTTTTTAACGGTTCCTGTGATAGATGCGTGAACAGGACACGAAAGCGGTGCTGTAGAATTTGAAATTATCTGACCTTTGACAACATAGTCTCCGACATTTACAACCGGTGTATTTGGAGCACCACCCATTGTAACTGGAATTGTAACAGAATTTGTTACCGGAAACTGATAACTGATTTTTATTCCGCGTGATCTTTCTTTTCGATCTTTAGGGTGAATTCCACCTCTAAAAGTAAACTTCTTCATAGTAAATAAGTTTACAATTTAAACTGAAAATGGTAAATAGATTTTTAAGAAAAAGTAAAAAAGTTTAGTAATATTTAATTTTTATTGTGAAGTTTTTCACAAAGATGAATGTTTATTAAGTGGAAGCTGGATGAACGAAATTCAGCTTTGAAAATTAATTTTAATAATTGCAGCCAGTAGGGAAAATTTCTTAGTGAGAATTTGAAAAAAGTGGGGTATAATTACCGAAATATTACATGAGGACTGTCCCCCTGCTTTAAAATGAGCACGGGGACAGTCCCCGCGTTGAATCTGGAGTATAAAAATGAAAAAAATATCAATTATTTCGATTTTATTGATTGCATTATTAAGTTTTTCGTCTTGTGGAAAATCATTCCGCGACGGAGCAAAAGAAAAAGGTTTTAATGCCGGTATCGCACTTGGAGCTGGAACTTTTCTTGACCCGAATGTTGCAAAAATCATTAAGGAAAACAGCTATATCGTCGTTTCTGAAAACTGTATGAAATGGGCAAATCTTCGTCCAAACAAGACTTTCTGGAACTGGAATGATGTTGACCAGCTTATTAAATTTGCAGATGAAAATGGAATGCAGGTAAAATGGCATACTCTTTTCTGGCACAGACAGAATTCAAACTTTATTTCGTCAAACTGGACCCGTGAAGAAGCTCTTGCTGCGATGGATGAGCATATTACGACAATCATGACACGCTATAAGGGCAAAATCAAAGAATATGACGTTGTAAATGAAATGTTTGAAGAAGACGGTACAATGAGAAAAAATGTATGGTACAACACAATTGGACCTGATTACATCGAACATGCCCTCATCAAGGCTCACGAAACTGATCCTGATGCAAAACTTTACCTTAACGAATACAACAACGAAGACAAAGGCAACAGAAAAGCTGACGCAATGTTCAATTTTGTAAAAGATCTGAAGGAACGTGGAATTCCTGTTGACGGCGTAGGAATGCAGCTTCATCTTGATACAAGTTATAGCTATGTTGAAGAAAAAATCAGAAGAAATATCAAGCGTTATGCTGAAATTGGAATTGATATTTCTTTCTCAGAAGTAGATATCAGAATGCCGACAGACAATCCTGCGGCATACGAAGAAATGCAGAAAGAGCGCTATCTTTCACTTTATAAGCTTGCAGCAGAAAATCCTAATGTAAAAAGCGTAATTACATGGGGATGGACTGATAAAGGCAGCTGGATTCCGGGTGAATTTCCTGGAAAAGGCAATGCTTTGATGTATGATGCAGATGGAAAAGAAAAACCGGTTTATAAGGCAGTAAAAAAGTTTCTTTGCAAATAAATCATAATTTTTCTCAATTATAGTAAAAAAAGCTAAATTTTCGTTTGACATCATAGTTTTATTACAGTACTATAAATAGAACGAACTATTCCATTATAATGCAAGGAGATAATTATGCCACAGTATGTTTGGTTTATTATTCTTCCCGTAGCAGGAATTGTTCTTGGATGGACTATTCGCTGGCTGTATGCCAGATTTCAATTATCTGCGTCAGAGCAAAAGGCAGAACGTGTAAAACAGGATGCAATTAGAGAAGCTGAAGCTCAGAAAAAAGAAATTTTGCTGAATGCAAAAGATGATCTCATTCGTGAACGAAACCAGCAGGAACGGGAGAACCGTGAACGCCGTGCAGAAGTACAGCGCTATGAAGCACGCGTTAATCATAAAGAGGAATTGCTTGATCAGAGGGCACAGGCTTACGACAAGCAGGACAAAGAATTAAACGAAAGAACAGCAGCTCTTGAAAAACGTGAAGCAAGTGTTGCAGTTCAGGAAGAAACTTATAGAAAAGAGCTTGAACGCATTTCTGGCCTTTCTGCACAGGAAGCAAAAGAACTCATCATCAAGAATCTTGAGAATGATGCCCGCCATGATGCACAGGCTCTTCTGAATAAAATTGAACAGGAAGCTCAGCTTACATCTGAAAAGAAAGCAAGAGATATTCTTGTTACAACTATTCAGCGTATTGCAACTGAAACTACCGGTGACATGACTGTTGCTACAGTTTCACTTCCATCAGATGAAATGAAGGGTAGAATCATCGGTCGTGAAGGCCGTAACATCCGTACTCTTGAAACTCTTACTGGTGTTGATATTATTATTGATGATACACCGGAAGCAGTTGTCATTTCATGTTTTGATCCTGTACGAAAGGAAATTGCAAAGGAAGCTCTCGAACGTCTTATTTCTGACGGTCGTATTCATCCTGCACGCATTGAAGAAATCGTACAGAAAGTTACCCGTGAAGTACAGAATAAGATTTATGAAGAAGGTGAAAAAGCTCTCTTCGATCTTGGAATTCACAATATGCCGACAGACGGCGTAAGAGCCCTCGGTCGTTTGTATTTCAGAACAAGTTACGGACAGAACGTTCTTGTTCACTCAAAAGAAGTTGCTTTAATTGCCGGAATGCTTGCAGCAGAACTTGGTGCAGACAGAGAACTCGCTAAGCGTGCAGCTATTTTACACGATATCGGTAAAGGTGCTGAAAACGATTCAGATCAGAACCACGCAGAAGTTGGTGCTGAGATGGCACGCAAGATGGGTGAAGATGCACGCGTAATCAACGCAATCGGCGCTCATCATAACGACATTGAGCCGACAAGTGTAGAAGCAATTCTTGTTCAGATTGCAGATGCTATTTCTGCTGCCCGTCCTGGTGCAAGACGCGAAACAGTTGATAACTATGTTAAGCGTCTTGAAAACCTTGAAGGTATTGCAGAAAGCTTTAACGGTGTTGAAAAGGCTTATGCTATTCAGGCAGGTCGTGAACTTCGTATTCTTGTTAATAACGAAAAGATTCCAGACCTTGAAGTTAAAGAACTTGCAAGAAAGATTGCAAAACAGATTGAAACAGATTTGAAGTATCCTGGAAGAATCAAACTTACGATGATCCGCGAAACTCGAATCGTAGAATATGCAAGATAATTTTCGGGGCTGATACAGACCTGAAAAAGAAAAGGACTTAAGTTTATGAATGTACTTGATTCTGGTACATTGTACTTAAGTCCTTTTTTTTCAGTGAAGAATAATATTGTTTATTTTTTTTAACGGAATGCTAAACGGAAATAAACTGAAAAAATGTTGTCATATTCGTCATAGCCGCGGGGCATAAATCTGTACGAAAGACCTGCAGCCGGAATAATTCCACCACCTTTAATAAAATCATATTCAGCTGCAATTTTAAATCCGTGACCCCATTTTGTTTTTTTAATTTCTGCATAATTATCTGAAAGATGAATAAAATCTGTTCTATATCCAAGTGCGTATGAAATTATGAATGAAAGATTTGACCATCCCGGATAAAACTGAAATCCAAAACAGAAAGCGTAGTCAATACAGTTACAATTATAGTTATCTTTGAAAGCAAAATCAGAACAAGTTTCAAAATCAAAAACACAGAACAGCGGATCTGCAAGTTTTAATGTAAAACCTACATCACCGCCAAGAATTATTCTTGCATATTTATCTTTTGTCATTTTGTCGTGATTATTCCACTGATTTTTTTCACCATAAACAGGAATGTCTGCGCCTAGTGCAAACTGAAAACCTAAAACTTTTCTTTCTTTTGTTTCTCTGGCAAAGACTGATGCAGTTAATAAAACAAGTGAGAGTATTAAAAATAATTTCTTTTTCATACTTTTATTATCGGTGTAAAAAAACGGGTACTTGACAATAGTTTTATATAAAACTATTATTAGTCAAATATTTTTTTGAGACGTCAATAAGGAGTTAAAAAAAATGAATAGATTATTTAAAAAAAACTTAAAAAAATGTATTAAAAAAAGTTTTATTCTATTTTCTTTTTTGTGCATTTCTTTAACGGGATGTTCAAAAGCGAAAGTACAGAAATCAGTTGCGGTATTTGTCCCGGGAATAATAGCAGATTCTCCAATTTATTCGAAAATGGTTGATGGCGTAAAAAGCGCTGCTGAAAAATTCAACTTAACAAAAACTGAAAATGAAAAAGTTTCAGTTTTTATTTTTGAAGCAGGAACAAATCAGGCAGAGTGGTCTTCTCAACTTACTGCTTTATGTGCAGAAGCAAAATATGACTGTATTATTTCTTCAAATCCGTCTCTCCCGGAATTAACAGAACCGCTTACAAAACAATTCCCTTCTCAGAAATTCATTCTTCTTGATGCAATGAAGGATGGAAATCCAAATATTGTAACTGTCAGATATAAGCAGGATGAAGCAGCTTTTATTTCCGGTTATGCAGCAGGTCTGATGTCGAAGAGTAAAAAGATTGGTTTGATTACAGCACAGGAATATCCTGTGATGAATGAGATAATTCTTCCGAATTTTGAAAAAGGTTTGAGAGCTGCAGACGTTTATGAAAAGGTGGATTTTAGAATTGTCGGAAACTGGTATGATGCAAAAAAAGGTGCTGAACTTGCAGATGCGATGAGTACTTCTGGAGTAGATGTTATTCTTCCGATTTGTGGAGGTGCTTCACAGGGTGTTATTACAAGTGCAAAAGAACATCAGACAATGCTCTGCTGGTTTGATTCTAATTCATATTCTTCTGCTCCGGGTCTTGTAATTTCCTGTGTATCAAGTCTTCAGGAAAAACTTGCAGAAGAGATGACGTTAAAATATTTTAATGATCAGATTGAATGGGGAACTTTTTCAGAACTTGGGATGAAAGATGGTTATGTAAAACTTGTTGATGATGATGAACTTTACATAAATACTGTTCCCGAAGAAATCAGAAAGAAAATTAATGCCGAAATTGAAAATATTATGAAATCTTCAGAATAAAAAAACATAATACTGGATATTAAATATTAATGAAGCTAATTTTATCTCACATTACAAAAGTTTTCGGAGTAAAGGTTGCTTTAGATGATGTCAGTGTAACGATGTCATCAGGCAGCCTTTATGCATTTGCAGGAGAAAACGGTGCTGGAAAATCCACGCTTGCAAATATCATTTCAAAAAAAAGTTTTTGTGATGGAGGAATTTATGCAGAAGAAAATTCAGAACAGACTGAATATGATGTTCAGATAGTATCTCAGACACCTGTAATAGCGGATGGAATAACGGTTAAAGAAAATATTTTTCTTGGTGTCAAAGAAACAAAAGAAAATAAAAAACTGTTAAAAGAAAATATTTCAAAGTGGGCAGAAAAGCTTGAACTTAATTCTTATGTAAAAGATATCGGAGGAGACCAGCGGTTTTATACTTCTCTTATGCAGGTTTTGTTAAAACCGTTTGATGTTTTAATTCTTGATGAACCAGGTGCATATCTTGACGATATAGAACGTGAATGTCTTTTTACAAATTTACAGAAGCTGAAACAGCAGAATAAGATCATTATTGTAATAAGTCATGATAAAAATGAAATTGTAAAATATGCAGATGAAATAATTTTATTAAAAAAAGGAAAGATAGTAAAAACTTTTTGTGATATCGCTGAAAAAAACGATAAAGAAAAATCTGCCGTAATAAATGAAATAAAGCAGAGTATTGAAACTTATCAAGGCAGATTTCTTAATAAAAATATTTTATCAGAAACTTGTCAGAACTTTTCTGATAAACAAGATTCTTTAACTTCATCTGTGATTATAAATACGAAATTTTCATTTACAGTTAATTCTCTCTGTTCAAAACCCGTTGATATGCCGGCAATCACTGATATATCATTTTCAATAAATGCCGGTTCTGTTGTTTTAATAAAAGGACTTGCAGAAGCAGGTTTACTGACGCTTGAAGATGCGCTTACAGGAATGCAGAAAAATAAAATTTCCGGAACTTTTACTTTTGAACATCAAAATAAAAAACTTTCAGCCAAAAAACTTTCTCCTTGTTTTTTAAGAAATACAGTTTTTGCAAAAACAGGTTTAAAAATTGCCTTTGTCTCAAGTAATAAAACTATGCGTTCATCAAATCCTGATTTAACAGTCGGACAGCTTTTATATACTTCACAGATTTTGTCTGATTCAAAAAATCTTGATAAACATATTTTAAAAGTCATTAAATCTTCAGAACTGGATGTGTCTCAAAATCAAAAGGTAAATAGTCTTTCCGGAGGAATGCTTCAACGGCTCATTCTTGAAAGGGAATTGAGTTTTAATCCTGATTTACTTATTTTGTGTGAACCTCTTGCAGGTCTTGATATGCAGAAAACGGAAATTATCATTCAGAAAATTATTGAAGTAAAAGAAAGAGGGGGTGCTGTTTTAATTTTGAGTACAGAAGATTTTGAAAAGAATATTTTTGACAGACAATATAAACTTGAAGGAGGTTTTCTGTGCTAGATTTTTTTACAGGTGTTTTAAGCTCTTCATATTATACAGGCCTTTTTTTGAATATGTTTGTCCTGATGTCATTCAGTGCCGGGGGGAACTGCTTTACATTAAAATCAGGTTTTTATAATCTGGGCGGAGAAGGACAGATTTATTTAAGTGGATTTGTTGCTGCAGTTTCTCTTGTTAAATTTTCTTTTTTACCATGTGTTTTTAATATTTTTATTTCTTTTTTATTGTCTGTCTGTGCATCATGTATTCTTGAATTATTTTCAGCACTGTTGAATGATTTAAAAAAAATAAATGTTCTTCTGACTACATATTTATTTTCTTCTGCCTTGATTTTTATTCTTGACTATCTTGTCGGAAATGTTTTCAGAACAAAAGAAGGAAATCTTCTTGCGACTGAATTTATCAATGAATCATTGAGACTGAAATCAATTTTGCCGCCATCACCATTGAATGTTTTAATTTTTATTGTTCCAGTTATCTGCCTGCTTTTATGGTTTTTACAGAAAAAAACTATGTGGGGAAAAATCAGTGCTGTATGGGGAATTTCAAATGAATTTGCTTTGTATTCCGGATTTTCATACAGAAAAAATATTTACAGTGTGATGGCATTTGATGGTCTGCTTCATGGAATGACAGGATTTTTTGCTGTTACCGGAACTTATTTTACATGTCATCAGGGTTTTAGTTCGGGTATGGGTTGGAATGCATTAACTTGTGCACTGCTTGCTGGTAAAAATCCACTTTTAGTAATTCCATCAGGTCTTTTTCTTTCATGGTTATATACATCAAGTTCGCGTTATTCACTTGTGCATAATTTTGGTTTTGATATGGCTGGAATTATTCAGGGAATCGTAATATTTCTGGTTGCTGCCAATGTGACATTTGCTGAAGATGGAATCAGAAAAATTATAAAAAAAATATTTTGTAAAAAGGAGGCTGAAAAATGAATATTCTTTTTTTAATGCTTTCATCATGTATGCCTCTTGTAATAGTTTCAGTTGCAGCACTTTACTCTGAATATGCCGGCCGTATGATTTTTTTTATTGATGGACTTGTGACGTTAAGTGCATTTATTTGTTACGCAGTTACTGTAAAGACATCAAGTTTTTTATTTGGAATTGTATTGTCTTTTTTAATTCCTGCAGCTTTTATTTTTTTAATTTGCATGATTATTGAAAAGTTCAGATTGAATTCATTTCTTGCATCACTTTCAGAAAATATTTTTCTTCTTTCGGCAGTTACGTGTTTTTCTGTAATTGTATTTAAAACCCGGGGAGTTCTTGTTTCTGAAAATTTTGTTTTCAGCCAGTCTGCATTTAGAATTGCATCAATAATCTCCGGAATTGTCATCTGTGTAAGTTCAGTTATTTTTTTAAGAAAATCAAAGCATGGTTTATATTTAAGAATTACCGGAAGTGATGAAAAAGTTTTAATTAATGCAGGTGTTAATCCTGCTTTGTATCGTGTTATCTCCTGGATTACTGCAAGTTTTTTAAGTTCTGCGGCAGGAATTCTTCTTTTGATGAGGTTGTCCGGATTTGTTCCTTTCATTTCTGGAGGAATCGGATGGATTGCTCTTGCTGTTGTTTTTTTGGGAAATAAAAAAGATTTTCGTGTAATGCTGATGGCTTTACTTTTTGGATTGATTCAATATGCGGCAAATAATATTCAGAATATTTCAATTTTTAAAAATGTTCCTTCTGCAATATTGCTTTCACTTCCATATATAATCTGTATTCTGATGCTGATAATTATTCCAAAGAAAGAATGAATTCATAAAAAAATGCATTTCTGTTTTTAGATTTAACTTAAAATCAGAAATGCATTTTTATAAAATTGTATATTTTTTTAATACAGATGTCGTTATAAATAAGATTCAGAAAAATTAATAATTTTTTAAGATCTCATTTAATTTTTCTTTACCGATGATTCTGAAGAATCCTCCAAGTCGTGGTCCCTGATCTTTTGCAACAAGTGCCTGATACAATGCTGTAAAGAGCTGTTTTGCGTCAATTCCCATATCTGTTGCAATATCATACATTGCCTGCTGACATTCTTTATCAACTGTAAATGTATCGAGTTTTGGAACAACTTTATCGCGGACTCTTGCAACAGCTTTTGTCATTGTGTCGTCAAGTTCTGCTTTACTTCCGTCATTGCGGAGTGCAAAACAGAAATCAGGTGCACAGTCTGGAGCTGAATGCTGTACCCAGAACCATGCGCATTGTGCACGGCGGCGGAGACGTTCTTCCTGTTCAGGTTTAACATCGCCGAGTGATTTGATTACTGCATCAATGTCGCCAGAGTATGTCTGAAGTAATGTTGTAAGCATACGGAATGTAATCTGGTATGGCATTGTTTCAGGAATCTTTCCGTCAATCTGAGAAAGCATATAGATTCTTTTTTCTTTGTTGAACTGTTCATCATTTTTTGCTTTGTCAACGCCAAAAACAATTCTTTCTGTTTTATCGTAGTCTTCGTAAACTTTGAGAACGTCAAGGTCAAAGGAAATTGCAAATTCTGTATTAGGACGAGTTCCTGCAAAAAGATAGCGGAGAACTTCTGCCTGATAGATGTCGAGTGCATCAGGAAGAGCAATTACTTTTCCTTTTGACGATGACATTTTTCCTGGAACACCTTTAAGGTTTACAAAGTCATAACGCATTGTTACAGGTGCATCCCATCCGTAAATCTTTTTAGAAACAAGTTTTGCTGTATCGTAAGAACCACCTGGTGAGATGTGATCTTTTCCACCCGGTTCAAATACTACTTTTTCTTCGTTCCATCTCATCGGCCAGTCAACGCGCCATCCGAGTTTTGCACCTTTGAATGTGCGGATGTCTGCAGTTTCTTCGTGACCGCATTCACATTTGTATGAGATTCCGTATTCGCCGTCGTAACCTGTGATTGTTGTTGTGTCTTTTGAACACTTTCCACAGAAAATTGCAACTGGCCAGTATACGTCTTCCGGTTTCATTTTGTGTGCGTCATCGCGGTATTCGTTGAGACATTCCTTGATTGTCTCACGCATCTGCATTGCTTTTTTCATTCCTTCTGCGTAGCGGTTTGCACGATAGCGGCTTGCCTGGTAAAGGAATTCCGGTGCGATACCTACGCGAGGAAGTTCGCGTTCAATGTCAACTTCGTGATGGCGGGCATAGTTTTCGTTTCTTTTTGTTGTATCTGGTACTTCTGTAATCGGGAAGCGGAGATATTTTTCAAGGATTTCCGGGTCAGGCATGTTTGCCGGAACTTTTCGGAATACATCATAGTCATCCCATGAATAAATAAAGCGGACATTTTTTCCACGTGAACGTAAAGCACGAACTACAAGGTCAACTGTAATAATTTCGCGGAAGTTTCCAAGGTGAACTGTTCCTGAAGGTGTAATTCCAGAAGCACATGTGTAAGAATCTAAGTCACCTTTTTCGCGGATAATGTTATCGGCCATCTGGTCAGCCCAGTGGCAAAGTAAAGGGTCTCTTTTTTCGTTGTTACTCATAATGCGGAATATTATATAAAAAAGAATGGGGTTAGTCGAGTGGAATGAATTTATAAAAAAGAGATCAGAATATCAAGGGAAAATTATTGTTATTGATTATTTTTTATTCAAAGTGAATAAAGAATTCGTTTTTTTGATTTCTGAATAATATAAATTTGCATTATAATGACAAGACAGATAAAGTGTTTTATAATCTCTGAAAAGAAGCTGATGAGAATTTAATGTTTAAAATATTTTTCCGGGAGTTAGAGTTATGTTTACTTTGCTTACAAAAATTTTTATTAAAAATAAAGATGATGTGTCAGATCCAAAAGTCCGTGAAGCATACGGGACTTTATCTGGTGCTTATGGAATTTTTCTGAACATACTTCTTTTTGTAATTAAATTTTTTGCCGGTTTAATTTCTAAATCTCTTGCCGTTACAGCAGATGCGATGAACAATCTTTCTGATGCCGGCGCATCAATTATTACTGTTTTAGGATTTAAGCTTTCCGGTAAAAAACCAGATAAAGATCATCCGTTTGGTCATGGACGTTTTGAATATATAACAGGACTTTTTGTTTCGTTTTTAATTCTTCTGATGGGATTTGAACTTTTAAAATCATCAGCTGGTTCGATAATGCATCCTGAAAAAGTAACAGGAAGTGTGCTTTCGGTTTCAATTCTGGTAATTTCAATTTTAGTAAAAGCATATATGTATTTTTTTAACCATGCTGTTTCTAAAAAAATAAATTCTGCATCAATGGAAGCAACTGCAAAGGACAGCCTTTCAGATACTGTTTCAACTTTTGTGGTTCTGATTTCAACAGTGATTTATATGCTGAATCTGACAACTCTTCCTGTGGATGGAATAGCCGGAGTGATTGTTTCTGTTTTTATTTTGAAAAATGGAATTGAATCTGTAAAAGATACTATTCATCCGCTTTTAGGGCAGCCTCCTGAAAAACAATTTGTCAATCAGATTGAAGAAATTGTAAGAAAACATGATGTTGTAGAAGGCGTTCATGATTTAATCGTACATGATTATGGACCTGGCCGGATGATGATAACGCTTCATGCAGAAGTTGATGGAAAAAAGAATATTTTTGATATTCATGATGAAATTGATAATATTGAAGAAGAACTTGCAGAAGTGTTTAACTGTACTGCAACAATTCATATGGATCCGATTGATGTTGATTCAAAAGAAATAAAAGAACTGAATGAACTTGTTAAGAAAATTGCAAAAGAAATTTATTGCGATCTGACTACACATGATCTTAGAATTGTTCCGGGACCTACACATACGAATGTTGTATTTGATCTCGTCAAACCACATGAATGCCCGGTTTCAGATTCCGAGCTTTCACAGATGATTAACAAAAAGGTGTTTGAATACAATTCAAAGTACAATTGCGTAATAAAAATTGAACCACCTTTTGTATAATCATTAATTATCAGGCTTCTACTAATACCAGATTGCCTGTCGTAATTTTTTCTGCATAAACAGAACGTGATGTTTTATACGGATTTTTTAATGTAGCAATCTGTTTTCTGATTTGAACAATGTGAGATTTTAAAAGCTGTCTGTTTTTCTCGTTTTGAGCAAGAACCTGCTTCTGTAAATCTGCAAGATCATTTTGAATAGCTTTAATCGACGCATCTTCAATATTTACGCCGCGTTCTTTGTAAAGTTTGCTCATCGGAACAATTACTTTCTGAAGGTTCATGATGTTTGCAACAACCTGCTGTTCAAGTTCTGTATGAGAGAGAAGGTTTTCTGAATTTTCAGTTTCAATTGAAGTTTCCTGTTTTTCAAGAACTGCAAGGTATTGCTGGAATTTTTCTCTCTGCTGCATTAATACCATTTTAAACTTTCTTAAAAGTGCAATTCTTTCGTTAAGTTCTTCCTGTGATATCTGTTCCATTTTGTTACCCCTCAATATTTAATGCCTGACGAACTTGTACAGGCTGTGCGTTTGCACTTGTTTCTGCAGCCTGTCTCCATGTTTCGCAAAGTTCTTTCATCATTTTTAACGTTGAATCAATTTTTGCTTTATTTTTTTTGATATTTGCATCTGTAAGTTCTTTATTGAAAAAAATGTACAGAGACATAAGGTTAGCTGCAATTTCTCCGCCTTTTTCCATATCAAGAGAAACTTGAAGTTCTGTAATAATTTCCTGGGTTTTTAAAACTGCTTTGCCAAACTTTTCGATATTTTTGACTGGAAGCTGTGCTGCTGTATCAAAAAGAGAAGAGGCAAGCGTAAGCTGTTTGACTGCTTCTTCGTACAAAAGGACAATAAGGCGTCCTTGACTTGCTGTTTTTACATTAGTTTCTTTGTATGCATTGTATGCATTATTATAGCCCATAGTTCCCCCTGAAAAGATAAAACGGAATATCGTTTTAATTTTCGGAAGTTCAAAAAAAAACTTTATTTAAAAAAGCGATTTATAATGACTATTTTAAAGAAATTTCGTATATTTAATTGTAGAATCTTATAAAATCTGCAGTTTATGCATTTACAGGAATATTCATGAGCGACAACCAATATAATGAAGATTTAGACAAAAAAACAGAAAATAAAGACGGTCAGAAAGACAATAATAATCAGAATGATTTTGATTTTTTTAAATTAACAACCGACGAAAAAGATGATAAAGGCGGTCCGAATAAAAAAGGACCTCGTTTTCCATTCTGGGGACTGCTTCTGGTCATAATTCTAGCACTTGGAATATTCAATGTACTTTCAAATCAGAAGTCTGACACAGTTCTAGAGTTTTCAGATTTTCGTGAAAAAGTAATTGATGGAACTATCAAAGAAGTTGAAATCGGTGAATATTATTTTGTCGGTTATGATTCCATTCGACCTGAAAAAGAATCGGATGATATTCTTCCTTTTTCTTTTAATTTCAGAGTAGATGATTCAAGAAGAGTTTATAAAACAGTTGGACATCCGTTTACAATGGATATTTTTGTAAGGCTTCTTGAAGAAAATAATGTCAGATACAGATATGTAAGAACTCAGAGTAATGGCTTTACTCAGATTTTAATTCAGTTTGGACTTCCTCTGCTTTTTATTTTCCTTATCTATTTCTTTTTCTTCCGAAAAATGGGAAGCGGAATGGGCGGCGGAATGGGCAGCATTTTTGGTGCAGGCTCATCGCGTGCGAAATCTGTTGAAGAGGGAAAAGTTAAAACACGTTTTTCTGATGTAGCTGGTGTTGATGAAGCAAAAGAAGAATTGGTTGAAGTTGTAGACTTCTTAAAGTCACCAAAAAAATATACAGACATCGGTGGAAAAATTCCAAAAGGAGTTCTTCTTGTAGGACCTCCGGGAACAGGTAAAACATTACTTGCACGCGCAGTAGCAGGTGAAGCCGGTGTTCCGTTCTTCAGCATTTCGGGATCAGACTTTGTTGAAATGTTTGTTGGTGTTGGTGCAAGCCGTGTGCGTGATCTGTTTAAGCAGGCGAGAGAAAAAGCTCCTTGTATTGTTTTCATTGATGAAATTGATGCACTTGGAAAGAGCCGCGTTAACGGATACGGCGGCGGTAATGATGAACGCGAACAGACATTGAACCAGCTTCTTGTTGAGATGGACGGATTTGAAAACGAAAAAGGTCTTATCATTCTTGCTGCAACAAACCGCGCAGATATTCTTGATCCTGCTTTGCTTCGTCCTGGTCGCTTTGACCGTCAGGTACCTGTTGAATGTCCGGATGTAAAAGGCCGCGAGGAAATTTTACGCATTCATGCAAAGAATGTAAAACTTGCAGACGATGTTGATTTTGAATCGATTGCACATGGAACTGTGGGCTTTGCCGGTGCGGATCTTGCAAATGTTGTTAACGAAGCTGCTTTGCTTGCTGTAAGAAACGGCAGAAAGAAAGTTACGATGGAAGATTTTAATGAGGCAATTGATAAAGTAAGCATCGGTCTTAAAAAGAAATCCCGCAAAGACAATAAAAAAGAAATGCGCCTTGTATCTGTTCATGAAACAGGACATGCGCTTGTCAGTGCATTTACTCCAGATTATCCTCCTGTAAATAAAATTACAGTTGTTCCTCGCAGTCACGGAGTAGGCGGTTTTACTCAGCACCGTGAACAGGAAGAAAAGAATTTCCTGACTCAGAAAGATATGATCAATGAAGTTGATACTTTCCTTGGAGGTCGTGCTGCAGAAGAAATTATTCTTGGTGATATTTCTACTGGTGCTTCAAATGATATTGCCCGTGCTACAGAATTGATAAAGGAAATGATTGTAGATTACGGTATGAGCTCCCGTTTTAAGAATATGACTCTGGGTCGTGGTGTTCTTGGTCGCAGAGGTGGAGAACCTGCTCTTGTAAGGGAATTCAGCGAAGAGACTCAGAAATATATTGATGATGAAATAGCAAGAGTAATGGATGAGCGTTATGAGCATGTCCTTAAGCTTCTTAAAAAGAATAAAGACCTTCTCCTTACTGTAGCAGATAAACTTCTTGAAGTTGAGACTCTTGAGGGTAAAGATTTTTATGACTTAATTGAAAATTATAAAAAAGAATCAAAAGTTTCTGAAAAGAAAACTGAAAAATCTTCAAAAAAAGAAGTTAAGGCCTCTAAAAAGAATGCTGGAGAGGTAAATTCCACCCAAAAATAAGCATTTTTATGAAAGTGCATATCGTTTGAATGACTTTCCGCGACTTGACGATATGCACTATCTTCTATAAAATGAAATTTATGAATACTAATACTGTCAAAAAATATATATCAGCAGCCGCAGCTGTCATTTTCTGTGGCTTTTCAATTTCTGCACAGGGAATTAAAACTGCAAGTGAATTTTTTAAAGAAGTTTCTGAAAAATATGTAACTTTCAAAGATTATCAGGCTTCTGTTGATATTAAGATTGATCAGAAAGAAATGAAAGCAAATGTCATTTATATGTCTCCTGATAAAATGAGAATGGATTTTTCAGAACCAGCAGAACAGACAATTGTATATGACGGAAAAAAACTTATCTGTTATCTTCCGGACAGTGCTGCTGTTTTGACTCAGGAAACTGCAAGTTCAAATCCGGCAACAGCAGAAGGACTTTCACTTTTAAGAAGATTCTATTCTGTCTCTTATGAACAGGCTCAGGACGCAGTTCCTCTTGAAGAAGGTTCTGATGAAATGGTCATTAAATTAATCTGCTGGCGTCGTTCAACAACTGAAAATTTTCGTTATGTAAAACTGTTCGTTGATCCAAATACAAAATTAATCAGAAGAATAATTGCAGTAACACCAGGTGGAGTAAACTATCAGTTTGATTTTACTAATTATGAGTTGAATCAGGGACTTACTGAAAAAAGATTTCAGTATGATATTCCATCTGCTGCAAACTCATACGATAATTTCTTGTATTCTGAATAAAATTTACGGGATTTTTGATTTATGGAAAGTTATGGTGCTCTTCTGAGAACTCGCCGGGAAGAAAAAAAATTAACTCTTGAAACAGTAGAAAGAGAAACTTCTATCAGTAAAGAATTTCTTGAAGGTCTTGAAAATGAAAATACAGAAGTATTTCATGGCGAAGCGTATCTCGTGGGCTTTTTGGGAAATTATGCAGAATATCTTGAACTTGATTCAAAAAAATTAATAAGCCTTTACCGCAATATGATGATTCAGGAATCACCTGTTCCAGAGGGATTGATTGAAAAACCTAAATCAACTTATTTTGTACCGATTATTATTTCAAGCTGTGTTGCAGTTGTGATTGCAGTTTTTCTAATTGTCTATTTTTCAGTTTACAGAAGAAAGCTGATTGAAAAACAGAATTCTTATGCGGTTTCAGAAAAAGTTCAGCAGAAAGTATATGAATTAGGTGATAAACCTGTTAACGCCCGTGTATATGTCGGTGATCAGATTATCGTTCCTGCAAAAGATGGAAATGTTACTTTGACTGTTTCATCTGATACTAATTCAAAACTTGGACTTAATACTCCGATTGGAATGCAGTATTTTGAATTATCAGAAACCCGTGAACTTGATATTGATGGAGATGCGTCGATTGACTTTGTTCTTGATGTATGGGAAATTTCTTCAAATGAACAGTCGCGTGGTGCAGAAGTTTATATTGTAAAGAAAGATGAAAAAGCTGTTGTAGAAATAAGCGATAATACAATTATTCCAATGCAGCAGAAAGAAAATGTAAATCAGACTTTAATTCTTGAAGATAACAGAGCATATCCATTTACATTAAATGCTTCATTCAGAAAACCTTGTGTATTCCGTTATGAAGTTGACAGAAAAAATTCTGTAGAAAATTATTATACAAACGGTGACGTTGTTACAATGACTGCCAATAATAAGGTTCGCGTATGGATTTCAAATGGTAATACCGTAAAATTTCAGGTAATTGCTGCAAGTCAGACATTTGAACTTGAAATAGGTAAAGCCGGTGAATGTATCGTAGAGGACATTAAATGGATTCGTTCTGACGACGGTCGCTATCGTCTGGTGGTTGAACCGATTGACTAAATTTTTTATTGATCAGCATGGCTGCGCAAAGAATCAGGTTGATGGAGAAATCATTGCATCAAAATTAATTGATGATGGTTTTGAAATGGCGGATTCATTTGATGCAGCCGATTTTATTATCATCAATACATGCGGTTTTATTGAAAGTGCAAAAAAAGAATCTCTCGATGCACTTTACAATATTCGTGCTGTTTATCCCAAAAAGAAAATTGTATTAGCCGGATGCCTTGCAGAGCGTTATGCAGAAGTATTTAAACAGAGTCTTGAAGAAGCTGATGGAATTTTCGGAAATGGTGATCTTCTTCTTATTTCAGATTTACTTAATTCAATAAAGAACAAAAAAAAGCCTGTTATGACTCCAGAGCAGACTGGTGTTTCGGTTTATAAAAGAAATACTTTTTTTAATTTTAAAAATTCCGCTTATGTAAAAATTACTGAAGGTTGTTCAAATCATTGTTCGTTCTGCGCAATTCCTGTGATAAGGGGAGAGCTTAGAAGCCGTCCGATTAAAGATGTTGTAAATGAAATTAAGTCACTTATTAAAAAAGGATTTTTTGAAATCAATTTAATCGGACAGGATCTTGCGGCTTTTGGTACAGGTGAAGAAGATAAAAAGATTTTTGGTAAGCTTAAAGATGGCAGTGGTGAAAATTCCATTTCATATCTTTCGCTTCTTTTAGATGAAATTTCAAAAATTAAAGGAAAGTTCTGGGTCAGACTTCTGTATATTCATCCGGATCATTTTAATTTTGATGTTGTCGAACGGATTAAAAAGGATAACCGTATACTTGCTTACTTTGATATTCCTTTTCAGAGCGGTGATACACAGATAATTCATTCGATGAACAGAACAGGAAGTAAAGAAGCTTATATTAAGCTTGTAAAAAAACTCAGAAAAGAATTACCTGATGCGGCTTTAAGAACAACTTTAATGACTGGTTTTCCTGGCGAAACAGATGATGCTTTTTTAAATTCAAAAGATTTTCTTGAAACGATAAAACCTGACTGGTCAGGTTGTTTTGCATATAGCCGTGAAGAAGATACTCCGGCTTATAAATTTAAAAACAGAGTTTCAAAAAAGATTTCTGAAGCACGTGCAAAAGAGCTTGAATCAATCCAGGAAGGAATTACCCAGCAGAAATTAAAAGCGCGTCTTAAAAAAGATTATGATGTTTTAATCGAAGAAGTTCTGGACGCAGAAGATGATCAGGGATTTGCAATTGCGCGCGCCTGGTTTCAGGCTCCTGATGTTGACGGCGCGTTTGTTGTCCGTTACGACAGAGATGATAAAAAAGCAGTTAAGTCAGTTGTTCCTGGAAATGTTGTAAAGGTAAGAGCCGTAAAAGTGTCTGGTGTTGATATTGACAGTGTATTGTTATGAGTGATGATTTCGCATTGGATTTTATTCGCAGCTTACAATCTTCAAAAGAATTTTCTCCAGAAAGTTTTTCAGAAGAAAGAAAACCTTCTGAAGAACTTGAAAAATATCTCGGTTTATTAAATCCAGAACAGCTTGAAGCTGTTAAACATACAGGTTCTCCTCTTTTGATTCTGGCAGGTGCCGGCTCCGGAAAGACAAGAGTAATCACTACAAAAATTGCCTATCTTATTAATAAAGAACATCTTGCTCCTTATTCAATTCTTGCAGTGACTTTCACAAAGAAAGCTGCAAAAGAAATGCAGGACAGAGCAGTCAAGATGGAGAGCCTTGCAAAAGATTCCATGATAAGAACATTCCACTCATTTGGTTCATGGTTTTTGCGAAAATTTCACGAAGAAGCTGGAATTGATTCTAACTTTACTGTTTATGATGATGATGACATGGTGACACTTTTATCAAAGGCAGTTCCTTCTTTGACAAAGCAGCAGGCTTCTAAAGTTGCACATCAGATTTCGCTTGCTAAAGATTACTGCTACACACCTGATTCCATTGAGCTTGATAAAATTTCAAGTCATCCTGAATTCCGCGAAGCATACCGCGCTTATGAAGAAAGACTCAGACAGACTGGAAATGTTGATTTTGGTGATCTGATTATGAAACCTGTTCAGGTTCTTGAATCAAATGAAAATGTAAGACGTCAGCTTCATTATCGTTTTAAAGTCATAATGGTTGATGAATATCAGGATTCAAACGTTGCACAGTTTAAGTTGTTGAAAGCACTTGCTGGAGAAAAAACTTATGTCTGTGTTGTCGGTGATGATGATCAGTCAATTTATAAATTTCGTGGTGCAGAAGTTCAGAATATTCTTTCTTTTCAGGATGAATTTGAAAATACAAAATTGATTCGTCTTGAAAGAAATTACAGATCGACAAATAAAATTCTTTTTGCAGCTGATAAAGTCGTAAGTAAAAATGAAGACAGACTTGGAAAAACTTTGATTGCAGAACGCGGAGAAGGAAAGAAACCTGTTCTTGTTTTTCTTCCGAACCAGGATGAAGAAGCTAAGTTCTGTGCAAGCATGATTTTACAGGCGCATGAAAAAGGCTGCCCGTTCAATGACTGGGCAATTTTATACAGAACTAATGCGCAGTCACTTACATTTGAATCAGAGTTTTTGCATCAGAAAATTCCGTACCAGATTGTCGGTTCGTTAAAATTTTATGAGCGCGAAGAAATTAAAGATATGCTTGCGTTCTTAAGTTTTATTGCAAATCCACGGGATGAAATTTCTTTCAGAAGAATTATCAATAAACCGGCACGCGGTGTTGGAAATGTAACTCAGGATAAGATTATGTCTTTTGCACTTTCACAGAATGGAGTTTACAGTCTTATTGAAAGTTCAAAAATTCTTGCAAAAGATTTTTCAAAAAAGGCAAAAGAAGGAATATTGAATTTTACTGATCTGATGGATGAACTTATTTCTTCACTTGATGAACATGAAGTGTCTGAAAAAGAAAATTCATCTGACATTACTCTTGCACAGTTTGTTGAAATGATTATGAATAAGTCAGGTCTTCTGGAATATCATCAGGCTCAAGATGAAATTGCAGGAACGCAGCGTGCATCAAATATGCAGGAACTTGTAAACAGTGCTGTTCTTTATAAATTTTCAAGGCAGGGACTTCTGGAATTTCTTGATCACATCGAACTTGACCGCACTCTTGAAAATGAAGAAGATGAAAAAACTGACTGTGTAACTTTGATTACGCTTCATAATACGAAAGGTCTTGAGTTTAGCCGTGTTGTAATTACCGGACTTGAAACAGGAATCTTTCCGCGTCAGGAAAAGACAGGAAGTGAACTTGAAGAAGAGCGGAGACTTTTTTATGTCGGCATTACGCGTGCAAAGGATGAACTTTACATCACAAGTTGTGCGCAGCGCCGTCTTTATGGTCATGTTGATTTTATGGAGCCGAGTATTTTTCTTCTGGAAGCCGGTGAAAAAACTTTCCGTGTTCTCGGAGAAAAACCTCTTTCGTATCAGTATTCGATGAGTGGAACTGACGCGGATGGTGAATGTGATAACTTTTTTGAAAGTGAAGCAGTCGGTGATTATGATGAAACTGAAAGTGGTTCTTCAGACAGAAAAAAATCAAAAAAAGGATCTTCAAAAAAGAACGGGCCGTGGTCAGTCGGAACAAGAATATTTCACGACGATTACGGTTATGGACAGATAGTCCGTTCTGAAATTGAAAAAACTGATAATGAAAAAGGGGAACTTGTAATAAGCGTTCTCTTTGAAAACGGTGGAACAAAAAGGTTTTTGCCGGAATATCAGAAATCGAGTCTGATGATCGTCAAGGATTAGCCTGCCACCGTCAGACTTTCCTTTTCGTAAACTGAGGTTCGTCAGGAATCAGCATTCTGTTTATGAATGAAATAATTACATGACGGTGAGTCAAAATGATACAGTTAAGGTGGTAAATTAATACACTGTGTCAATTTTACTCATAGTTTACATAATCTCTATATAAAATAAGCAAAAAATCGAAATTCGTCAATAAAAAATTATCAGAAAAGTCAAATTTCTTTAAAAAAATGCCTTTTAACGTTGAATTTTCGCGGTCTGGCAAATTCTGCTTATAAAATTTAAAACTTGGCATAAAACTTGCATTATTACTTATGTAAGAAAAAAAGAAAAAGGTTTTACCCGATTCCACTTACAAATTCTTTTTATTGGAGAACCGAAATGACTCACGATGAAGATGTTTTAGCAATTTACCTTAAGGAAATCAACAGAATTCCTCTGCTTTCACATGAAGAAGAAATTGAACTTGCAAAAGAAGCTCAGAGTGGAAATAAAGCCGCAAAAGATAAGCTTGTAAAAAGCAATCTGCGTTTTGTTGTAAATGTAGCAAAAAAATATCAGAATCGTGGACTTGATCTGACAGATCTTATCAGTGAAGGTAATGTCGGTTTGATGACGGCTGTTGATAAATTTGATGTTTCAAAAGGATATCATTTTATTTCTTATGCAGTGTGGTGGATCAGACAGGGAATTTCAAAAGCTCTGAGCGAAAAAGTTTCTCCTGTAAGACTTCCTCTTAATAAAGTTGCAGAAGTTAACCAGATCAGAGCTGCTCTTAAAACAGTAAACCGTAATAAAACTGAAGAACAGGAAATTTGTGAAGTTGGAAAAATGCTTAAACTTGAACCTCAGCACATCCGTGAAATGCTTGCAATTTCCAGTGAATTTATTTCTCTTGATGCGCCTGTTTCTTCCTGCGAAAATGGAACTACAACTGTCGGTGACTTTATCGAAGAGAGCAGATTTGGAAATCCTGATGAAGAACTTTTGAACAGTTCAATGAAAAGTGATATTTCAAATGCACTTAATACATTGAAACCAAATGAGAAGACTGTAATTACAATGCGTTATGGCCTTGATGGTTACGAGCCAAAGTCATTGAAAGAAATCGGTGACTATTGCAAACTGACAAAAGAAAGAATCCGTCAGATTGAAAAACGTGCAATTATGAGACTGCATGAACCGTCACGCGCAAAATATCTTTCTAATTATGTTGCTTAAGGGTTTCGAGTGCATCATCTCTGGCGTTTTGTAAAATTTCAAAATCGCGTTCGAGATCTGCAATTCCAAGCTGAAGAGCTCCGCTTTGAATGGTTCCGGTAATTTCGCCGGGACCTCGTAGTTTTAAATCCTGTTCAGAAATTATAAATCCGTCTGTTGTTTCGCGTAAAATTTTCATACGCGCAATTCCGTTTTCTGTAATGTTTTTTCTAAAGATTAAAAAGCAATATCCCTGGTCATTTCCTCTTCCGACACGACCACGAAGCTGATGAAGCTGGCTTAATCCAAATCGGTCTGCTTCTGCAATTACCATACATGTTGCATTCGGACAGTCGACTCCGACTTCGACAACAGTTGTTGCAAACAGAAGTTGAATTTTTCCGTAATTGAAATCATCAAGAATACGTGACTGCTGTTCTTCCGGTACCCGTGAATGAATTACTGCACATTTATAATTTGAAAAATATTGTTTTGAAAGTTCAGCAAAAGCACTCTCTGCATTGTTGTCACCTTCTTCTATTGCAGGATAAACAAAGTAAGCCTGATGACCTTTGTCCAGTTCCTGACGGACTGCGTTAAATGCATTTGTCTTATGTTCTTCTGAAACAAGATAAGTCATAACAGGCTTTCTTCCGGATGGAAGTGTTTTGATTGTTGAAATATCAAGATCTCCAAAAGCTGTTAAAGCAAGAGTCTGCGGAATTGGGGTTGCGCTCATCATCAGAAGATGCGGGCTTGCATAAATATTTCCGAAAAGCTGTTTTCCTTTTTCAACAATCGACTGTCTCTGTAAAACTCCGAATCGGTGCTGTTCATCAATGATTGCAAGCTGAAGATCTTTGTAAATTACATCTGATGAAAAAAGAGAATGTGTTCCAATCAGAATATTAATATTTCCAGATTTTAATTCTTTTAATAAAGTTTTTCTTCCTGCTGATTTTACATTCGATGTTAAAAAAGCAGTCTGTATTTCTGTCTTTTTTAAAAGTCTTGAAATATTTTCTGCATGCTGTCTTGATAATATTTCTGTTGGTGCCATAAAGGCAACCTGTCCGCCCCAGTCAATGACTCTGAGGGCTGCAAAAAGTGCAGTAAGCGTTTTTCCGCATCCGACATCGCCTTGTAAAAGACGCTGCATTGTAAAAGGATGTCGTATTACGCGTGAGTTATTCTGCTGGTTTAAATTGTCTGCAGAATTTGAATTTTCAAGCTGCCTTAAAATTTCTGTTCTCTCTTTGTAGCCTCTGTCAATTTCTGAATTCATTCTGTTTATGACACTTATCTGGTCTTTTGTTAATGCAAATGAAATTGAATTAAGAAGTAATGTCTGTGAAGGAGAAAAGTCCAGCGGTTTTTGATCTGATTGAATTTCTTTTTCAGGAAGAATTCCTTTGCGGTTTTGTGCTCTTGTGAGCATTGTTATCTGAAAGTTGTACAGTTCTTCGTAGATTAATGTTTTTTCTGCTTCGCGTGCTTCCTGAAGATTTTGTGGAAGATGAATTTTTTTTATTGCATCTTTTTTTTGTAAGAGATTGCGTTTTGAAATTATGTTTTGTGGAATTTCATCATCAATTCCGATTGAATACTGTGAAAGCGATTGGAAAATTAATTTTTTAATTGCTTTTTGTGTAATGCCCTGAGTCAGATGGTATATTGGAATTATTCCTGAATCAGGAAGTACACAATTTTCAAAGTCTTCAAGTTTTCCATCCTGTGAAAGTAAATTTGCTTCAAATGAAGAGCTTTGCAGTTCGTTGTATTTTATTTCAAAACTTCCTGTTACACTTATGATTGAACCGACTGGAAGTGATTTTTCGAGAAAACTTCGGTTAAAAGCTATAAGACTTGCTTTTGCAGTTGTGTCTTCAATTACAATTTTCAATGTTTTCATTTTACCGTAACCAAAGTATTCGTGTGAAATTACTTTTGCTGCAGTATGAACTTTTTTTGCTGATTTAAATTCTGAGAGAGAAATCCTTTTTGTTCTGTCCTCATAGTCTTTTGGATAAAAGGACAGAAGATCACCTATTGTAAAAATATTGAGATTGGATAATGCTTTGACTGTTGCATTTCCTGCTCCGTGTAAAGTAGAGACAGGCGTTTTGATTTCTGAAAGTTTCATTTAAAAATTCTATTTAAATCAGAATGGAATTAAATGTACCAGTTTAATGAGCTGGTTAATAAAAATATTTCCAAATACTGTCAAAACTATGAGAGTAATAATATCGATAATTAAAGCAGTTTTAAATGGAATTAATTTTCCTCTTGAAAATGTATTTGCAATTCCAAAAATAATCTGACTGAAAATTGTATCAATCATTTTAAAGAAAGATGAGCCATGATATGAATTATTTTGAAAAATAAGTACGATAAGACGGATTGCAAAAACGAGAGTTAAAAAAAACAAAATGGAAGTGACGATGCTCCATGCTGTCGAAATGACTGCACCTAAAAATACTGCAAATGAAAGGCTTTCATTATATCCAAGTGAATTGCACAGCATAGCTCCAAGTGACAGAAGAGCGATTGCTAAAACTGGAGAAAAATCAAGAACACCGATTCTGAGAATTCCGCGTTTTGAAAAAAAGTTTAAATACGGATCACACAGATTGGATAAAAATCTTGTAAAACCATTTTCCAGTCCAGGAATCCATGTGAGTACGATTCTGATTGAACATAAAAAAGAATATAACCAGAAGAGTAATCCCATAATTCGAATAAGCATTAAAATAATCTGCATTATATTAACCAAACCTTTAATAAAAATTAATTTTAAAATTACGCAGTCCAGACTTCCTTTACCAAAGGAATATCAGAAAGCGATTTGATGAATTCTTCATCACAAGGAGCTGTCATCTGTGTATTTGCCTTTACAGTAAACATTCCGTTTTGAGTCTCTATATGAAAATATACTGAACAATTGCCCGAAGTACCAAATAAAAAGTCTTTTAATTTTGAAATTTCAAGTTCTGATGTAAAATTGCTTTCCATCTGTATGTGAATTTCTTTTATCGAATGGACTTTAAGTGATTTCAAGTCTTCAATTGAATCTATTAAAAGTGAAGGTTCATCTCGTGACGCATCAAGTTTTCCTTTAAATGCATAGACATTGTCAACGGCTATCTGTGTTCTTAATACTCCCCAGGTTTTTGGGAAGAAAGTAAGATCCAGAGTTCCGTTAAAATCCTGAAGTTTTGCAAAAGCCATTTCGTCACCTTTTTTTGTTCTGATTACTCTGAGATCCTGAAGCAGACCGATTGCTGTATAGACTTTACCGGAATTTCTGTTCGCCCATGAATTTTGTCCGCTTGATTCAAGAGCTGCTTTCTGTGCTTTTGCAAATTTTGCTTCCCGTTCAAGATTTAGAGTTGTGAGTGTTGAACACTGTTCTATAATTGTTCTGTAATCATCAAGCGGATGTCCTGAAACATAAATTCCAATACATTCCTTTTCGAGATTCAGTTTTTCCATTGTCGGAAGATCTTCAACTTCTTCAAATGTAAAATCAACAAATTCTTTTTCGCCGGCTTCTTCAAAAAGTGAGATCTGTCCGTTGTCCGAACCGTGATGTTTTGCTTCTGCATAGTCGACAGCCCGTTCAAGATTTTGAAGGAGTGTAGGTCTGTTCTGTCCGAGTTTATCAAAGCCTCCTGTTTTGATTAAAACTTCAATAGCTTTATTATTTACAACTCTTTTACCGTCAACAATTTTTACACCGGCTCTTTCTACAAAATCAATAAATGATTTGTAAGGACCATTTTCTTCGCGTTCAGAAACGATTGCAAGAGCAGCTCCTTCACCCATTCCTTTAATGCCTTTAAGTCCAAAAACAATTCTTCCGTCAACAACATCAAAAATAATATCAGAACGATTGACATCCGGCGCATCAACTGCGATTCCCATTCTTCGTGCTTCTGCAATGTAACCAGGAAGTCCGTCAGTTGAAGTGATTTCGTTTGTCAAATTGGCTGCCATAAATTCTGCAGGTTTATTTGCTTTAAGCCATCCTGTTCTGTATGCCAGAACTGAATAAGCAGCTGCGTGTGACTTGTTGAATCCGTATCCTGCAAAAGGAACCATTATTTCAAAAATGTCGTCTGCATGCTGTTCTGTAAAGCCCTGCTTAACAGCACCTTCGATAAATTCCTTTTTCTTTCCCATCAAAACTTCAGGTTTCTTTTTTCCCATTGCACGGCGAAGCATATCTGCTCCACCGAGAGAGAATCCTGCAATTTTCTGTGAAACCTGCATTACCTGTTCCTGATAAACCATAACGCCGTATGTTTCTTTGAGAATATCTTCAAGACAAGGATCCGGATATTTAATTGTTTCCGGTTTCCATTTTCCGTCGATGTAGTTCGGAATGTAATCCATTGGACCCGGGCGGTAAAGTGCGTTCAACGCAACGAGCTCTTCAAGACGGCGTGGTTTTGCCTGGCGAAGAATTTTCTGCATTCCCGGACTTTCAAACTGGAAAACTGCAACAGAGTCACCTCTGTCAAAAAGATCAAAAGTCTTTTCGTCTTCTTCTGAAACTTGAGAAGTCAAGAACTGAGGTTCATCAGGCTTTTTATGTTTGTTTACGATGTCTTCTGCGTAACGGATTAAAGAAAGTGTTTTTAATCCGAGATAGTCAAACTTTACGAGTCCGCATGGTTCGATGATATCCATTGTGTACTGTACTGCGACTTTTCCTTCTGCAACAAAGACTGGAGCCCAGTTTGGAAGCTGAGTCAAACCGATTACCATTCCTGATGCATGAAGCCCTGTGTTGCGGTTTACGTTTTCAAGTTTTTTTGCAAGAGAAAAAAGCTGTGTGTATCTCGGATCGTCCTTGTACGGAATAAGCTGTCCGCCGTCAGGAAATTTTTCTGTAGGCGGTTCGAATGCGTTTTTGAGTTTTGCTTTCGGGTTATCCGGAATGCATTTTTTGAGCATGTTGACTTCTGCAAGCGGAATGTTCAAAACTCGTCCGACATCTGCAAGAACCTGTTTTGCTTTTAAAGTACCAAAAGTAACGATGTGCCCAACCTGTGGATCACCATACAGATCTCTCGTGTGCTGGATGATATCCTGACGGTAGTCGAAGTCCATATCAACGTCAAAATCAGGCATTGATACACGTTCCGGGTTTAAGAATCGTTCAAAGATAAGTCCGTACTTAAACGGATCGATATCTGTAATTGTCATCGCATACGCAACAAGGGAACCGGCTCCGGAACCACGTCCCGGACCAATCGGAATGTAAGGCTTTGGTCTGTTATTTACATTGTCCCATGTTGACTTTGACCAGTTGATGAATTCCCATACAATTAAAAAGTAACCTGAGAAACCCATGTGAAAGATGATTCCAAGTTCATATTCAGCACGCTTTCGAATTTCAGGAGTAATTTCCTTATATCTTTTTTTAAGACCTTCTTCTACAAGATAGCGTACGTAATCGTCCTGATCTGATTTATAGTCGTCTCCGTGAGTACAGAATTCTTCAGGCAGTTTAAATCGTGGAAGACAGTCTTTTAAGTCTGGAGTTGAATACTGGTGAATTGTCAGGTCGCACATGTTTGCAATCTTGATTGTGTTGTCGATTGCTTCAGGGCAGTCTGGGAAGAGAGCACGCATTTCTTCTTCTGTTTTAAAATACCAGTTGTCGTTTCCGTTTCCGCCCATTGTCTGATGAGGTTCGTTGTATAATTTTTTAAATCCGATGCATCGCAGAATGTCCTGTGCAACGGCATCTTCTTTTTCTACATAGTGAACATCGTTTGTTGCGACAAGCGGAATGTCGAGTTCGTGTGCAAGTGCAATGAGTTTTTTGTTTACGATTTTCTGATCTTCGAGTCCGTGATCCTGAATTTCGATGTAATAGTGATCAGGTCCGAAAAGATTTTTATATTTCAATGCAAGTTCTTTTGCTTCATCATCACGGCCTGCGAGTAAAAGCTGCGGAAGTTCCCCTGCAATACATGCAGAACAGCAGATAAGGCCTTCGTGATATTTTTCAAGAAGCTCAAAGTCAATTCGCGGTTTTCCGTAATAAAGACCTTCTGTAAAACCGATTGAAGAAAGCCAGCTTATGTTTTTGTAACCAGTTTCATTTTCGCAGAGAAGAATCAGGTGAAAGTAATGTGCATGACGGTCACCGTCTTCACCTTTATGGGAATATGGAACATCATTCTTTTCGAGGTGACTTCCGTAAGCAACATAGAATTCTTCGCCGACAATCGGATTGATTCCATTTGCGTGGCAGATATGTTCAAAGTTTAATACACCGAACATGTTTCCGTGATCGGTAAGTGCCAGGGCCGGCATGTTGAGACTTTTTGCTTTTGCAATCAGGTTGTCGAGTTTTGCACAGCTGTCGAGAAGCGAATAGTCAGAATGAACGTGGAGGTGGACAAAATTAGAAACCGGTGTCCCCTCAGGCGCCGGGTCAAATACGTGTATATCTGCCATATTTATATTTTACTAAAGAATAAGTTTATAGTCGAGAGTCAGTTTTTGTGATATTCAATTTTTATATAAGGTGAAGTGAAAATTTATTATAGAATTGTACTGAATTGCGTTTTTTTTAATAGAAATGGGTTGAAATAAAAATGTTGAATTTTTATAATTCTGTTATTACAATAAGTATAGAGAGAATTTATGTTACAGTGCAAGATTATTGACCTCGCAACATACAAAAGACTTCCGTATTTTAAGCTGTTTTCGAGAATGGAAAATCCGTTTCTCACTGTAACAGTTAAAATAGATGTCGGCACAGTTGCGGATTTTTGTAAAAGAAAAAACTGTTCTTTTTACACAGTTATGATTCATCTTGTCTCAATAGTAGTTAACCGTATTCCGGAATTTCGTCACAGAATTTATAATGAAGGAATTATTGAATACGACAACTGCCTGTCATCAAATATTGAAATTCTTGAAGATAATACTTACTGTTACTGCTATCTCAAACATAATATGGACTGGGATTCCTATCTTTCATACGCAGAAGAAGAACGTGAAAAATCCCGCCAGAATCCGACCTCAATTGAAAATACAGATATCTTAAACTTTTTTTACCTCTTTGGTGTTCCTGGCCGTCATTATGAACATTTGACCCTTCCATTCATGAATTCAAAAGATTCAAATCCTCGAATTTCATGGGGAAAATACGAAGAAGATTTTAAAGGCCGTCTCATGATGCCGGTATCTGTTCAGGTTCATCATGCATTGATAGATATTTATCAGATCAATCAGTTTTTTGACATGCTTGATGAAGAAATTGAAAAACTTAAAGTTATTTAAGTGGAATTTATCAGTTTTTAAATCGAATCTACAGATGTAAGAATCTCTTTTAAAGTTTTTTCAATCTTAGATGATATTGTTTTTTTTATTTTATTTTTTTGCTCAATAGTCATGTTTTGCTTAGTGGAATTTTCGTTTGTCTTGAAAAGTTCTGAAACTGGAATTTCCAATGCCTCAGCCATCTGAAAAATCAAATCAAAAGACGGTTTTGTAATACCACATTCAATGTTGCCTATAGTTCCATTTGAAACATTACATTTTTCTGCAAGTAATGCCTGAGAAATTTGTCTTGATTTTCTTATGGTTTTTAAATTTTCAATGAATGCCTGATGATAGTTTTTCATATACACATTCTAAACAAGGATTTTTAAATTTGACATACAGTGAAAATGAGTTTATACTTTTAATATACTCATTTAAAATG
>JAGHVB010000058.1 GCA_018064525.1 Candidatus Treponema merdequi | reverse complement strand
GAAAAACTGGAAATTCTTTCGAGTGTGCAGGCGCTTGAAGTTTTAAGTGGAAATTCTTCGGCCGCAGTTTCCAAATTAAAAGCGATTACAAAATCAAATGCTGATTGGATTAAGATTGATTTTTCTCCATGGAATTCAAAAGGAGAAGAAATCCGTAATTTATTTAATCAGCTTAAGTCTGCAATTATTTTTCGTCATCAGGTTCAGTTTGATTATTTTTCCGGTAAAGGTGAAATGACAAAGAGGACCGTTGAACCGTGGAAAATTATTTTTAAGGGACAGGCCTGGTATTTGTACGCGTATTGCCGTCAAAAAAAAGAGCCGCGTTTTTTTAAGCTTTCGCGTATACAGAATCTTTTGACGACAAATAAAAAGATTACGCACGAGGAAAAAGCTTTTGCTGTTACCAAAAATATTTTTTCTGATTACAAAGATGAGGTTGAAAATTTTTCAACTGTACGACTTGAAGTAGAAGAAAGTTCAATTTCTCTGATTCTTGATGAATACGCAGTTGAAAGAATTGAAGATTATTATTTGTTTAGATCTCCTGACCGAAATAAAAATGATATCGAACATCGATCGCACCATTCAGCTAAAAACAAGAAAATCATCACATTAAAAATGCCTCAAGCCCGATGGCTTGTAAACTGGATTTTGAGTTTTGGAAGCAGCGTAAAAGTAATTGAACCAAAATGGCTCAAAGCTGCAGTTCTTAAAGAAGCAGAAAAAATCAGATATTAGAAAATTATATTTGGAGCCGTACAATGGAAAAAATGGAAATTAGACTTGCGACTTTAGGTGATGTTGAAGCGTGTTTGGAAATTTACAACGCACAGATTGAATACGAAGCAGTTCATGGAGATTTGACAGCATGGCGACGTAACGTTTATCCAACAAGAGATGATATTCAAACTGGAATTGATGCCCGCGATTTGTATGTTGTTGAAAAAGATTCCATTGTTATTGCATGCGGACGAATTAATTATGTGCAGGAAACGCATTATCAGTTTATAAAATGGCAGGTTAAAGAAAATAATCCGGATAAAATCTTAGTTCTTCATACACTTGCTGTTGCGCAGAAAGAAAAGCGGAATGGTGTTGGCAAGTTTTTTCTAGATTTTTACGAAGCAGAAGGAAAACGTCGTGGTTGTACAGTGTTGAGGTTTGATACAGTTTCTACAAATATTCCAGCTCAGGCTTTTTACAAAAAATACGGATACATTGAATGCGGAAGGTATTCTGGAGAATATATGGGGCGCTCTGATATTCTGTATGTGTGCCTTGAAAAAGTTTTGTGATTAGTGGAATCTGAAAAATAATTTGTGAATAATTTTAATATGACATATAGTTGTCATATTAAGTATATTATAATCAAATCAGAAATGATGATAGAAAATGAATTGATAAAAAATTCAGGCAGACTTCACACCACGGAAATGGGGATTAATCGAATCAAAAAAAATCTTGCTCTCGCCTGTGATGATGTAGTTGAATGGTGCAAAAATCAGATAAAAATTGCCGGTGCGGATTGTGATAAAAATATTTCCCGCAAAGGCAAAAACTGGTATGTGGATATTGGAAGTGGCATTATCACAGTGAATGCTTACAGTTATACAATTATTACGGCACATAAAAAGAAAAATGCAGCGACCGGATTTTGATGAAATAAAAACATTTGAAGAATTCTCAAAATATTA
>JAGHVB010000027.1 GCA_018064525.1 Candidatus Treponema merdequi | reverse complement strand
GAAGTTTGCCTCGTAATCAACACACCAAAAGCAAAACGTAACTACGCCGAAGATCGTAAAACTATCCGTAAGATGTGCTTGAAATACAAAGTAAGCTACATCACAACACTTGCCGCTGCTCTCGCTGCAGTTCGCGGAATTGAAGCTACTAAAGATGGGAACCGTGGAGTTGGTGGAGTTAAGTCATTACAGGAGTGGCATGCACTTATAAAATAAAATGTGCGAGTTTGCGAATGCAAACTCGGTAAGCACGCTTGCGTGCGACTTGAGCCTGTCGAAACCACCAAGAAAAGTATTTGAATATTTAAACAAACCGCCCGCTGGAGTTTTCTGGCGGGCGGTTTTTATTCCTATTCCGAAAACTTGAAATTTTATTGATTTTTCGGAATGAGGATGATACTATTATATTATGAAACTTTTGGAACGCCAAAAATACTTACAGAAACTTATCCACACAATAAATACTTCTGATATTAAAGTTATTACAGGAATACGTAGAAGCGGAAAATCAAAGTTGATGGAAATATTTATTGACTACCTCAAAATCAATATTTCAAATGCAAATATAATTCACATCAATTACAATCTTTTTAAGTTTTCGACTATTAAAAATGCTGGTGCTTTAAATGAATATGTAGAAAATCTATATTCTCCAGAGAAAGAAAATTTTCTTTTAATTGATGAAGTTCAACTTTGTAAAGATTTTGAACAGGCTATAAATTCATTTCATGCATCAGAAAAATATCATATTTATATTACTGGCTCAAATGCCTTTTTGCTTTCAAGTGATTTGGCAACTCTTTTTACAGGTCGTACTTTTTCTATAGAAATCTTTCCTTTTAGTTTTTCAGAATTTATTCAATATTTTAATTTACAAGATTTGCAAAAAGCATTTGAACTTTACACTCTTCAGGGAGGAATGTCAGGCTCTTATTTATATGATGAAAGTGAAGAAAAATATAAATACATAGCCGAAGTTTATAATACCCTTATCATCCGCGATATTCAGGATAAGTATAACATTAAAAATTTATCTATTTTAGATAAACTTAATGATTTTCTTTTGGACAACATTTCTACCGAAGTTTCAGCTAACAATATATCAAATACATTAACTTCAAATGGTTCAAAAGTTGATGATAAAACAATTTCTTCATACATAAAATATCTTTGTTCTTCGTATTTATTCTACAAAATTCGCCGTTACGATATAAAAGGAAAAAAATATCTACAAACTCAAGAAAAATATTATCTTGCAGATCATGCTTTTAAGTATGCAAAACTTGGTACTAAAAATTATGATTATGGAAGAATTTACGAAAATATTGTCTGTATTGAACTTTTACGACGCGGCTATGAAGTTTACACAGGCTTTTTATATAAAAAAGAAATTGATTTTGTAGCCATCAAAAAAGATAAAAAAATCTATATTCAGGTAAGTGATGATATTTCAAGAAAAGAAACATTTGAACGAGAAGTTTCACCTCTTTTAAATATAAAAGATGCTTATCCAAAAATGATAATTGCAAGAACAAAGCATCCAGAAACTCAGCACGAAGGAGTTAGGATTTTGGATTTGGCAGAATGGCTGATAAATGATACAGAAGATTAAGTTAATACAAAAAATCATAGCAATAAATAACAGGATATAAATGACGAGGTTAAAAATGACTTTACAAGAGGCTTTTACAAAAGAACAATTTGATTTTTCTAAATTTACACAATTTACAGAAGCAGAAATAAAATGGGTTGAAGAACGCATATATCAAGGAACAAATGAAAACGGAGATACAGTTCCAAAAACTACCTGTATTATTCGTGAAAAAGAAATTGAACTTAAGCCTGAAGAAGTTGTTCGTCAACTTTACACTCACAAACTTATAGAAGAATATAATTATCCTAAGGCACGTATTGAATTTGAAAAAATTGTTCAAATGGGACGTTCGAATGATAAACGTGCAGATATTGTGATTTACGAGGATGAACATAGAACAGCCCCTTATATTGTTGTTGAATGTAAAGCTCCCGGTAAAGAAAAGGTAAAAGATCAGTTAGAAAACTATACAAAAAATCTTGGTGCAAGTATTGCTGTAGAAGTAGACGGTGGTGAAACAAAAGAGTTTTATCATAATCGACAGAGTTTACAGAATAAGAATTATAAATTTGAAAAAATAGATCGTCTTCCAAAATTCAACGAAACATTAGATCAGATTCTTAATGATCGTTTTACCATTAAAGATCTTGTACTTGTTGATGAAGAAAATACAACTTCCTTAAAAGATGTAATTCTTGAAATTGAAGACAAAATCTTCGCAAACTTTGGTGGTGATGTATTTGAAGAAGTTTTCAAATTCCTTTTTGCAAAACTTTATGATGAATATATGTCTGCAGAAGATAATGACATTCTTTCACACTATATAAATTACGGGGATTATGAATCAGTCCGTGAGTTAGCTCAATCTGATAAACCAAAAGTAAAGGAAACTTTAGATAAATTTAGACAACTTGAATTTCGTTCTCTTGGTGCAGAAGGTCAGGTTTACGACAGAGTTCAAAAACTTTTTGAAAAAGCCCAGAGCAAATGGAAAGGCATTTTCCCGGAAAATACAAAATTTGAACTTGGTGCTTCTGATGTAAAAAATGTTGTCAGTTATCTTGAAAATGTAAAACTCTTCAATTCAAACCTTGATGTTGTTGATGATGCATTTGAACATCTTATGACTCGTTCTCAAAAGGCAGAAAAAGGTCAGTTTTTTACACCTCGCTATGTAATCGATATGTGTGTAAAAATGATGAACCCATCTGAACAAGACAAAATGATTGATACAGCAAGTGGCAGTTGTGGCTTTCCTATGCACACAATCTTTCATGTTTGGAATAAAATCAATCCAGAAAAACACAACTTTGTAAATACAAAACGTGGTCAGCGAGAAACCGATTATGTTGATAATAATGTCTTTGCCATTGATTTTGATGAAACTTGTGTTCGTGTTGGAAAAATGCTCAACATTATTGCAGGTGACGGAAAAACTAATGTTCTTGAATTGAACACATTGGATTACAATGTTTGGAACGGTTCAAAATATCTTGGTAAAAATGGCTGGAAAGAAAAGTACTACGGCGGATTTTCTCGTCTTGAAGAACTGGCTGTAAAAAAAGGACAGTATACAAACTACAATTTTGATTTGATACTTGCAAATCCTCCATTCGCAGGAGACAGAAGTGATTCTAAAGTAATTGGACTCTACGAACTAGGAAAAGACAAAAACGGAAAAATTAAAAACAATATCGGAAGAGATATTCTTTTTATTGAACGCAATTTGAATTTCTTAAAGCCAGGCGGAAGAATGGGTGTTGTACTGCCTCAGGGAGATTTCAATAATTCCAGTGAAAAATACCTCCGTGATTTTATTGCAGATAAATGTCGTATTCTTGGAGTTGTTGGCTTACATGGAAATACTTTCTTGCAGCATACAGGAACAAAAACAAGCGTTCTTTTTGTGCAGAAATGGACTGATGAAAACTGTGGATTCCCAAATATTTGTCCAAAGCCAAAACCAGATGAAAACGGAAATATTGACTATCCTATTTTCTTTGCAACAATGCAAGAACCGACTGTAAATAATCAGAAAGAAAAAATCTATGTTACAGAAAATTATGTTTCATGGACAAAATACAGCTACGGTATAAAAGATGGTCAATTAGTAACAAACACAGAACCACAATTTACAGACTGGAAAACAACTGAATTTGTAAAGGATCTTTTTATTGAAGATTTTGGTGACCTGGATAACCACAAAAAATGGATTGTGAAACCTGTTACTTTTGAAAAGAAAAAATTAAACAAGAAAGATTCAGAAAAGAAGGAACTTAAAGAATTAAAAGACAAAATTACTCTTGATGAATTCTTATCTTTGGATAAAAACACAAGAAAGCGTTATAAAGAAGTCTTGAACGATGGAAAAGATTGTAATGTATTGATTGGTGATGAAATTGATATTGAAGAATATAAGTCTTTTTCAAAAGAAAAACAAAAATACTTTATTCCTGTTGAAGATGTAAAAGAACGAAATAACGTTCGCATAAAGGATACTCATGGCCATATTTTTGTAAAACACGATTTGTTTAATCACGACAGGGAACTGGATAATATGTGGTCACTACGAGACATAAGACTTAAGGGAAGATATTCAAAGGATGGAATTACAGAAGCATTTGAGCAATTTGCCAAAAAGGAAAATTTAAGTTTTTTTCAATAAGCCCCAATGATTCTTTTGATAAAGAAAAATACGAAGAGTTATTGGGGAAGTTGGAAATAAGAGAATATTTTTTGAGTGATTTGGAAAGATCTCATAGATTAGATGCGGAATTTTACTCCAAAGAAAATCAGCATGTTTTAAATGTTTTAAATAAACTATCGATAAAAACAATAAGCGATGTTGCTTTAGTATCTGATGGAAATCATATGTCTATTAGTGAACAATTCTGTAATGAAGGAATTTCTTATTATCGTGGGCAAGATGTACATTCATTTTTTATCGAACAGGCAAATCCAATATGCATTGATGAAGGAACCTATAACAAATCTATAATGTTACGTTCTCATCTAAAAAAAGGGGATGTCCTTTTATCAATTGTAGGAACAATTGGAGAAGTATCATTGGTTACGACAAGTAATAAAGCAACTTGTAGTTGTAAACTTGCAATTTTGAGACCAAACAATATCGATGAAAATTATCTTGCAATTTATCTAAGTTCAAAATTTGGTCGTAGTCAAATCAAAAAGTTCACACGCGGTGCTGTACAGATGGGATTTTTGCTTGAGGATATGAATCAAATTTATATTCCTATTTTTCCAGAATCATTTCAATCTTCAATTGCTGATATGGTAAAGAAAGCTCACGCTTGTCTTGAAGAGAGCAAAACTTTATATAAAGAAGCAGAGAAACTTTTGGAAAATGAACTTGGAATTGACGATGAGCTTTTTAGTAAGAAAGACACAGTTGAAAGTTCTGTTAGAAGTTTTAGTTCTGTTTTTCATGATTCTGCTCGTATTGATGCGGAATATTATCAAAACAAGTATGATGAATATGAATCATTAATCAAAAAATATAAAGGTGGCTGGGATTTAGTCCAAAACAAGTTTAATCAAAATAAAAACACATTGTCATTTTCAAAAACCGAATACAACTATATTGAAATCGGAGATATAGATACAAGTAATGGTTCTTGTAATTATAATAAGGTAAAAAAAGAGGAATTACCAGCAAATGCAAGAATTTTAGTTTCCAAAGGTGATTTACTTATTTCAAAAGTAAGACCTTATAGAGGGGCAGTATCAATAATTGACTTTGAACAAGAAGACTTTATCGCAAGTGGAGCTTTTACAGTTCTTCAGAAAAAAACAGATTATCTATTGGAAACCCTACAAATTCTTCTCAGAACATCTTTGTATAAAGATTGGATGTTAAAATGGAATGTTGGAACATCTTATCCAGTAATTAAAGATGAAAATATTTTAGAATTACCCATTCCTATTCTTCCATCATCCATTCAGGTAAAAATTGCTGAAAAAATCCAGCATAGTTTTGAACTCAGAAAACAAAGCAAACAACTTCTTGAAGATGCCAAACGAATGGTGGAAGAGGAAATTGAGAAATAACGAAATTTTTAAGAAAATTGTTAAAGGAGAAAAAATGAAAGATATAATAACATCAAATTTTGGAGCAATTTTAACAGCATTTGTAAGTATTATTACTATCATTTTAACAAATAAGCATCATGAAAAGATCACTAATCAACAAATACAAGCATCAGAAAGACAAATTATAAAAAACCATAATTTAGAAAAACAAAAAATTGTAGAAGATCATGTATATAAAGATAAAGTTGAAATAATTAAAAATATACTTTTAATAAAAAGTATGCATAATCTCACAGAAAACTACATTATGGATGTTTCAGATACATCATTAAATACTGTGAATCAAAGATATGAAGAAATAAAAATGATAATTATTACAATCATAGAAAAATTATATTTATCATTTCCTCAATTTGTAGATAAAGGGTATAAAATTTCTGGAAAATGTAATGAAATTTGGGGAAATGAACAAAATTAT
>JAGHVB010000074.1 GCA_018064525.1 Candidatus Treponema merdequi | reverse complement strand
ATAAACAACTTATTTCAAAATTTTATATTTCTGAACCAAAATCTATAAAAGATTTTCAAGAAATAACACTTGAGGATTTTGAAATAATAAAAAAAGATTTTGTTAATCTTCAAAATACCAAAGGTCTTTTTAACAGCATTAATGATATGGCTGAATATACAGGTATTTCTTTTGATACTGATTTTAGCCAGGTTTATATTAAAGATAAGGATGGTAAAGAAAGTAAATATATAGAAACTAAAATGGGTAAATTTCATTTATACTTGCTATATTCATCATTAATTGAACTTAGGGATACAATCGCTTAATCTTTATAAAGGAATAACTTTATGTTTAACGAGGATAACATTATAGAACAACTATTTATAAAAAGTCTCCAAAAAAAATTCTGTCACAATATTCTTACAAAGGTGTTAGCTAATGAACATATTTACAACGACAAAATATTAACTGATTTTTTGATTAAACGTTCTGCATTAACTAAACAGGAGGCATAAAATGACATCATCATACAATATCCCAGAACTTCCATTAAAAATGGAATTGGAAACAAAAGAAATCCTCAAACAACTAAGTAATGCCAGCCGGGCTTTGGCAGAACTTAAAGGTGTTGCAAAAACTATTCCAAATGAAAACATTCTCTTGAATACGCTTGTTTTACAGGAAGCTAAAGATAGTTCTGAAATTGAAAATATTGTAACTACTCAAGATGATCTTTACAAAACAGATTCTGAAATAGACGATATAAAGAAAACTGTTGAAAAGGCTGCTGCAAAAGAAGTTTTGCGTTACAGGCAAGCAATGCACGTAGGTTTCGATCTTATTCGAAAAAATAAACTTCTTACTAATGCAGTTATTAAACAGATTCAGCAGGAGCTTGAAGAAAATCGTGCTGGCTTTAGAGCATTACCAGGAACTCAATTAAAAAATGGTAAAGATGAAGTTGTTTATACTCCTCCCCAGACTAAAGAAGAAATTGAACAATGCATGACTAATCTGGAAAAGTTTATAAATATTAACGATCCAGATTTCTGCGATTTGGACCCGCTAATAAAACTTGCAATTATTCATCACCAGTTTGAAAGTATTCATCCATTTTATGATGGAAATGGTAGAACAGGAAGAATTATTAGCGTTTTATATCTCGTAACAAACGACTTGCTGGACCTGCCTATTTTGTATTTGAGCCGATATATCACCCATAATAAAGGTGATTACTATGCTCTGATTCAGCATATTCGTGATAACGAAGGCAATAATCAAGAAGACTGGCAGAAATGGATTATGTTTATGCTAAAAGGCATTGAACAGACTGCTAAAGAAACTGTAATTCTTATTCAAAATATAAAAATCCTTATGGATGAATATAAAATTAAGATTCGAGATAAATTTGGCACAAAATATAGTCATGAACTTTTGAACAATCTTTTTAACCATCCGTATACGAAGATTGAATATATCGAACGAGACTTACAGGTTAGTCGCTTTACCGCAGCAAAATATCTTGATGATATTGTTGATTTGGGACTTCTTTCTAAAATCAAAATTGGTAAGACTAATTACTATATGAATGACAGATTGGCTGAGTTGTTTATCAATCAGGCTGATTTATATAAATAACGTGTTGAAGAATTTGAAATTTTTCAACACGTAAGCGATAATATGTTGAAGAATCTATTTTTTTTCAACTTAAGATCCGGAACATGTTCAAAAAACTTGGTTTTTTGAACATGTCAGAAAGAATGTGTATAGAAAATCAAAATATTTATACACGTTCCGGAAAAAGGAGTAAGCTTTATGTTTAATGAAGACAATACCATAGAACAAATGATGCTCTTAAAACTCCAGCAAAACTGGTGGCATTATGTACCTGCAGACGAACTGCCACGTGCACAAAATGAAGTGCTCGTTGAATCTATGGTAAAAGCTGCCCTTATTCGCTTGAATCCGGAAATTGCCGAAGAACCAAGCCGAGCAGACCAGGTAATTTATAAACTCCGTACATTAATCAATACAACCAAAGAACATAACCTTGTAAGCCAGAATGAAAAGTTCAAAAAACTTATTTTTGAAGAAAACTCATTTCCATTTGGTAAAGATGGAAGAATGACTCCAATCCGCTTCTTCGGTACCATGACAGAAGAAGAACTTGCTAAAAATGAATATGTTGTAACAAATCAGTGGGTCTACCCGATGGAAAAAGGCGGAAAACGCTTTGATATTGTACTTTTGGTAAACGGTTTTCCACTTGTTATTGGAGAACTAAAAACACCTGTTCGCGATGCCATTACCTGGTTAGATGGTGCACAGGACATTCATGATTATGAAAAAACAGTTCCTCAGATGTTCTGTACAAACGTGTTTAATTTTGCATCAGAGGGAAAAACATTCCGCTATGGTGCTATCAATGCACCGTTCAGTAAATGGGGACCTTGGCACACAGCAGAGCATAAAACACAAGGTACATTAAAAGATGTTGAGATTGATGTTGCTGACATGCTCACACCCGAACATATCATGGACATTTTCCAGTTTTTTAGCCTGTTTGCAACCGATAAAAAGAAACGTCTTTATAAAGTAGTTTGTCGTTACCAACAGTTTGAAGGTGCAAACCTTATTATTGAACGCGTAAAAGCTGGTTATCCAAAAAAAGGTCTTATCTGGCATTTCCAGGGTTCTGGAAAATCTTTACTTATGATTTTTGCAGCTCAGAAATTACGAATGATTCCTGAACTTAAGAATCCAACTGTAGTAATTGTTGATGACCGCATTAGTTTGGAAACACAGATTACAGGGGACTTTACTGCTGCCAATATTCCGAACTTAGATAGTGCCGGAACAAAAGAAGAACTTATTAAATTCTTCAAAGCTGATATACGTAAGATTCTTATTACTACAATTTTCCGTTTTGGAGATGTTACCGAAACTCTCAACACTCGTGACAATATTATTGTTATGGTTGATGAGGCTCACAGAACTCAGGAAGGTGACCTTGGCGAAAAGATGAGACTTGCGCTTCCTAACGCATTTTTCTTTGGTTTGACTGGTACACCAATTAACCGTCTTGATAAAAATACATTCCGAACATTTGGTGCGATTGAAGACAAAAGCGGATATATGAGTAAATATTCATTCAGTGATTCTATCCGCGATAATGCAACATTGCCATTGAACTTTGAACCTGTACCGGTAGAGCTTCATGTTGATAAAGATAAGATTGATGCTGAGTTTGAAGAACTTACAAAAGAACTTACTGAAAAAGAAAAGGCAGAGCTTTCGCGTCGTGTAAACATGAAAGCTATTATGTATGACCAGGAACGTATTCACAAGGTCTGTGTTCATATTGAAAAGCATTTTAGAACTAAGATTAAGCCAAATGGATTTAAGGGAATGGTTGTTGTTTATGACCGCGAGTGTTGTTTGAAGTATAAGCAGGAACTTGATATTTTGATGGGCCCACAAGCAACAACAATCGTTATGGATACAAATAATGATAAGGCTGACAGATACAAGGCTTATCGCCGAGACCGTGATCAGGAAACTGCTGTTCTTGATGAGTTCCGAGATCCAAATAACCCATTGCAGTTGATTATTGTTACTGCAAAACTTCTTACAGGATTTGATGCTCCTAATTTGCAGGTAATGTATCTTGATAAGCCATTGAAAGACCATACATTGCTGCAGGCAATTTGTCGTGTAAACAGAGTTTCTGACGTTAGCAAAACTCATGGTCTTGTTGTAGATTACATTGGTATTTTTGATAACGTTGCCAAGGCTTTAAATTTTGATGATAAGTCTATGCGAGAAGTTATTACAAATATTGAAGGTGTAAAAGCAGAACTTCCAAATCTTGTAAATAAATGTTTGCAATACTTCTTGGGCGTTGACCGTACTGTAGATGGTTTTGAAGGATTACAGGCTGCACAAGAGGCAATTCCTACTGATGAATTAAAAGATAAGTTTGCTGCTGATTACAGAGTATTGGCTCGTGCTTGGGAAGCATTATCACCAGATCCTTGTTTGAATCAGTTCAAAAAAGATTATATCTGGCTTTCTTATGTTTATGAATCTGTAAAACCTGTTGATAATTCTGGAGCTTTAATTTGGGCTGCACTTGGTCCAAAGACTATGGAACTTGTTCATGATAATCTGACTGTAGATAATGCAAAAGAGGCTACAGACGAAGATATTATTGAATTAAGTCCTGAGCTGGTTGATTACTTTATCAATAATCCAGATATCATGAATGGAAAAGCTAAGAAAATTGAAATTGATCTTATTGCAAAGATTAAGAAATATACTGATGACCCTAAATTTGTAAAACTTGGAGAACGCCTTGAAGAACTTAAGACTCAACATGAACAACAGCTCATTACAAGTATTGAGTTCTTGAAGGCTTTGTTGCAGATGGCCAAAGAAGCGGCTGCGGCTGAAAAGCAGTATGTCCCTGCAGATGAGATCGATAAAGGCAAAGCTGTTTTGACTGAATTGTTTGAAGGAGTTAAGAATATTAACACTCCAGCAATCGTTGAACGCATTGTTGAAGATATTGATAATATCGTTAAGATTGTACGTTTTGACGGCTGGCAGAATACAACTACAGGACAGAAAGAAATTAGAAAGTCTTTAAGAAGCATCGTTTGGATTAAGTATAAGATTAAGGATAACGATGTTTTTGAAAAGGCTTATAGTTATGTAGAGCAGTATTATTAAGTAGGAAAGTTATGGGACCAATTACACAATCTTTTCTAACTAGACTAGTAGATAATATTTTTTCCTCATTATATCAAAAAATAGAGAATAATTTATTGAACAGTAATTTATTCCAATACTTAAACATATCTTTACCAATAGAAGATTGTAAAAAATTATTGAATGCCGTATTTAAGAAAGCGAAAAAGTTTCAATATTTTGCAAATCTTTCAAAAGAAGAACTAAAACTCTTAATTCAAGATAATGAAGAATTAATATATTCATGGATTATTTGTGATACACAATTTATTCCAGAATTACTTTCTTTGCAAAATGATGAATCAAAATCAAAGCATATTTCATTTTTAAAAACAATTTATCATTTGATTAATTCAGAAAAACTGAACTATACCAATATCTCGACAGAAAGAGTATTTCAACTGGATAAAAAAATTTATATAGATACTAAGGCTATTTTGACTACAGTTCTAAATATAGATTCAAAAATTTCATATACTTTTTCGCCCGAGTTAAATGAAATTGAAGAACTAATAGAATCTAGAAAGTTACAAACCGCACAACATAAATTACAAACCATAGAATCTAAAATTCTACAGAATAATAATCAAGAAGAAATAGAGAAATTCTATCTGTTACAAGCTAACACATACTTGTTAGATAATGATAAACAACAAGAGTCTATTCCATATCTTGAGAAATTAATTATTTACACTAAAGATGATTTTCTAAAATTATACAGAAAGGGGCTATTATCTTTAATTTCAAAAGATTATCAAAGGGTAAAAGATATTATCGAACAAATATCTATATTGGAGTTAGATGATAAGAAAACTTCATTACTAATTAATTTAAAATTCAATTTATTATTACTTAATAAAGACTGGAAGAATCTTGAAAATTTGTGTAAGGAAACTACTTCCATAACAGGAACTGTAGTATGGACAATAAAAT
>JAGHVB010000041.1 GCA_018064525.1 Candidatus Treponema merdequi | reverse complement strand
ATATTCATCTGATTATATTAGTTAGTTCTCTGAATATATGTTGTCTTTGGTCTGAGCTTAATTTCTACACGGCGGTTTACGGCACGGCCTTCATTTGTGCTGTTGTCTCCGCCTTCTGCCGGAACTGTTGCACCGTAGCCTCTGTATGAAAATAAATCCCGGTCAAGTCCTTCGCGGACTAAAAGTTCAATAATGCTGCGTGCTCTTTCGTTTGAAAGCTGCTGCTGGTTTTCAGGCTGTCCGATATCGGCTGTGTGTCCTTCGATAAAGATTGAGTAAGAATTATTTTTAAGCATTTCTTTTATCATTTCGGCACATGCTCTGATTCGTGATTTTTCATTTGGTAAAAGTTCCGGGCTGTCCGGAATGAATTTAAGATTGTACAAAAATCTTAGTCCGTCAGGACCGTCATCAATTGAATCTGGTTTTAAGAAATCAGGAATGTCATAGAATTTGAGTTTCTGTAAATCTGTGTAATACAAGTCGTCTTTTAACGGAGCTGAAACATCGTAAATGAGTTTTTCTTTATTCAGCAGAATTACAACTTTTCCATTTTTTAAAAGATCAAGATTTTCTGGAACAGAAATAATTCTTAAGGCATCTTCCTTTTTAATGACGATGTCACTTCTGTTTTCTCCAAAGATTTCTGTTGCCAGTATGTGAAGCGGTCTGTTTCCAATCAGATTTTTATATTTTGATTCATCATCAGAAAAATCGTACTGGCAGATTCCACCTTTTATGATGATGTCTGGTAAAACCATGTTTTTTTCAAATATTACATTCATTTCATCAGAAAAAACGCGTGGAAAAAAGCATGGTTCAGCTTCTTCTTTTGAAAATTCCCCGTGAACGCCAAGCTGTCCGCGGGCATCTATGATGATTCCTGTAAATGGTTTTGAAGCAATCTGTTCAATTGGTTTCTGCTGTCTGTAAGGTGCTGAATGTTTTACAAACAGTGATGAAATGTCAGATGTTTTTATATTGTGGTTTGTTGTAAAAAGGGAAGAGTCTTTTTTAAAGTATCCGATTGTACAGCTGGAACTTGTAATGACGTCTGCAAGGTCGTGATATGTAATTTTCTGTTCAAGTATGAGATCTCCGAGCTTGCGTCTCGAGTCAACATTTAATGTCAGAAGCGGATCTTTAATCATGTCAGGAACTCTTGTGTTTATCATGTTTGCGGCAATTGATTTTCCTGACGGCATGTTTATTCCGGCTTTGTCTACATCAAGCGTGATGTTTGATTTAAAATCTCTTGTTATCCAGTTGATATGGCTTTTTGATTCCAGAAGTGATGCCTGCGAAAAAGAGGCCTGGATTGAAATAAAAGAGAATGCTGTAAATACTAAAAATTTTTTCATAACTTTCATCTCTACGATTATCGGTTTTTAGAAAAAAAATGTTAGTTTTTTAAGTTCCGCTCAAAAAGTAAAAATATCTTTCAGAGCATGTCTCCGATATAAATTCCTGCCCATTCCCAGGTTCCATGAATATCAGGATCTGCCGGAAAATTTACTTCCCTGAAGTAAAAATACCATGTCGGCATTGTGCTCCAGCCCGTCGTTCTCAGGTATGCTTCGTTTGCAGTCGGTCCCGGAATAAGTTCTTTGTCGCAGTTGATTCTGTTTCCGTGCATGTAATTTGCCATCGAAAAGTCTACCTGTCCTGTAGAGGCGTTTTCGTCCTGTTTCCACGAAACGGCAAAAAAATTGACTCTTGAACGGTATGTATCAAGTTTTTTAGGCTGATATCTGTAGATTGCGTCTCTGATTGCTTTTTCAAGTGCTCCGAGTGATTTAAATGTCCAGTCTTTTGGGGAATTGTTAAAGTCGATGAGTGTTTTTGCGTAGTTGTAGGCGTCAGGAATGTCTGCAATCTGAATTGAAACGCTGTCCGGCTGTTCCACAAAAATTTTGTATGTCTTAAGTGCTTTTTTCCATTCGCCGATTGTTTCATATTCGCGTGCAAGTCTCATATACATTTCTGTAAGTCTTACATTTGACGGAAAGCGGCTGATTATCTGGTTAAAGTATTTGATGCGGCTGTCCGGATTCCGGCTTATTTTTATTAAGTTTTCGAGGCTTGCAAAGTGAATTGACTGTCCTGAAACTACAAGATCAGAATAATTTTTGATTATTCGTTCATAGTAAAATTCTGCCATCGGGTCTGCATTTGTCTGTGAATAGGCCTGCGCAACCATAAAAAGCCAGTAAGCGTTAAATTTGTCTTTTGGATTATTTTCTACCCATTCAGTAAGGTAAACGATAAGCTCTGTGAATTTTTTGTTTGAAAAATAAGTAAGTGCAATTTTATTGATGATTGCTGCTTTTGCTTCGGGAGTCGTGCGTTCATTGTTAAGGAGAACTGTAAGCTCTTTGATTGTGTCTTTATAAGTTTCGTTTTTGTAACTGTTTTTTGAGCAGGAGGTTAATAAAAGTGTGGCGGCTATGAAAAAAATGCCGTAAACTGTTTTTATTGTCTGTTTTCTCATAATGTTTTTACTTTATCATACACTTTTGTTATTGGCAAGAATGCCATTTTTGTAGTATTCTATATAGAACGCATTTTTTGCACATTTAAAAATATACTTGAGTTTTTTGGTGGAATTTATGGCAGATAAAAATAATATTAGATTATTTCGTGGTATTCTGGCAGCTGGTTTTTTGTGTGTAATGATTGGAATTTCGTTAATCATTGCTCTCCCTGCAAAAAAAACAGCAGGTTTCCTTGTTGTATTTTTTATTGTATTGATGTTTCTTTCTGCATCTGTCATTTATTTTTCACTTATCATTAAAAAAGCTGTTTTGCTATATATCGGGTTAAACCTTTTGATTTTTTCCATTGTGTCAGAAGTTATGGTAACAAGACTCATTCCGCTCGAGTTTACAAACATCTGGCCCATCGTAATGGTTTCGTGCGGATTAACTTTGATTCCATGCGGCTATCTTAAGTTTGAACGCCTGAGAACTATTTATCTCATTCCGGCCGCAGCCCTGATTTTTCTTGGTACTGTTTTCATTTTGTTTGCATATCACATTATCAAGATTCCGTTCAGAAGATTTGTTGCTTATATGTGGCCTGTTATTTTAATCTGTTCCGGAATATTTTTAATTGCATATTATCTTTACAGTCAGAAAAACACTTCTGCAATTATGCAGGATTCTGATGATGGAGAAATCAGATGATTGTTAGACAGAAGATAAAACATCTTTCTGTAGTCATTTTTACTTTTCTCATTTTAGGCGCTGTTTTTCTGTCCTGTCAGAGTACTTCTCAGGAAACTTCTGTAAAAGGCGCAAAGACTAAAGTGTTCACAAAATATGAAGGCGAGAGTGTTGAAGAGCCTGTAGATCTGACAAATGCAACTCAGATTAAGGTTGAAAAAAAGCCTGCTTCGTATTTTGGTTTTGCAGAAAATTCAGTTTTAAAAGATGTTGAATTTGGTTCACCGCAGTCAATAAGACGGGGAATTTCAAAATTTGCAAAAGCCGAAATCGATTATACTGATGACGAAAAAATCTTTTATAATATAGCTTCTTCAATTATGGAGATTGCGTATCCGTCAGAAAAGCCGCTTGATAACGTTCCTCTCATTTCAAAAAAATCAAATTATCTTGGAATGATAGATTCTGCAAAAAAAGGTATATACGAAAAAAATCCTAATGCAAAAGAATTTTTTGATTATGTTCTTCCGTGTCTTGTTTTATGTACTCAGACAGCAAAGACAGATTTTTATTCAGATGCAGAAGAGTCGTTAAAAAAAGCGCTTCTTATTTCTGAAGATTCTGTATTGTGCCATTATCTGATGGGACTTCTCTATAAAAAACTTGGTGATACGGAAAAAGCAATTTCGGAATTTGATAAAGCTACCGAAGAGAAAACTGTTGTTTATGAAGTATTCCTGGAAAAGGCAACCTGTCTTATTCAGTTAAAAAAATATGATCAGGTTTTGAATATTCTTGATAAGCTTGTAATTCAGTTTCCTTCTGATTTGAAAATCCTTAAACTTTATGCCAATACTGCATTTTTAATGGGCGACTATACAAAGGCAGAACAATACGCTTCACTTGTTTTGCAGCAGAATCCGAGTGATCTTGATTTTATTCTTTTCAGGTCAAAGATTTTTGTTGAAACTGGTGAATATCTGAAAGCGTCATCACTTCTTGATGTTTATTCAAGAACTTATCCGGATAAAAATGAATATCTTCTTCTCCGCAGTAAAATTCAGAAAGAATGGAATAAAAATCTTACCGCAGCTGTAAGTACGATAGAGCGGGCGCTTTCTCTTTATCCGAATGATTCAGATATTATTCTCTATGCGGCAGAACTTGCTTCTGAAACAGGATTGATGATCAACGGTAAAAACGGCGGTCAGCTTGCCGGCATTATTCTTGCAGAAAATCCGGAAAATCAGAAAGCTCTTGAGGTTTCTGCAAATGCCTATTACAAGGCCGAAAATTACAGTGCCGCATATTCAGTAAGTAAAAAGATGATGAATACCGGTTTTGTTCCTCAAAACGGAATTATCCTTCATATCAGAATATGTCTTGTGCTTGGTTACAATGATGAAGCCTGGAAAAATGCTTCATATGTCTATAATAAATACGGTAATGAACCTTTAGCCATTCAGATTTACATTGAAACAATGATAAAAACAGGACGCGGAGCAAATGCTTCGAGACTTATTACTTCACTTTTGAATCAGAATCCTTCGTCTTCAATGAAAAGCTTTTTATTCTATGAACGGAGCTTTTTGTCTTCAAATGAGGCTTCAATTCTTTCTGACTTACGTTCTGCCCTGATTGCAAATCCTAGAAATTCAGACGCTTTGTACCGCATGTACAGAATTTATTATAACCGCAGGGATTATAAAAAGGCTCAGTACTACCTTAAGCAGGTTATTGCCTTGAATCCTAACAATGAATCGTTTATAAAACTCAATTCAGAACTTGATTCTCTCGTAAAATAAGTCGCGCCTGAAAATTCCATTCTTCAACATAAACCTCTGAAAAATTACATTGACCAATGTGCAATATGTATGATATCCTTATAAAACTAATATTTTTTAAAAAATAGGAAGGATTACATATGTTGTTATTCAATTTGTTAGAGGATGCAGCTGCTAATGTACAGGGTACACCTCAGCAGAACATGGGCTTTTCATTGATTATGATCGTAGCAATGGTAGCCATTTTCTATTTCCTGCTCATTCGTCCGCAGAAAAAACAGGAAAAAGAAACAAAAAAAATGCTTGATAATCTTAAAAAGGGTGACAAAGTCGTAACTATCGGTGGTATTTACGGTGTTGTTTCTTCTCTTAAAGATAACTCAGTTGTAGTAAAAGTAGATACAGATGCAAAAATTGAATTTACAAAGACTGCAATTGCAAGAGTTGTAAACGAATCAGAAGAAAAAGTTGTTGCAGAAAAAGCAGAAAAAGCTGCTCCTGCAAAAGCAAAAAAATCATCAAAAAAAGATGAAGAATAATTTAAAATAACCTGGAGTTATAAAAAATGAGTAAACGAAATCGTTTTCTTTTAATCATTGCAGTATTGGGTGTATGTCTTTACTGTTTATGGCCTTCAATTCAGTGGTATTTCCGTACTTCAAAAGAAGACCAGAAGGTTGCACTCAGCTCATTAGAAAAAATTCGAGATATTTCCATCGAAAAAGCTGTAGCATCGGTTAAGGTTTTGGAAGAAGAAACTAAAACTAATCCGGATGCTGTTGTTGCTGAACAGTATGCATGGCTTTTAAAGGAATCAAAAGCAAATTACAAGACATTTGAACGTGAAATTCCACAGACAATGACTATGAAAGACCTTATGCGTGGTTTTGGCTTTGGATATAACACAAATACAGATGATCAGAAAAAAGAAGCTGCAGCTTCAATTCATAACAGACTTGTAAAATTATTTCAGGATAAATACCGCAAGGAAATTCTTAAAAATAAAGATTTCTATACAAACTCTGTAAAACTTGGACTTGACCTTGCAGGTGGTGTAAATGTAATTATCAAGGCTGACCTTGATGCGGCAATTGCTGCAAAAGGCGAAGACCTTAAACCGGAAAATATTCCTTTCTTCAAACAGCAGGCTATGGCAACAGCTATTGAAACTCTTACAGGACGCATCGACCGCTTCGGTTTGACAGAACCTGTAATCCGCCAGCAGGGAGAAGACAGAATCTATATCGAAATTCCTGGAGAAGGTCAGGGAACTTCAATGAATGCAATCATTCAGGGAAACGGTCTTTTGACATTCCGTCTCGTTGATGACGAAGCTACTGAAGCTTTCTATCAGTATTATTCATCTCATCTTGCAGATACTTTTGATGAAAATCAGAAACTTAAAGATCCTTCAATCATTCCTCAGGATTGTGAACTTCTCGGAATGTATGTAAAGGATGAATATGGTCTTGACCAGTTCTACCGCTATATGGCTGTTAAAAAGGAAGTTGCACTTGACGGTAAACACATCACAAATGTAATGATTTCAAATGATGAAGTTGGACGCGTTGGTGTTGACCTTGTTCTTGACCTTGAAGGTGGAACAATTTTCGGTGACTTTACAGCAAAGAATGTTAAAAAGCGTCTTGCAATTGTAAGTGACGGAAAAATAAAATCTGCACCTTCAATCAAATGTGCAATTCCTGGTGGTCGTGTTCGTGTTGACGGCTTTGGAAAGGAAGAAGCTCAGAATCTTCAGAAAGTTCTTGAGACTGCATCTCTTGATGTTCCTCTTGAAATCGAAAGCCAGCAGGTAATCGGAGCAACTCTCGGAGCCCTTTCAATTGAACAGGGTAGAAATGCCCTTATCATCGGTCTCGCCTTAATCATGATTTTCATGCTTATATATTATAAAGGTGCCGGAATCAATGCAGTTGTTGCACAGGTTCTTAACCTTTACATTCTGTTCTCAGTTCTTTCTGCTTTCAACTTAACTTTGACATTGCCAAGTATTGCCGGTATGGTTTTGACAATCGGTATGGCAGTTGATGCAAACGTAATTATTTTTGAACGCATCAAAGAAGAACTCAGAAACGGTAAAAGCCGCAAAGCCGCAATTGAAACAGGTTTTGACGGTGCTTTCTGGGCAATCATGGACTCAAATATTACAACATTTATCGCAGCGTTGTTCCTTTCAATTCTTGGTACAGGTTCTATTCAGGGATTTGCAGTCAGCCTTGCAATCGGTGTTGCATCTTCAGTATTCACAGCATTGTTCGTATCACGCCTCATGTTTGACTTTAATACAGATACTTTCAACCGCGAAACAATGAGCATCAGCTGGAGGATCAAATAATGAAAAAAAGAATTAATTTTAGCAAAGGTTTTGTTCCTTGTGCGATTTTAAGTATTGCAGTTATTGCTGTTGGAATTTTTTCAATCTTAACACGCGGTATTAATTTTAGTATCGATTTTAAGCCTGGTTATATCGAAGAAGTACAGATTTCTTCTAATCCTTCTGTAGAAGATGTTTGTGCTGCTTTGTCTGGTATTTCCGGGGCAGCTGTAAAGGCTGTAGGAGCAGGAGAATCTGCTGCATATCAGATCAGAATCGGAGCAGATAAAAGTTCTGACGCACTTGGAACTATCAACGCTGCTTTGAATAATGCTTATGGTGAATCAAGTCTTACTGTTCTTAAAACAGACTTTATCGGTTCTCAGCTTTCAAGTACACTTGCATTCCAGTCAATCCTTCTTCTGGTTGGAACAATGCTTTGTATCTGGATTTATGCTGCAATCCGTTTCAAATGGGACTTTGCTTTAGGTGCAATCGTTGCTTTGATTCACGACTGTCTCATTATGTTCTCATTCCTCGCTTTCTTTCAGGTTGAATTTTCAACAACATCAATCGCTGCAGTTTTGACTATCATCGGTTATTCTATCAACGATACAGTCGTAATCCTCGACCGTGTCCGCGAAAATGTTCAGACTCTTGACGGTGTAAAATCTTTCAATGATGTTATCAACCAGTCATTGAGTGACACATTAAGCCGTTCCATCATCACAACAGTAACAACATTGTTCGCAGTAATTTCTCTCTATGTATTTACAACAGGAACAATCCATGACTTTGCATGGGCATTAATCGTAGGTTTGATCAGTGGTTGTTATTCATCAATCTTCATTTCTTCAGGATTCATCTCAATGGTCCGCAAAAACTGGAAACCATCATACGGCCTCCGTGCTTTTGCAAAGAAAGAAGTTGAAAAGAAATAATTTCAATTTTTAATTTTACAGCCCCTTCAGAAAATCTGAAGGGGCTGTTTGTTTTAAATTAATTCACTCGAAAAGGTTTATTTTTTTTTTGACGCAGATTACGCAGATATAGATTTAAATGTTCAAGAAAGAAATTTCAATTTAAAAGTTTAAATTTATGGCCACACGGATGAGTACGCTACGCTATGGCGTCTACGCCGCCATGCTAAAGATATTAATCCAATCATATTTAATCATTTAAATGGGAAATAAATTTTAGGGCGAGGACGTAGTCCGAGCAGCGTAGCGGACTTGTCCGTGTGGCTAAAGAAAATAAAAAGCGGAACTTCTCGAGTCCCGCAGAATTTTAAACCTACCCCTTAAGAAAACGGCGGCGAGAGCAGTGGAGCATTTTTATTTTTTTGTGAAAGCAGAAGTTTTTGTATTATTTTAGATTTTTCTGCGGGAGTCAGATTTTTTTGTATTACAAGTGATGTTAGTTTATTTTTTTTGTTGAGATATTTTATGCGTTGCGTGAGTGAGAGCTGTTTGTTATAATTGAGTTATGAAAGTTATCAAAGCTGATACATTAGGGTATTGTATGGGAGTAAGACGCGCCGTTGAATCGGCTGAAGTTGCTCTTAAAGAATATCATGATAAAAAAGTTTATTCTCTTGGTCCACTTATTCATAATCCGACTGCGCTTGAGGAACTTTCTAAAAAAGGTCTTAATATCATCGAAGAAAAAGATATTGAAAATCTTGATTCCAGTTCTGTCGTTATTATTCGTGCGCATGGTGTAAGTCCTGAAATTAAAAATAAGCTTGTTTCGAAAAATGTTTCAATCATTGATGCAACTTGTCCGCGTGTGACTGTAAGTCAGAATCGCGTCGCTGAATATTCAAAAGAAGGGTATGACGTGATTTTGTCTGGTGACAGAGGTCACGCTGAGGTCGAAGGAATAAAAGGTTTTTGCAAGGGGAATTTTTATTGCGTGCAGAATCTTGAAGAGATGACTGTCCTCGTAAATTCCACAAAATTTGAAAAGTGTCTTTTATTGTCTCAGACAACTTTCAGTGAAGTGGAATTTGGTAAAATCGCTGAACTTGCTCAAAAGAAAATTCCATCTGTAAAAATCATCAATACAATATGTCCTGCAACCCGCGAACGGCAGGAAGCCCTCGAACGCCTCTGTCAGAAAGTTGAAGGAATAATTGTCATTGGTGGGCGTCACAGTGCCAATACATTACGCCTCTACCAGAAAGCTGCAGGTTATGTAAAAAACGCAATTCACATCGAAACCGCAGATGAAATTCCACCAGAGTTCAAAATGCTCAACACAATTGGAATAACAGCCGGCGCAAGTACTCCCGACAGCGTAATCAAAAGTGTAGAAAATTCCCTCGCACAATAAATCCGCAAAAAAAAATCAAAATTAATACAAAAAAAATCTGACTCCCGCAGAAAAATCTAAAAACTCCGTTACGCTCGCCGCCTTTTTCGTAAGGGGTTGGTTTAAAATTCTGCGGCACTCGCCAAACTCCGTTTTTAGTTTTTCTGCTCCGTCAGAATTTTTTTCATCAATTCTGAGTTTTTTTACCCATTTATTCCAAACAACGTGATCCATAATTAGCCAATTTCACAAATAATGCCGGCCAATTTCAAGATGTTGCAAAACAGTATTCTTTTCAAATGAAACTGCCAAACACAAATTATTTCGCGTTCCTTGAAATCAGATATTTTAATGTTAATAATCTTCAGAAAAGTTAAAAAAAACACCTGCGTAGCGGAAAAATATAAATGCGAAGCTTCTCGAGTCCCGCAGAACTTTAAACCTTACTGAATAGTAAACGGCGGCGAGAGCAGCGGAGCATTTTATATTTTCCCGCGGGAGCAGGTGTTTTTTTTGTATTGTTTATGATGACTGTTAACAATTCCAATATATCTGATTTCATGAAATGCGTTATGATTCGAGTTGGGCAAATTCCACTTGAAAAGTCCTGAAAGGCTGACATCTTGAAAATGGCTGACATTTTTTATATAATTGACCAATTATGGAAACACGTTGTTTTAGTATGTTAAAACCTGGCGTGCTTAATCGCAGGTTAGTGGGAGAGGTAATAAGCCGCCTCGAAAAGAAGGGCTTAAAATTAGTGGGTATGAAGCTCATGAAGATTTCAAGGGAGCTGGCAGAAAAGCATTATGCTGAACATTATGGAAAGCCTTTTTATAATGCCCTTGTAGATTACATTACTTCTGGTCCTGTCCTTGCGATGGTATGGCAGGCAGATGATTGCGTTACTCTGGTTCGAAAACTTTGCGGAGCTACAAGCCCTGCAGAAAGTCAGCCTGGTACAATTCGTGGTGACTTCTGTTCACACACTCAGCATAATATTATTCACGCTTCTGACAGCGATGAAAGTGCTGAAAGAGAAATCAATCTTTTCTTTAAGCCAGAAGAATTGATTGACTGGCATGATGCCTTAAAGGAATGGCTTTAAAATAAACGAAAGAGGTTTGTAATGAATCCTAAAACTGTCGGAATTATCGGAGCAGGTGCGTGGGGAACTGGTTTTGCAGAAGCTCTTGCACGTGGTGGTCACAAGGTTGTTTTGTGGGCACTTGAGAATGAAGTAGTTGAATCTATTAACAACGAACATGAAAATAAAAAATTCCTTCCAGGTTTTAAACTTTCTGAAAATCTTTCAGCATCAACAGATATTACTGACGTTGCTTCTGATAAAGATTTTCTTATCTTTGCAAGCCCTTCACTTTATTTAGCGCCAACTGTAAAAAAGCTGGTGACTATTCCGAACATTGCTGATGGAGATACATACATCGGCGTTCTGACAAAAGGATTTGTTCCATCTAAGAATGGAGCAAAACTTTGTCTTGAAACTATCGAAAATGTTCTGCCTGGAATTTACAAAGGAAACACTGTCTATATTTCAGGTCCGAGTCATGCAGAAGAAGTTGCAATGGGAAAATTGACAGGCCTTATTGCTGCTTCTGAAAATCCAAAGAACACAATCATTTTCCGTGAGCTTATGAGGGTTCCGGGAATTGTAGCTTATTCTTCTCTTGATGTTATCGGCGTTCAGATCTGTGCTGCCGTTAAAAATGTTATTGCATGCGTTTATGGAATCTGTGATGCAATTTCTGAAAATTCTGATACATTTGGTGATAACTCAGAAAGCCTTCTTCTAGCGGCTGGATTGAATGAGATACAGACTCTTGGTTTTGCAATGGGTGCAACTCATGCAGAAACTTTCACTTCTATTGCCGGTGTCGGTGATCTTGATGTAACTTGTAAAAGTAAATATGGCCGCAACAGACGCTTTGGTCAGGACATTATTCAGAAAAATATCCTTTCAAAATTTACAAATCTTGATGATTTGATTGCACGCGTTAACGAAGTAGGTTACTTACCTGAAGGCGCTATCGCATGTAAATATGTTCACGAAATTTCAGAACGATTGAATCTCAAGCTTGTAATTTGCGATGGTCTCTATAAAATTTTAAATCGTGAAATTGAACCTGAAGATTTCTTACATGATCTTCTCAGATTAAAGAAAAGGGTTAAGAAATAATTATGCTTGAGAAAATTACAGACACATTCAGTAATATCATCCGTACTATAAGCGGAAAATCTACAATCACAGAAAAAAACATCGAAGAAACTGTCGAACAGATTAAGATGGCTTTGCTCGAAGCCGATGTTAATCTTCGCGTTGTTCGCCGCTTTGTAAATTCCACTATCGAAGAAGCAAAGGGAGAAAAAGTTTTAAAGGCTGTAGATCCAGGCCAGCAGTTTGTAAAAATCATCTATGACAAAATCGTTACGATGCTCGGTGATGAAAAAACTGACCTTAAGCTTAAAGGACCTGATACTCAGTCTGTAATTTTGATGCTCGGTCTTCAGGGTAGTGGTAAAACTACTGCCAGCCATAAACTTGCAGCACGCTTAAAGAAAGAAGGAAGAAAACCTCTTCTTGCTGCATGTGACTTAGTTAGACCTGCTGCCGTTGAACAGCTTTGTGTTCTCGGTGAAAAAATCGGTGTTCCGGTTTATAAAGAAGAAACTAAAGACGCTGTCAGAGTTGCAAAAAATGCAATCGACTTTGCAAAAAAGAATGGTCACGATGTAATCATTCTCGATACTGCGGGTCGCTTACAGATTGATGAAGCAATGATGGCAGAACTTGTAAATATTAAAAAGACTGTAACTCCAGACGAAGTTTTACTCGTTGCAGATTCGATGACTGGTCAGAATGCAGTTGATATTGCAAAATCATTTGATGAACAGCTCGGTCTTACTGGTGTTGTTTTGACAAAGTTTGACTCAGACGCCCGAGGAGGTGCAGCTCTTTCATTAAAGACAATTACACAAAAACCAATTTTATTCATCGGTACTGGTGAAAAAACAGAAGACTTTGAAGTATTCCACCCTGAAAGAATTGCAAGCCGCATTCTCGGAATGGGTGATATCGTTACTCTTGTTGAAAAAGCTCAGGAAAAAGTTGACATTGAACAGGCTAAAAAGCTTGAAGAAAAGATGTCCCGCAATGAGTTTACTCTTGATGACATGCTTGATCAGTTTCAGCAGGTTAAAAAAATGGGTAATATGCAGTCAATGATGGAAATGCTCCCGGGAATGGCAAATGCCATGCAGGGCCGTGACCTTGATATGAGCGGAATGAAGCATCAGGAAGCAATCATTCAGGCGATGACAAAAAAAGAAAGGGCAAACCATCTTATCATCGGTCCTAGCCGCAGAAAGCGAATTGCAAAAGGCTCTGGTACAAGTGTTGCCGAAGTAAACAAGCTCATCAAGCAGTTTGAAAAGACAAAGCTCACAATGAAAAAACTTACCCGAAATAAAGGCATGCAGAATAAACTTATGTCCCAGCTTGCCGGCGGCGACATGTCCAAATTCGGCGGCATGGGTGGAATTGATTTCAGCCAGTTTAAGGGATTTTAATAAATAATTTCATCGTATTTTATTTCAATTCAAAACAAAAATACCCCTGACGGAATTTTGGCATAAAAAAAGGCTGTGCTCGAG
>JAGHVB010000002.1 GCA_018064525.1 Candidatus Treponema merdequi | reverse complement strand
GCACAGAATACAAGTCCAAATGCAGAAAACAGTCCAAAAATAATTCTATCAAGATAAGGATTCTTAGCCTGAAACTTTTCATCGTAAAATAAAAGAACTGAAGAAAGCTGTGGCGCAAGCCAGAAAGGAATAAATTCAAAACAAATAATCAGTGAATATGAAAGCGAAGGACAAATCCATGTCAAAAGACATCCATTTATTGTAACAGAAGAAATTAAAAGTCCAAGAAATAAAAATGTAAATATGAGATACATTTTATTATCTTTACTTCCAATGTATACGGCAAAATTTATAATACAGTTAAATAATAAAAATCCTGCAATAATTGCAACAATAATTATAAACTTTTGAAAATGGGAAGTAATGACACTTTCTTCTGAAAAAATAATTGGAACGGTAATACCAGATTCATGATTTGAATAACTTGAAATCTGTACTACAAGTTCAATCGTACCGATTTTATCAGAATCTAGATAAGCATAAACCGGAGTGTCACATGGTTTTGCAACTTTTGGATTAGCTGAAAAGGTTCCGTATTCTGCAACCTTATGCCCATTACAGAAAAACTTTGAAGCAGTTGCCGGGCACTTTCTAGAAAAAATTGCATACCTTGTATCAGGTTTTAATCCCATGATTTTTAATCTGTAACATGCAATATCACATTGAAAATTTTTCTTTGCAGTAACTTTCCATGAACCAGGAACTTTGATAAAAGCCATATCATATTGTTCACGGTTAAAAGTCTGAAATTCCTGCGACGGATAAAATTCCCAAAGTCCATTCAATTCTACAAACTGAGTTTCAAACTGACTGTTATCTGAAACATGAACTACGCCATTCCAGACTTCTGTAACACCGAATGCAGAGAAAACTGTAAACATTAAAACTAAAGAAAAGCAGATTAACTTTTTCAAATTTTCTCTCCCGGATATTTAAAACCATAATTCACATTTTCAAAAGGTATAACTTTATAGAGCAGAGTTTTTTCTGATTCAAATTCAGTTATTACACCTTCAAACATACAACCATCATAATTTCTGCAGAAATTCAAAGCACGTTCAGAAATCAAAATTCCAGAATCAAAATTTTTATTTTTTGATTCAATTTCAATTGCATATCTTATATTTTCAGAACAAGACACAGACTGCAGATAATTTTTATCACCCATAAATCCAACTGCAACTTTTCCGACATGAATTCCAATTCCAACTTTAATTCTTAAAACGCTTTCAAGTGAAAACTGTTTGTCATAATCTTTAATCTGTTTCTGAATCTCTACAGCAGCTTTACATACATTTTCATTTTTATCCGGAAAGAAAGCAATTATTCCATCACCGAGATATTTTATGATAAAACCACCATGAGCTTTTACAACAATAGAAACTATGTTGTAATAATCCGAAAGAAGTGTAAATGCTTTCTTTGTCTCAAGGTTCGCAGTGATTTCATTAAAATGTCTGATATCACAGACAAGAATCATTCCTTCGCAGATTGAATTATCACCTGAATTGATGTCATGAATATTTTCTATCTGCAGATAATTAATTACATTCTTAGGAATAAATCTTGAAAGTGAATTGTTTTTCTGTTCATACTGTTTTAATATTACCTGAATTTCTTCTGAAAGCGCATCACGTTTTGCACCTGCAAGCACAGTCTGAACAATAGCAAAAAGAAGAATTGTTACTTTAAAAAACGAAAGTCCATAATTTCCTTCAGGTGTATAACTTACAAACAAAAATCCATAAATACCAGAAATAAGCATTGGAATAATGATTACTGCATTAATGTAATACATATATTCCGGCTTTTTCCTTTTTGCAAGAATTAAAATCAAAAGATAAAATGAACAGCAATATGCAATCGAAAAAAGATAAATAAGATACTGGCTTAAATACTGCAGCGGAACAAAAACAACTACACATAAAACAAAAAAAGTAAGAATAATTGCAATTTTATTCAGTTTAAAATCAATATTGTAAAGTCTGATAATATAAATATTGTAAAGAGGGAACATTATTGCAAGGCTTATCAGAGAAAATTTATAAGATGCAACTGTTGAAATTCCATCAAAGAAATAATTGAACAAAGGAAACTCAAGACTGCAGACAATACAGATTAAATCAATACAAAGCAGAACAAGAACAAGATACATTTTTTGTGAACTGTTCAAAAGAAAAATCATTAAGTTATAAAGCAGAAGAATTAAAATTGCCGCAGAAATAATAACTTCAAAGCATATATTGTAAAACAAATTCCTTTGAACTACTTCTACTTCACCGATTTTTGGAATTAAAAGAATTCCTCCCTGACTTAATTCATGATTTGAAACGTGATAAACTAAATCTGCAATTCCATTTCTGTCAGATTTAAATTCAACCTGACGGACCATTCTCCGGCTTTTAAAAAATGGAGAAGCAGATACTGTTCCGTTGGAAAAAACTTCTACCGAATTGACATAAATATCTGCACTCGTAAAAACATTTTTATAAATTAAAAGTGCATAATCTTTATTTGCTTTTAAATTTCTGATACAGCAGTGATAAGTCGCATAACCTTTTTCATTTACAAGATGATGCGGAAGAGAAACTTCAATTCCATTGTACCAGTCAAGATCATATTTCTGTATACTTCCGTTTTTATAAAATACATCACCCGGAATAAAAGCCTTATCAAAAAAATCCCATTTACAATTTAACGAAATTAATTTTTTTTCTGCATAAGAAGAATCTGTAACAATTAAACCTGTCCCAGAAGAATTGCAGATAGTCTGAGAATAAAGAGGAATTAAAAAAATACTAAAAAATAGAAACGCTAAAACTCTCTTCATAGCTTAATATTAAAATTATAAACCACTTAGCGAATATTTGCATTAAATTTCTATTTTTTAGTTTTTCCAAACAGAATAAAATCAGGGCGGTAATCAAAATGCATATTATCCCAAAGAGCCCAGTATCCGCCCCAGTAAAAACCTTCGGACATGAAAATATCAATTACCTTTTTCGGTGGTGCCCATCTTTTTTCTATTGGGATAAGCATCCAGTCTTCATTACCTTCTCCCTTTTCAAATCCCCAGTAAGTAATTTTCTTTGTCCACCCATAAGGCAAAATATCTACTGCAGTTCCGTAACTGTGAAAAGAACGCGCACCACTATCTCTGATTTCGCGCCAGGAATAACTGTCTGCACTTGCAAGATTCTGAACAAACGTCGCAACCTCAGGATCTGATTTTGCAAGTTCATAAATCTGTCTTTCGATTTCGTCAAGGTGTGGAACAAGCATCTCGTGAACAGACTGCCATTTTCCTAAAAAGCGGTTTCTTAAAAGATGGCTTTCTGTTGAACGTCTTGTCCATGCATCAAAAATTCCATTAAAAAGAAATTTCGAAGCTATTTTAGAAGTGCGGTTTTCTTTTGAGCTGAATTTTCTGATGCTGGCAATCATTTCATCAGTCATTTTTTCCGGATTTAAAACTTCTTCATTGTATCGCTCAAAAACAATTGAATACTTTTCTTTATTTTTTAATTCACTTTTTGGAAGGTATAAACCTTTTGCCCAGTAATAAACATTTTCTTTTCTGTAACTTGTAACGACTAATAAAAAATCGTCAATTTCTTCATCATAATCAATTCGAAAATCTACAGATGGAAAAGCTTTTTTGAAAATTGCAACTTCCTGATAAAAGGAATTTTCTTCGTTATAAAAAAATTCCGGAGTTATTGTTTTTTGATTTTTTTGAATTTGATTTTCATTTTTGGAATTTGAAAAAACGTTTTCCAAAATTCCAAAAATGAAGAATAAAGCTAATAAACCCGCTTTTAATTTCATAAATTATTTATTCTTATTAAGAATACGGGTTTCGTATTTTCCTGTTTCAATGTCGATAAAGCGTACAAAAAGTGAAACCTTGTTGTCGTTGTTCAGACTGTTCCAGATTTCATTTGTAAACTCATCAATGTTTCCTTTGATTTCTACAGGTGTCGGTTCACCTTCATAGCTTGGGAGAGGATTTCCATCTCCGATATAAGTATGAATATAATGGCCCTTTCCTGCGACAGGTGCATCGTATGTGTAAGTAAAGCGGAGTGTGTTGTCAGGATTTCCGTTGTCGCTTTTCAAAATTGAAAGAGCATAATCGTAGCCGTTTTCAAAATTCATTACAGATGAAATACGAGGTGTGTAGTTTGGTGCATCATGTTCGTATTTGCGGCTGCGGAGTGACTGTTCAAAAGTCAAACCAGATTTTAATCCGTCATAAATTGTGTCTGTCTGATCACCGTTTGTTACGATAGTTGTTTTTCCGAGAACTCTGACAGCAGCATAAATAATAAGGCTAGGATCTCCGGCAATTAAACTTGGATCAAAAGCCTGAGTTCTGATTCCTTCACCGTCTTCAACAAAAACACGATTGCGGCTTCCGGCACTTCTACCCATTGTCCAGTAAGCAGCTACAGCTTTTTTTCCATCTTCTGATCTGCCGATGATAATTCCACGGCCAGGATATGCGTTTGATTCTAATTCTGATTTGATTGTTACAGTTTTCATCTTTTTTCCTTGTGTTAAAAAAGGCCAGCCGATTTTCACCGACTGGCCTTTCGTTATCTAGAAATTAATTATTTCTTTGATGTTTTTTTAGTAGCTTTTTTTGCTGGAGCTTTTTTAGCTGTTGCTTTCTTTGCTGGAGCCTTTTTTGCTGGAGCTTTCTTTGCTACTGGTTTTTTTGCAGCTGCTTTTTTAGCAGGAGCTTTTTTAGCTGTTGCTTTTTTTGCAGCTGGTTTTTTAGCTGCAGCTTTTTTAGCAGGAGCTTTTGCTGCTTTTGCAGCGAGTACAGCCTGAGCTGCTGCAAGACGTGCGATAGGTACACGGAATGGAGAACAAGAAACATAGTTAAGACCTGCTTCATAACAGAACTTAATAGATTCTGGATCACCACCATGTTCACCACAGATACCACAGTGGAAGTCTGGTTTTACGCTGCGAGCTTTTTCAACAGCCATCTTGATGAGCTGTCCAACACCGTTTTTGTCGAGTGTCTTGAATGGGTCATCTTCGAGGATGTTGCGTGAGTAGTAAGCATCAAGGAACTTAGCAGCGTCATCACGGCTGTAACCGAATGTCATCTGTGTAAGGTCGTTTGTACCAAAGCTGTAGAAGTCTGCGCTCTGAACGATCTTGTCAGAGAGAACTGCTGCACGTGGAATTTCAATCATTGTACCGATGTTAACATTTACTTTAACACCTTTTTCTTTCTGAACGCGAGCGATAACTGCTTCACATTCACCACGGATTGTTGCCAATTCGTTTGGTTCACCAACGATAGGAATCATGATATTTGGCTGACATTTAACACCAGATTTCTGGCATTCGATAGCTGCGAGAACTACAGCTTCTGTCTGCATCATGAAGATTTCTGGATATGTGATAGCAAGACGGCATCCACGGTGTCCCATCATTGGGTTTGATTCGTGGAGGTCTGCAAAGCGAGCTTCAAGAGCTGAAGCGTCGATTTTGTATCCGAGGTCTCTGATTACGTTTACAACTTCATCAAGACCTTTCTTGTCTTTTGGAGTAAATTCGTGGAGAGGTGGATCCAAGAAACGGATGATTACAGGATTTCCCTTCATTGCTTTGAAGATACCAGCGAAGTCTTTCTGCTGGAGTGGGAGAATCTTTGTAAGTGCTTTTTCGCGCATTTCTTTTGTATCAGATCCGATCATAGCCTGGAAGTATGGGAGTTTTGCAGGATCAAAGAACATATGTTCTGTACGGCAAAGACCAATACCTTCTGCACCAAACTTGAATGCGTTTTCTGCGTCTGTTGGCTGGTCACCGTTTGCACGAACACCAAATCCAACAATCTTGTTTCCAACAGCTGGAGTACGAACTGAAGAGTTGCGAACTTCATCACACCATTTCAAGAATGTATCGAGTTCTTTAGAAAGTGTAGCTGGTTCTGTAGCAATCTGTCCTTCATAAACGTAACCTGTTGTTCCGTCGATTGAAAGGAAGTCACCTTCTTTGAATTTTTTACCATCGATGCTGATTGTTTTTGCATCAAGGAATTTAATAGCTTCAACACCAGAAACACAAGGTGTACCCATACCACGAGCTACTACAGCAGCGTGTGATGTACGTCCACCAGTTGCAGTCAAGATACCCTGAGAAGCAACCATTCCGGCGATGTCATCTGGAGAAGTTTCTTTACGAACGAGAAGAACTTTCTTTCCGTTCTTGTGCCATGCTTCAGCATCGCTAGCAGTAAATACGATCTGTCCACAAGCTGCACCAGGAGATGCGTTAAGTCCAGAAGCGATCTTTACACCTTTAGCAAGAGCTGCTTTGTTGAAAGCTGGGTGCAAAAGCTGGTCAATGTGCTGTGGTTCAACACGAGCGATTGCCATTTCTTTTGTGATGAGTTTTTCTGCTACCATGTCTACTGCCATCTTAACAGCAGCTGCACCTGTACGTTTACCGTTGCGGCACTGGAGCATATAAAGTTTACCCTGCTGGATAGTGAATTCCATATCCTGCATATCGCGGTAATGTTTTTCGAGATTGTTGCGGATCTTTACGAGTTCTGCATAAATCTTTGGATTGTCTTTTGCAAGTTCAGACATATCTTTTGGTGTACGAATACCAGCTACTACGTCTTCACCCTGAGCGTTGATGAGGTATTCACCATAGAATTTGTTTTCACCTGTTGAAGCGTTACGGCTGAAACATACACCAGTACCAGAGTCGTTACCCATGTTACCGAATACCATTGCCATAACTGTAACAGCTGTTCCTTTGAGACCCTTGATAGAGTTCAATTCACGATACTTGATAGCACGTGGGTTCATCCAAGAACCGAATACAGCGTCGATAGCAGCCCACATCTGTTTTACAGGATCCTGTGGGAATTCTTCTTTCTTTTCCTGTTTGTAAAGAACTTTGTATTTAGAAACGATTTCCTGCAATTCTGCAGTATCGAGTTCTGTATCAAGTTTCTTACCTTTGTGTGATTTTACTTCGTCGATGATTGCTTCGAATTTGTCATGGTCGATTCCCATAGCTACATCAGAGAACATCTGAATGAAGCGGCGGTATGCGTCCCATGCAAAGCGTGGGTTGTCAGTCTTTTTAGCAAGACCTTCAACTGATTTGTCGTTAAGACCGAGGTTGAGGATTGTATCCATCATACCAGGCATTGATACAGCTGCACCTGAGCGAACTGATACCAAAAGTGGATCGTTTGGATCGCCAAGCTTTTTACCAAAAGCTTTTTCCAATTTTGCAAGGTTTGCAGCAACAGCTTCTTTAAGACCAGCAGGATACTTTCTGTTGTTGTCGTAGAACATCTTACAAACATCTGTTGAAATTGTGAATCCAGGTGGAACTGGAACTCCAATGTTTGTCATTTCAGCAAGGTTAGCACCTTTTCCGCCGAGTTCGGCACGCATGTCAGCGTTACCTTCAGCTTTTCCGTTTCCGAAAAAGTAAACTAATTTGTTTGCCATTGATTTAACTCCGTTATAGGTTAAAAGGATAGAATATTAAAATTATAGTTTGAAAGTTATTTAGTGTCAATGAATTTAAGGCTTTGAAGCATTAAATATGTAAGAAAGTTGATGTTTTTTAAGTGGAATTTTTTAATTAATTTTTTTCTCAAGATACTTAACTTCCGGATTTACAGCCCGAACTTTATCCCAAAGCTTACCAAATTCTGCCCGGGTTACGCTCAGAGTAAAATTAACAATAGTTCCATCTTTAAGCGTAAAATAATCGGATACTTCATCATCCACTTTGTAATCCGAACGGACATATCTCGTATACGAAGCAATATCTTTATAATATACAGTATGGGCTTTTACAAATCTGCAAACTTTTAATTTTTCATCATCATACCTGCAGCCCTTAGTCAGAGTTTTAAGCAGTATTAATAAAGGCAAAGGCATCAATACCACTAAAAGAACTTCTCCTAAAAATAAGTCATCAGGAAGTGTGAACGTAAAAACAAAAAGAACAAAAGCGATACAAATTAAAGACACAATCTGAACAATTCTTTTTCCTGGATATATAAACTGCATTTTTTCCATGTGCCAATTCTAACAAATTCCACTAAAACAAAAAAGGCCGTCCCTTTCGAGACGGCCTTTTCGATTTATTAAGAAATCATTTCACTCTAAATTATTTATAGAGGTCAACCAATTTCATTAAGTGATCGTAGCGAGCTTTTGCAACGTCTTCACTCTTCTTGAAGAGGAATTCTGCACGTTCTGGGAACTTACGAGTAAGTGCTGAGTAACGTGTTTCGTTTGCAAGGAAGTTCTGGTAAGTTCCATCACCTGGTTTTGAAGTCAATGTGAATGGGTTCTTTCCTTCTGCCTTGAGAGCTGGGTTGAAGCTGAAGAGGTTCCAGTAACCAGCTGCAACAGCTGCTTTCATTTCATCCTGACAGTGGTTCATACCGCCCTTAACACCGTGCAATTCACATGGAGCATAACCGATGATCAATGAAGGACCATTGTAAGCTTCTGCTTCCTGAATTACTTTGAGTGCCTGAGCTGGGTTTGCACCAAGAGCGATCTGTGCTACGTAAACGTAACCATAGCTCATAGCGATTTCAGAAAGTGATTTCTTTCCTACTTCTTTACCAGCTGCAGCGAACTGACAGATTTCACCAATGTTAGATGATTTAGATGCCTGTCCACCAGTATTTGAATACATTTCTGTATCGAATACCATAACGTTAACATTTTCGCCTGATGCGAGAACATGGTCGAGACCACCGAAACCGATGTCGTATGCCCATCCGTCACCACCCATGATCCAAACAGATTTCTTGTTGAGATACTGTTTCTTTTCAAGGATTTCTTTAGATGTGTCGCATCCGCATTTTTCGAGTTCTGCGATAAGAACTTTTGTAGGTTCTACGTTGCCTGTTGTTGAATCTTTTGTTTCGATGAATTTTGCAATTGCATCTTTGAGGCTTGCTGGAGCTTTGTCGCCGGCAGCAATTTCATTCAACTTAGCAATCAAACCTTCACGGATATATTTCTGTCCGATGTACATACCAAGACCGTGTTCAGCGTTATCTTCGAACAATGAGTTTGCCCAAGCTGGACCTTTCTTAGAATCTTTGTTTACTGTGTATGGACATGTTGCTGCAGGACCGCCCCAAATTGAAGAACATCCTGTTGCATTTGAAATGTACATGTTTTCGCCGAAGAGCTGTGTGATCAAGCGAGCGTAAGAAGTTTCTGCACAACCTGCACATGAACCTGAGAATTCGAGGAGCGGCTGGTTGAACTGGCTACCTTTAACTGTGTTTTCAGCAATTCCAGAATCTGCTTTCTTTGAAACGTTCTTAACGAGGTAGTCCCAAACTGGCTGTTCAGCTGCGCGAGATTCCTGTGGAACCATAGCGATTGCTTTTGTAGGACATACAGTTACACATTCACCACAACCCATACAATCGAGTGGAGAAACGCTCATTGTATATTTGTACTGAGTTGCTTTTGGTTTTGTATCAACAGCTACGAGACCTGCTGGAGCTGCTTTAACTTCTGCGTCAGAAAGGAGGTAAGGACGAATTGTTGCGTGTGAACATACGAATGCACAGTTGTTACACTGAACACATTTTTCTGCATCCCACTGTGGAACCATAACTGCAGTTCCGCGTTTTTCGTACTGTGATGCTCCGAGTTCGAACTGACCGTCTGCGCAGTCTTTGAAAGCTGAAACAGGAAGTGAATCACCGTCCATGAGGGCGATTGGATTCATGAGAGTTTCAACCATCTTAACAACTTTTGCGTCGCCGTCAAGTTTAGCTTTAGCACCATTGTCTTTTGCATCTTTCCAAGAAGCTGGAACTTCTACCTTGTGAAGGGCATCTTTTCCGAGGTCGATGGCTTTGTGGTTCATGTCTACAACGTCCTGACCTTTCTTAGAGAATTTTGCAGTTACTTTTTCTTTCATGTACTGAATAGCTTCTTCAGCTGGGAGTACATTAGCGAGTTTGAAGAATGCTGACTGGAGAACTGTTGATGTTCTCTTTCCAAGACCTACTTCTGTAGCAAGTTTAACAGCGTCGATTGTGTAAACTGTTACATTGTTTTCTGCGATGTAGCGTTTTGCTTCTGCAGGAAGGTTCTTGTCGAGTTCTGCATCATCCCACTGACAGTTGATGAGGAAAGTTCCACCTTTCTTAACATCCTGAACCATCTTATATCCTTTGAGGATGTATGACTGGTTATGACATGCTACGAAGTCTGCCTGGTTGATGTAGTATGGAGATTTAATAGGCTTGTCACCAAAGCGAAGGTGAGAAATTGTAATTCCACCAGTCTTCTTTGAGTCATACTGGAAGTAAGCCTGAATGTATTTGTCTGTGTGATCACCGATGATTTTTGTAGAGTCTTTGTTAGCACCTACAGTACCGTCACCACCAATTCCCCAGAATTTACATTCTACTGTTCCAGCTGCTGCTGTGATAGGAGCTGGTTTAACTTCTGGAAGTGAAAGGTTAGTAACATCATCAACGATTCCAAGAGTAAAGCGTGCTTTAGGAGCATCTTTTGCAAGTTCTGTGAATACAGCGAATACTGAGCTTGGTGGTGTATCTTTTGAACCAAGTCCGTAGCGTCCTGCAACGAGTTTAACATCGTTGAGTCCTGCTTCGCGCATTGTTGTTGCAACATCGAGGTAGAGAGGTTCACCGAGAGATCCTGGTTCCTTTGTTCTGTCGAGTACTGCAACTTTCTTTGCTGTTTTTGGAAGTACTTTAAGGAATGCTTCTGAAACCCATGGGCGATACAAGCGAACTTTGATAAGTCCTACTTTTTCTCCCTTAGCGTTGAGGTAGTCAATTACTTCTTCTGCAACATCACAGAAAGAACCCATTGCTACGATTACGCGGTCAGCATCAGCTGCACCATAGTAGTTGAACAAGTCATAGTTTGTTCCGAGTTTAGCATTGATCTTTGCCATGTACTTTTTAACTGTTTCCGGGAGATCAAGGTAAACTGAATTACAAGCTTCTCTGTGCTGGAAGAAAACGTCTCCGTTTTCGTGTGAACCGCGCATTGAAGGATTGTTAGGATTTAATGCATGATTTCTGAATGCTTTAACTGCATCCATGTTGCACATTTCTTTGAGATCTTCATAGTCCCAAGTTTCGATTTTCTGAATTTCGTGTGATGTACGGAATCCGTCAAAGAAGTTAAGGAATGGAACGCGTCCTTCGATAGCAGAAAGGTGAGCTACTGGAGCAAGGTCCATAACTTCCTGTGGGTTTGATTCTGCGAGCATTGCAAAACCTGTCTGACGACAAGCATAAACGTCTGAATGATCACCGAAAATGTTCAATGACTGAGAAGCAACACAACGAGCTGAAACGTGGAAAACGCCAGGGAGCTGTTCACCGGCAATCTTGTACATGTTAGGAATCATCAACAAGAGACCCTGTGAAGCTGTGAATGTTGTTGTCAAAGCACCAGAAGCCAAAGATCCGTGAACTGTACCAGAAGCACCTGCTTCTGATTCCATTTCTACGACTTTTGTCTGTGTGCCGAAAATGTTTTTCTGACCGTTTGCAGACCACTGGTCAACAAAGTCAGCCATCGGTGAAGATGGAGTAATAGGGTAAATACCAGCAACTTCTGTGTAAGCGTATGCTACGTGAGCTGCTGCCTGGTTACCGTCCATCGACTGCTTTTTTCTGGACATATACGTCCTCCTGTAAGAGATATTTAAATCCTGAGGCCCGGAGTTTATTCGGGAACAGGAAGTTAAGTTTTGCGTTTTATAGAAAAACGATTGCAAATATTCTACTACTAGATTGGATTTTTTACAAGGGAAGGAAGGGGAATTGGGGATTAGGAATTTGAGGGTTGATTGATAAGTTCTCTGACTTTTTCTTCTGGAATGTGAAGCGACTTTGAAATAAGTTCAATTGAAACACCATTTTCAAAAAAATTTCTCGCATTTTCTGCCTGAGCAGTTTCGCGACCTTTTTCAATTCCTTCTGCAAATCCGTCTCTGTACAGACTTCTTCTTAAAAGGCCTTCATCAAATTCTTCCAGAATCATTCCCAAAATCTCCTTGTTCTGAACTTTGAAAAATCCATTCAAAAGATTTTCTTTTGCCGCCCATTCCACTGCCTCATTAACAGCTTCTTTTGCAGAAAGTCCGCGGTCTTTGTTGTCAGTAACCCTCGAAATGTAACTTGTATAATCATACAGCGATTTGCACTTTTTTTGAAGATTGGAATTGTTGAGCGCGTTGTAAAGATCGAGGCGCCAGCGTTTGCTCTGTTCGGTGTCACGGCCGAAGATTGCTTTGAACAGTCTGTCGCGGAACTGGATGTTTGGTAAGGACGAGGTACTGTCTGTTCCGGGTGACGTTTTGCCTGATTCGGATGAACTTGTGTTTACTGCAGGAATATTTGTATATGGCATGATTGCCTCCTGCAGTAATAGTACGAATAGTTTTGAAAAATATCGCGGATAATTGGAAAAAACCGTTAACTGTCTGTCACTTATTGCACCATACCCTTTATATATTTAAACCTTTCAGTTTAAAAACCATCTAAAAAACCGCCTTCGTAACCGTTTTTATCGCAGCCTATAGGCTGCTCTTTAAACGGTTACGTATTTTTTATTTAATTAGAACTGGAACGACAAACACGGAAGCCAAAACAGTAGATGTAGCTGTTGTCCGGGTAGTTTCTGCCACGGCTAGACACGGCACAATAGTACGCGAAGCCGTTATATGCACCACCACGGATGCAACGGCGGTCAGAGCCCGAAGCCGACGCACCAACTGGGTTTTGTACATAGCCGTCTACTGTATATGCACCATCATTACTGCCGGCTGTATCGTTATACCAGTCATAGCACCATTCATATACGTTACCGCTCATGTCATACAGGTTAAGCTTGTTTTCTGTTTTTAATCCTACTTCGTGTGTTGTACTTTTGGCGTTGTTAGAATACCATGCATAACTTTCAAGTTCGTCATCATTATATGGACTTGATGTAAACTTTGATGCTTCTTTTTTTGTCTGTGAACCTGAATATGCATAGCTCCACTCTGCTGCATTCGGATTTCCGCCGCGTGCTGCAAATTCCCATTCTGCTTCTGTTGGTAAGCGGTAACCTTTCTTTGTCCATTTTCTATTGCCTGCATTATATGCTATATATGGAGTTGTTTTATTGTCTGCATCTGTTGCAGTATATGGTGTTGTTAAATCTTCGTTGCTGTAATATACGCAGTCGGATGCTGTCATTGTATTTTTTGTAAGTTCGTTACAGAATGCACATGCCTGGTACCATGTTACATTTTCTACAGGACGGTTTTCCTGTGTTTCAGTTCCATATGGACTACTTTTACAACTGCTTGGATTATTTCCCATAACTTTGTTATAAAGTTTCTGTGTTACCTGATGCTGGCTCATTACAAACGGATCAAGTTTTATTTTTCTGTCTTTAAGGAATACACCTTTATAATCACTATATGTACGGCTGTAATAACTGCTCCAGCTTGAATCATCAGGCATTGTAACTGTGGCTACTGTTCCTGTTGGTACTACTATAACTTCGCTTGTCTTTGCAATTTCTTTTCCACCAACTTTTAAGTTTCCGTTAGCTGCCATCCAAATTTCTTTTACAAGTTGTCCCTGTGTTTGGTTTGTATATCCTTCAAGGCCACCGTTTCCAGTTGCATTATATGCTGTTCCTAAAAATGGTGTACATTTTTTATTCACACCGCTGCTGGCATTTCCGGCGTTGTCATAAGCCTTTACTGTAAATGTATATTCAGTATCATTTGTAAGTCCTATAACTGTTGCTTCATTGTTTGGACTGTCAGTTTTAGCTACTATAACATTTCCATTTCCTGGTTCATATGTAATCACAACTTTTGCAAAGTCTGTATCAGTTGGGTTTGTCCATGTAAGTTTTACGGTTCCACTTGCAGTACATTTTGCTGTAAGGTTTGTTACAGGTGCTGGTGGTGTTAAGTCTTTCCACACTGCTTTAATTGTGACATCACCTGCTACAGTGTAATTTTTTTCGGCAGCGTAATCTGTCGTGCCGTCATTCCAGTTTTCAAACAGATAACCTGTTTCTGTTAATGCCGCAGGTAATGTAATTGTTTCGCCTTTGTGTTTACCAGTCATTGCATCCGGCGCAGTTCCGTGTCCGTCTGCGTCAAAGGTGACTGTGTATTTTTTGATTGTGTAAGCTTTTTCAGAAACTGCGCTGTCGTTCATTCCGCTTTTGAGTGCGATTGCTTTGATTGTTGTGTCGGCTTTGATTTCAATCGCTGCTGTGTATTTTGTGCTGCTTGAAGTTGGGGCAGTACCGTCTGTCGTGTAATAGATGTCGGCGCCGAAAGTTGCGCATGTGATTTCTACTGTGTCGCCGTAAT
>JAGHVB010000037.1 GCA_018064525.1 Candidatus Treponema merdequi | reverse complement strand
GTACTATATATGTATGAGAAAAAATATTTTACCAGAGATTTTATTTCTTCTTTCAGGAATTTTCATTTTTTCATTTTCGTGCGAAAAACCAGTATCATTTTCAGAAACAGATACTGTCAAAGTATTTCCCCCTGAATATGATAAAGAAAACTTACCACTTCTTCTTTCATATAAAATCGTAATCACAAATAAAAATGAAACAAAAGTTTTTCAGGAATCTCCTGACACAACATTTTTTACAATTACACTTCCAAAAGAAAAGCTTACTTCAATTCTGATTTATCCTGTTACAAAACAAAAATTTTTTCTTCCGTCAGGCTGTATTTATCCGTTTGACTTTTATTGTAACAATGAATCAAAAACATGTATTCCAAAATGGTCATCTGCAAATGCATGTATTCTGCTTTCAGAACTTTTGACTTCTAACGATTCAAACCAGATAAAAGCTGCAGAACTCTTTAACTGGCAAAAATTAGAAGAAACACTTTTAAAAAAAGATTATGATTCATTCAGTAAATTTGATGATCTTAAGACAAAAAAATGCACTTTAAGCTGTAACTTAAAAAAAGATGCACTTAAAAATAAAATAATTCACCGGGATTCCAAAATAACAGTTTCTTATTACGAAACAAAATCACTTTTACCCGAAGATATTCAGGATGAAGAAATTGATTCTTCTTCGAAAATATATTGCGAATATATTCCACTTAATTCATTTTATAAAGAAAAAGGCTGGATTACATTTCAGATAAAATCCGAAAGTAAAACAGCCTTTCTCTTAGACAATAAAACTGTATATATTTCCAAATAACTTAAACTTTAAAAGAATCAACATGAACCTGCATCTGATCAACTGCCGCTTTGTTTGTAACGACAGATTCTTCAACAGAATTAATTGAACTCTTCATATTTTCAGTAGCAACAAGACCTTCACTTATGCATTCAGAAATTTCAGAAGTAATATTTACAACTGTATCCATTGTTTCCCTTACATGACCGGCAAACTCATTCTGTTTCTGAACAAGAACATTTGCATGTTCAAGAGCCGCAGAAACATCATTTGTAACACGCATATTTTCTTCTGCACCAATCCGCTGCTCTGTCATTGCGGTTGTTAAAGCCTGCATGATTTTCTGGTTTTCTTTTACGCTGTCTTCAATTGCTTTAAATGCTTCTCCTGCCTGACGGCTTGTTGCAACACCGGCATCAATTTTTGAAACCATATCCTTAATGTGAGTCTGAATCTCTTTCGCACTCTTTGTAGAACCTTCTGCAAGAGAACGAACTTCATTTGCAACAACAGCAAATCCTGCTCCAAATTCACCGGCATGAGCAGCTTCAATCGCAGCATTCATCGACAAAAGGTTTGTCTGTGAAGAAATAGACTGAATTACTTTTACAATCTTCTGAACTTCATTTGATGCCTGCTGAATATCCGAAATTGAATTTATTGCACTTGTTACAAGAGAATTACCTCTTTCACTGATTTTTGCAAGTCCTGTAATAAGAGCATCTGCCTGAGCAGACATCTCTGCAACAGAAGCTATATTCTGTGCCATCTGTGTAATACTTGCCGAGTTTTCCTGCATTGCAGCACTCTGTGCAATCATAAAATCAGTAAGTTCTGAAGCACCTTTTTTAAGACCCGAAATATCATTACTTACATCATTAATTACTTCAAACTGTTCATTACCCTGAGAGTTGATTTTTTCCAATGAACTCTGCATCTGTGTCAAAGCCGCAACACTCGAGCTTGCAGCATTGCTTAATACATCTGCAGTATTCGAAACATTTCCTGACTGCTGTTTGACTGAAGAAATCATTGCAGAAAGCTTATCCATAAGATCATTTGTACAGCCTGTCAAAAGACCAAAGTCATCATTTACTACAATATCGATTCTTGAAACAAGATCTCCTGATTCCGCAATATTCCGTAAAAGATTTGAATTTCTTTTTAATCTGTTTGTTGTTCCACGGACAATCATGATAAATGGAATTGCACACGCAACAAATGTCACAATAAAAACAAAAACTGACTGACAGAGATAAAAATTGAATCCCTGCCACATCTCACCTGAATCTGCAGAATAAATAAGCTGGTATGGAACCATTATTACCGAAGCTGCAATTGCAAAAATACTTACAATGAACATATAGGTAAAAGAACCAGCCATAGTTCCTGTCATCTGACTTTTTTCAATTTTGCGGATTTTCAAAAGTTCGCGTCTGTCATTCATAAAAAAGTCCATCAGGTTGATGGTATATAATGTTGCAATTCCACCATAAGCAAACGAATGAATTATTGCAAAAATAATTCTTGGCCATTCAAAAGGAATTACACCCTTTTTAATTACAATTGCCATCGTAATAAGATTTCCAAAAACAAACCCAATGACAGTAGAAACAAGAGTAATTGTATTCATTCGTTTTGAACAGCTTAAGAAAAGTTTTCTGTCATCATCAGTTGGAACATGTCCATTATGCTTTATGTCCTTTAAAAGTCTGTCTAACGGTTTTAGAACAAAAATCATTATGATGACGATTACCATACAAAGACAAAAAGTAACTGTAGCTGTGATTGGAAGACCTTTTAAATATTTTTCAGGCTGTCCCTGGAGATAGAATTTCTGGAACCAGCTTAACAGACCGACTCCGACAAAAGAACTTCCAAAGAATAAGAAAGAATAAATTAAAATAACTGGCATTTATTTCTCCGAACTTTAATATTACTCATTATAATAACAAAAAATCCGGATAAATGCCAGTTATTTTATATAAGAACCAATGTTTTTTTAAAGTTATTTCTTTGATAATTTTATAAAATTACCTGGTACAATTTCTGCTTCTTCATCAAGAGAAACATAATAAATACCGTCCTTAAACCAAAGTGCACCTGTTCCAATTTTTTTATTTGAAGTTCCAAGTACATTAACTTTTGTGCTTCCATCATTTTTAACATTTGCACGGACAGAAGATTCTACAAAGACAATAATTTTTGAATCTACTGCAGAAAGAATAAATCCGTCAACTTTAGAAGATACAGCATAAGCATTGAGAAGAAGATCTGTATTTCCAAGAGCTTCTTTCATGTTTACAGCTTCTGACTGTGCATTTTCAAGTTGAACCGAGAGCTGTGTATTTTCAGCTTTAAGTGCACTGAGCTTCGAAGCGGCTGTGCTTGCAGTCTTAAATGTCATATCATAAGTCAGCTGACGTTCTGCTTTTAAAACTTTAGAAACTCCGTTTGTATATGGAATTGACGAAGAAACATTATTCAAAGCAATATAATTGTCATATTTCTGCTGAATATCATATAGCAGTGCAGTAAATTCTTCATCTGGATTTGTGATGCTTTCATTAATAACTTCAGGATTAAATGAAGCAGAATCCATCATTTCTTCTGTTCCCTGAACAATTGCCTTAATATTTGCATCTTTTACAACAGGGTCAAGTTTTGAAACTTTTGCTTCGTAAAAATTAGTAACATCATTGACTGCAGTACGCTTTTCTTTATAACTGCGGTCATCGTTATCTTTCATCTTCTGTTTAAGTTCTTCAATTTTTGCTTCATACTCTTCTGTCAGACGCTTGATTTCAATTTCGTGAACCTGTCGTTGAGAATCCATTTCTTTTTCCCAAGCCTGAGCTTTTTCAACATTTTCACTGTCAAAGCTTTTTAACTGTTCTTCGTATTGCTTTAATTCAATATCAGCAGCAACAAGCTTTTCATCATATTCATCATGAGCAGCTTTTACGGCATCACGATATCTTGCCAGAACTTTTTCTTCTTTTTCTGAACGCTGTTTTTTAGGAAGTTTCAAATTTCTGATATATTCAAGATCAGAATCGCGGGATCTTTTTGCTTTAGCAAGACTTGAATCAAGACCTGCCTGAAGTTCAGCTTTATTTTTGGAAGTCTTTTCAAAAAGATCCTGAGTCTTTGAAAGTGCATTAAAAAGATTTCTAAGATTCAAATCTTCAAAAGCCTCGAGATTAACTTCTATGGTTCTGTTTGTTGCAGACATTTTTGTTACAACAGCCCAGGTAACTCCGACAACAACAGCAAGTGTTACACCAAGACAAACCCAGATAGAAATATTTCTATTATTACGAGTTTTGGCATATTCATGTTCAAGATCATAATTTGTAACTTCTTTTTTCTTTCTTAATGGAATCAGTTCTTCCTGCAAAAATAAAAGAACATCACCTTTTGCCTTTGAAACGTCAGTTCCACTATCTTTAACCGCAAGTTCTTTCATATTTTTTTCTGCCTTTATTTTGTTGTCATTTCCCATATTCCTCTCCATTTAGCAGGGGCACTCTTACGACCCATTCTCTCTGCAAATACTTCACAAACTTCAAGATCTGTTTCTTTAAACTTTTTGCGAGCTTTTGCCCATTCACCTTTATAATAGAACTCAAGACCTTCTTCAAAAATATCATACTTTTCAGAAAGGGCAACTGCACCTTCTTCATAAGTATCAATAGGGAAATAAATCTTCTTTCCTGTTGTCTTACCTTTTACCTGAACTGTATCAATTTCATAAAATTTATATCTCTTTGTAATTGATTCAGCTTCTGTCTTGATGTAATCAGAAACAATAACAGGTAAATGATATACTCTTGTTAATCCTTCAAGACGGCTTGCAGAGTTAACATTATCTCCGATAACTGTATTTGCCATATGTTCATCAGAACCGATGTTTCCGTAGAATACAGTTCCACCATCAATACCAACACCAATATCAAGAAGTACAGCTTTATAAACTCTGTCTTCTGCTGCAGTCAGACGGCGCTTCTTTTCAATTTCTTTTCTGCGTTCTTTCATTTTATCACGAAGTTCTGCTGTTACATTTGTAATTGTCCATGCTGCTTCAATTGATTTTACAGATTTTTCTCCATCAGAAAGTTCAGTACCAAAAATAGCAAGAATTGCATCACCAATAATGGAACCGATTACACCTGTTGACTCATGAACTGCATGAATGACTTTATTATAATGAACGTTCAATACATCAATGATTTCATTTCCAAGAGTCTCTGTACGATAAGTAAAGCTCTTGATATCTGAGAAAAGAATTGTAAGTTCACGCTGTTTTCCTTCAAGTGAAATCGGATTATTTGCATAAGCTTTGTTTACAACGTCTTTTGAAACGAACTTTTTGAAAGTATTAAGAAGATTGTTTACCGAAACTGAAAGTGCGTTGAATGATGCCGCAAGATAAGTTATGTCATCGTTTGGAGCTTCATCAATATTTATAACACCAAGAGACTGTCTCTGCTGCATGTCATAAAGACTGTTTGTAATTTTTTTGATGTTCTCAAAAATCTTGTTGAACATGTAAAAACCGAGAACCATAAAGATAATTGTAAGACAAAGAATAATCGCTGCAGTAATTCCAATTACCTTATACATTTCAATCTTACTGTCAAGGCGGGATTCTGCTCTTACAAAATAACAGTTCCAGTCATTGTTATATTTGTAGACACCATAATATTCTCCGTGTCCCAGATCAAAAACAACAGTTCCCTGATCTTTTCTTGCATCAAATTCATTATTTAATTTTTCAAGTGTTTCTCTGTCGCTGAAAGAATCAATATTTATCGCAGAATCATTGCAGATAAAAAATAACATTTTTCCTGTTTTATCAAAAGCAAATGCTGTACTGTGTTTCTGAGAAAAACCGCTCTGTGCTGTTTTTTTCAAAGCTTCAATACATTTATCCTTTTCCTTTGAATAAGAATAAATCTGATACTGATTTCCAGCTGTAATATAAATTTCCTTAAGCTGATTGACCATAAGCTGATTGGTCAAATCTGTTTTCTGTCTTTCCGACATATGAATCGAAAGGAAATTTGTCATAAAATTTGATAACAAAATCAAGAAAACAAATATTACAAGGATTTTTGCTGAAATCGGAATAATCGGAGTGTTTCCGACATACTGAAAGACTTTCTTTTTAGCCACTTTTAGATTAACCTCCAAACTATGTTAGAAACTTTTATTATTAATAAAAAAAAATGTTTTTATTTATTACAATTCAATAAAATAGAAAACAATTATATTTTATTATATCATGAATTCGATAGAAAAAAAAGATAAAAACATTGTAAAATCCGGCATTAAACTCTCATTTTTAACACTTTTATCCCGCATTCTGGGAGTAATCAGAGAAGCTACAAAGGCACACTTTCTCGGGACAAGTGCTTTTGCAGATGCTTTTGGAATTGCATTTTTAATTCCAAATCTTTTAAGACGCCTTTTTGCAGAAAACAGCATTTCTGTAGCATTCATTCCGACATTTCGCGGTTATCTCGAAGACAATAATGAAAAAAAAGAAACACAGCAGTTTATAAATTCAACTTTTACACTCATATCCTTTTTAACCACTGTTGTTGTTATATGTGGAATTTTCATCACCCCTTTGATTGTAAGAATCTTTTATCACAACGCAAGTGATATTCAAATTTCGGAAACAGTAATTTTAACAAGAATCATGTTTCCTTACCTGATTGTAATTTCAATCGCAGCACTTTTTCAGGGACTCTTAAATACTTTAAATATTTTTTCTCCTTCTGGTTTTACTCCGATTCTTTTTAATCTCTCTGTAATTTTCGGAACATTTCTTCTTTCAAAAAAAATGGCAAATCCTGCACGCGCGATGTCTGTTGGAGTCATAATCGGCGGATGTATTCAGGCTTTATTCCAGCTTCCTTTTGTATTAAAAACCGGATGGCATGTTTCTTTTACTTCACTTAAAAAAACATTTACTAATCCAGGAACAAAAAAAGTAATTGCACTCATAGTCCCGACCATCATCGGAATGGCAACATATCAGCTTAATGACCTCGTTTCTACAGCTCTCGCAGGAAGAGCTGGCGAAGGAGTTGTTTCAAGCCTGCAGTATTCGTTAAGACTTCAAGAATTGATTCTTGGCATTTTCGCTGTTTCAATTGGAACTGTTATTCTTCCGGATTTAACTGGTCTTGCTAAAAAAGAAAAATGGAATGAATATAACGACATGCTCACAAATGCCGTAAAAATCATCAGTCTTGTCTGCATTCCAATTACTTTTTATTCACTTATCACCGGTAAAGAAATCATTTCTCTGGTATTTAAAAGCCGTGCATTTGATGACAACTCCGTAAACATGACGCTCGGAGTATTCATCTATCATATAGCCGGACTTTTCTTTATTGCTGCAAACAGAATTATTTCACCTGCTTTTTATGCACAGGGAAACACAAAACTTCCGACGCTCGCAGGAATTATTTCATTCGGTTTAAATATTGTCTTTGCAGTCATTTTTGCAATTTTTATGAAAGGTCCGGGCATTGCACTTGCTCTTTCGCTTTCCAGTGTTGTCAATACAATTTTACTTTTTGTATTCCTGAAAAAACTGAAAACAACAGACAGTAAATCAATTGCAGTAAAATCACTTCTGTATTGCTTAAAAATGATTTTACTTTCCGTAACTGCAAGCGTTCCAATTTATTTTTTACATCCTTTATTTGTAAAAAAATTCATTCATCTTGGGCGATTTGCCGGAAACGGAATTCCACTTCTTCTTTCATGCGCAGTCTTTGCAGTATGCGGAATCATTCTGCTCTTAATTACAAAAGACGAAATACTTTTTATTATCATAAACAAATTTCTTAAGAAAGGAAAAAACAAATGAAAAATTATTCTAAAGAAGAAATGAAAGCAATCTATAAACGAAGAAAAGATTTTCTTTGTGATTTTATGATTGATAATAATATTGATGTTGTTGTAATTGATGATTCAGAAGATAACAGAGATGCAAATCTCAGATATTTCTGTGGTCATATTTCAGATGGTATTTTAATAATTAAAAATGATGGTTCTACAGTTTTAATTCCATGGGATGAAAACCTTGCAAAAGATAATGCAATTGCAGATAAAATCATTCCGTTTACAAGATATGAAAGAGACAATGTCCGCGCAGTAAAAACCGTTCTTGGTGCAATGCCGAAAAAAAATAAACAGGTTGTTGAAATTTCTCCACGCACTTCCTACCCTGATTTTTTACGCTTTGTCGATGCACTTCCTGAATGGGATGTACGCTCAAGAGAAGAAGGATGCCATAATTATGCAGTTACAATGCGTTCAATCAAAGATGATTACGAAATTGAATGTACAAAAGAAGCTGCAAGAATTGGTGATAAAATAATCGACGGAATTGAACAGCGCATAAAAAAAGGAAAAATCAAAACAGAAACAGATGTCGCACTTTTTATTGAAAGTGAATGCAGAAAATATGGCTGCGAAAGAACAGGCTTTGACACTCTTGCAGCAGGACCTGAAAGAAGTTTTGCAATTCACTGTTTTCCAAATTATACAGCCGGTGTCTGGCCTGGCGAAGGACTTTCAATTCTTGACTTTGGTGTAGTTTACAGAGGATACACAAGCGACACCACACTCACTGTAGCAAAAGGAAAACTAACCCCAAAACAGGAAGAACTTATTAAACTTGTAGAAGCAGCTGCGCATCTTGGAGAAGAACTTTATCACAAAGATGTTTCAATAAAAACCTGTGCTGCAAAAATTGATGAACTTTTTTCCAAAAAAAAAAGAAAAATGCCACATGGACTCGGTCATGGAATAGGACTTGAAATTCACGAGTTTCCTTTTGTCAGACAGAGATGTGTACCGGAACTTACTTTTCAACCTGGAATGATTGTCACTCTTGAACCTGGCCTTTATGACAAGACACTCGGTGGAGTCCGTCTTGAAAATGACATTCTTATAAAAGAAAAAGGGAATGAGGTTTTAACTCATTCCCGCATAATCAGAATTTAAATCCTGAAATAATTTTTTCAAGACCAATCAAAAGATCCTTATCATTTAAGTTCTCTGTAAGCGACTTGATATTTTGAAGTACATCAAAAGCAAGCCGCTTTCCTCTATAAGAAACAGGAACTTCTTCTTCACGAACATAAGTTGCAAGTTTTCCAGAATCGCGAAGATTTTGTGATGTTGTCAAAAGGCCTTTGTTTCCAGAAAGTTTTCCAATGACATAATCCATTCGCATTCTGTTTTTACTCTGAAGGAAGTTATGTTTTTCATTTTCAGGAAGACTTTCTCCCAATGCCCTGAGACTCTTGAAAAGTTTTAACGCATTTGAAAGTTCATCAATACTGTCTTCAGGAATTGATTCTTTTTCATCAAGCATCTTTTCAAATTTTTCAAGACTTGAATCTATCATATCAAGTTTATCGGCAAGCGCTTTTTCAGCTGCTTCTGCTGCAGCTTTTTCAGCGGCAGCCTCTGCTGCTTTTGCCGCAGCTTCTTTTGCATATTCTTCTGTTTCAATCTTAAGTTTTTCTGCCGCTTCAGAAACTGCATTCTGTGCCATATCTGAAAGAACATTTTCTGATTCACTTACAATCTGCGCAGCATCTGCAGCTTTTGTTGCAGCATCCCACGCTTTTTCAGCTGCACTCATTGCTCTGTTTGCTTCATCCTGTGCTTTAAGCATGGAATCCATAAGACGGCGGTTATCACTATCAGAAAGACCGCTCTGAACTGGTGTGCGGTATGGTTCTGAATAAGTCTGAGAAGGTGGTTCATATTGTGGAATGTTCTGATACGGCTCTCTCTGACGCTGAGGTCTGTATGGTTCCGGATTATATTCTGGTTCAGCAGAAAAATCAGGTTCGTCTGACGGCTGAGGTTCCGCTTCAAATTGTGAAGCTTCATCAAAAGCAGGTTCCATATTCAAATCTGATTCTGGTAAAGAGTCTGTATTTTCATCAAATGAAGGTTCTTCTTCATATTCCGGCTGCTTTTCAAAATCTAAATCATCAGAATCCTTTTTATCAAGCGATGGTTTTTCTGACATCTGCTCGTCAGATAAAGAAGGTTCTTCATCTGCAAGCGATTCAAGTGGTGCAAATTTCGGATCAGGTTTTTCTTCAGGAATATCTTGTGGAATTTCTTCCGATGAATCTGAATCTTTATTTTCTGAAGACGAAGGTCCTGTTAATACGCTTTCATCACCACCATCAAGTGCAGCGAACGGATCCTGATTTTCATCAACCATTTCATCAGGATTCCAACTTTCCGATTTCCACAGATCAGAATCAGTTGAAGAAGCTTCTTCATCAATAAGAGATTCATTTTCTTCTTCTTTTGGAGATTCCGCTGAAACTGTTTCTACAGTGTCTTTAACTTCTTCTTCATTCTGAGTTTCAGGATTTTCTGTTTCTTCAATAATTTCCTGACCAAGAATATCCTGAAGTGTATCATCAAAGACAGAAAGCTTTTCAAGATTTTTATGAGCCAGTTCATTATTAGGATCAATTGAAATTGCTTTTTTATAATTTGTCAAAGCTTCTTCAGTTTTTTGAAGTTCTTCACAGATTATTCCCAACTCAGTAAATGCTTTTGAATCTTCAGCATTGTTTACAAGATATCTTCGAAGGGAATGTTCTGCATTTGTAATTTTTCCAATCTGTTTATAACGCTTTGCCGCGTTATACATAAATTTTACATATTCAGGATTAAGAGTATTAATTCTTCTGAAAAATGCTTCTGATTTTGAAGAATCATTTTTTACAATGTAATACTGACCTGCAAGATCGAGTGATTCTACATCATCACTGTCAGAATCAAGAAGCAGCTTGATTTTTGAAGCAGCAGAATTAAGTCTGTTTGCACCAATTGCAATTGATGCAGAGCGTTTCAAAAGATCTGTATCCTGAGGTTTAAGTTTTAACACTTTTTCAATATATTCAACAGCCTGTGCAGGATTTCCATTTTCTTCAAGAGCAGTTGCAAGTCCTATTAAAGCTCGTGTACTGACAGGATCAAATGCAAGAGATTTTTTATATTCCTCTACAGCTGCAGGATAATTACACTGTGCTACAAGAATATTTCCGTTAAGAGCATACATCTTATAATTGCGGGGATTTAAAATAAGAGACTGTCTTACTAATTCTTTTGCTTCTTTTGTCTTGTTCAATCTGATCAGCAGTTTTGAATAATCAGAAAGGGCATCAGTCCATCCCGGCTTTGAACGAAGTGCTGCTTCATACTCTGCCATCGCATTTTTTATCTGATTTTCTTTTTCATAGCTTTTTGCAAGATTCAGGTGAAGAACAGGATGATTGCGGTCAACTTTCAAGCCTTTCTGATATGTAGAAATTGCCTGCTGTGTTTCACCACGCTTCTGATGAATTGCTCCAAGATGATTATATGCAAGAACATCACTCGGATTAAGCTGAATTGCAGATTCAAAACAATCTACAGCTTCATCATATTTTTCCATAAATTTATAAGTAAAACCAAGATTGTAATCAACCTGCGCAATATCTTTATTTAATGCACGGGCTTTTTTTAATACAGCGATTGAATCTTCATATTTTTTTAATCTTCTGTAAATTCCACCGAGGCTGTTGAGAGTTGAAAAATCATTTGGCTTTAATTCATTTACTTTTAAATAAAACGAAAGTGCTTTCTGATCATTCTGACTTTTAACATAAATACTTCCAAGTTTTTCGAGAAGATTTACATCATTTGGAGAATCCTTTAAAAGTGTGTTGTATAATCTCGCAGCCAGAGCAAAATCATGTGACAAAACTGCTGCATCTGCACGGCTTTTAATTAAATCATTTCCAGACATCTGCTACCCCGATTTTATTTTGAACTTCTCGGACGGGCATAAACCTCGTCTGAAAAATTTCCAATTATTTTATTATCAAATTTTGAATAGGCGGCAACTACAAAATAGTAGATTGCTCCATTCTTCAATCCAGTCAATTTTACAGAATTAACATTTCCAACCTTTATCGGTGAAGAACCTTCATTGCATTCAAGACCAAGATACTCACCGGGCCTCGTTCCATAATAAACATAATAACCTTCAGTAGTATCGTCAAGTGAATAACTCCATGTCAAATTTACAGATTCATCTCCAGCCTCAGCTTTTATCTTTGCAGGTGCAAGCGGAAGAGACGGTTCAAAATATGTAACTTTAATTTCTGTGATTGACGGTGACACTTTTCCATCACCGTCAGGATAAAGTTCACACGCAAGCTGAAAATATCTTCCGCTTACATTTTTCATTTCAACACCAGGATTGACAGGAATCCATTCCGGTTCATTTTCTGTCCATCCAAAAAAATTGTCCCCTGTTCTGATAAAATATCTGAGCTCAGTCTGAGACGGCACATTCTGAACAGTTTCAATTTTTTTAATTAAAGCTCCGGGAACTGTATTAATCGGATTAGTAATGAATTTAGCACCTGTTACTTTATACGAGTCGTATTTTTCACTTGTAAGGGAACTGATGCTTTCTGAATTATATCCGTATCCTGTTTTTACATCACTGGAAAGCGAATGTAAAATTCTAAAGTCATCAATACAGCCTGTATAAGACTGGCAGATTATTATATCATTCGGAAGACCAAGAACCGGTTGAAAAATAGAACCACGCTCGTGTCCTGAATCAGTCAGATATTTTAAGTCTTCTGTTTTTCCATCAATTTTATATTCAAGGAGACCTGTTTCTTCATTAAAAACAAGAACATGATGAGACCACTTTTCAGGAATTATAGTTGAGTAACTTGTAAGAACTACTTCACCATTATTCTGTCTGTATCCGTCAAAAATGTTTTTAAAGTTCCATTCAATACGGCTGTTTGCAAAAGATGCCGAAATCATCTGATACATTACATATTCATTTACAGTTCTTGATGAATTCCACGAAAAAAGAATTTCACCATTTTCTGCAACAGACGGTTTAATCCAGAATTCAATTGCAAAACTTCCCGGATTTCCTTCTGTTCCAAAAATTGTTCCAGGCTTTCCTTTTAATGTCAGACCTTTTCCACGACCACGGCTCAAAGCAGAATTATGTCCCATAACACATTCATCAAGTCTGACAAGTTCATTTTTTACAATATCATAATTGCATGAAACATCTTTCATTGAGGAACTTTCAAAATCGAGAAGCAAATCTGTATTGTCATTCACTTTTCTGAAATTTGTCGCAAGAGTAACAGCATTGAATCCGAAGCGCCCCTTTGTAAAAGTTACTCCATCGTTATAAGCGAATTGCGGCCATCCGTCCTTTCCACCAAGAGTCAAAATTTTATCATCAGCAAAAAGACCAGAAGTCAAAAACGCTAAACAAAAACATAGTAAAATATTTAATTTTTTGTTATAATTCTTCATATATTTTTTCATTACCATTATGAGTTCAAATAATCCGGTCTGGCAGAAATTACACGAAACCGCATTAAAAGCCCCCTCCTTACCTGGAGTTTATATGTGGCGGAATCCACAGGGAACCGTCATCTATGTAGGCAAAGCGAAAGTCCTCAAAAACCGTCTGAGTTCCTATTTCTCTGGAAATAAAGACATCAAGACAAGAATGCTGATTTCTCACGCAGATTCAATTGAATACATCACAACAGCAAACGAATACGAAGCGTTCCTTTTAGAAAACAACCTCATAAAAAAATACACACCACGCTACAACATCGATCTCAAAGACGGAAAATCCTACCCCGTAATCAGAGTCACAAAAGAAGAATTTCCGCGCCTTTTTAAAACACGATTTGTAGTTCAGGACGGTTCCACATACTTTGGACCTTTTCCTGACGTAACTGCACTCGACAACTTTATCGATGCAATTTACAAAATCTATCCTCTGAGAGTCTGCAAAAAACTTCAGAAAAGAAAAGCTCCCTGCATGTACTACCACATCGGACGGTGTAAAGCTCCCTGCTGTAAAAAAATTTCAAAAGAGTCCTACAATGAATTTTTCGGCGAAATTTTTGAGCTACTTGAGGGAAAAGGCGAACAAACTATAGAAAAACTTACTATAGAAATGAAAAATGCCGCAAAGGATCTCAACTTTGAAAAAGCTGCCCGCCTTCGGGACGGACTTCTGGCACTCGAAAGGCTCAACAATCAGAATATCGTCGAAGATTTTTCTCAGGAAGACCGCGACTATATTGCTCATTATCGCGAAGGGGAACTTGTAAGCTTTACTGTCCTTAAAATCAGAGGTGGCAAGATGCAGGGCCGCGACAATTACCGCGTAACAAGCCTTGCCGAAGATGACGAACTTCTGCCGGAATTTATGAACGCTTATTACACCGAGCCGGAATCGATTCCACCGTCAATTTATGTGCCGACACAGGAAGGTCTTGATTTTATTTCACGATGGATAAAAGAGACATTCAGCATTGAAACAAATATTGTTTTAGTAACAGATGGAATTGAAAATGCCGCGCGTCACAAAGCTGCAATTGAAATGACAATTCACAACGCGCACGAAGATATAATCCGCCGCATGCGTGAACGCGGGGACACACCTGCCATGCAGGAACTCAAGGAACTTCTTAAACTTCCTACCCTTCCAGTCAGAATCGAAGGCTTTGATATTGCCCATATCGGAGGATATCTTCCTGTTGCGTCGCTCATCAGTTTCAAAAACGGAAATCCTGACAAAAAGAATTACCGGTATTTTCGTCTTCGCCGCACAGATGGTGTCATCGATGATTTTGAATCAATGCGCGAAGCAACAAGCCGCCGTTACACAAGACTTTTGAATGAAGGAAGCGAGCTGCCTGATTTAATCATGATTGATGGTGGTATCGGTCAGGTCAATGCTGTACATGGAATTTTACAAAGCCTCGGACTTGATATTCCGATTGTAGGTCTTGCAGAAAAAAACGAAGACCTTTATTTACCGGGAAACAGCACACCGATTCAGCTTCCAAAACGAAGCGACGGCCTGCGTCTTTTACAGCGAGTCCGCGACGAATGTCACCGTTTTGCAACAACACAGAATCAGAAACTCCGTACAAAATACGTAACAGGAGATGCAACTCCAGTCGCAGAAAAGAAAAAGAAAAAACTTCTCGAAAAAAATCCGAACCTCATCAGGCTCAATGACAAAGTAAATCATGTAATCGACGAAAGCGAAATTAAATCAGATTATTCATCTGATCTTGCGTCTATGGCTTTAATGATTGCCGATGACGGGGGCGACGATGAATAAAATATCTCGTAATGAGCGCGTGTCATTCTCTTTCAAAACCGGCATCTTTCGTAATGAGCGCGGCTGTGAGGTGATGCGCTATGTTTAAAAGTACCGGACACGCTGACTTACCTCTCCACGGCGGAACAGTTCCAAAATGGCTTGCCGACCGCATGATGCAGATGGGAACTTTAATCGTCGAATCACTCATCGAAAACTTTGGAAAAAAAGAAGTTCTAGTACGCCTTTCTGATCCGCTCTGGTTTCAGAGCCTCGGCGCCGTTATGGGAATGGACTGGCATTCATCTGGAATTACGACAAGCGTAATGTACGCATTAAAGCGTGGAATAAATGCAAGAGCAAGAGAGTTCGGGCTTTGCGTATGCGGCGGGCGCGGAAAATATTCCAGACGAACACCTGACGAGCTAAGGTTTCTTGCAGATGCGACGGGACTTGACGGCGATAACCTTGTAAACTCAAGCAAGCTCGTTGCAAAAGTTGACTCGACTGCAGTTCAGGATGGATTTCAGCTTTACATGCACAACTTCATTCTCTCAAACGAAGGCGACTGGACAGTAGTCCAGCAGGGAATGAATGTCGAAACAAAAACAGCGCGCCGCTATCACTGGTCATCAGAAAATCTCCGTTCGTTTATCGAAGAACCGCACTCAGGAGTCACCGGCGAAAACGAAGGATTGATTTTAAACTTGACTGCAAAAGAAGCAGAAAAAACCCGCGGCCGCATTTTAGATTTTTCAAAAATAAATCCGGACAAAGCAATAAAAGAAATTCAAAATGTAATCAAACACGATGACAATAAAATTTTAGTTCCGCAGAAAATAATTACGGCATATAACGAAAACAAATCTCTCGCAGAACAGCGTTCAATCGTAATGCCTGCACATCACGAAGTACGGGCCGAAGACGTAAACTTAAAGCGGCTCGGCGCAGTTCTTGCAACCGCATACGAAGCAACGCCCAAAGATTTTGAAAGCCTTTTACTCACACCGGGACTCGGCCCAAGAACACTTCAGTCACTCACACTCGTAAGCGAAGTAATTTACGGAACCCCGTCGCGCTTTACAGACCCAGCCCGATTTTCCTTTGCCCACGGCGGAAAAGACGGCCACCCGTTCCCCGTTCCGCTTAAAGTCTACGACGAATCAATCCGCATCCTTCACGAAAGCATCGAACGCTCGCGCATGGGATACAAAGACAAGTCCGATGCAATAAAGCGCCTTCACTCGACCGCTCTCGAAATCGAAAAATACTGCGACCCGGTTGCAGACTTTGACAAAACAGTAGACCGCGAGTGGAACATGAGCCCGGGTCTCGACGGCCGAATGGAAGGAAAAATAATCAGATAAAAATACAGGTTAAATTCTATATAGTGTCACTAAATATAAGTATATACTACCACTAAATACTTGTATTTAATTGCAGTATATACTACAATATTCTTATGACTACAAAACAGGATATATTAACAACTGTAAACAAACAGCGTTCCCTAATTTTACAATCAGAAAAAAATAATTCTGAAGTTACACGCGAATGTAATAAATCTATTGAACGACCTGTTCCGCAATTTGCAAGAATTATTACTGGAATCAGGCGTTGTGGAAAAAGCACCTTTGTCAGTCAGGATATAAAACTCAATTCACGCGATGCATTTTATCTGAACTTTGACGAACCAGTTCTTTCTGATTTTAATACATCGGATTTTGCAATTCTTGACGAAGCGATTGAAGAGTTTAGAAAAAATCACAATATGACAAAAGATTTATATTTTGATGAAATTCAGATTGTAGAAAACTGGGAAACATACGTTAATTCAAAATTAAAAGAAGGATTTTTAGTTACCGTAACAGGTTCAAACGCTTCTCTTTTAAGTCAGGAACTTGGAACAAGATTAACAGGCCGTCATTTAGATTATGAAATTTTTCCGTTTAATTTTAGCGAATACTGCAAATTTTATAAATTCAAAAAAAATACAGAAGCTTTTGACAAATATTTAACTGAAGGTGGATTTCCGGAATTTTTGCAATACCAGAATAATCAGATTCTAAAACAGCTTTTTGATGATATTCTTTTTAGAGATATAATCGTGCGCTATGGAATAAAAGATTCAAAATCTGTACGAACACTGGCAGCGTATTTATGTTCTAATTGCGGAAACTTAATTTCCGGGACAAAACTTTCTTCTCAGCTTGGGTTAAAAACAACTGCAACAATTTTGGATTATCTTTCATTTCTGGAAAATTCTTATCTTTTTTCATTTGTTCCAAAATTTGATTATTCGGCAAAAGTTCAATCTGTAAATCCAAAAAAAGTTTATTGCATTGATACAGGAATGATAAACACAATTACACTTTCGTCATCAAAAGATAAAGGACGTCTTTTTGAAAATGCAGTTTTTGAAAAAATTCGGCAGGAAACAAAAAACATCTGGTATTACAGCGAAAGCAATTTTGAATGTGATTTTCTTTACGGTCCTTCTACAACTCCCCAGAAAGCAGTTCAAGTCTGCTACGAACTTACAAACGAAAACCGCGAACGGGAAATCCGTGGTCTTGCACTCACCTGCAAAAAATTTCCATCTCTCGAAGGAGTAATCGTAACATTCAATCAAAAAGATACAATCTCATTCGAAGGACAGAAATTTAAGGTTATAACTGCGGTTGAATTTTTTAAATGATGTTTTGTATTTCTTACGCTATCCGGTAATATTATTCTATACTCATTAAAGATAAAACTCGCTGTCCTTTTTTTACAGATGGAACAGACAAAGCCATAAAAAAATCGCAGCACATAAAATGTACTGCGATTTTTACAAATGAGTTTTAACAATTAATAGAGAATATGATTTTGTTAAAATGAAATTGACAAAGCAGGAACAACCCCGTAATCAGTTTCGTAAACAACACCACCGGTGGAGCCGGCATAACCAGAAGCTAAGACAATGCGCGCGCTTGCTTCGCCATCAGGGCCAGGCGTGCGGAGCCACCAAATACTGCCGAAGCCGTCGGTTGTATTCTGGTTAACATTGTTTGCTTTTGCAAAATCTGTTGCAAATCTTATACGGCTATTTCCTTTTCCGCTTTCGTCATATGCTTCTTTACTGTATTTTGTTACTTCGTATTCGCTAAGCAAAAAGATTCTGTCGTCTGTCGAGATGCTACCAGTATTAGTTGGTTTTAATTTTCCATCTTTATCTGTAGTAGAAAGTGAAGAATTATCTACTTTTGTTATTATAATATTATCTATTGCATCACTTGTAAATGCTGTCTGTAAAAAGCCTTTTCCTTGCCACGTTGATTTTTCTTCATTTGAACCAAAACCACTATAATATATATATGTATTACCGTTTAAATATGCACGAATCTGACTGTACGTATAGTTGTTCGAAGAAATTCCACCGTTTATTATACGCTTGTATCCAGTTTTCTCATAATATGGAACATTTCCTGTAAGAATACTTTCGGCTACTAAAAGTTTACCTGTTGCACTTCCATTTTTTCCATCTACATCGTATGCTGTGTCTGCTACGCGCCATTTGATTGGCATTACTTTATACCATTTGAGTTTATGTTTTACATAGTAGTTTCCATCTAATCCCTGAACAAATTCCATATAACCGCGAGTTATTTTATCTTTAGAATTTTCAAGTTCTAATATTTCTGCATCTGCTTCTGAAACTACATTCTGCGGCCAGTCACCAAATTCAACATAACTTCCTTCTGTACCATATGATCCGGTTGTACCTGAAGGGAGAACAGTTACAGTATTATGAAATGAATAAGGTTGTGATGGTACTATTTTTATTATAAAATCAGCACTCTTTTCACCATAAGTTACTGTAATTGTCTTGCTATCTGTTGCTGCACTTGAATCAAATCCGTTTATTTTAACTTCTTCTGTCACATCTATGGTTGTACTGTTATTATATGTTGCTTTTACTATCATTCCTATTGTATTAATTTGTGATGAACCCACGTAATATTCTTTTCTTGCAGGCTCTGCTGTAATTTCGATTTTTTCCAATATTGGATCAGATGAACCCGGTGCACTTGGCGTACTTGGAGTACTTGGAGTACTTGGCATACTCGGTGAACTCGGTTCACTCGGCGCAGAACATCCCGTAAACAAAACCACAAGGCTGCACAAAACGGCAGCCCCGATTCCTAAAACTTTTCTCATAAAATTTCTCCTCTCTTTATAGAATAAAAATTAAGGGCAAATTTTAAAGAACGTTTGTCCTTTAAAATTTGCCCTTTAAAACAAAAAACAGCAGGGCGAAAAAAATTCCACACTCTGCCATGTAATGTACAAAATAAATTTAAAATTTTTCTATGAGCAATGAGTAATGAGTAATGAGTAATGAGTAATGAGTAATGTTACGGTTATTTACTTTTGCTGTCAACATCTTGTTTTCCTTAGGTTTAATTATATAACACAAAATTACAGGGCGCAAGAAAAAATACTTTCACACGAAGGATAGTTATATTCAAGTGAAATTAGTTTTAAATTCAACTGCAATAAAAGCACACTAAACATATAGATACTATACAAAAATTGTGCTATAACTTAATCATTGGAAGTGCCTGATTCCCAGGCGGCGTCTCCCGTACTCAATCGACTATATGTCGAAATTTGATGAAGGGAGGCTTGCGTATGACTTGTTCAGAAATTATTGCGCTGGTAACTTGCGTTGCTACGCTGATTATGACAGTTATTGCGTTGCTCTCATATTATAAAAATAATAAAGAGTAAAAAATAAGACCGCCCTAAGTTTTCCACAAGCACAGGGCAGCCTTTGCAAAACGTGGAGACGACCGACGGAATCGGGCGCTTCCTTTATCTATAATATAACACATAGTAACTATACCGTCAATTTTCAAAAACAAAAAACGGCACGGCGCAAGAAAAAATATTTTTACACTTCAAAAAGTTTCAATTGCGGTTATTTTTTCTTTAAATATTATTCTAATTCTTCCGCAGCAATCATCCACGCTTCGTTCAATTCTTCGAGCTGTTTTTCTTTCTGCGTAATTTCTGCCTGCACCGCTTTTGCCTTTTCGCCGTTTGAATATACGGCAGGGTCAGCCATTTTATTCTGAAGAGAAGAAAGTTCTTCTTCGGCTTTAGCGATTTCTGCTTCGAGGCGCGCGACTTCTTTTTCTTTCTTGCGTTTTTCGGCTTCGAGTTTTTTCTGCTCTTCCCAGCTGAGCGCGCCGGCACTTTTTGAAGTGGAATCTGACGCAGAAGAGTTTTTAGAAACAGGACTGCTGTTTTGAGAAGATGTCTGCTGAGATGTGGAAGCGTTTTTAGAAGTTCCACCTGCACCATTTACAGTGCCTGCATTATAATCGCCCACAACGCCGGCTTCTTCATCTGCGAGACGCTGCATGTAATATTCGTAGTCGCCCTTAAAGTTTCTGAATTTACCCGGAGTGAGCTCAAGAACGCGTGTCGCAAGGTCTCCGATAAATCTGCGGTCGTGGCTTACAAAAATTGCAGTTCCGCCAAAATCTTTAAGTGCATTTAAGAGAACATCTTTGGAATGCATGTCGAGGTGGTTTGTCGGTTCATCGAGAATCAAAAGATTTACAGGTCTGAGCAAAAGAGTTAAAAGTGCAACTCTTGTTTTTTCTCCGCCCGAAAGAACATCAAGCGTTTTATTTACATCATCGCCGCGGAACAAAAAAGCTCCGAGCATATCGCGAACTTTTGGAATAAGTTCAAGCGGCGCAATATTTTCGATATGTTCAAGAACTGTTTCTTTACCGCAGATTGTTTCTGCGTTATCCTGAGAAAAGTATCCGATTGAAACTCCGCTTCCAAGTTCAATATTACCAGAAAAATCTTTATCAACGCCTGCGATAATTCTTAGCAAAGTTGATTTACCGGCGCCGTTATGTCCTGCAACAACAAGACGCTCGCCCTTCTCTACAAGCAGTTCAAGATTATCAAGAACATTGCGGCTTCCGTCGTAAGATTTTTTAATCTCAGACATACGAAGGACAATGTTTCCTGAATGAGGAGCCGGTGGAAATTTAAAATGAATTTTTTTAAGGCTTTCAGGAATTTCAATTTTATTTTTCAGAATCTTATCGAGCATCTTCTGTCTTTCCTGAGCCTGTGCAGCTTTTGTCGCTTTATATCCGAAGCGGTTTATAAAATCTTCAAGATGGTGAATTTCTTCCTGCTGTTTTTCATATTCAGCCATCAATGTCTGAAGTTCAACTTCGCGGACTTTTTCGTAATGAGTAAAGTTTCCAGGATAAGATTTCAAGTCGCCGCCAAAAAGTTCGTAAACTTCATTGATTGTAACATCAAGAAAATAGCGGTCATGACTTACAAGTAAAAATCCGCCTTTATAATTTTTCAAAAAAACTTCAAGCCAGTTTCTGGCTTCGATATCAAGATAGTTTGTAGGTTCGTCGAGTAAAAGAATATCCGGATTCTGCATCAATGCTTTTGCAAGCGCAATACGCATCTGCCATCCGCCAGAAAATTCTTCTGTGCGTTTTGTAAAATCTTCGCGCGAAAAACCAAGTCCGAGCAATACGCTTTCTGCCTGAGCCTGTCTTCTGTACCAGCCGGAGTCTTCAAGTTTTGCAAGAAGTTCTGCATGACGAGTTACAAGAAAATCAGTCTGTGAAGAATTATCGCTGGATGTTTTTAATTTTTCACCGATTTCTTCGGCTTCTTTCTGAATGTCGTATCCGAATTGAAAAGCTTTGTCGGCTTCTTCCAGAAGTGTTGAACCGTGATGAGTAAGTCCAGACTGCGGAAGATATGCAATACGTGTATCTTTCTGCACAATGCGTTCACCGCTATCAGGAGTCTGAAGACCTGCCATGATTTTAATCAATGTAGATTTTCCCGCTCCGTTTGCTCCGGTCAATGCAACTTTGCTTCCTGTTGCAAGATTGACAGAGACATCTTTTAAAATATCTCTGTCCCCGAACGCGAGTGATACTTTTGAAAACTGAACGAATGCCATAACTATTTATTAAAGAACAAAATTGTTGGATTTGATGAACGAGTTGTAACAAAATTATTTTTAATGCAAAGTTCATCAATACTTTCAAGATTCAAACCTTCATTTGTAAGTTTATACAGGAAGTTAATTTCTTCTGAAATTCCATCAAACTTAAATGTCAAAACTCCATCATACTGTGAACGGAGTCCTGCACTGAGAAGATATTTAATATTAACAGTTCCTCTTCCCTTTGCACCGGAAGGAACTACAGATGGAACAAGAAGTGTAAAACCGTTCCATGTAAAAGTTTTTCCAGAATTGAATACGAGCTGTCCGTAATTCTGTGAATCAAAAGAAGTAACTTTATAAAGTTCATCCATAAGGTTATTTCTTCTGGCTCTTTCTTTTTCAAGAATCTCATCAAGATTAATATCATCACTCAAGGTAATGAAAGTATAAGCTTCCTGAGTTCCATCATGACCAGAATAATTTACTACTATCTGATTTTTATTTCTTATCATAATCTGGAACGGTGTTGCAATCAGAGAATATGTATTATCGCGAACTTTATCAGCACCGGCATAAGATGCGCTGTGATATTTTTCAGGAAGATTAACCTGAATTTTTCCAGTTCTGATACCAGTATCAAAACCGTATGCAATTTTCATTGTTTCGAGATCAATTGTATTGTCATTAAGAAGACGTGCATAATAATCAGGATACCATTTTGCTTCAAGAATCTGATTTAAAAGTGTATCTTCATTTGTAATCTGTTTTTCTTCAATTTCACCGCCGATAACTTTTCCTTCTGCATCAGTTTCAAAAAGTGAAAGATTATACGAGAAACACCAGCCTTTTGAACCGCCTTCTGTCAAAACACAGAGCCAGTCGCCAGGAAGTTTTTTATTTTTTCCGATCATTACATCCTGACCATCACCTTTAAACAAAATCTTTACGATTTCATCTTTGTGAAGACGGTAAACCTGTCTGGCAGTATTTACAGGTTCTTCACGGACAGGAAGTCCATCTACTTTTATCTTTGCATACTGGTGAATATATTCCATGTAAGGATCAAAAGCATGCATTGCTTTTTTCTTTGAAGAAGGTTTTGAAATCTGCCAGAAAGGAAGATTGAATCTTTCTCTTTCACCAGGAATACCAACAATATATGAATGTGTAATGTTTGATTTAAAATAAACTTTTACAAGCTGGCCATCCTGAAGCTTGTGTTCAGGAGCGTCCCACAAAAGAACAGCGTAACCAAGCGGACGCTGGCAGGAATTTAATAAAAGTGGAATTATTGCAAAACTCAAAAAAATAAAAAACTTACGTAATTTCATAATTCAATTTTATCAAATTTCTACTATTTATCCAATATATTACATAAAAATACAGATTTCGATATAATTGAACCATGAGTACACAGAAAACTATTCCAAACCGCAGCGACGTTCCCGCTTCTGACAAATGGGACTTAACATCACTTTTCAAAACTGAAGACGACTGGGAAAAAGCCCTCGCCTCAATCGAACCGCTCGCAAAAGAAATTGCCGCTTACAAAGGAAAACTCGCATCTTCAAAAGAAACTCTCCTCGAAGCGCTTTCAAAATATTCAAAACTCTGGCAGACAGCCGAAATCGTAGAAAACTACGCAAGCCTACAGCATAACGCAGACGAAGGTGATCAGAGTGCAGTAAACAAAGAAGGACGCGCGCAGATGGCAGTCGTAAAGGCATCGAGCGAACTTTCATTTTTTGATTCTGAGATTACTGCAATTGATGATGGAATTTTACAAAGCTGGATTTCAGCTCCAGAATTTGCAGACTATAAAATCTACATTCAAAAACTTCTGCACTTAAAACCATACATCCTTTCCGAAAAAGAAGAACGCATTCTTGCCCTTCAGTCAGAGGCATCAGAAACTGCATACAAAACATTCAGCATACTCGAAAACCTCGAACTTGACTTTGGAACAATCAATGTTAATGGAATTGAAACTCCGTTGACTCAAACCACTTGGAGTCAGTTCTTAAAAAATCCTGACCGCAATGTCAGAAAAGCAGCATACGAAAGATTCTACGGCGTATTCCAGAAACACGAAAACACACTCGCATCTCTTTACGCCGGAAGCGTTAACCAGGACATCTTTGAAACACGCGCACGCGGATACAATTCATCACTCGAACACGCGCTCTACTCAAACAAAGTTCCAATTGAAGTTTACCGCAACTTAATCGATACAGTTCACAAAAACTTTGACACACTCCACAGATACTACCGCGTATTTCAGAAAGCACTCGGAACAGAAGACCTTCGTCACTACGATGTCTATATGCCTTTTACCAAAGACATTTCAACTCACACAACTTACGACGAAGCAGTAGAAATCTGCCGCGCTGCCCTTTCCCCGCTCGGAAAAGAATACACAGACACACTCTGCACAGGACTTAAAGGCGGCTGGGTTGACCGTTACGAAAACAAAGGAAAACGAAGCGGTGCATTCTCAAGCGGATGCTTTACAGGTTATCCGTACATTCTCTTAAACTACAAAGAAGATGTAATCCGCGACGTATTTACAATGGCTCACGAAGGCGGACACTCAATGCACTCGTGGTACTCAAGCCACAACAATCCGTTCATGCACTACAACTACACAATCTTTGAAGCAGAAGTTGCATCAACATTCAACGAAGAACTCGTATTCCAGTATCTTTTGAAAAATGCAAAAACAAAAGAAGAAAAAATCTATTATCTTTCAATGCGTGCCGGAGACATTCTTGCAACTCTGCATCGTCAGACAATGTTTGCAGAATACGAACTCAAAGCTCACGAACTTGTTGAAAGCGGAACACCGCTTTCCGCAGAAGTGTTACGTGGAATTTACAAAGACCTTTTGACTCAGTATTTCGGTCCTGCAATGACTTTCGAAGAAAACTCAGACATGGAAGGCTTACGAATTCCACATTTCTATTCTGCATTCTATGTTTACAAATACGCAACTGGAATTTCAGCAGCCATGGCACTTGCAGACCGCGTAACAAACGGCGGAGACAAAGAACGCGAAGACTACTTTAAATTCTTAAAATCAGGCGGTTCACGCTACCCGATTGAATCTCTCAAAGTTGCCGGAGTCGATATGTCAAAGACAGAACCAATTCAGAAAGCGCTCGATAAATTCAAAGAAATCGTCGACGAACTTGAAAAATTAGTTTGAAAAAAATGCTAAAGTTTGTAAGATTTTTGCCGATAATAAATCGTAAGAATACTATTCAAAATTTTTAAATGTAAAACTTCAAAAGGAGGAGTCGCTGTGAACAAAAAAGAATTTTTCTCGCTATTAGCTTCAGTTCCAAAAGCAGAACTCCATATTCACATTGAAGCTGTCATTACAATGGCTTCTGTAAAAAAACTCTACAAAAAACGCTTTGGCAATGCAATGTCTAAAGAAGAAGAAAAATCTCTTTTTGCGTATGATGATTTACCGGGCTTTATTGCAGCATTTCTTAAAGTTCAGGATTTGTTTACAGATGTCAGCGATTTTGATTTAGTATTTGATGATTTTGCAAAATATCTTGAAAAGAACAATGTCAGATATTGCGAAGCCTTTTTTGCACCAAGCGCATTTGTAAAAAAAGGTTTCAAATATTCGGACATGGTTGAAAACTTTTCAAAAAATATCAAGAAAATTAAAAAAGAAAAAGATATTACAATCAAACTTCTCGTAGACGTTTCAAGAACATTCGGACTTGAAAATGCAGAAGCAAACTACAAGATGTTCAAAGAAGTACCGTGTGAAGAAATTATCGGAATCGGACTTGGTGGTAATGAAGTTAAAGGCCCTTGTAATCTTTTTGGTCCTGTTTTCGTTAAGGCTCATGCAGACGGATTCCATGCTGTTGCACATGCCGGAGAAGATGTCGGCCCTGAAAGTGTATGGGATGCAGTTAAAATTTTAAATTCAGAACGTATCGGACATGGAATTACTTCAATTCAGGATCCGGAACTTGTAGAATATCTCAAAGCTAATAAAATTCCACTTGAAGTATGCCCTACTTCAAATGTATTTACCAAACACTATGTCAAAGCAATGAACGAACATCCTGTCCGCCAGCTTTATGATGCAGGTGTTTTAATTACAATTGGATCTGATGACCCGGTATTCTTTAAGACAACTGTCAGTGATGAATACTACAATCTTTACAGTGAGTTGAACTTTACTCTTTCAGAAATCGAAGATCTTATCTGCAACAGTTTCAAAGCAAGTTTCCTTGCAGAGACAAAGAAGACTGCTTTTATAAAAGAAGTTCACAAAGCTTTCAAAGAATACAAAGCTGCCCAGCCGGAATTATTTTAATTTCTAAAACTTAAAAATAATTACAAGCAAAGTAAAAAGACAAAGCCCCTCACAAATTGCAACCGCACGCTTACGGCAGAGTGTTGTAAAAAGTCCTGAACTTACACATGAAATAAAAGAAAACAATGTTAAAAAATTTATAATTCTGACTTTAGTAATTGCAATTGCAAAACCAGAATCATTTCCTGCAAGATAAAATACAAAATTAAAAACAAAGGCTGCTGCAATCCATTCAAAAAAAGCAACGAGTCCCGGGACAAGACCTTTCAGACCAAAATACAAAATTAAAAGAACATAAGGAATATACAGAACAAGAACATCAACCCATTCAGCACACATTCCATTAAAAGCAGCATTACTTACAAAACAGCTTATCAAACTTAAAACTGCAACCACTATTCCGCACAGGCAGGCATCCAGATAAATTCTTTTTTCATTCAACTTATCAAACATTTTTTTTCTCCAAATAATAAATCGTAATTCGATTTCAAGACAAAACTATCTTAAATAAACCATCAAAAGCATAATGTCACTGTTTCTGATTCCACTGATTCTGCTTGCCTGACCGAGTGTTGTCGGACGGACTGCTTCCAGTTTCAATCTCGACTCAGCAGAGAGCGATGGAATTTTCGAGTAATCAAAGTCAGAAGGAATTCTGAAGTTTTCCATTCTGTGCATTTTTTCAACGCGTTTATCCTGCTTTTCAATGTAATATTTATATTTGTAATCAATCTGAGCTTCATTCCAGATTTTTTCTGGGTAACCCGGATTTTCTGCATGAGGCTTTTTATCAAGCAGTGCAACGATTTCATCTGCCATACGGTATTTTTCCTGCATTGCTAAAAACTGCTGTTCTGATTTTAATCCGACTTCGAATGCTTTACCTGTCAAACGTCGGTCTGCTGTATCATAACGAAGTTTAAGTCTGTATTCTGCACGCGCTGTAAACATTCTGTACGGTTCTTTTGTTCCGAGCGTTACAAGGTCGTCGATTAAAACTCCGATGTATGCTTCGTCACGTTTTAAAACAAGCGGATTGAACTGCGGTATTTTATGGAATGTATTAAAACCAGCATTTTCAGAAATTGCCTTTAACTTTTCTGAAATCTGCTTTGACTGCCGTTCTGATGCTTCCCAGTTTGCTTTCAATTCTTCATCACTGTATGCAGCTTTTGGACAGAACGCACCAGCTTCACATGAAGCAGGACGGATTTCAACATCGTCATCGCTCGGACAAAGCGGACCGCAGACTTTAATATGTTCACGGCTGTAAAGACCGGCATTGATTCCGGCAACAAGTCCCTGCCCTGCAGCTTCTTCATAACCTGATGTTCCGTTTATCTGACCTGCATTAAAAAGACCTGCAACTCTTTTTGTTTCAAGAGACGGATAAAGCTGTGTCGGTTCAACATAATCATACTCAACAGCATAACCCGGACGCGATACAACAGCGTTTTCAAAACCAGGCATCGTTCTCAGAAATTCATCCTGAACACTTTCCGGAAGCGAACTTGAAAATCCGTTCAGATAAACTTCTTCTGTTCCGAGTCCTTCAGGTTCAACAAAAATCTGATGACGGTCGCGTTCTGCAAAACGCATTACCTTGTCTTCGATTGAAGGACAATAGCGCGGGCCGATTCCACTTATCTTACCAGAGTACAATGGCGAGCGTCCGATATTTTTTCTGATTATCTCGTGAGTCTTTTCATTTGTATAAACGACATGGCACGGGACCATCGGACGTTCAACTTTTTCTGTTTCAAATGAAAATGGAATTACTTCGTCATCGCCTTTCTGTTCTTCAAGAACTGAAAAATCAACTGATGAACGGAGAATGCGTGGAGGAGTTCCAGTTTTAAGACGGCCTGTTGTAAATCCAAGTCTGTGAAGATTTGAAGTAAGACCGAATGCTGCGCTTTCACCGATTCGTCCGCACGGAGCATCATATTCACCGATAAAAATTCTTCCGCCAAGAAATGTTCCTGTTGTAAGAACGACAGCGCGTACAGGAATCACGCGGCCGCGTTCAGTAACAATGCCGATTACTTTCTGTCTTTTTCCATTTTTATGAATATTGATTTTTTCAGAAAAGTCAGAAGTTTTTCCTTCACGGACTTCACCTGGAATTGTTCCTGCATCAAATGCACTGTCTGTATTCGGAGGTAAATCAGTATCGGAATCAGTCGTTAAAATATCGACAACTGTATCCATAAGAGTTGAAAGATTCGGAGTCGACTCAAGAGTCTTTCTCGCAATTGCTGCGTATGTAAGTTTATCTGCCTGAGAGCGCGGAGCCTGAACAGCAGGACCACGACTTTTATTGAGCAAACGGAACTGAATCATCGAGTGGTCAATCAGTTTTCCCATCTCGCCGCCCAAAGCATCAATTTCGCGGACAATATTTCCTTTCGCAATTCCACCGATTGAAGGATTACAGCTCATTCTTCCGATTGCATCAATCGACTGAGTAATTACTACTGTCTTTAAACCCATTCTTGCAGCAGCCAGACACGCTTCAATTCCTGCGTGACCAGCTCCGACAACGGCTACATCAAAATAATCATAAAATCCAGGCATAACAGAAAACAGTATATTCTTTTTAAGACCTTGTTTCAATTACAGCAGGAAATTTTATCATTATTGTTTTAATTGAATCATTCACAAAAAACGGGTAAAATAAAGTCATGAATAGAAATAAAATAACAGCAGTATTCTGCATGCTTTTAGCACTTTCATTGACAGCATTGACTTCATGTTCAAAAAATAAAACAAACAACTCACAGAAAACACAAATAAATAAAAAACCAGTCCGCGAACCATGGAAACCTACAAAGAAAAAACTGTGTGTGGTTTTCGGCTATGGCTACACTTCTGAATTCTGGGTTCATAAAGAAACTCAGCATTTGAAAGATTATTACGGTCTTTCTGACGAGGAATTTTCAGAAACTTCAGGATTGATAATTCCACTTTCATGGCCAGAAGATTTTTTAATCGGAAAAACAGGACGTATTTCCAAGTTAAATGAAATTCTCAGCGATGCAGATATCTGCGGAATCATCATGTTAGGTGCTCCTGAATATTCAAACAATGCTCTTGCAAAATTCCGTGAAGACAAAGACGAATCAGAATTCTTTCCGATTTACTCTCTTTTTCCGCAGGATGAAATTCTTGCTATCGAAGCTGTAAGTGACTTTGTATTAGACAGATCTGTTGAAGCATCTGACAATATTGAAGAAATTGAAAATGCAAAAGAAGAAATTTCTCAGGTAATCATCAATGGAATTGAAAATATAATTGACAATTCAATTGAATATATCATTTCAAATCCAAAACCACTCAAAGCAGATCCAGAACTTTTAACTCATGTAAAAAAAATTGTCGGTTCTGATTATTCAATTAAAAGATATGTCGATCCTGAAACAGGATTATCTTCAATCAATCACTTTATCATCGAAGAAAATAAATAAAAGTTTTTATGAATTTCCTTTATCAGACAAAGTCATTATTAATCAGCTCAGAACAGGATGTCATAAATCTTTCAAAAAAAGAAAGTGCATCAATTCTAGTTATTTCTGACTCACACGGAAGTGAAAACAATTTAAAAATTATTCTCGAACATTTTGCCGAAGAATGTGATGCAATTGTTTTTTGCGGCGATGGAATTTTCGAATTTACTTCTCTCCTTGAAAATATCAGAAAAAATAAAAAACTTTCAAAATCACTTTCACCTGTCATAGCATTAGTTCGTGGAAACGGTGATGATAATGAATATGCAGTTGATTTTAATTTATCAGAAGATGAAAATGCCGAAAAAAATTATATCCTTGAAATTCCTGATGAATTGAATTTCAAAGCTGCAGGAATGAATATTTTTGTTACTCACGGTTCTGTTTACGGAGTAAATTATGGATTTTCTGAACTTGAAAACAAAGCAGAGACAGAAAAATCAGATTTAGTTCTATATGGACACACTCATATTGCAGACAGAATGGACAACGCTGGAACTGTATTCATAAATCCCGGAAGCTGTTCACTGCCAAGAGGCGGTTTCCCGCCATCCTGTGCAGTAATAAAGCTTCCCGGAGATCAGGAAAAAATTTCCTGTACTTTCTATGAACGCAAAGTCTCAATTACAGAAGGTATTTCATTTATTCCCTTTTTTATATAATCCGGCTTTGCTTCCTGATCCAGCTTTCGAATGAGAACTTTCTTTTGAACGGGATTTTGCATTACCACGAGATTTTGTTTTAGAACGTGATTCATTTTCATCGTGTATTCTGCTTCGTCCGCGTGATTCATTTTCTACACGAGTTCTGCTTCGTCCACGTGATTCATTTTCATCGCGGGCTCTGCTTCGTTCACGTGATTCATTTTCATCGCGGGTTCTGCTTCGTCCGCGGCTTTCACCTTCAGTTCTTACTCTTCCGTTTCCGCGTTTAGAACCGTTCTTCCTGTTCTCAAGAAAGTTTCCTTCTGCTTTTGAATCAAGATGAACATGCACAAAACTTTTGTCGCTTTTTGAAATGTCGATCAGTTTTTTTGCTGCAGGCTTTGGAAGATTAACAAGCGTAAACGATGAAGCAACATCAATTTTATCAACCTGATGATTCGGAATGTTAAGCATCTTTGAAAGATAGTCTGCAATTTTTCTTGCATTGTATCCGTCGCGTTTTCCAAGCTGAATGTAAACACGCGACTGATTTGGTTTTAAACTTCCGTCACGGCGGTGATCGTCAGTAACAGGTTTGATTTTTGTATAATGAGAATCGTCGATTGAAGTTCCATACATAACACCAAGAACTTTTGCAAGAACAGAAGACGCATCAAGTTCTGTATCACTCATTATTGCTTCTGCCATAGAAATAAAATTTTCATCAGGAGATTTTTTTGAGTTAACAGATTTTTTAAGTTCAGAAAGAATTCTTTCTTTTTTAACTTCGAGAACATCTTTCACTTCCGGAACTTTATCTTCTACAAGTTCACCTTTACTTGCCTTTGCAACACCAGCTCTAAAAAATCCGAGCTTTCGTTTTTCACCAGGACTCACAAAAGTAACTGCGATACCTGTAGTTCCAGCGCGGCCTGTACGACCGATTCTGTGAACATAAGTCGATGCATCAAACGGAAGAGAATAATTTACAACATGTGAAAGACCTGTGATATCAATTCCACGGGCAGCAACATCTGTCGCAACAAGAATACGTGTCTTTTTATTTCTGAATCGTCCTAAGACTTTTTCTCTCTGACTCTGTGGAATGTCACCATGAAGAGCAGCTGCTTCATAACCTTTTTCATCAAGCATTTTTGAAACGATATCTGCATCATTTTTTGTCTGAGTAAATACTAGTCCGTAAAAATCAGGGCTGATATCAATAAGACGCACAAGCGCTTCAATTTTATCGCTCTCACGAACAAGCCAGTATTTCTGTTCAATCAAAAGAGGTTCTTCGAGAACGCCTTCTTCTTCTACGATTTCATATTCACCCATAAACTTCTGGGCAATTTTCAAAATTGGAGCCGGCATTGTCGCACTGAAAAGTAAAACTCGGCAGTCAGGATTTGCTTTGGAAAATATTTCTTCAATATCTTCAATAAATCCCATGTCGAGCATTTCATCGCCTTCGTCAAGAATGAAATATTCGATTTTTGAGATGTCAAGCACACCGCGTTCCATCAAATCTTTAATGCGTCCTGGAGTTCCAGTTACAATATCAGCACCTTTTTTAAGCTCACGGATCTGAGCACCCATCGGAGAGCCACCGTAAACAACACAGGTATACGGATACTGGCTTTCTGTAAACGACTGCATTTCTTTTGCTGTCTGAACTGCAAGCTCACGTGTCGGTTCAAGAATCAATGCACGGACATTATTTTTTCTTTCGCGGAGTTTCTGTACAAGTGGAAGTCCGAAAGCTGCAGTCTTTCCTGTACCTGTTCTGGCACGTGCAATGACATTTGCATCTCCGCCCAAAAGACGCGGAATTGCAAGTATCTGGATTGGAGATGGAACTTTAAAGCCTTTCTTTTCAATAGCCTGTAATGTTATCTCATCAAGACCGAGATCTTCAAAAGAAATTGAATCTTCACCATTGGTAATTTCTTCAGATTCATCCTGAATCTGGTTTGTAATGTCCTGATTTTCTAATGCTTCTTCTGTCTGTGAATCTGTTTCAGGAAGGTTTGAATTGAGTTTATCTTTTAACATAAATATGAACAAAATAATAAATTAAAAGTTCAATCGTTGCAAGACCTGTAATTTTTTGTTATAATAATCTTTATATGGCTAAGTCGAGAATTAAGACAGAATTTAAAGTCAATCAGCAAATTGTTTACCCTAGTCAGGGTGTAGGAAAAATCACTGAAATTTTCGAAAAAGAATTTAATGGTGAAAAAACTCACTATTACAAAATTTATCTCGAAGTTTCAGACATGATTGTTATGGTCCCGGTAGATAAAGCAAAAGAACTGGGAATTCGCTCAATCGTAGAAGCTTCAGAAGCAAAAAAAGCGTTAAACTCACTTTCAGAAGATATTGAACCGATTACTTCTGACTGGAAGCTCCGTTACCAGATGAATCTTGAACTTCTCAAGAAAGGAAGCATCGGTGACATTGCCCAGATTGTAAGATGTCTTTACAACAGAAGCAAAGTTAAAGAACTTCCTATTCAGGAAAGAAAACTTTACGATTCTGCAAAAAAATTACTTGAAGATGAAATTGCTTTCGCTTTAGGAAAAACACAAAAAGAAATTGAAGCTCTTATCCATGAAAAACTTGAACCACCTGGAGCAATTCAGAAAATCAAACACGCTATCATTCAGGATGATGATGACGATGAAGATTTCGACATGGATGATGAAGAAGATACAAAGAAAAGAGGTCGCTCTGACGATGATGACGACGATGAAGATGATGATGACACAGAATCTCTCGACGATCAGGAAGAAGACGACTTTGATGACGACTACGACGAATAATTAACAGAAATGAACATTGCACTGATTATCGTTGCAGCCGGTTCATCAACAAGAATGGGCGGCAAAATCAAAAAAGAATATCTTTCCCTTAACAACGGGACAGTTCTTTCAGAAGCCGCCCTTTCATTTTTAAAAACAAAAAAAATTTCCAATGTAACAATTGTCTGCCCAAAAGATAAAGACCCTGATGCACAAAAAGCATTCTATTCAAACCCAGAAACCAGATTACTTACACAAAACATTCCCGTTTCATTTATCAAAGGTGGAGCTTCCAGACAGGAGTCTGTTTTTAATGCCCTTAATTTTTTACAGACTGAAAAGCCAGACATTGTTTTAATTCATGACGGTGCCCGTCCATTTTTAACATCTGAGCTCGTAGAAGCCACAATCAAAAATACAGTTAAATACAATGCGTCAGTTCCAGCCCTTACACCAATCGATACACAAAAAGAAATTGATGAAAATGGATTTATTGTCCGCCATCTGACACGCAAAATGCTCAGTGCAGTACAGACACCTCAGGGTTTTTCATTTGAAAAAATTTTTACCGCACATCAGAAAGCCCGTATTGACGGTAAGGAATACACCGACGATACAGAAATTTTTGATAACTACAACACAGAAAAAACCTTTGTCTTTGACGGTGAAGAGAAAAACAAAAAAATTACCTATAAAGATGACGTTAATTTACTGAATGAAAATTCTTTATGCGAAATAAATTCAAAATCCGGAGTTTCAAAAATGATCCGTACAGGACTTGGATACGATAAACACAGACTTGTAGAAAACAGAAGACTTATCATTGGTGGAGTTGAGATTCCGTTTGAAAAAGGTGAAGACGGACATTCTGACGGGGATGCAGTTTTACATGCAGTGACTGATGCAGTTTTGGGAGCAGCACATCTTGGAGACATCGGAAGTTATTTTCCTGATACTGACCCGCAGTATAAAAATGCAGATTCAAAAAATCTTCTCGCATTTGCCTGGAAAGATGTTAAAAATGCCGGATTTAATTTAGAAAATCTTGATATAGTTTTAATTCTTCAGTCACCAAAATTTTTACCATACCGTAACGCTGTAATAAAATCGATTGCAGAAATTCTTGAAGTTCCAGAAGATAAAGTCTTTATAAAAGCAAAGACCGCTGAACACCTTGGAGATGCTGGCAACGGTCTTTGTCTCGAAGTCTACGCTTCATGTCTGCTTTCAAAATAAAAGGAAACTTAAAAAAAATTTACTTAATTTTATTCCGGAAGTTCAAGTACAAGTTCAACTTCAGAAAGTGTAAGATTTAAGCTCTTTGCAATTTCTTCATTTGTCCATCCCTGTTGTTTAAGAACGCGTATATTTTCACGTTTGCGAGGTCCCGGGCCGCGGCTTGCAGAACGGGTGCCGTTCTTTTTAACATCTGCTTCTGTAACAGCTTTAAGAACTGACATCTTTTTATCAACTTCATTCGAAAGCTTAGTAATTCTTTCTTCTGCACTTGCAATTCCTTCCCTGTCATTCTGAACTTTTTCAATTCTTTCTTCTGCTTCTTCAATCATTCCGGAAAGAGAATCAAGTTTATCAACTGCAGCATCAAGATGTCTGGTGTTTTTAAGTAATACATCAACATTTTTCTGAACATCTTTAATTTCTTCCGGTAAAGAATTAACCTGTCTTGTGCAGTTTGTAATTTTCTTTTCAAGATCTTTTAACTGTTCAAAAGATTTATCTACATCTGTAGCAACACGGTTAATTACGTCCTGTTTTTTATCAAGTCTTTCAAAAGTAAGTGTCAAACCTGCAACAGATTCCTGAAAGTCCCTTACCTTTATTTCCATTGCCTGAAAGTTATCTGTAGTGGCCTGCATTTCACGGATTTTATCATCCATTGATCCAGACATTACAATGATTCTGTTAAAATCTTTTTCAAGATTATCAATCTGTTTTCTGGCAGTATTGAATTTTTCAAGACGTTCTTCTGCTTCATCATTCATGCTGCACAAAGCATTAAACTGATCAGTAAATGCACTCGCAGCAACCTTAAATCCTTCGATTCTTTCAAAGCTTTCTGACAGAACACTCATTTCTCCGTCAAGCTCACGTTTCATAGACTCTGCCTTTTCGTATACAGAAATTGCATCAGCAACTGCCTTGATTTCATTATTAAGGTTATTAAGACTGTTTCTTAACTCATTTTCCTGATTCTGCATTTTGATAATCATATCAGAATGTTTTAGCTGGCTTGAATTTGAAATCTTTTCAATTTCATTTTCAAGTGCAGCAATTTTATTTTCTGCGCTGCTGCTCTGGCCTTTAATTCTCTCTTCTGTTTCCTCAAGCATTTTGGCGTACATACTTTCAAGCTGAGCAACAACTTCTTCAGATTTTTCTTTATATTCTGCGACAGAAGCCTTTGATTTATCTTCAAGACTTTCAACAGCATCAAAAATCTGTTCCTGACGGTTCTTTGTATCTTTTCTATATTGTTCAACAAGCTCATCAATTTCTGCTTTAACTTCAAGAGCTTTATCATCAGCAATTGTCTTAAGATTTTCAAGAGCCTCATCATAATTTGCTTTTGCTTCAGCAAAAGAACTGTTAATCTGTTCTTTGTATGAATTAAAATCAGAAATAGCATTTTCAATTGAATCAACAGCAGCTTTCTGCTTATCTGACAATTCACCTTTGAAACTGTCAAGTTCATCAACAAGTTCATTCTGCTGCGAAATTAAATCTTCCTTAATTTTCATTGCATGTTTTTCTGTTTCATGCTTAAGAGTTTCTTCAGATGTTTCTACAGCTGTTTTCAACTCAGAAGAATAAGTATCAACAAAGTCTCTGACTGCAGTCTGCATTTCTTCAATCTGAGATTCTATGCTGTTATCTGAATTAGAAATCTCTGACTGAAGCTTATCGATTTTGGAATGAACTTCATTTTCAAGAACATCGATTTTTTCCTTAAGACTTTCGTTATATTTTTCTTCAATATTGATACGATCAGTTTCATAATCACTTGTGAACATTGAAATTTTTTCATCGAATGACTGTTTCCACGAAGCAAGTTTGTCATCAATTTTTTCTCCGCGTTCCTTAAGGTCATCTGTAATTTCATTTTCAAAATCAACAAGTCTGTTAGACAGCGTACTGATTGCAGCATCTCTGAGTTCTGACATATGAGCTTCAAGTTCTGCAATCTGTCCGGCAAGATTTTCTGACTGAACTTTTGTTGCATCTGTAAATGTCTTGAAATCTGCCATAACATGATTCTGAGTTTCTGCCATTGACTTGCGCAATACTTTTTCAAGTTGGTCAATATCTGCACCGCTTGTTTCAAGACGCTGCATTCTGTAACCCATATCTTTTTTATATGATTCGAGAGATTTATCAAGCTGAATAAGACTTTCTGCCTGCTTAGCATCATAAACTGCAGTTGCATTTTTAACAGCTTCTTCAAGACGCTTGTTAACCTCTGCAATTTTAGAAGATGCTTCTTTTTCAAATTTAACAATTGCAGCTTCAACTTCATTTTTATGAGTATTAACTTCTTTAGAAGATTCCTTTGCTTCAAGCACTGCTTCCTGACAGCTTGCTTTAAGTTCAGCAATTGCAGTCTTTGCATCTTTTGTCGCATTAACAAGCTGTGTCTTAAGATCAGAAACATTCTGCTTGATTGTATCCTGCATTGTATGAATCTTTTCTTCAACATTAGTCTTGAATGTATCAATGTGAGTTTTTGCAGCAGAAGAATATTTTTCATAAGCAGACTTTTCTTTTTCATCTGCCTGGCTGATAGCCTGATTATACAATTCATTATAGCGCAGTTGAACTTCTTTAAGCTGTTCTGCAATTTCTGAAATTGCTTTCTGAACTTCTGCTTTGTATGAATCTGCTTTTTCCATAGAAACTTTACTCAGACGTTTGAATGCATCATCTTCAAGTTTTTCTACTTTAATAGCAGCATTTGAATAAATTCCGGCAACATCGCTCGTAATCTTATTCATAATTTCTTCATACTGACCAACTGCAGTCTTAGTAGAATCTTCAATCTGTTTTGCTTTTGCATCATACTGCTTTAATAATTCAGTACCGACGTTTTTAAGCTGTTCTGCATTCTGTTTTGAAAAGTTCTGAGTAATAAGTGGAATTTGTTTTTCAAGTTTATCAATTGAAGCTTTACTTTCTTCAATTTTACTGTTTACCTTTGTAACATAAACAGATTCATTTTTTATCTTTCCAAGATTTTCTTCAACAGCAGAAGTCATTTCAGAGAGTTCTGAAATTTTTGTTCCATATGAAGCAATTTTATTTTCAAGGGAATATACAGCCTTTTTATCATTCTCGAGTGAAACAATCATCTCTTTAAATTGATTTATCTGGCCGTCAAGTTTTTTAACAGCGGCTACTGCCATCTGCTGCTGGCTTTCAAGTTCTGCAGAATGCATTTTTACCTGTTTGGATTTTTCTGCAAAATAAATTTCAAATTCACTCTGACGCTTATCCGCATAACGGCGAACTTTATCCATTGTATTGTTTTCTTTGTCCATTGTTTTAAGGACAAAACAGATAACTGCAGAAAGTCCTGCAGAAATAAGAACAGTTAGTAATGTACCCACTTTTTTCCCACCCAAAAAGTTTTATATATTATTTTAACACAATCTCTTGAAATTGGCGATAGTTTTTAAATGATATATCAGCCTCTTTTAATTTAATATTAAACAGACCTTTCCAGAAAGGCAACAGATAAGCTGACTTCATTCCGGCAGCATTGCTTCCTTCTACATCGTATTTTTTACTGTTTCCGACGTAAAGAATATTTTTTAACGGAACATCCATTTCTTTTGCCATAATTCCAAAAGTATATTTAGAAGGCTTTAATGCACCGATTTTTTCTGCTCCAAACACATAATCGCAGTAAGGCAAAATTCCCCAGATATCACCTTTCTGCTCAGGCGGAAAATCAGAAAGAATGGCAATTTTGTAACCAGCTTCCTTTAACTTTTGAAAAGTTTCTTTTACATTCTTAAAGGGTTTTACCTTTTTAAAATATTTTGGAAAAGCGTTGTAAATAATTCTATTTAATTTTTCTTCTGCTTCTGGAGTAGTACAATGCATTCTCTCAGAAAGAAGAATTGACTGATAACGGAATAAATCAGGAAGAGGGGCCGAGCGTCTCAAAGCTTTTCTGACGCGTCCAAAATGATAAAAGAAAACTACATTTTTCCAGAAATGAAAAAAAACTTTTGTGTAAAATCTAATTTGGGGATAAAGAGTTCCATCAATATCAAATGCAATTACTTTTATATCTTTCATCATTTTAACAAATTATATCCTTTGAATCAGTCATTTTCAACAGTTTCAGGCTTTGAAACTTCAAAACCCTGCGGAACAAAAACTCTTGAAGCCTTTACTCTCGTCAAATGCACAAAACAGTTCTTAGCACCTGTCAAAAAACGCTCAAAATCATTCCAGCGATATTTCTTTCCTTCAAAAAAGACATCTATTTTGAAAATTCCATCAGAATCAATATATGGAATTATTACTGCTGCATCATTAAAAACCTTTATTTCAGGAGACTGTCTTGTATCTGTCTGTCTGATTGCACCAAGGTAAAAATAACCTGGTTCTGTAACAGCAAGAACATAAAGTATAGAACGCATATATTCAGGCTGATAACCGGTATTTAAAATATATCCTGCTGAATTTTTAAAACCTTCTTTTGTAAAAACTGATGTAAACGGTTCAATATTGACATCAACACCTGCATCTTTATAAAGATAAGTTTTTTTAGAACGTACAGACAATGCAGCTGCAGCAAGATTACGCGTCCAATCCAGACTGAAATATGTTGAAAAACTGTTATTCAAGGTTTTCTGAAATCCAGTATCTGCATATTCAACAGTAGTCTCAATAAGAGGTCCTCGTTTTAAATAACTTGATGCAAGCGGATCAATAAGACCATCTACAACCCATTTTACATACCCGCATGAAGAGAGAGTAATTTTTTTGTCTTTATTTTTTTCACTCACAATATGAGGAGTTCCATCTTTAATCGAAACAAGCTTTCCATGTTCATCAAACATTGCATCATCTTCATCTGCAATATCATTCTGCATTTTTTCAAGCACGCTGATCATATATTTTTTATCAGATGGATCAAAACTCTGCGTATCGATAAGATTCCACGGAAGAGATTTTTTTGTAAGTGAATAAATATCTGAAATGCTTGCTGTCAAAAGTTTTTCAAAAGGAAGTCCAACAGGAACTCCCTGAACTGCAAATGAATTATAAACAATAAAATCTGCAACAGTTACATTTTTATGGGGTCGAAATTCAATAAAGACATCTGTATTTTTTGAAACATAAAGTCTTATAAACAAAGGCTTCATGTCACTTTTTTTTCTTGCATAAACCCATGTTCCGTAAGCATTTATCGGATAGGAATCTTCTTCAACAACTTTTACGCCCTTAGAATCATGAACTTCAATTTTTACTGCGACCTTTGGAGAGACATAAACAAAAAAAGTTCTGTCATCTTCTTCAAGGCTTACCTGGAATTTTTCTCCTGTAAGATTTTCTCTTACCTGAATATTATTCATCTGGATCGCTTCAAGATCCTGGTCAAACCATTCACCTTTTATTTCAGAGCGGATTTCAGATGAATCAGGAATATTAAAACGGTTATAGTCTGCAAAAGAAAGAGGCAGTAAAACAAGCCCTGTTAATAAAGCAAAAAAATATTTTTTCATAATAACTTCCTCCTTCTACAAAACTTTAAGAAATTCAAGATTCCTTAAAGCAAGAAACTATATCCGTTTTTTAAATTTATTCTCTCGGCGGAACAAGTCCAGAATCAACAGGCTCAGGATCTGCAAAAACATTTGCACCTTCTGCAAGTTTGATTTCCGGTTTTACAAGTTCAACTTTACGGCCATTTCTGACTTCGAGCATACCGTCTTTATTTTCATCAGGATGACGGCCGGCTGGTGCATTGGAAAGCAGAAGTTTAAGGCGGTTGAGCTGATTGACTTCTGAACTTCCCGGGTCGTAATCAATTGCACTGATGTTAGAACCTGGATAACGGCGGCGGAGTTCCTTTATCATTCCTTTTCCAGTTACATGGTTTGGAAGACATGCAAACGGCTGAACACAGGCAATCGAAGGAACACCTTCATGAATAAGTTCTACCATCTCTGCAGTCAGGAACCATCCTTCACCAGTAATGTTTCCAAGCTGAACGATATCGTCAACACTCTTCATCATATTATAAATCGAATTTGGAGCTTCAAAACGATGTGAGTGCTTGAGATATTTTTTCATTTTGTTTCTGTAAAGTTCGAGAGCCCATACTAAGAGGCGTGCATTGCGTTCTGTTTTTTTAGGGAACGCAAGTTCTTCGTGTCTGAAAATTCCTGTTGAGAATGAATAGAAAAGGAAGTCTGCAAGATCAGGCATTACACATTCAGCACCTTCTGCTTCGATCGTCTCGACAATCTTGTTGTTTGCAGTCGGATGGAATTTTACAAGAATTTCTCCGACTACTCCGACGCGAGGTTTTTTAACAGGAAGAAGCTCGAGATTATCAAAATCACGAATGATCGATTTTAAAAGTTTATGATACTTTCTGATTGAAAGAGACTTAAGTGCAACTTCTGCCTTGCCGTTCCACTTTTCATAAAGAGCATTTGCACTTCCGCTTACTTTTTCATAAGGACGAGTGCGGTACAAAAGACGCATCAAAAGGTCACCAGTCATTACAGCCATCATCGCACGATGCAGAAGTGACGGAGTAATTTTAAATCCAGGATTTTTTTCAAATCCCTGTGCACTCAAACTCAAAACAGGAATATGTCCCCATCCGGCATCATTTAATGCACGGCGGATAAATCCGATGTAGTTTGTAGCACGACAGCCGCCACCAGTCTGAGTAATCAGAAGTGAAGTATTATCCAGATCATATTTTCCGCTTTCGAGTGCTGCAATCATCTGACCTGCAACAAGAATTGACGGATAACATGCATCATTGTTTACATACTTAAGTCCTGTCTCAATAGCTTTCGGATCTACAGCATCGAGAATTACAAACTTGTATCCCGAATATCCGAATGCTTTTTCAAGAAGCCTGAAATGAATCGGAGACATCTGAGGTCCGATGATTGTATGCTTGTATTTCATTTCTTCTGTAAAAATCTGTCTTTGATAAGCACTTGTCTTTACAGGATATTTTTTATGATTTCTTTCGCGTTCACGGACAGCTGCAATCAGCGAACGGATTCTGATGCGGACAGCACCAAGGTTACTTCCTTCATCAATTTTGATGAGAGTGTACATGCGGCCTTTTGCCTTCATGATTTCATCAACCTGATCTGCAGTTACTGCATCGAGTCCGCAGCCGAAACTTGTAAGCTGAACAAGTTCAAGGTTCGGCATGCCGCTTACAAAACTTGCGGCTCTGTAAAGTCTGTTGTGATAAACCCACTGGTCGATGATTCTGAGCGGACGCTCGATAGAACCAAAGTGAGCAAGCGAGTCTTCTGTAAATACTGCAAGTCCAAGTCCGTTGATCATTTCCGGAATTCCGTGATTGATTTCAGGATCAAGGTGATATGGACGACCGGCGAGGACAATTCCATTTACGCCGTTTGTAATGATTTTTTCAAGAGCTTCTTCTCCGGCAAGCTTTACATCTTCGCGGAATTTCTCCTGCTCTGCCCACGCAGCATCAACTGCATCGATTACCATTTCAAATGTAATCTGCGGAAAGTGCGGATGAAGTTCTTCGAACAATCTGTATCCAAGTCTCTTCTTGTCATAAATCGGAAGAAACGGATTCATATAAAGAATACTGTCGTCCTGACGGAGAGCATCGATATTGTTACGCAATACTTCAGGATAACTTGTTACAATCGGACAGTTATAGTGATTTCCGGCACCTTTGTCTTCCTGTTTTTCGTATGGAGCACAAGGATAGAAAATAAATTTTACGCCCCACTGCAAAAGAGATTCAACATGGCCGTGAGAAATTTTTCCAGGATAGCAGACTGATTCTGATGGAATTGATTCAAGACCTTTTTCGTAAACGTTGCGTGTTGAACGAGGTGAAAGTCTTACGCGGAATCCAAGCTTTGTAAAGAAAGTAAACCAGAGCGGATAATTTTCGTACATATTGAGGATTCGTGGAATTCCGACATCGCCCATCGGAGCTTTATCCGGGCTGAGTGGAACATAGTCGAATACTCGTTTATATTTCCATGCAAAAAGATTTGGAATTTCTGCTTTGGCATCGTTTTCGATACCAGTATTTTTTTTGTTTGAAGCGTCAATGATTTTTGCATCGGTTTCGATATCAAGACCGCGTTCACAGCGGTTACCTGTTACGAATGTTCGCGCAGTTTCATTTCCGTCTTTATCTTTTGCACGGAATGTATTTATAGTCAAAAGACAGTTGTTCTGACACTTTCCGCAGCGGCGGAGGTCAAGTTCAACTTTAAAGTTTTCAAGCTGTTCAAGAGTTGCAACACCAGAGCGAACATCATGAACAGTACCTTCAGGTTCTCCCGGTTTTGGAGTCATAAGATCAATCCACTGATCGCATGCAATCAAAGCAGAACCGTAAGCACCCATAAGACCTGCAACATCAGGACGGAAAACATTTACACCCGCAATCTTTTCGAATGCACGAAGGACTGCATCGTTAAAAAATGTTCCACCCTGAACAACAACTTTAGTTCCAATATCAGAAGCTTTGCGGAGTTTAATAACTTTGAACAAAGCATTTTTAATTACTGAATAAGAAAGACCTGCAGAAATGTCTGCAACAGTCGCACCTTCTTTCTGAGCCTGTTTAACGCGGCTGTTCATAAATACAGTACAACGGCTTCCGAGGTCAACCGGCTTTTTTGCCATGAGCGCAATCTGAGAAAATTCTTTTACATCCATTCCCATAGTGCGCGCAAAGTTATCAAGGAACGAACCGCATCCAGAAGAACATGCTTCGTTAAGCTGAATCGAAACGATAGCGCCGTCTTTCATGCGGAGACACTTCATGTCCTGACCGCCGATATCAAGAAGGAATTCAACTCCCGGAACAAAAAAGTCTGCCGCACGGAAGTGAGTAATAGTTTCTACTTCGCCCGCATCAACACCAAGCGCCGCCTGGAACAAAGCTTCTCCGTAACCTGTAGAAACAGCACGAGCAATGTAAACATCTTTTGGAAGACGCGCATAAAGTTCCTTGAGCATTTTGACAGCGATGTCGACAGGGTTTCCTGCATTGTGTGTATAATAATTCCAGAGAATTTTTCCGTCGCGGTCTGTGAGAACAGCCTTTGTAGTTGTCGAACCGGAGTCGAGACCTAAGAACACAGGACCTTTTGCTTCATCGAGATTTCCACGGAGGGCAACTTCACCTGCATGACGCTTTCTGAATTCTGAAAGTTCTTCTTCTGAGTTGAATAAAGGTTCAAGACGCTGAACTTCTGAAAGCTCAGCTCCGACAAGTTTTGTAAGTGATTCTCTAAACTGCTTTAATGTAGGGAATGGTATTTCATGAGATTCTGGAGAACAGAAATTTTTTCTCTCAGCAGAATAAGCAGCACCCTGAGCAACAAAGAGCTGTGAATTTTCAGGAACGATAATTTCGTCATCTTTTAATTTTAATGTTTCGATAAAACGGTGGCGGAGCTGATCCATAAAGTGAAGCGGACCGCCAAGAAATGCAACATGACCACGAATCGGTTTTCCACACGCAAGACCAGAAATAGTCTGACTTACAACAGCCTGATAAATGGAAGCTGCAATATCTTCACGGCGCGCACCTTCGTTAATAAGCGGCTGAACATCTGTCTTTGCAAATACACCGCAGCGTGCAGCAATCGGATAGATAGTTGTAGCACCACGCGCAAGTTCGTTCAAACCTGCAGCATCAGTTTCAAGCAGAGCAGCCATCTGATCGATAAACGCACCAGTTCCACCAGCACAAGTACCGTTCATACGCTGCTCTACACCGCCTTTAAAATATGTAATCTTTGCGTCTTCACCGCCAAGTTCAATTACAACATCAGTCTGTGGAATAATTTTACGGACAGCAGTAGTTGCCGCAATAACTTCCTGAATAAATGGAACAGAAAGCCACTGAGAAACCGCAAGACCACCCGAACCTGTAACTTTTACAGAAAGAGCAGCATTCTCTTTTGCCGGCAATTTTTTTTCAAGTTCATCAAGAGCATCATTTACTACTTTGATGATTGTACTTCTGATATCTGCACGATGGCGCACATAAGCGCTGTATAAAAGTTCATCATTATCACCAAGAGCGGCAACCTTAACAGTTGTAGAACCGACATCAATACCGAAGCGGATTGGCGTTATAAATTGTCTATATGCTGTTTTATCTGTATTTTCTGTTTGTAAATTATCGACTGACATATTGTAACCTGCTTTTCGGACAAAAATTTTGCCGAGTATATGATTATTTCTTCTATTATATTAAGTACAAGGGAATATTTCAAGAACTTATACTCCTTCACCGCTTATTGAAAACACACATTTTTTTCTATATAATTATTGAAATATTTTACTTAAACTAAAAGTAAGATTTTACAATACAAACAACGCGGCATCCTTGCCGCTGCAGGAGATATTAAAATGTCAAAATATCCTTTTGAATCAATCGAACCAAAATGGCAGAAATTTTGGGATGAGAATAAAACATTCCGCGTAACAGAAGACGAAAAATTTCCAAAAGAAAAAAGAATGTACGTTCTTGATATGTTCCCTTATCCTAGTGCCGCAGGACTTCATGTTGGTCACCCGGAAGGTTACACAGCAACAGATATTTACTGCCGCTACCTCCGCATGAACGGCTACAATGTTCTGCATCCGATGGGATATGATGCTTTTGGTCTTCCTGCAGAAAACTACGCAATCAAAACCGGAACACATCCAAAAACAACTACAAACGCAAATATCGCTCATTTTACCCAGCAGATTAAATCCCTCGGATTTTCTTACGACTGGGACCGCTGTGTATCAACCTGCGAACCTGAATATTACAAATGGACTCAGTGGATTTTCTTACAGCTTTACAAAAAAGGTCTTGCATACGAAGCACAGACTCCGATCAACTGGTGTCCTTCGTGCATGACAGGTCTTGCAAACGAAGAAGTTAAAGACGGAAAATGCGACCGCTGCGGTGCAGAAGTTACTCACAAAACTATCCGCCAGTGGATTTTAAAAATCACAGATTACGCAGACCGCCTTGACTCTGACCTCGAAGGACTCGACTGGCCGGAATCTGTAAAAGCAATGCAGCACAACTGGATTGGAAAATCAACAGGTGCAGAAGTAACATTCACCGTTGCAGACAAAGACGGAAAACCGACAGACAAAAACCTTACAGTTTATACAACCCGCTGCGATACACTCTTTGGTGCAACTTACATGGTTGTAAGCCCTGAACACAAAATCATTCCTGACATCACAACTCCAGAACAGAAAGCAGCAGTAGAAGCTTACCAGGAAGCAGCTGCAAAAAAATCTGACCTTGAACGAACAGACCTTGCAAAAGACAAGACTGGTGTATTCAGCGGAAGCTACGCAATCAATCCTGTAAACGGAAAATTAATTCCTATCTGGGTTGCAGATTATGTTTTGATTTCTTATGGAACTGGCGCAATCATGGCTGTTCCTGCTCACGATGACCGCGACTGGGAATTTGCTAAAAAGTTTGATCTTCCTATCATCGAAGTTCTCAAATCAGAAGTTGATGTTCAGAAAGAGCCATGGACTCAGGATGGAATTCACGTTAACTCAGAATTCCTCGACGGCTTAAACAAAAAAGACGCAATCGAAAAAATGCTTTCTTTCCTCGAAGAAAAAAAGATCGGCCGCAAGGCAATCAACTATAAACTCCGCGACTGGGTTTACTCACGTCAGCGTTACTGGGGAGAACCAATTCCACTTGTACACTGTCCTGACTGTGGAACAGTTCCAGTTCCGGAAGAAGAACTCCCGCTTACACTCCCGGAAGTAAAAACTTACCAGCCGACAGGAACAGGTGAATCTCCGCTTGCCGCAATCGACTCATGGGTAAACTGCAAATGTCCAAAGTGCGGTAAAGATGCAAAACGCGAAACAAACACAATGCCTCAGTGGGGAGGAAGCTGCTGGTACTACCTCCGCTACCTCGACCCGAAAAATAACGAAAAGTTCTGTTCAGAAAAAGCAGAAAAATACTGGATGCCAGTAGACCTTTACATCGGTGGTGCTGAACACGCTGTTCTTCACCTTCTCTACGCACGATTCTGGCACAAAGTTCTTTACGACATCGGTGTTGTTTCTACAAAAGAACCTTTCCAGCGCCTCATCAACCAGGGAATGATTACATCATTCGCATATCAGAGACAGAACAAGACTCTCGTTCCAGTTGATGAAGTTGAACAGAAAGAAGACGGTGCCTGGTACGAAAAAGCAACTGGCGAAAAGCTTGAACAGGTTGTTGCAAAGATGAGTAAGTCACTCAAGAATGTTGTTAATCCTGATGACGAAATCAAGTCTTACGGCGCAGACTCTGTCCGCATGTACGAAATGTTCATGGGACCTTTGACAATGAGTAAACCTTGGGCAACTCAGGGAATTGTCGGTATTCACCGCTTCCTCGAAAAAGTCTGGGCTGTCTCAGAAAAACCTCTCAGCGACATTGACATCACAGGTCACCTCGACGACAAGGCTTTAGTTTCTGCAAGAAAAACTTTTGCTCAGACTATCAAGAAAGTTACAGACGATACAGCAAGCCTTAACTTTAACACTGCAATCAGCCAGATGATGATCTTTATAAACGAAGTTTCAAAGCTCGATTCTATTCCACGCGCAATGTGGTCTGACTTTGTAAAAGTTCTCTCTCCATACGCTCCTCACCTCGGCGAAGAACTCTGGGAAAAACTCGGAAACAAAGAATCAGTTGCATACGTTCAGTGGCCGGCATTTAACGAAGACCATCTCAAAGACGATGCAAAGACTATTGTCGTAATGGTAAACGGTAAAAAACGCGATACTTTCGAAGCCGCTCCAGGAACCGCCGACGACGTCTTAAAAGAAACAGCCTTTGCCCGCGAAGGAGTAAAGAAGTTTACAGACGGACACGAAGTCGTTAAGTGCATTATCGTAAAAGATAAGCTTGTTAATATTGTTGTGAAATAATTAGGAATTGGGAATTAGGAATTAGGAATTAGGAATTAATTTTTAAAAAAGCGATATATTTTTTGATAAAATTAGTATATTAAATATGGGTCAGATAGTTAACATTATTTGCTGTCTGACCCATTTTTTTATATGGTGGATAAAATGCTAAAAAATGATAATGTTGTTGTAATTAAAAGTAAAAAGTTTGCTTTAAGAATAATTAATATGTATAAATATTTGTGTGAATCAAAAAAAGAATATACAATTTCTAAACAAGTCCTCAGATCTGGAACAAGTATCGGAGCAAATATCAAGGAAGCTATAAGAGGTCAATCAAAACGAGATTTTTATGCAAAACTATATATTTCTCTCAAAGAAGCAAGCGAAACAGAGTATTGGTTAGAGCTTCTGCATGAAAGTAATTATATATTCGAAAATGATTTCATTTCAATTTATCATGACTGTCAGGAACTGATAAAACTTTTAGTCTCAATAACGAAAACCCAGAAAATAATTAGGAATTGAGAATTGAGAATTGAGGATTGGGGATTAGGGATTGGGAATTCTTAATTACCAATTCCTAATTCCTAATTAACAATTCCTAATTCCCAATCCCTAATTTTTTAACGATTCTGAAATACTAAAACAATTGTCTCCGATTTTTTCGATCTGTCTTACCATGTCGATGTAGAGGAGTTCGGATTTTACGTCGGCACCGTTTTCGAGGCGCTTTCTGGCGAGCTTCTTTAAATTCTTTCTGAAGAGGTCGATCTGGTCTTCGAGTTCGGAGGCCATTGAGAGTTTGTGTTCGTCGAGCTGTTTGTTGATGTTGATGCGGATAAACTGGAGGAACTGGCGTGCAAGTTCAACATATGGAATCATGCGGTCCATATCTTCCTGAGCGTACTTCATGTTCTTGGTGATTGATTTTGAAATGAGCATGATAGTTGCGTAACAGTTGTCAGACATTCCTTCGAGTTCTTCTACAATCTGAATCATATTTGAAATGTGATTAATCTGTTTTTCTGTGATGTTTAAGCTTTCGCATTTTACGAGATAGTGTGTTATCTGTTCGTGCATCTGGTCCAGATAGTTTTCTGCTTTCTCGGCTTCTTCAACATGATTGTCAATAAAACTCTGATCGCGGTTCTGAAGTCCGATCTGAATGCGGTCGAACATTCCGGTTACGATGTCAGTCATATCAGCAATTGCCTTTTCTGCCCTGATGATGTATGTTGCGATGTTTTCTTTTCCGAGAGCAGACTCTGTAAATTCAAGTCTGTATGTCAAAGGCATTTCTTTATCATTGTTTCTAATTATAAGCCTTGAAAGTTTTACAATCGGTGTCTGTAATGGAAGCATGATTACAGTTGAAAGAGATTTGAAAACTGTATGGAGCATTGAAATTCTGATTGCTATGTTGGAATGTTCATGTCCCGGTGTCAGAATTGTAACAAGTCTTAAGAATGGTTCAAAGAAAATCAAAGCAAGGACTGTACCGAATACGTTGAACATAACATGAATCAATGCAGAACGCTTTGCATCAGAATTAGTTCCGGCTGCGGCTAAAATTGCATCGATAGTAGAACCGATATTTGAACCGAGTGTAAGGGCTGCGGCAAATTCCCATGTAACTGCATTCTTGATTGCAAGAGAAATTACGATACCAGAAAAAGCACTCGACGAATGAAGGAGCGCGGTAATAATAATTCCAATTACAAAACCTGCAAAAACCGAAAGGCCTGCGTGTCCCTGAAGATTTGTGAGCCACATCAATTTTTCAGGATCTGTCGGAATCGAATTCTGAAGCATTTCAAGTCCAAGGAACAGCATTCCAAAGCCCATGAGTGCTTCACCGATATTTTTGTAAATTGTTTTTTTATTTAACGTAAAAAGATAGCCGAAGCCAAAGACAGGAATTGCGAGAGCCGCAATCTTAAAATCAAAAGTAGAAAGCGATACGATCCAGGCTGTAATTGTCGTACCGATGTTGGCACCAAAGATAACACCAACAGACTGTGTCAAAGTTAAAAGTCCGGCGTTAACAAAAGTGACAACCATTACCGTTGTCGCACCTGATGACTGAATGATCATCGTAACAATAATTCCAGTCAAAAGCGCAACGACTCTGTTTCCAGTCATCACACTGAGCGCGCGCTGCAACCGCTCACCCGCACTCTTCTGCACACCATCACTCATGAGTTTCATTCCATAAAGCAAAAACGCAAGGGCTCCGAGAAACTCAAATAAAATCTTAATTACAGCCATAGTTGAGTATATCATATTAGATAAGTGGAATTCAATAAGATGGTTTTCTAAACAAATACAATCTTACACCCCGAAGCCTAAGCGGGCCTGTGAACTGATACTTGCGCATTTTTAAAATAATTGTTTGACCAATGTGTAATTTTCTTTTACCCACAGCGTCAAATTCATCAAATTGTTCCTTATATTTTTTCCCATCGCCGTGGATTGGAATAT
>JAGHVB010000086.1 GCA_018064525.1 Candidatus Treponema merdequi | reverse complement strand
CTCGAGCACAGCCTTTTTTTATGCCAAAATTCCGTCAGGGGTATTTTTGTTTTGAATTGAAATAAAATACGATGAAATTATTTATTAAAATCCCTTAAACTTGGTGAGAGTTTATATTATCTTAATACTATTTCCAAATAAATTTTCGATTTGCCAATTAAATTATTTTGATAAAAAAAAACTCCCCGTTGGAATTATTTTTTGGAAACTAATAAATTGTGGTAATACTCACATCAGAATTGCGGCGTAAAAAAAATTCTGCGCCGCAGTCCTACCTAATACCACACCCTCGAGCACAGCCTTTTTTTATGACGCAATTATGATGGGAGTATTGGGATAGGATGTTTTTGATAAATAATTCCAATGGGGAGTTTTTTGTATCAAAATTGATATCAGTTAATTGTCAAAATCGAACATTCCCTTCCTTCATTGGACCAGGCGCGGTCAGGGTTTGTTTTGTCTGGGAATGAGGCGGTTCCGTTGTAAAAGGCGTAGTAGTATGTGCCTTGTGGAAGTGGAATTGTGATTTCATAGTATCCGGGTTTTGTTTCTGTGAGTTCGTAGATTGATGAGTCCCAGCTTGTGAAAGTTCCACCTATACGGATTTTCTGACCTTCTTTGCCCTGATAGATAAAGTGAACTCCGCTGTCAGTTTTCTTTGTTTCATTTTTGTGGTTGTTTTTGATATTCAATGTTGAAACTTCAATTCCTGTGTATGGATTGTAATAAGAGTTTACATTTGTGGTGTCAGTTGTCCAGATTCCATCTACGATAATTCTGTAATCAATTGATTCTGTGTCAGCAGGAACATCAAGAATATAAAATAATAAGCTTCCTGTTACATTTCCGTCCACATCGGTGGAATTTTTTCTCATAAATGAGTGAATCTCTTTGTAACCTTCAAAATTAAAGGCAATTCCTACATGGCGTACAGTGTCTTCCTGTGTAAAAACAATATAGTCGTCTACCTGAAACGGATTACCGACTTCTCTGATTGTATTGGCAATAACACGGTATTCATACGGATATTTATAAATAACTTCTGGAGCAGACTTTTTTTCCTGTCCTTTTGCAAATATCAGAAAGCAGTCTGCAAGTACCGTCAAAATGAGAATTTTTTTTACAAAGTTTTTCATAAACTTAATATCGGTAAAATTTTTTTCACTGTTTAGTAAAAATATTTTTTTCTATTATTAGTAAAAAAATTGTGACAAATACCGTTAATATATGATATAATTTATCAATGAAACTATAGCTTCTTAAGCTTTCTATGGTTTCGTTGATTTGGGGAAAGAAATAATTAATTTATGCCGGGTTTAAGTCAATTAAGAAAATTAAGCGAAGATGTACTCAGGTTAGGCAACGAGTCAAAGCTGCGTTCAGAACGTGGTGAGAAGCCTGTTGTTGCTGTCATTCCAGCTTCCATTCAAGATATAGATGACTCAGAAGATTTCGTTTTAGGACTTCCAGAAAAAGATACTGATGAAGGCCCAAGCGAGGAAGAACTCGCTCAAAAGGCGGAAGAAGAAGCTGCATTATCTCAGGCAGAGAATGAACTCGAATCTTTACTTGCCGGCGCAGGTCCTGTCCCTGGTGGAGATACTCCGGATTTATCAAGTATTTTAAATCCTGTTCTTGATGCAGGCGACGATATTCCAGACTTAAGTGCATTTGAAGAACCTCCGGCTCCTCCAAAAGAACCTGAACCGCCTTCGATAGAAGACATGAGCCTTGATGATCTTTTGAGCATGCCTTCTGAAGATTTCTCAGAACCAGAACCGGTTCCAGAACCAGTCTCTCCTCCGAAACCAGCGGTACAGGCTGATATTCCTTCAAAAAAAGAGACTGCTGCTGCTGAACCTGTTTTAGAAGCAGAAGCAATTCCAGATATGGAAGAGCTTTCATTTGATGAAAGCGAATCCTTTGAAGTTCCATCTGTTGAAATTCCTGAAGATGATTTTTCTGCTGAAACAATATCTTCAAAAGATATTCCTGTTGATGCAGTTTCTGATGAAGAAGATGAATTTGCTTTTTCTGGAGATGCAATTGATTTAAATGCTGATATTCCGGAAGAACTTCTTGAAGTTCCGGGTGACGGACGAAAGCCTTTAAAAAGTGATGAGCCTCCTGCAGAACCTGCTGCAGAAACAGAACAGAGAGCAAATGAATCTGAAGATTTTACTGCAGGACCGGGGCTTGATGATTTTAATATTTCTGGTGATGTTGATTTACCGGAATCTGGTACAGATGAAATTCCGACATCAGGCGGTTTTGGTTTTGATGCACTGGATACAAATGGTCTTGATGATTTTGGTGCCGGACTTGATTCTCCGTTTGGAGATGGTTCGGCTGCAGAGTCTGAAGCTCCTGTAACTCCCGGTGCTGACAGTGCAGAGCAGAGTACTGCTTCTGATTCGGCTGATATGTCTGATACTTCCGGCATGGACAGTGATTTTGATGTTGGACAGATTGATTTATCAGGCTTGAATATTGGTGGCGATGATGATGGTGCAGAAGCTGATGGTGGAGCTGCTTTTGAAGAAAATGCGACACCGGAAGTTTTTGATACTTCAGAAATGGGCGGCTTTAATATTGACGAAGTCGCCGGTTCTGGAAACGGAATGTCAGATTTTAACATTCCTGATACAGACAGTAAATTAAACGGCGGCTCTGATTTTGAACTTGATTCTGAGGGTGCCGGTGAGCCTGATTTTGAAATTGAAGGCTATACAGGAATTGATGCAAATCCATTTGACAAAAATGGAAGAGTAAAAACTCAGATTGCAGAACCTGAAGAAAGAAAACAGAAAAATACTTTAACAGATGCAGAATATAAACGCTTTAAAAATAATTTGAAATCTTATCCTCTCAACGTCAGAATTGCCGTTGAAGACATGATTGTAAAAAATGAATTTACAGATGATGTTATTTTTGAAGTAATCGAAAAGATTCTTAAGAAAATTCCTGCGCGTCAGCTTGCTTCTCATCTTGAAAAAATGCTCGATATTCAGCTTTCTGTTCCGCGCGATTTTGAAAGACGAACTGCAGAAGAATACGAAGCATATAAACAGTCAATTCAGTATCAGTTAAAAAACAGAATTATACCTGCAATCATCATTGGTATTTTTGCTATGATGCTTGTTTTCTGCACGGGTTATCTTTCATATAAATTTGTAATCAATCCTCTTATTGCAGAAAAGTATTACAAGCAGGGATATGCTCTTCTTGAAAATGATGAATATCCTCAGAGTGAAATTATGTTTAATAAAGCTCTTGAGCGTGTAGAAAAGAAAAAATGGTTCTTCAGATATGCAAATGGTTATCGTGTTCATAAACAGTATGACAGAGCAGAACTGATGTATAAAAATATCCTGAAACGCTTTAAGCATGATAAGCAGGGTGGTCTTGAATATGCAGAAATGGAACTTTATGACATTGCAAATTATGCAAAAGCAGAAGATCTTTTAAAGCATGAAGTTCTTGTCTATCATATAAATGATCTGGATGCAATTTTACTCCTGGGCGATGTTTATCTTGAATGGGGAACAGAGGAAGACTATTCTAAATTTGAACTTGCTTTTGAACAGTATTCAATTCTTTTAAATCTTACAAAAGAAATTAAAAACGAATATCTTGCCCGCTTGATGAGATATTATGTCAGAACTGACAATCTTAAAGAGGTTCTTCAGTATAAAGAAACTTTCTATCCTGTTGAAAAATCTCTTTCTGGTGATGACTGGACTGAAATGTCAGGCTACCTCATGGATAAGCTTTATGGAGATCTTCTGCCACAGGAAGAATATTTAAGATCTGCTATTGAAGATGTTCACGGAATGTTGAAGAGGGCAGTAAAATATAGTCCGGCAAATCCTATTGCTCAGTATAATATGGCGCGTTATTACATTCATTCCGGAGAAAAAGAACGTTCTGAGAACAGTCTGAAAAAGACTCTGGAACTTTTTGATAAAGCAAAAAATCTTAAAAAACGGGATGTCTATAAAAATATCAATACTTTCAGACTTCTTGGTGAACAGTATATTAATGAGCGTGAATATATTCTTGCAGAAGATTATCTTTCAAAAGGAATTGATTTCTTTGAAGATAAGAGCAGTTTAAGCGGACTTGAAAGTGATAAGAATGTCGGAATTATGTATTCTGATATGGCCGATCTTAATTACTTTATTTCTGGTGACCTTGATGCGGCTGAACGCTATTATACAAAATCAATCAACAATAAGAATGATTCTTCAAGTCTTCGTTACCGCATCGGTTATATACAGTATTCAAGAAAAGATTATGATTCTGCATTTGTTAATTTTGTCGACGCTGTAAAAGATAAGGAAAATGATATTAATCTTCTTCTTGGTCTTGCAAATACACTTTCACTTCGTGAAGATGATTATGCTTCAACCGGTTATTACGAAAGACTTTTGAATAATCTCAATTTTGAATTTTCTAAAAAGGCAATCATTCTTCCTCAGGTTGATGAAGAAGATACAGAACTTGTTGAAACATATATGAAAGCTTCAAACAATCTTGGTGTAAGTCAGTTCAGACTTGCACGCCAGACCGGTAATTCAGGTTTGAACGGTGAAAGCATTTTCAATTTCCAGAATGCGCTTAGGGCTTACGATTCTTTGACAAGAAATACTAAAACTATGGTTCGTATTGGTGGAACAAATCTGGCAGAACAGAATATTAAATATGTAACAAGTCCAAAGATGACTTATGAGCCTGCCATTTTTACAGAAATTCCACGAACTCTTCAAAACGAAAAACATCTTGAATAGGAGACGCTTTGAATCTTCGCTGTCCTTATTACGGAATATTATGGCGCCGCTATGTTAACTCTGTTTACAAAGAATTATTCCGTAAATCAATTCATCTTTGTACTGCATTTATTCCTCTTCTGTTAAAACATTTTTACTGGCCTGTTGAAATTCTTTTAATTCTTGCTGTTCTTGGTTTTACATTGAGTGAAGTCCTCAGGTTAAAAGGAATAAATGTTCCTCTTGTTTCTGACATTACAAGTATTGCTGCAAGAAAACGTGATGAAGGAAAATTTGTTCTGGGACCTGTAACTCTTGTAATTGGAATTGTAACAGCAAGCTTACTTTTTAATGAATCCTGTTATACGATTGGTATTTTATCACTTGCTTTTGGTGATGGCCTTGCAAGCCTTTCTGGAAAACTTTTTGGTCGTGTACACATTCCGTTTACAGAAGGAAAGACTGCCGCAGGTTCATTAAGCTGTTTTTTTGCGATTTTCTGCTGTTCGTATCTTATTTCGAAAAATGTATTTGAAAGTCTTGTCCTTGCAGCTGTCGGAATGATAATAGAAGTCTTTCCATTAAAAGATTTTGATAATATTTTAATTCCTGTTTTGATCAGCTTTGCAGCACAGAACTTTTTTTAATCCCAGAGATACATTCTGTGAAGTGTTTTCATAAAACGGTTTGTGCCGGCAATAAGGCATAATGAACCGGCAAGTACATAGACTGCAATATTTGAGCTTGTTAAAATATAGTCTCCAAGCATGATAAAAATATAGCAGATCATCAGGTGAAGAATTTTTTTATTTTCTGTTTCACGATATGAAAAAATAAAAGTCAGTATTGTCAAAATTACAACGGTAATGAACAGAACTATTACGGTTTTTGAAAAACCATAAGTCAGTTCAAAAGTGTTTGTACATTTGCTTGTATTTAATGGAATACAGACAGTTACAAAAATGCTGATGGTAAGAATAATGATTAAATCAATTTCTACATCGAGTTTCTGAGTGTTTTTACATTCAGAGGCAATCAGGAAAAAACTGAAAAGACTTATCAGTTTACCCATAAGCGAAAAGTTTCCCAGCAAAAGATAAATTTCTGAATAAGTATCCTGAAGATTAAAAAGGGCAATATATAGCTTAGAAAGTTCCATCTGAGTTCCAAGAAGAAAAGCACAGAAAAGAATAATCAGACTGGATTGAGTTTTTTCGAAATTAAAATAAAGAACGCAGGCAGTAACCGGTACAAAAAACTGAATGAAAATAAGTGACAGCAAAACAGTTTTCTGGCCTGGTTTAATAAATGAAAGCTGTTCCAGGGAAAAAAAGTCATATCCGAAAACGGTTTTAAAAGTTCCATTTGCAATATTTGAAATTAAAAGGGAAATGATTGTGATGAGTGAAATAATTGAAAAAATCAAAAAAGCTGTAATTAATCTGTTTCTTACTTTGAGTGTCATGTCCTAATTATATAATTAATTGGCTAAAGTGTGAAGTTTATGTTCCGATAATTAAAAAGAACAAATCCTTATGGATGGGGAATGATAAATGAAGAAGATTATTTGTACAATTTTATGTTTATTTGCTGTATTAAATGCTTTTGCAGGTGATGTTGCTGTTTTTCAGGACATCGGTTTTTCAAAAGACGGTAAAATCTATTTTTTTGGGGAATATGGTAAAACAGACAAAAAGTTTATTCCATACGGCGAAATTTATGGCGTAGATGTCAGTAAAAATGAATATGTTCCGGGACTCGTTTTCAAATCTCAGGATAAAAGTTTTACAAAATCAAGCAAAGAAGTTTACGAAGCTCTTTCTGCAAAAAATTATTCTGTGATTCAGAAATATGAATGTTATAAACCACATCCGGAAGATGTTCTTTACATCATGGAAGAAGAATCTAAAGGTGCAGAAGATGAAATAGTTTTCAAGAGTTTTGAAGAAAGTGAATATGAATATCATATTAAACTTGTTCCAACTTTTTATGGAAATAAATCTTCCTTTTATATTAATGTTGAAGTTTTTGATAAAGAAGGAAATTGCAAGGTAAGTTATAAAGCCGGAACTCCTTCGATTAAGCGTCCAAATGTAACTGAATATAAGATTATTAAGGTTTTTACAAATGCAAATAAAGAAAGTGTAGTTTTTGTAGTTGAAAAAACAATTGAAGATGAAAACGGAACTTCAATCAGATACATGGTTGAAACAGTAAAATTAGCTGCACCTGTTGATGTTGCTGAAAGAAAATTTTTGGACTGAGTGATAATTAAAAAACGAAAAATCCTCCTAAAGATGAGTCCGTCGGAATAACTGAAAAACAGTACCGGCGGATTTTTTTTCGCCTGTCTTTTTGTCGATATAGTCTCCTTCGTGCAAAAGGAGTCTGACAAAAATATCATCATCAATCATTTCAAGTTCACGCCATAAAAATTCCAGAAAGAGTGCATTTGAAGCGTCAAACATTTCTTCTGCAGGAATTCCTTCTTTAGAAAATGGCTGAGTATCTGCTTTTAAAAAGCCCTGAACAAAAAGATAATCACCTTTTGGAATTGAAAAGGTAATTCCCTCTTGTGTACCTTTTGAAAGAAGGTCTTCTTTTGAAGGTTCTGTAGTCTTTTTTGTGCATTGAGTTCTGCACATATATAAAATACCGCTTCCGTTGTCTTCTGATTTCTGACAGATAATGTCTTCATAAAGTTTAAGGGTATGAACTTCGTAATTAATTTGTGATAATTCCATAAAAAAAATATATCAGAATTTAAT
>JAGHVB010000016.1 GCA_018064525.1 Candidatus Treponema merdequi | reverse complement strand
ATATAATATGAATAATTGCAATAAAGAAAATTATACGCAATACTTCTGCACATTTTAAATTAAATTTCTGAGGATCTGTTATTTTATAAAGTGAAATATTTTTAATTCCACCATACTGCATTTTAGAAAGTTCCTCTGAATCTGTAAGTTTTAAAATACTCTGAAGAATAAAATCAGGATTTCTGAAATCTCCGTTTTCACCTCCTGCAAGTTCAAGAAGAAGGTCAAATGCAAAATATTGACATGGAATTATAATTATTTTCGGATTTTCATTTGTTTCATAGTTATATAAGCCTGTTATCGGAGATTTTAATTGAACTCCAAGTGTAGAAACTTCTTTTGTAAAAAGAGGATCTGAAATCGGAGCTTTTTCTACAGTAAAAGGATTTGAAATAAAAAGTTCAGAAGTTTGAGAATAAGTTTTAAAATCAAATTCTTTCACAGTCCAGCTCATATCAGAGGAATAAAATAATGGCATTACCCTGCTGTCTTCTTTTACAGGACTTGCCCAGAAAAGTGTAAGTCCGTTTGGAATATTTTTTTGTGGCAAGAGAGAAATCCATTGAGGATAATTTATATATTCATACTGAGGATTTTCAGTTTCATAAGTTTTATCAGATTGAGATGAAACAAAACTTGTCCTTATATTTGAAAGATCATTTACAATTTTATTTTCAAATTTTACACCCCATTTTTCAAGTACAGGAATAAAACTGTCATTTTCATTTTTTGAAATTTTCCAGTTTCCGTTGATATCAACAGAATACTGGGATGTCATTATCAATGCCTTTCCACCGCGTAAAATAAAATTTTCTATTACTGATGACTGTTCCGGTGTCAATGAACTTGTTCCAAATAAAATCAACGGAATGTCTGTCTGAAGCTGATCCTGAATATATGTAATTGATTCTTTTTCAACCGGATAACAGTGAATATTCGAAGTTGTTAAGAGTAATTCAAGATAATGACAGTCATCTGTGTTATATTCATTTCCGCATAGAATATATGCAGAATAAAATTTATTTTTAATCAAAGCATCAAGTCTTGTGTTAAGTTCAAATTCCAAAGAAGCTGTTGAAAGTACAAATGGAATTACTTCTTTTTTACCCTGATATTCAATGACAATAGCGGAATAAATTTTAATATATTCCGCTTTATTATCATTTATAGATTGTATCTGCTGAGGTGCTACAGAAAGATTTTTTAAGATTTCTTCATTTTCTTTTTTATTGGCATCTAGAACAGAAAGTGAAATATTTTTATTTTCATTTGCACAGATTTTTAAATAATCATAAACATCTCGAACTTCTGGATACCTTGAGACAAGTTCTTTTGAACGGTAATAAGTTATTCTTACAGGATCAGATGCAATGCTTAAAGTCTGTCTTGTATATTTTGATACTGAAAACTGTTTATCTTTTGTAAAATCAAGTCTCAGATATAGTCTTGAGTTGTCGATGAACGCAAAAAGAAAAATACAAATGACAAGAATTGAATAAATTTTTAAATCTTTTGAAAAAAAGTTTCTTTCTTTTTTTATTTCATTTATACAAACCGCCAGAAGAAGTAAAAGCATAGATGAAAGTATAAAGAATATCAAATCTCTCGTATCAAGTATTCCTTTTGAAAAAGAATCAAAATGCCATATAAAACTTAAGTTGTTAAAAAGTCCTGTAAAAAAGGAATTACAGTTTATGTATAGAGGTATGATCTGAATTGAATTAATCGCAATCAAAATTAAAACTGAAACAACTAAGAAAAGAGGTTTTAATGATATAATTTCGTTTACAAAAAGACAAAGGCTTACTGCAAGAACTTCATACAGGAAAATTCCCATAAAACCTGTTACTACATTTACAGCTTCCACATCACCAAAAAAACTGACTGTAACAGGAATTGCTGCAAGTGGAATTATCATTGCAAATAAAATCAAAGAATGTGAAATAAGTTTGGAAAGAATAATTGAAGTCTGTGAAAACGGAAAAATATTTTCTACGTCGGAATTACTGTTTAATAATACGATTACAGGAATTATAAGACAAAAGATATATGGAATTGTTGAAAAGAAATTTGATAGATTTGTAGTTCCATATCCGAATATAAAAAAACGGTTAAATATAAAAAACTGAAAACTCGACGTTAAAAATAAAAAAAGAGAACACAGAATATAGCTTAAAGTGTGAGACTTAAAATCTTTTAAAATAAGAGCTTTGCTTATCATCTGAAGTCTCCTTTTTTTGTCAGATTTATATATGCATCTTCAAGAGTTCTGGCTTTTGTCTGTTTCTTTATTTCAGATACAGAACCTTTTGCAAGCAGTTTTCCATTCTGCAGAATTACAACTTCATCACAAAGATTTTCTGCTTCACTCATAATATGTGTTGAAAATAAAATTGTCTTTGTTTTTGAAAGTTTTTTAATAATATTTCTTGTTTCAATAATCTGATTAGGATCAAGTCCTGATGACGGTTCATCAAGAATCAATATTTCAGGATTATGAATAAGGCTTGATGCAAAGCTTACCCGCTGTGAATAACCTTTTGATAATGTTGAAATTTTTTGTGAAAGAACTTCAGAAAGAGAAAAATCTTTTATAACTTTCTGTAAATTTGATTCATCAGTTTTATAAATTTCGCAGATAAGTTTTAAATATTCAATAACAGTAAGATTTCTATAAAGATGAGGATTTTCACTTACATAACCGATAAGATGCTTTGAATCTGCAGTCTGAGACGCTGTATCAAATTTTCTGCCATCTTTGTCATAAATAAAAACATTTCCTGATGACGGATAATGTATTGAACAGATTGCTTTAATAATTGTTGTCTTTCCGGCGCCGTTTGGTCCGAGTAAACCTGTAATTGAATCTGGTTTTACCGTAAATGAAATATCATCTGCTGCAATTTTTTCTTTTGAGAAAATCGATTTATAACTTTTTGAAAAATTAACAAGTTCAATCATATTGCGGTTTAATAAATTCCACTTAATTTAATCTTCAAACGGAATCTCGAAATGCATTCTGTCTTTTGAAAGAATTGTTCCGGGATAAATTTCTTTTGCCTCTTCTTCGAGAATTCCAAGTTCTTTATCAGTATAGCGCGGGCTGTAATGAATGAGGCACATTTTTTTGGAATTGCTGTCGCGGGCAATCGTTGCAGCCTGTGATGAAGTCATATGTTTTTTTTCTTTTGCCTGGTCGATGAGAGCTCTTTCAAACATTCCTTCGCAGACAAGGAGATCTGAGTTTTTAACTTCTTCTGCAATTGAGTCCATATAAGCTGTATCAGTTACATAAGAAAATTTTCTCCCCTTACGAGGCTTTCCTAAAACATCTTCTGGTTTTACGAGAGTTCCGTCTGAGGCCTCGACTGTTTCTCCGTTCTGAAGTTTTGACCAGAGAGGTCCGCACGGAACATTGAGTTCTTTTGCGCGCTCAGGATTAAATTCTCCTGGTCTGTCTTTTTCTTCGAGAGTATAACCTACGCAGACTTTTGTGTGATTCAGTGGAAAAGCTCTGATGATAAAATCTTTTTCTTCGTGAACGACACAAGGCGCTGTAATTTCTTTTACGACAACAGGATAATTAATATACATATCAAGAACTTTGCGGCTTGTCTCGATGTACTCTGCAATTTTCGGAGGTCCATAAATATAAAGAGGTTCTGTTCTGTCAACTTGAGATGAAAGCATCATGATTCCAGGAAGTCCTGTTACATGATCGGCGTGTGTATGTGAAACGAAAATAGCATTTATTTTTTTCCATTTTAAGTTAAGACGCTTTAAAGAAACCTGAGTTCCCTCGCCTCCGTCAAATAAAAATAAATCTCCATCGCGTCGAAGAAGAACAGAAGTCAAATGTCTGTACGGCAGCGGCTGCATTCCACCGCAACCTAAAATAAAAGCTTCCATGTTCATAAACTAACGGCCCCTGATTTTTTTAAGAATAACTTTATGATAGAAAGCTCTCGCTTTTTCTGCCATGTTGTAAAGTTTGTAAACTGATTTTAACGGAACATCAAATGATCCGATTCTGTGAATATTTCTTCCGCCGAAATTTGCCTTGAACATATAAAGTCCGTGCATCGGATGATTTTCATTTTTTCCTTCAGGCGGCATTCCGTACATATCATAATATTTTGAACCGTATTCTTTTGCATCTTTCATTGCTGTCCATTGCAAAAGATGATTAGGCATTAAATTTCTTTTTTTGTTTGAACTTGCACCGTAAAGATAAATTGCTTCATCATGAGAAAAAAGAGTCATAATCGATGCAATTTCTTCACCTTCGTGTTCTGCAATATAAAGTGAAATAAGCGGAACATCTTCGCCCGAATTAATTTTTTCTGCAGAATATTTTATGAGGTCAAGGTAATATGATTTTGCGTGGCTTGAGTTTCCGTCACGGGCATTTGTTTCTTTTGTGAGTTCGTAAAATTTATCGAGTTTTTCAGTTATGATGGAATCTGATCCGATATATTTTTTAATTGTCACGCCTTTTTTTTCTGCAAGCCTTATGTTGTATCGCCATTTTGAATGCATTCGCGACATGATTGTTTCTGTGTCAGCTGTAAGGTCAATCTGAGTTGAGTCAGGCGGCTGAATGTCGACTTTGTTTTTTCTGATTGACAATTTTTGTGAAGAAGCAGATTTTGAAAAATTTTTATTGAATGAGTCGCGGGCTTCTGGTGTGTCAAAAATTAAGTCCGGATCAAAACGGATTGCGATTGTATTTTTTGGAAGATATGGTTTTAATGCAAAAGCGATGTCAGAAAGTTCTTTTGAAATTGATGCGGCGTCTGGAATTGATGAAGCAGAGTTTGTATCTGAAGCTGCCTGTGTTACGATGTCGCCGAGTTTAGGATAAAGTGGAACATATGCGATTGAAAATTTTCTTTTGAAAAAGTCGCGGTTTAAAACTGCGCATTCTGTGTCATTGATTGAAAAACGGCGGTAAGTCCATCCATGGCGTGATTTGAAAGAACACCAGAAAGGAGTCTGCAAAAAAGTGCCGTCGTTCGGGTGTTTTGAACTGTTTATTTCTGAAATTTTATATTCTGACATAACAGTTTATTTTATCAGTTATTGAAGATTTATGGAATAAGTACAAATTCCACATAAAAAAACAGTGAAACTTCATGGATAAAACCAGAAATTTCACTGTTTCAATTTAAATAATCAGGACATTTATTTGTTTATTTCAAACATCCTGAAGTGTATTATTTATCAGACTTGTTTTTTTTATCTGCAATGTCAGAAGCGATTTTTCCGCCCACAAGACCTGCTGCAAGAGTTTTAAGGTCGATGCCAAGTGTCTGTCCAAGGCTTTCGCTGACCTGTGTGATTGTCTTCATCATGTCGCCCTGGAGTTTTGATGAATCTCCGCCGTACATGTAAATCTTATCAACATTCTGGTAAGCTTTTCCAGAAGCTTCAGCAATTTTTGGAAGCTGTTCAAAGTAAACTTTGAGAGCATCAAGCTGCATCTGCTGTTTAGCGGCATCACCGTATTCTTTGAGAGCTTCTGCTTTTTCGCGCATACCGTCTGCTTCTGCAACAAGTTTTGCCTTGATTGCTGCAGCTTCTGCTTCACCCTGAGCCTGAGTTGCTTCAGCAAGTGCTTTTTTACCGGATGCTTCATTTTCCATTGCAATTTTTTCAGCTTCGGCTTTCTTCTGTCTTGTGAAAGCTTCTGCTTCTGCCTGACGCTGAATTTCAAATGCTTCAGCTTCGGCTTTTTTCTGTCTTGTATAAAGTTCTGCTTCTGCTTTCTGCTGGGCTGCAAATTTTTCTGCTTCTGCAGTTTTCTTAACTTCTGCATCAAGAGCTTTTTCTTTGATTGAAACTTCTTTTTCCTGAATTTCAATCTGTTTTTCCTGTCTTGCAATGTTGGCATCAGCAGCTTTGATTTCGAGAACCTTACGCTGATTTTCTGTTTCAATTCCTTTTGCTGCTTCTGCTTTTGCAGCTTCTGTATCTGCCTGAAGCTGTAATGCGGCTTTTTTGATTGCAAGGTCATTCTGTTTCTGTGCAATTTCAAGTTCTGCAGCAACACGAGCTTCATTTGCATCTTTGTCTGCCTGAGCCTGTGCAATCTTAACTTCAGCTTCTGCAGCAGCTTTTGCTTTTGCGGCATCTTTTGAAATGGCAACTGTATTTTCAATACCGAGATTATTGATTACACCATTGTCATCTTTGAAGTTCTGGATGTTGAAAGTTGTAAGTTCAAGGCCCAAATCGATGAGGTTTGGTTTTACGTTTTCTGCAACTTTTTCTGCAAGAACTTTTTTATCGCCCTGAATCAAATCCTTGAGCTTAATCTGAGAAATGATTTCACGGATATTACCTTCAAGAACAGGAGTTACAACCTGAGCAATATCAGAAGTTGAGTAGCCGATGAATTTTGCCGCAGCTTTTTTCATTGTATCTGGATCCTGAGAAACAGAAATGTTTGCAACAGCATCTACTTTAATATTAATGGCATCTTGAGTTGGAATTGAATCTTTAGAAACAAAATCAACCTGAATGTTTTCTAGAGTCATGTAGTCAATTCTCTGTAAAAATGGAATTACAAAAATAGCTTTCCCAGTTACAGTCTTTGAACCAAATGGTCCGACACGAATTCCAATTCTGTTTTTTGGAACTTTCTTGTAAGAAATGATAAACAGCAGTACAAGAGCAACTGCAAGAATAGTGATAACATAAGAAATCATTTATATCTCCTTGAATGTAAATGACCTGTTGGTACAGTATTTTTTACATCGAATTATAATATAGCATATATTTTCTGAAAGTGAATAATTTTCAAAAAAAAAATATTAAAATTTTTATTAAAAATAAATTAGACAAATTAGACTTTTTGAGTCACGGGATTTCATATTACCACTTTATCAAATCAACATCTTCGCAAATTTCACCACTTGCTCATTTCCATTTAATCTGGTAATCTCTCCCCATAAACAAGCTTACAGACTAAGCAAAAAAAATTACAGACAGTTCGAGGTCCTTCCTGTCTATAAACAAAACCAGGTGAAATATGAACGAATTACTTATTCTTTTTACACTGTTTGTGTCGTTTGGAATGACACTTCTTTTTTACAGACTTTTTTCAAAGGTCGGTCTTTATGCGTGGATTTGTATCTGCGCGATTCTTGCAAACATCGAAGTCACAGTTTTAGTAAACGCGTTTGGAATGACGCAGACTTTAGGAAATGCTCTTTTTGCATCAAGTTTTCTTGCAACTGACATCCTGAGTGAACTCTGTTCAAAAGAAGATGCCGAACGCGGTGTCAAAATAGGAATTGCAACTTCGGCAGCCTTCATTCTCTTTTCTGTCATATGGCAGTTTTATACACCGGCAGAAAATGACTGGGCTTATAATTCCATTAAAACACTTTTTACAAATACACCACGAATCTTAATTGCAAGCCTTGCAGCGTATGCTGTTTCAGAATTTGTTGACGTCAAACTTTATCATTTTATATGGAATAAGACAGAACAAAAATCTGGAAACAGAAAAAGTTTTCTCTGGCTCCGCAACAACGGTGCAACGCTGATTGCTCAGTTTGTGAATATCGTGATTTTTAATTTTGGTGCATTTGCATGGGTTTACGGTTTAATGGAACTTGTAAGCATTACGACCATGTGCTATGTAATTTACATTTTTACAAGCCTGCTCGACACACCGTTTATTTATCTTGCGAGAAAGATTGGAAAGTAAACAAACGGTGTATGCTATTTTAATGATTAAAATTTTCGAACTGCACAGGCGTAATCAAAAGTTTCGACTTTATTAGTACAATGCCAAATATCATTCAAAAGCTTACCCATAGAAGCTCTGAAAAATTGAAACAGAGGAAAATCTGGAGTTCTTTTTACTCTAAATAAATTGTCAAATCCACATGCTCTTAATGATTTACTGATGGCAGGGGTAAGACTGTAAAAGTCATATATATCATTACCCCCGTTTCTACCATCAATTTCATATTGTGATGGTAAATACCAGTCTGTAAAACCACCTTTTGTACAATTATGTGCAAAATAAAATGCCGGATATTTATCTGTGTTACCATCAGAGAATGTTTTACACCAGACATCATATATTACACTTCCATCTTTTTCAAAGCTTCCATCTTCTATATTATAATATAAATCATATATTACTTGAGGGAAATCTTGAGTAAAAAGATAATAACCAGAGGAACTTCCTTTTTGTTTTTTATAATCACACAATTTTGCTGCTTCTGAATCTTCTGTCCAAAATTCTTTACATTCAATAAAATCAAGTGCCATTTCAAGTTTCCAGAATGAAGAATCTTCAGGGTATGAAATTACAACAGAAACTGGTTCGGCAAGTTGATTTTTTAAGACCAGTCATTTGTTCTGCCGTTACATAAGTATTATCAGCAAGCCTAATATCTCCAACAGAATCTGCATTATTTTTATAACATGAAGGTTTGAATATTTTATCACCAGTACAATTTTCTATTTTTGAATTAAGTTTATATACTTGACCGTTTTCATCTTCCCAACCAATTTGATTATTTAAATGAGAAAGTCCTAATGTTTCGTCAGTTAAATCAATATCTGAAACATATTTTGTACTAGAAAATATAGTTTCACCATTCAAATCTTTAATAAGATAACTCCCATTATATACAGGTGGTGTTGAATTATCTGTATTTGAAACTTGATTACATGAAGCAAGCATCAAAACAAATGTCATAAATCCTATAAAATAATTTTTAATTTTTTTCATTTTTTACTCCTATGAAATAATTATATTTGTTATTTTCTCTCCAATTCTACAAATTTATAAGGTGGAATTTCGTCGAACAGTTTTTCGCTTATTACCTTGAACTCTTTTTCATCGAACTTTGGAAAAAATGCATCGCCTTCAAAATCAGAATCAATTTTAGTCAAATACATTTTATTACAAAAAGAAATTGTCTCTTCAAAGATTTTTTCACCGCCACAGATGAATATTTTTTTGTCTGGATATTTTTCTTTTGCAAAATTGACTGCAGACTGTAAATTTGAAAATGTTTTTACTTCTGATGATAAAGGACTATCATCATTTAAAAAATCTTCTGTTGAAAAGTTTTTTGTCTTTGATAGTATAAGGTTAACTCTATTTGGGAGCGGCTTTTTCAATAGGCCTGTAATTTCTTCAAAAGATTTTCTTCCCATAATTACAACATGTCCTGTAGTCAGTTCTTTGAAATGTTTTTTATCTTCAAAGATATTCCATGGAATCTGACCTTTGTTTCCAATAACGAGATTTTTGGAATGTGCTGCAATTATGGCAATTTCTGGCATTAATAAATTTTCCTTTAATCAAAAAAATCTTCTTCATCGTCTAATTCGACATTAGTAGTTTCATTATTTGATGTTGAGATTTCATCTTCATTCGAATCATCTTTATGAAAGATTTCATTAATTATTCCATCCCAGTATTTATTGTACTTTTCGAGATAATATTCATTGTCTAAATAAATTCCACTTTCGATAAATTCTATACGAATATCTTCATTTCTATCAAATGGATCACCTTTATAAGCTCCACAATAATAATTAAAGACATCATTAAAATCATAATAATAAATGTAAGGTTCATCACAATCATTATAATTTTCAGGATTACTTTTATAAAGATCGAAATTGAATTTGTGATAAATTATAAGTTCTTCACCATCTGATTGTAATTTTACTATTGACGGATGCATATCGATTGCTTTGTAATCAACTTCAACCTCTTCCATTTCCTGACCCGAATCGTCTCCGTCAAATTGAACACTAGCAAATGTTTTTACAATGGAATTATCTTCGCTATCAACTTTCCATCTTCCAAATGCACCAACCCCTCTTTCTTCGACCAAACACTTAAAGCTTCCGTTACCTTCAAAAATATAAATACTTGCAGGTCCATATTTCTCTACAGAACGATATTCTTTATCAACAAGATATTCTGCAAGACGAAAATTCTTTAAATAATTCCAAAAAAAGCAATTTGGTTCTGTTGAAGCACAGTCTGCATTGATATAGCCGTATCGGCTTTGAGCTTCTTCCCACATATATCGTGGAAGAAGTACAAAATAACAGACAATTGGTCCTTCTCTTTTAATTCCGAAAGTCTTTAATTTTATATATGGCTTAATTGGAATTCTAATATTTGTTTTATATGCAAAGATATCAGGATTTCCGGTCGGCATATCATTTACATATACCCATCTAATTTTAACAGGATCATCATCATCCGGGTCAACTGCATCTTTTTCAAAATAAATGTCTTCTGAATATTCAGGCCCCGAATAATCATCTTCTTTAATTTCTGTTTTTTCGGTTTCTATTGTTTCAATTGATGCTGTTTGTTCAGATTTAATTGAAGAATTTTCTTCAGGTAAACAATTAGCTATCGAATCTTTTTTATTTTTGCAACTGAATAAAATTAAAGATGCTGTTAAAATAAATAAAACTTTTTTCATAAACTTATTCTCCTGTAAAAAAAACAGCCGGCATTTTTAATCGCCGGCTGCATCAAATCAAGCATTAACCAATTTCAGAGTTAAGCGCTTTTTCTGTCTTAAGCTCTTTTCCGTCTGCAAGAAGTTTCTTTCCTGCAATCTGAACAAAGCCATCTTTTGCTTCAATTGCAACGCTGAAAAAGTCATCGCCTGTAATCTGTTCTTTTTTAACAGCATTAACATCTGCGCCTTCAAGAACAACTTTTGTACCAGGAGCTGCCCATGATGCGTCTAATACTTCGACACAATCTTTTCCGTCAGCGTCTTTGTAATCACCTGCTAAAAGCATTCCGCGGCTTTCAACACCACGCATAGTTCTAGGTGCAAGGTTTTCTGCGATGATGACATGCTTTCCGAGGAGTTCTTCTTCTTTAAGATACATGCGGAGTCCTGACTGAATTGTACGAGGTGTTCCGCTTCCGTCATCGAGAGTTTCGATGTAAAGTTTTTCACCTTCAGGGTTTGGTTTAACATCTGTAATTTTTGCAACTGTGAGATTGATGTTTTTGTTGAAGAACTCAATCTGCTGTTCTGGTGTGAGAGCTGGTTTTGGTTCTTCCTTTTTATTTTCTGCTTTTTTAGCTTCTTTTTCTGCTTTTTTCTGCTGAGCTCCTGAGAACTTTTCGCGGAATGCAAGCATTGTCTTCTGGTCGAGCGGTTTAAAGTAAACTTCTGTCGGTCCGACTTTATCAAGGCCTTCTGTTTTTCCAAGGTCTGCCCATGTCATGCCTTCTACTGCAGGTGTACCGATCTTTGTTTCCTGAATTGATTTTCCAAAGTAAGAAGCGATTGTCTGTGTGTACTGAGGCATGTATGGATTCATCATGATCATAAGATCTTTGATTACATAGCAGAGGTTGTGAATGAGTTTTGCGCATGAAGCAGGATCTGTTTCGCGTGTCTTCCAAGGTTCTGCAGCCTGGAACTTTTTGTTACAGATGTCTGCAATCTCAAAGCACTGGTGGAATGCATCTTTAAGATTTGCCCATTCGAGATTTTCTGTAATCTTTGCTTCAAGTTCTTTAACCTGAGCCCAGAGTTCTTCATCAACAGGTGCGTCTGGAATAATTCCATCAAAATATTTATTTACGAAAAGCAATGTTCTGTTTACAAGGTTTCCGAGATTTCCGATGAGTTCAGAATTCATTTTTTCCATAAAGTCTTTCCATGTAAACTGAAAGTCCTGCTTTTCAGGTCTGTTGTAGAAAATATAGAAACGCCATGCATCAGCCGGAATTCCTGATTCGATTGCGTCTGTTCCGAATACTCCGACTCCGCGTGATTTTGAGAACTTTGTATTTTCATAGTTCATGTATTCTGTTGAACTCATGTGATAGAGTTTTGTCCAATTGTGTGGTGAACCTAAAAGTGTACAAGGGAAAATTACAGTGTGGAACGGAATGTTGTCTTTTCCGATAAACTGGAAGAGATCTACATGTTCTTTATTTTTTCCTTCTTCTGATTCTTCAGGGAGCCACCATGACTTCCAGTCAAAAGAACCACGTCCTGATTTTGCAAGTTCGTCAGCAAGCTGTTTTGTAATAGAAAGATATCCGATCGGTGCATTGAACCATACGTAGAATACTTTGTTTTCGTATCCTTCTTTTGGAACAGGGATTCCCCACTTTAAGTCGCGGGTGATTGCTCTTTCGTTAAGTCCGTCACGGATCCATGCTTTTGTAATATTGATTGCGTTATCAGCCCACTTTCCTTCGACTGATGTTTTTGACATCCAGTCGTTGAGCTTGTCAGAAAGTTTTGGAAGGTCGATGTAAAGATGTTTTGTTTCGCGGACTTCTGGAGTTTTTCCACATGTGTGGCATTTAGGATCTTTGAGTTCAATCGGATCTAAAAGAGAACCGCAGTCATCACACTGGTCACCGCGCGCTTTTGTTGATCCGCACTTTGGGCAAGTTCCATCTACATAACGGTCTGCTAAAAAGCGGCTGCATGTCGGACAGAAAAGCTGCTTGTTTACATGTTCAGTAATAAGACCTGCTTTGTCGAGATCGTTGAAGAGGTCCTGTGTAATTTCTGTACACTGCTCGTTTGATGTGCGTCCAAATTTATCAAAGTTGATGTGGAACCATTTATAGATTTTTGTATGTTCCTGATAATAATGATTGCAGAGTGAGCGCGGATCTTTATTTTCTTCGAGAGCTTTTGTTTCTGTGGCAGTTCCATATTCATCTGTTCCACAGATATACAATGTGTCATAACCGCGGTTGCGGCAGAAACGTGCAAAAACATCTCCAGAAAGCATCTGAATGAGGTTTCCGAGATGAGGGATATTGTTTACATAAGGTAAAGCGGATGTGATTAATCGTCTGTTCATAATAGAACATTATAGTTTTTTGCGTCGTTTGTTTCAATTAGATTTTAGAAATTAAAGTGGAACTTGATAGTATTGCGTGACATTTTTGAATAATTTACATCATTTTTAATGCCCGCGGAATTGCGTTATTTTTTACGTTTGTTTGAGATAATCGTGAGGTTTACTGTCTTTTCCATTTCCATGCCGGCAGAAAGGTCTACATCCCATGCAAGAGAAAGTGCAAGTGTTCGGCCTGCTGGTTCGAGGTTTGTGGAATTTGTTTTCTGACGCATCAATGTTACAGGGTATGAAACAAGATTTGCTATTTCATTCGGTTCGAAAGTGAATGTTACATTGTTTACAATATCAGTAAGCTGAAATGCATCAACATTTTTCATAAATTCAAGATTTTCAGGTGTCTTTTCTTCAATCTGACTGTTATTAACAACATCAATTTTATACGAGTCAAATTTATCAGAAGTAAAATCTGTCTGTGCAAAATTTGATTCAACAACAAATTTTGCTTTTAATGCGATCGGACTTGTATTTTTAAGAATGTACTGAACCATGATTCCGTTTGAAGTTATGATGAATTTTTTACGGAGCCGTATTGTCTGATCAAGACCTGGAAAATGAGAATTTGTTTCAAGGCAGACTTCTTTTTTGTTTGCGTTGTACATTACTTCTTTGTAAATGTTTCCTGAAAAAACTCCGTTTTTACAAGGAAGTCCTTTTACATATTTGTTATATTCTTCAGGTTCAAAAAGATGATCAACAAAAATTCCTTTTTCATAATTGTCGTTACATTTATCAAGCGGCATTACGCGTGTCATATTGTCTGCATAGTTTCCTGATTTTTTTATCAAATCAAGTTCAAAAATACATCCACCGCGTGGATTGATACATGCATTGAATTTTTCCATACGGCAAAGATATTCATTAAAACCGTCACAATTATAGTCATAAGGAATTACCGATTCATGAAATTCTTCGCATTCACGAACAAGTTTTTCAGCTTCTGTAAGTTTTCGGTATGCGTTCTGTCTTTCCTGACTGTTAACAAGAATTCCGCTTGATTTACAGACATACGCATCTCCAGTCTGTGCAGCCCAGAGATTTTCCCTTGCAGTTTTTTTTCTCATCTTGTCACCTTTACACTGATTGATAAGATAAGAAACAAAAGTCATTCGGTTATATAATGCCTGACTTCGTTTATATGTCTGCATAAAATCATAAATATTTACAGAAAGATTTTTTACATCTGTCTGTTTGTAAGGTTCAAGAGCCCATTTAGCAATTTCTGCGCTGATTCCAGCGTGAATATAAGCAGGAACAAATGAATCAGAATCTTTTGCACAGTTTGCAGGTAAATCAAATTTAATTGCATCTGAATATTTTGTATTTATCAGATTAATAAATTCATCAGCCCAGCCTTTCTGCAAAAAAATCTGCATTGATTCTTTTACCATCGGAATTGTAACTACTCTGTCACTTTCTGAAAATTCATTTTCAATTTTTAAAACTTTATCAAGTGAACTCTTAATTCTTTTGATAAAGTTTTCTGGAGTTTCATCTTTCTGAGGAACAAAATCGGTATTAAGAGAAATTACTTTAAGACATTTTCCTCTGTCAGAAACAATTAACGGTAAATATAAGTTTTTATCTTTTGGAATTAAAGAAGAATCAATTTCTACATATTCCATTCCGCATGTTTCAAATGAAGTTACAAGAGACGGATCCCACGCACTTGCACAAAGAACAACACCGCGAGGTCTTTTTCCAAGAGCTTTTCTTACAGTAGAACTAAGCATTTCAATCTGACCTGATCTATCGAGTGGAAACAATAAAGGAAAGACTGGATTATAATAACCGCCGCCAAGAAGTTCAATTTGTTTTCTGTTGTAAAGCTTTCTTAAAATTTCTATGAACTCAGGATTTTTCTGTTTAACTAAATCAAATTGAGGACCTGTAAAATAAAATGTAAAGGGAACTTCAGGATGTGCATAAAGATATGTTCCTATCGGTTTGTAATAATTTTCATAAATTGACTTATAGTCAGAACTATCGAGAAAACTGCTTGCACCTGTTGTAAACTGAAGACAAAATTTTAAAATACTCATTTACTGATAAACCACTTTCTGTTATTTTCTGTTGAATATTTTATAACAAGATTTCCAGAATTTAAAGTTCTTTTGTTCAGGAAATTCAACTTTCTGCAATTTCTGGCATTTATTGCAGCTTGTCAGACAGTTTTCTGATGCATTGCAAAGTTTAATTTCTGAATTTTCTTTTAAGGCTTTTCTTTCGTACAATTTTATTAAATCTTTTGGACATGAAGAAATACATTCACCACATCCGCAGCAATTTTTTGTGATTATTGCTGTAGAATTTTTAATGATAATTGCTTCCTGCGGACATTTTTTTACACAGTCACCAAAACCTATGCAACCGAAAGCACAGTCATTTGATGTTTCATAAATGGAATGAAATAATGCGCAGCTTTTAATTCCATTATAGGAAAGTCTCTGATTTGAAAAAGATCTGTCCGGATTACATAATACTACGGCAGTCTTGTCAGAAACAGTGATTGTTTTTTCCGACATATTTCCTACATAATTAAGTTCAACTTCAGAAAACAATGGATCTTTATTTTCTACAGTCTGACTTTTTATTGCAGGAATAAATACACCATAAATAAAATACAAAATGAAAGAAGTAAAAATTACAAATAAAAAAACTAAAAGAATGCGTACAATCATTTTATAACCCCGCTGTTCAACCACGAAATCTTAAAAGAATATAAGGCAATCATAATGATGACCATACTCAAAAAAATCAGGCTTTTCTGTTTAAAAATATCGTTGGTTGTTGAAGATTCCATTCTTTTTTCAAGAGCATATAATACTGGAATCAAAATATAAAAAGCTGTAAGACAACCTGCACAGATTAAAATACCTTCCGGTATGGACATTGCTTCATTAACAGATAAAAGTAATGTTAAAAAAGAAACGGCAAATTCTGAAGAAGTTTTCTTTGTTGTAATCTGAATTAAAATTTCAAAAAATACAGTTATTGCAATGTATATGATCAGAGAAAAGAAAGGATAAATTTCTACAATATTTAGTGGAATTAAAAGACTTTTGTTAATCAGAAAAGTTAAAACAAAAGAAATAATTACACATGCATAGGTTTTTATTGCACTGAACAAAATTTTACGCGGACTGTTGCACATAACAGATTCTCTGTTGAAACCAATTCCATAAATTAAAACAGAAGAACAGAACAAAATATAATAAAATAAACTATTCAGAATCATTTGCATCCTCTGCTCTTTCAATAATATTAAATTTTTTCTGAACAAAAATGAAAATCAAAATTGTAACAGAAACAAGAACTAAACTTCCAGGAATTGAAGCAAATAAAGTTCCCCATACAAAATTTTCAGAATTCAGAATCTGATATTCAAAAAGTCCTTTTGACGATGGAAAAGTAAATGTTCCATATCCGATAATATCTCTGATTAAATAAAAAATCAAAGCAAGAATTGAAAACAAACCTGTGACTTTAACATTTTCAATAAGAGATATTTTTGTTGATGAATTAACGTTTTTATAAACAATTCCAATTATATAAGATGTTACCGCAGGAAGATAAAATACAAAACTTAATTGAAGTGCGATTAAAGGAAAAAGGCACATTATAATCTGTTTATAAAGAATTGTCGAAAAGATAAGACTTATGACTGTAAAAACAGAATTCATTTCATTAAGTTCAAGTTTTTTTAAGATAAATGAAAAAAGAAATCCTGTAAAAATCAAAAAGAATAATTCAAAGCAAAGAATAAGTCCAAATGCAAATCTTCCTGGAGCTGCAATTAATAATGCAAATGAAATTGATGTAAAAATATAATAAAGGTATTTATTCATTTTTTTTCTCCATCTTTAAGAGTCTGTTCAAAAATTACAAGTGCTTTATTTTTCCAGTATTTTATTGATAATTCATTTTCTGCATTGTCAAACTGTGATTCTATTCTTTTACTTGGAAAAACAAAACCTTCAAATGTTACGACACCGTTTCCGTCATAAAGGAAAACAGCTGCAAGAGGTCCCCAATAGGATGTAATACGTGTTATTAAAACATATTTTGAAGTTTTATTTGATTTTGAAGTAATTTCATACATATTTGAACTTACAGAAATTGAGGAATTAATTTTAACGGGATTTCCGATAGAATATTTTGCAGGGAATTCTTCTGGACGTGAATTTTCCAGAACAGTTTCTACATGAACTCTAAGCTGATTGTTCCAGTTTTTTCTTGCAAGTAAAGAAAAAGAAGTAAGCAGTAAGGCCATTACAATTAATAAGCTGGTAAAAATTAAATATGTTTTAACTTTTAATTTAGTTTCTTTATCTATAGTCTCAAGCATTTTCTTTCCTTAAAATTATATTTAATTTATTTCTCTTGATTCTGTTTTCAAAATACTGAATTACAGGAGATATGATATTTAAAAAGAGAACTGAAATTACAGCACCGACAGGACTTGTTCCGCAGCCGCAGAAAATGAATGCAATAATTCCACCTGCAATTCCAAAAATTAATTTTCCTGCTTTTGTCATTGGTGTAGTACCAAACCATTGTAAAAGGAAGAATGCGGTAAACAAAATTCCACTTGAAAGAAGTGCTAAAATTATATCACCCTGCATAGGGAAACCACCTGAAAAAACCGGTGACAGAAATTTTACAAGCAAAGCGTAAACTGTAAGGAAACAGAACGGAATATCAAAAGTAATTACATCAATTGAAATTAAAACTATTGATGAAAGCAATGTTAAAAAATTAAATCTGAATGCAGGAATTACTGATCCACTGTCCCAGAAAAGTGAAGCATAACCTGACGGAACAGAAACTCCAAACAGACTGAATGCGGAATCATTCATAAATGAAGTAACCATATCATCAAAAGCAAATATCGGGAAAATTCCTTCCTGAATCAATGAAAGAGACGGATTTTTTGTTGAAAGAAAATACTTTGTAACAAGAAATGAAGGAAAATTAATCTGGCCTACAAACCAGCAGATTGCAACTGTAATTACGACAGGATTTATCCATGAAACAATTAAATCTCCAAAAGAGTATTTTACAAAAAGCATTACAAACAGAGTTATGAAAAATACTGATAAAAGCGGATATCCGGAAGGCAAAAAGAATCCGATTAAAGTTCCTTTAAGAAAACTCATCAGAATTGAAAGTTTAATATGTTTTTTATTGATATAATTTATAATTTCTGAACAAAGACATGCAAAAATACATGTTGCAATTATAATAAGATTAGAATAACTTTTTGTAACAAAAAGCATTATAATCTGAGGAACAACAGCAATAAAGATTGCAAGATAAGTCATAAATGTTGAACTTTTATTTATGTAAGGACTGAGATTTACTGTTTTATATGATTTATTCTTTAAAATATTTTCTTCCATTTTTTATCTCTCATCTTTTAATAATTTAATTACTTTTGCAAGCGGCAATTTAGAAGGACAATTAGCACTGCATAATCCACATTGATTACAGAGGACAGCACTTTTTATATATGCTTCATCTACCACTGCTCCGGAAATAACTTTTGCAAAAATGATATCAGGATTCAAACCTGTCTTACATACACTTCTGCATCTTCCGCAACGGAGACAGATACTTACACTTCTGTCAATATTGTCTTCGTGAGAAGTAAATGTAATTGATTTAACATATTTTGTAACAGGTGTATCAAGAGAATTAACAGAAACTCCATTAATTTCTCCATTAACAATAATCTTTCCAAGTTTTTTTGTAAAACCACCGCATTGTTTTGCAATTTCATTAAAAGAAGTTCCGACACAAACTTTTAATAATGCAGTAGCCTGCAGACAATTTCCATTTACATATACGTTTACAGTTTCAACAGGAATATTTAAAACAACAGCATCATAAACATGAACCATTGTAGTAGAATCTGTAAAAAAACTTCCTTTAATAATTTCTTTTGGAGAAGATGCAAGTTTTTTCTTTTTAAGATAAGCACCTGTTAATTCTCTTTTTCCACCAGAAGGATATTCATATGATTTTATTTCCAGAAATGTCATTGGAATTGATTCGAAAAGTTCTTTCTGACTGATATTAAACATTGTCAGAAGATTTGATTTTTTTGAATAAGCAATGACTATTTCATTTACATCACAAACTTTTGCTGTAATATAAATTCCTGTCATGATTTTATCAAAATCACTTCTTGTTAAAATTGAATCTGTATCACATGACGGATCTTCATCAAAAAGTCTGACAAAAAGTTTTTTATTCTGTTCTTCTTTAATTTTATTTACATCGATTTCAAAAGAATTATATGAATTGCATGAGAAAGTGTTTATAACTCCAGCATCACTGATTGTTCTTAAAAGCATTGAAGGTGAATAATTTTTAAAATCAAATGCAGAAAGCTGTTTACCTAAATATGAAAAACTTCCGCTTAACAAAATCTCAATTGCCTTTCCCTGTTTTCCGTTAGGATAAGAACAGTTTTTAATTCCAAGTATTTTTCCTGGTACTGGTGAATGAATTTTTGCAGCTCCCAAAGATTTAGCTCCATAAGTTTCTCTTGAAACTTCAGCAATTACCTGGCCTTCTTTTACAAAATCCCCTTCATGTACAATACTTTCACAAACAAAATTATCTTCCTGTGAAAGTGGAATCATAAGAGTACGAGGCAAAAATCCGGTTGTTAATTTTGTAACAGGATATTTATTTTTTTTCGGATAATTAATCTGCATTTCCATATTTTCTTCTTCCGTTAAAATAAATCAATATCATAAAGCATGGAATTAAAATTAAAACCAGCATTAAAATAACATTTACCTTACTAAATTTTTCTCCAGTTCCATACGAATAATCAACAGAAAAACCAGACTGCTGATTTTTCATAAGTTTTTCAAGAGCCGGATATTGTAAATCATCAATCAGATTTACAGTCTGAGATTTAAACTCATCATCAAAACTGTATAAAACTTCTTCTGTAGAAACAACACCTTCATCAGAATTTTTAAATCTCTGAATGACAATGTTTTCACCATCAACCGGAATGTCTGAATAAGTATTGTTCAATGATTTATAAGGTTTAGTAACTGCATTCCAGTTCCATACGATATAATCGTCAAGAGTCGGAATATCGTTATTTACATTATACATTGTCGGCATAGGAAAAGACAAGTCTGCAGAATTTGAGATTGTAAAAATATTTACACTTGTTATATATAAAATAAACAGAACGGAAACTGCAATTGCAGGAATAAGTGCTTTTTTAATTGAATTTATATTAATTACATTCATTAAAAAAGCATTTCTCATTAAAACAGGACAGAATCTTAATTTTGAATCTTTTATAATTTCAAGATTATGTATCATATAGAGAAGCAAAAAACTTGCCGCAATACAGAGCATGAACATAAATCCTGATACAAAAGATGAGAAAAAAGTTCCTGTTAAAGAAACGGCAAAAAGTATTAAGATATAAAAGTTATTTTTAATGCATGAAAAAGCATTTTTTCTGTTCCAGATTTTCTGACACAAATAAATTGAATAAAGATAAATACAGACACAGGATGCATTTGTATAAAAAGGCATTGTAAAACTGTAAATTATTGGAAATAAAGATGCTGCAAGAAATATGATTCTGTTTTTTGAAATGATAAGAAATAAAACTGCAACGATAATACAGATGATTGGAGTCAAAAGCGGAAAGGATGATTTACTGTCCAGTCCTGCATCAATTGAATACCGGCTGATTAATAATTCACATCCTTTTTTTGCTTCTTTTGAATAACTGTCAGGTATGTAATAAATCATGACAGTTCTGTCTTTATCAAAAAAATATGCATTTCGTTTTGAAAGGTATGAATCATGTTCATCAGATTTAATCGGCAGAAATTGATTTACAAAAGGAACTTTCTGATTATAAAAGGAAATTACATCTTTACATCCGACATCTTTTAATGTATCTAAAACGATTTTTGAATCAGTATCACATGGTACATATAAAACAGAAAATCCTTTCCATAATTTTGATGTTGGTACAGTTCTTAAAATCAAAAGCAGAATAAAAATTGAGACAGTTAAAAGAGACGGTATTACAAACTTTTTTATATATTTCATCTGAAAGCCTTGTTAAATTATAAAGTTGTAAATGCAAGGCCGATAAAAAATCCAAGAATTGCTCCGAAAACAACTTCCATAGGATTATGACCTAAAACTTCTTTTATTGGTTTATATTCAATAATATTTTTTTCGTCGAGCTTCTGCCCCATTTCATTTAATTTTTTTGCGTGAATTCCATTTGCTCGTCTTACACCAAGAGCATCACGAACTGTTATCATCATTAAACATGCAGCAAGCATAAAGATATCAGAATCAATTCCATTCCTGAAAGAAACTGAAGTACACAGAGAAGTAACTAATGCTGTATGACTTGAAGGAAAGCCGCCGGTTTTCCAGATCAGAAATTCAAACAATTCCCCGATGCTGTGAATTTTTCTTAAACAAAGATTTATGATAGTTTTAATAAACTGTGCAACAAACCAGCTGAAAACACAGGAAAGAAAAACAGGATTTAAAAACAGTTTCAGTAAATTACTTTTTAAGTCTCCAAACATAATATTATATTTTATCATCTAGGTAAATTTTGTCTAGTGCTAATATAAAGAAAACATTATAATAGAAAATATGCAGTTTACGGACTTTTTTGCTAAACCTGACGATGAAACAAGACGCCTTGACAGGGTCATAAGAAAAATGACCCCGGATTCAAATATTTCTTCACTTTATTCTGCAATCAGAAAAGGTCTTATTAAAGTGAATGATAAAAAAGCAGATATTTCATATAAAGTAAAACAGAATGATAAAATTTCAATTGCCTCATTCCTGCTTCAGAATAATACTGTAAAAATTGAATCGGAAAACAAACAGAACACTATACAGATTAAAAGAATTTCATTTGATGTTGTTTTTCAGAATGAATATGTAAAAATAATTAACAAACCTTACGATACAAATGTACATGGTAATAATTCTCTTTCAGAAACGATTGAATCAATTTACAGAGATGAAAAGCATGATAAATCTCTTTCATTCATGCCGGGACCATGTCACAGACTTGACCGAAAAACAACAGGACTTCTCTGCTTTTCAAACAGTCTCTCTGGTGCAGAATGGTTTACAAAAAATATCGCTGATAAAACAATCAGAAAATTTTATATAGCAGTCTGTCTTGGAAATTTTAAGAATCAAGAAGAATGGTCAGATTATATAATTCCTGATGAAGAAAATTCTACTTCCTTTTATAAAATGAAAATTGACAGCACAAATTGCGAAGAAAAAAATCTTGCAAGAACAATCTGCACTCCTCTTGCTCACGGAAAATATCAGAAACAGGATGTTACGCTCTGTCAATTTGAAATTTTAACAGGAAAAAAACATCAGATAAGATGTCAGAGTGCATTTCATAAAATTGCAATACTCGGAGATACAGCTTACGGATCTATACCGCTACATGAAAAACAGGATTTTTATCTACATGCTTACAGACTTATTTTTCCAGAAGATAACTGCTTAAAAATTCCTTCTGAACTGACAGCACCATTAAATAAAAATTTTATTAATTTTTTAAGTCTTTCATTGATAAATTGGGACGGGTCTCTTATAATAAAATAAGAAAGGCAATTATTTATTAAATTATTATAAAATAAGATTTCGGAGATTTATGGATTCTATTTCTAATTTACTTAAAAAAGTTTCTGGTTATAACATAATGGCTCTGGTTGGCGAAAGCGGAACTGGAAAAAGTTTTAAATCAAAACTTCTTGCTCAAAAATATGGAATCGATGCAATTATTGATGACGGTCTTTTAATTCAGAATGATAAAATCTTAGGTGGAAAATCTGCTAAGACAGAAAAGACTTATATGGGTGCTGTAAGAGTTGCTCTCTTTGATGATAAAGAACAGCGTGATCAGATTGCCCGTATCTTAAAAAAATCACATATCAAAAAACTTCTCATTCTCGGAACTTCTGAAAAAATGGTAATAAAAATCGCAACAAGACTTCAGTTACCACCGCCTTCAAAAATAATCAAGATTGAAGACATTGCAACAAGAGAAGAAATTGACAAAGCAATCCGTTCAAGACAGGTAGAAGGCAAACATGTTATTCCTGTTCCTGCTATTGAAATCAAAAGAAATTATTCACAGATTTTTTATGATTCGATAAAAGTGTTTTTCAAAAAACCTGCTCTGTTTTTTAAATCAAAGATGTCGGGAAATGCAAAAACTTTTGAAAAATCTGTAGTTACTCCTGAGTTTTCAAAAAAAGGAAGAGTAAGTATTTCTGAGGCTGCGCTCACTCAAATGACAATGCATTGTGTTCAGGAATTTGATCCGAATATCAGAATCAAAAAATTTTCGATAAAGACAAATTCCCGCGGTTATCGTCTTGTAATAACAATTGATGTTCCATTTGGAAAACAACTTACAGGAGAAATTTATAAACTTCAGCAGTATATAATTGACAATATTGAAAAATATACAGGAATATTAATTGAAGAAGTAAGTATCATAATCGATAAGATTTCTCTGAAAGATAAAATCAAAAAAGATTAGATAAAAAATAGGAATATAAGTGCTCGAATAAATAAAAAATTAATATAAAAATACTACCTTCTTGTATTTTTATATTAATTTTTTTTCACATGATTATTAATTTTAGTTTAATTTTCAATCAGATTAATTTTATCTTTCAGATAATTGATAATCTCATCGGTATACTCTACTTCTTCAGGAATGAAGAATGTCCTGGCATTTGGAATACCTTTCATAAAGACATATTGTTTTTTTGCATATCTGTGACTGTCGTGTTTGATTTTTTCTTTAATTTCATCTTCAGATTTTAAATCCATGAAAAATTCACGGTAGCCGATTGCCTGCATGCCGGGCATTTCTTTTGTATATCCCATTTTTTTTAGTGTATCGATTTCTTCTGCAAGTCCGTGTTCAAACATCTGTTCTATTCTTGAATCAATTCTTTTATAAAGGTCATTCCTGTCGCGTTCCAGAATGATTATTGTAAAGTCATATTGTTCACGTAATTTTTCAGAAAGCTCAAAAGAACTTCGGGGTTTTCCTGTTAAATAAAAAACTTCAAGTGCCCTTAAAATTCTATATGCATCATTCTGATTGATTTTTTCTGCACTTTGAGGATCAACAACTTTTAGTTTCTGGTACATGAATTCAAGACCGGATTTTTCAAGTTCAACTTTAAGATTATTACGAAGTTCAGGATCAGACTCTGGAGTATCAGGAAGTCCCAGAAGAAAATTTCTGATGTAAAAACCTGTTCCACCGGCAATAACAGGGATTCTGCCTTTTTCGAAAATTCCACCAGCAGCTTCATCTGCGCGTTCTACAAAATCACTTACAGAAAACTGAATGTCCGGAGTAACGACATCTATTAAGTGATGAGGAATCTGATCTGTAAGATTTTTGTCCGGTTTGGCAGTTCCAATATTCATATATTTATAAACTGCCATTGAGTCTGCACTGATTATTTCTGCATTATCTTTAAAAAAATAAGGACTGCCCTTACCGAATAGTTTTACAGTCAGTGCAGTCTTTCCTGTTGCCGTTGGCGCAAAAATAACAATTGCCGGAATTTTTTTCTGGTTCAAATTATTTCTGATCGATACGGATAGTTACTTTATTGTTGAATAATTGCTGTGCTGCAAGTGATACAGTCTTATCTTCATTTTCTTCGATCAATGGATCTTTTACCATTGCCATCTGATAAGCGCGGCGGTTTGCTGCTACAGTAATTTCGTAGATGTTATTTGAATATTTTACAAGCTGTTCAAGTGGAAAAATCATGTTAACTCCGTCTTTATATGTCAAAAATCTGACAAAATTAATAAAATAATTATATATAAATAAAAAATAAATGTCAATTTTTTCAAAAAAAAAGTATTATATAGATATGAGGAATAATCAAAAAGAAGCTCTGATTTTAACAGTAAAACCTCAGGGTGAATCAAACAGACTTATAACTTACATCACAAAAGAAGATGGAATCTGTACTTCTCTTTTATACGGAGGTCCAAAATCGAAACTTCGTTCACTCGTAAGTCCCTGGAATTTCGGTCAGATTTATCTTTATAATGACGAATCAAAAAATTCATCTAAAATTACTGATTTTGACGTTAAAAAATATCATCCGTCCTTTAGAGAAAATCTTTATAAAACAATGGCTGCAAATGTCGCTACAGAAATTGTAATTACAACAAAATGCGGAGGAAGTTCCCAAGAATGTTTTACACTTTTAAATGGCTTTCTTGATGGACTTGATTTACTTTCTGAAGAACATTCAAAATCGGGTTTAATAAGATTTTTATGGAGATATCTTGGTCTTCTCGGAATTCAGCCTCAGAATTTTACATGCTTAAAATGTGACAAAGCTTTTTTTAGTGGAAACTTAAGTCAAAATGCTATAGAATATAAATCAGGTGGGGCATTTTATTCACAATCAGAAAACGGATTTATCTGTGAAGACTGTTTTAAACTGATGTATGACAGTTCAGAAAAACAGTTCATTTCCAAAATCACAAGTAAAGCCGTTGTCTACCTTGAAGCAACAGCTTTATTAGAACCTTCTGTTTCGCGGAATATGACTCTTACCATCAATGAAATTGAACAGTTAAAAGATTTTGTTTTTTCACTTATAACGCTTGGTGTCGGAAAAATAAAATCTCTTCAATCTGGAATCGGAATATTATGAGTACCTGGATAAAAAAAGACATAACTAAAGATCAGGTTTACGATCTTACTCAAAAGTTTTCACTTGACCCTTTGACAGCAAGTATTTTTGCAAGAAGAAATATTTTAAACTCAAGTGACATAATGTTTTATCTTGAAGAAGATTTACGATTTTTACACAATCCGTTTTTATTTAATCAGATGGAAGATGCCGTTGACCGTATTCTGGATGCAAAAGATGAAGGTGAAAAAGTTTTAATTTTCGGAGACAGAGATGTTGATGGAATTACTTCGACAACAATCTTATATGAATATTTAAAATCTATAGGAATGGATGTTCAATTTAAAGTTCCAACTGGTGATGAAGCTTATGGAATGAACATTGAAACAATCGATGAATTTGCAAAAAATTATGGAACTTTAATAATTACTGTTGACTGTGGAATTGCAAATGCAGAAGAAGTTAAATATGCATCTTCACTTGGAATTGATGTAATAATTACAGATCATCATAATGTTCCTGAAAAAATTCCCGAGCCCGCAATAATTATAAATCCTAAAATGCCCGATTCAAATTATCCTTTTAAGGAAATTTCAGGTTGTGCAGTTGCATTTAAACTTATTCAGGCACTTCGTTTTTCAGAAACTGAACTTTATAAACAGGACATCTGTTTATTAAACGCATCTGAAAATGAAAACAGTTTTTCACTTGATTGTGTAAAGCTACATAACAATGTGGAAAAAGAAAGATTTTCTCTCAGAGATATTTCAGAACATATTTCAATTTCCGGAACAAAACTTGAATCATTTTTAAAAGGTCAGCAGATTTTTACATGGGACGATAAAAAAGTAAAAGAAATCTTAAAATCCATTTTTGGAAATTCTGTTGAATTTAATACTTTTGATTTAAGACCCGAAGCTGCAAAAATAATTCCACAGCTTTCTTCCCTTTCTCTTGAACAATTAAATTCAAAATCAAAAATTGCACGCTATTCAGAAAAAAAACAGGACCTGATGGACGGCTTTGTAAATATTTTTATTACATACATAAATCAGAAATCTCTTGAAGCTTTTCCTAACAGACAGAATCTGGAAAATAATGAACTTCAGCTTGTAGCACTTGCCGCTCTTGCAGATGTTATGCCTCTTCAAAATGAAAACAGAATTTTTGTAAAACATGGTTTAAAAATGATCAACAGCCAGAAAACAAGACGAGGCTTAACAGAACTTTTATCTGCATTAAACATGTATACAAAAAAAATTACGGCAACAGATCTTGCATGGACAGTAATTCCTGCAATAAACGCAACAGGAAGGCTTGGTTCTCCAGAACTTGGAATAAAACTTTTGATGGAAGAAGATGCTGCAAAAAGAACTCAGATTGCAGACGAAATAATTTCATTAAATACAGAAAGAAAATCTCTTGTAAATACAGCACAGGAATTTGTGAGTTTTAATGCAGAAATGAGTTATCAGAAATACCGTAAATTCTGTTTCATAATTGAAAAAAGAATTCATAGAGGTGTAATCGGTTTAATTTCTGCCCGACTCTCTCAAAAATATCAGGTTCCGGCAATTACAGTAACTTTTACTGATGATGATACAGCTGTCGGATCTATGAGAAGCTGCCGGGGACTTGACTGCACGGAATTCCTTTCTAATTTTGGAGATCTTTTCATAAATTATGGAGGACATAATAAAGCTGCCGGATTCAGCATGACAAAACAGAATCTGGAAATATTCCAGTCAAATCTTGAAAAATTCATACAGCAGATTGAACTTGATGAAAGTACCGAAGATATAATTAATGTCGATGCAGAACTTCCAGCCTCTTACATAAATCCAGATCTTTTTAAGATAATCGATTTATTTGAACCTTACGGTGAAACTAATTCCACACTTAAATTTATGACAAAACAGATAAAAATTTTATCATATCAGGTTGTCGGAAAATCAGAAAAGCAGCATTTAAAACTTATTCTTGAAACTGAAAATCATAAAATTCCTGTAATGTACTGGAATGCCGCTGAAAAAATTAATAAAGATTTTTTTACAGGCGATCAGGTTGATCTGGTTTATACTGTAGAAAGAAATATTTTTAATGGAATGGAAAACTTGCAGTTAGTTGCACTGGAAGTTAAAAAATAATTTATTAAGTCAAAGGAGATTCTGTTTATGTTATTGAAAAAAATTCTTATTACTTTAACTGCAATTTTTTTTATATGCAATCCGCTTTTCTGTGCTGAATTTTTTTTTCAGGATGAAAACTATGATTTTACGATAACTTATAAAGAAAAAGCATTCCCAGGTGAGGCATTTTTTTTAAGAATGCTCGTAGAATCACATAAAAAAAACAGACAGATAAAAATTAAAGCACAGGCAGAACTGTTTAACGAAAAATCAGTCTGCAAATCTGATTTCTATTATCTTGAACCTTATAAAAATCATAAAAATGTTACAGAACTTATGACCGGACTTCCGATGTGGACATGGGACAAACCCTGCGAAAATTCAAAAATCGTAATCACATGGCAGTTTAACAAAGAAGTGCAAAAATCTTTTGAAATTCCTGTCATTATCGAAAAAAAAGATTATCCTTCAGAAAGAATCAGACTCAACAGTTCTCTTTCAGATTTAGTTTCAACCCCTTCTCCAGAAAAAAAAGAACAGTCTAAAGAATTGAATGAACTTATTTCAACTGTAAAATCTAAAGATGTCTATGACTATTCAAATTTCATAAGACCTACAGATGGAAAAAGAATTACCTCAGAATTCGGACAGACAAGAACATTTATATATTCAAACAAAAAAGAAGCTCCAAGTTATCATTGTGGAATTGATTTTGGAATTCCAGAAGGTTCAAAAATTACAGCCTGTGCTGGTGGAAAAGTTGTAATGGCAAAATGGAGAATTGTAACAGGATACAGTGTAATAATTGAACATCTTCCGGGACTTTACAGTATTTACTATCATTTAAGTGAATTAAAATGTAAAGAAGGAAATATTGTAAAAAAAGGTGATCTAATTGCGCTTTCCGGATGCACAGGACTTTCTACAGGACCTCATCTTCACTGGGAAGTAAGACTGAATGGTGTATGCATCTTTCCAGATTTTTTGCAGGAAAATTATGCTTTTCAAACTATTTCAAAAGATGAATAAATTCTTCTTCTGAAATAATTGTAATTCCGAGTTTCTGAGCCTTTACATTTTTTGAAGATCCGCTTGATGTATCATTTGTAACAAGATATGTCAGATCTTTTGTAACAGAGGATTTAGCACTTCCACCGTTCTGTTTGACAAGAGCTTCTGCATCCTGTCTTTTCATAGTTTTTAATTCGCCTGTAAAACAGAAAGACATTCCGGTAAGTTTACCCTCTGAAATTTCTTCAATTACAATAGCCCCGCTTTCTGTTAAAAAGCGCATTTCTTTTTCATTTTCTCTAAGGCCGTCATATAAAGTTTTTGCAGTAATCTCTGCAAACATATATACATTCGCAAAATCTTCTTCACTGGCAGACAAAAGTTTATCGAGGGTTGTAAATCCTGCTTCGATAAGTTTATCTACCATTGTTTCACCCATTCCCTCAATATCAAAACCTGCGATAAAACTGGAAAGTCTTACCCTTCTATTTGCCTGAATTGAATCAAATACTTTCTGTGCACCGAGAGAAGTTTTTTCTCCTTTAGAAATTTTTTCCTGAGTATCCTGATTTACGAAATATGGAATTAATTTTTCTGTATCAAGTTTATAAATATCACTTATACTCTGAATTACACCGTCATTAAAAAGACTGTTGATTAATACATCGCCAAAGTCCCTGATATCAATGCATTCAATCCATTTGAAAAGTCTGTGCAGGATTCTTTTTTTACAAAGTCTGTTCGGACAGAAAAGTCTTGAGCCTGAATCTTCAAGTTCTGTGCCACAGACATTACATTTTTTTGGAAATTCAACAGGATGACAGTTTTCAAGATTTTTTTCTGTGACTACTCTTTCAATTTTTGGAATAATTTCACCGCGTTTTACAACAACGACATGACTTCCAATCTGAACTCCAAGATTTCTTAATGTATCAGGATTTGCAAGACTTGCCCTCTGAACAGTTGTTCCGGCAAGTTCTACAGGATCAAAAACTGCAACCGGAGTATATGTACTTCCAGATTCACTCCATTCAACATATTTTACAACTGTTATCGCTTCTTCAAGTGAAAATTTAAATGCAATCTGATGATCAGGACGATTTCTTTTTGCATCTTCAAAATTAATTGTTCTTTCTTTTATAACAAGACCGTCAATATCGTATTCAATTGTTTTTCGTATTTCCATTACATGAGCACGGTAATCAATTACTTCTTCTGGATTTTTACAGATAAAAAGCGGACTTACATTAAAACCGAGCGATTCGAGCCATTTCATTTTTTCTTCTTCATCAGAAAATGGATTTGGTCCGACTGTTGAAAGTGCATCATAAGTTATCAGTTTTAAATATTTTCCACCGGAAGAATCTTTTCTTTTCATAAGACCATTAGCTGCATTTCGGCAGTTAGCTTTATCTGAAAAATATTTATCGTGAACTTCATGAGTCATAATTACTTCGCCACGGATTCCTCCGGTAAAATTCAGAACTCCATTTTTATCTTTTAATTCAGAAAATACACCCTGCATTATAAGTGCTGTTTCTGTAATGTCATCACCGGTCTGCCCGTCACCGCGTGTAACAGCTTTTATTAATTTTCCACTTTGATATTGAAGTTCAAGAGATGCTCCGTCAAGTTTATATTCAACAAGATATTCCGGATATACATGTTTTTGTGCCCATTCAAGAAATTGTTCAGGCGTTGCAGCTTTTTCCTGTGATCCCATCGGCATTATGTGTTCAGCCTTTTCAAAATTTCCACTGTCCGCACCAACTTTCTGTAAGATAGCATTTTTAGGATCTAAGGATTTTAATTCATCCCAGAGTTTATCAAATTCGGCATCAGAAATTTCTCCTTCACCGTCATAATATGATTTCTGATATTTTGTAATTAATTTTTCAAGTTCTTTTATTCTGAGTTTTTTATTGTTTTCAGATGTTGCTTCGTCTAAATCAAATAAATCCATAGTGCCCCTCAAACTACAAATTATATATATAATTTACTTCATATCTTTTCAAAAAACAATTCGTTGATTACGCGTTCTGCGTTAAGTCCTTTTCTTTCAAATTTAGTTTCCGGTCTCCAACTTTGATGTTCTGCAAAACCATCATATTTATTTTCAAGACCTTCTGTAGCATTTAATTCTTCCAAAGCAAAATCTGCATATTCCTGCCAGTCAGTTACAAAATAAACATATCCGCCTTTACAGAGTTTTTTTTCAAAAAGATTAGTTCTTGGACGCTGAACAAGTCTTCTTTTATGATGCTTTTTTTTAGGCCATGGATCTGCAAAGAAAATATGAAAACCATTTACGCTTTCATCACCAATCATGTTTTCAAGAACATCAAGTGCATCATATTGAACTATGTAAAGATTTTTTAAGTTTCTTTTTTTTATTTCTCCAAGTACAGCACCAACACCTGGTTTATGAACTTCAATTCCGAGGTAATTAATATCCGGATTATTTTCTGCAATCTGAACAGTTGCGGCTCCCATTCCGAACCCAATTTCGATTACAACTGGATTTGTATTTCCAAAAAGATCTATAAAATTAATTCTTTTTTCTTCATAAGGAATGCAAAAAACAGGAGAAAGTTCATTATAATCTCTTTCCTGAGCCTGTGTTAAACGTCCCTGTCTTAAAACATAAGTTTTTATTGTTCTGTAAAATCCATTTGGAGTTTCACGTATTTCGTCAGACATAAATTCCTCTTAATTTTTTTTTAATTTTTTGAATCAGTTTTTTCTTCTTTAAATACTTTTGGAAGCATATAAACTTTTTCTTTTGTTTCAAAAATCAATCTGAAAAAAGATGCTTCCGAAAATGTTTTAAAAATTATTTCTCCGTTATAAGTTTGATTTTCTTTATTTATTTCAAATTTTGATTCCGGTTTTGAATAAGAAATCAATTTTGAATCTTTATCATAAACTGCAAGCATCAGGTTTGTTTCATCAGATGCTAAGTAAGATTCTATTTTTTTTGTATTTTGAATGGAATTTTCATTTTTTGAAATTGAAAAATTAGAAAAAGTTTCACGTCCCTGTGAATCAATATAAAAGACCTGATAATCGCCTTCAGGAATTTCATTTAAAATTCCTGCAACCTGACAGTTTGTATATCCTGCATACTGATTCGAATTAGTTTCAAAAATCAGCGGACTTTTGATAATCCATCTGTATCCGGTTTCTTTGTGATAAATATTAATCTGCTCAATTCTTCTGACTTCACTTTTCATCTGGAGAAAAATTGAAAGTTTCTGAACAGGTCTGTCAGCATTGTTTTCATAATCATAAATTACTTTTGCATTTACATTTGAAATATCAGGTGCTGTATTTGAACATGAAAAATAAAAAAATGAAAAAAATATAAAACAAAAAAGTAAACCTGTTACTTTAAGGATTTGAGAAAATAAATTAAAAAAATTACTTGGAGGCTTATCCATAACCATTAAAAATTAAAAATCAGGTTGATGACTGTTAAGCCTGAAGTAGAATACTGATTTACAAGAGATTCAAATTTTACATTGACCTTTTTACATGCATCATCAAGATAAGAAAGATAATACATACCAAGATCAGTTCCCTCTTCACCTTCCGGAAGTTCGCGGTAAAAGTCTACGAGAGAACGTTTATTTGTATCTGCCTGTGCTTTAGATTCAAAATTAGTTTTAACTTCCTGAAATTCGTCGTCCTTGTTGTAAAGAGTAATATGGAGTCTTCCCTGTTTACCGATTGAACTTGATCCTCCACCAAGCTTCCAGCTTAAGAATACCTGTTCGTGTTTTGATTCAAGTTCTCGGACAATTTTTCGGCGTACATCAGGATCAAGAACGAGAGTATTGATATCATCTCTATCCTGATACATCTGCTGAGCTTCTTTCTTGATATTTGAGTTTTCGTTATTGAGCGCAAGTTCCATAACCATTACAGAAATGTATTCTGCAACTTTTGATTTATCCATATAACGTGTAAGCAAACTTCTGATTGAAGAAAGCATTTCTGAAAAATTTTCATCTTTAGAAAATTTAGTAATGATATACCAGTTTAAAAGTCCAAGACGGTTCATGAACTTTTCTGAAGTCAAAAGATAAACATTTTTTTCTTCCGGAGAATAATCTTTATTAGACATGATTCCTTTCCAGATTGGAGCAAGAATTGCTTTTCTTGTCTGTTCAATAAGACCATTTTTTGTAGAAAGCATCTGTCTTAATTTCATTTCACCGATATTTGTTTTTTCATCGATAAGCTGAGCCGGATTCTGTCTGTTATGACGGCGAACACAATCAGATGCGATAAATGCCTGGAAAATTTCTCTGTCAAACTGTTTGTACAAAACTGAATAAACAATGAGTTTTGAAAGATCCATTACTTCCTGACGTTTAGAAACAAACTCAGACATTGAAATTTCAATCTTGGAAACATATTCAAGAAGGAGCATATTCTGAATTGACTGTGGTGAAAATTTATTTAATGAAACACCATACTCTTCAACATTGTCAGCAAGTTTAATTCGTTTGAGATTTTTTCTATGACTGATAAAATTTGAAGCCCCTGCTTCTGTTAAAATCAGCTTAAGGGGTAAATCAAGCATTAATTTTCTGGCAGACATCTATATTATTAAACTCCATCGGTTATTTTCTATATTAAATCAATTATAACCTATCAATTTTTGCTTGTAAACCTTTTTTTTACAATGAATACAATATTACTATGAAAAACGACTGGAATTGTTTATAATCTCCATTATGATTATTGCAGAAATCGGAACTTCTCATGAAGGTTCCTTTGAAAAAGCCGTAAAACTCACTGATACCGCAATTGAAAGCGGTGCTGATTACATAAAATTTCAATGGGTTTATGCTCATGAAATTCTTCATCCTGATACAGGTTTTGTAAAGCTGCCGACAGGCAACATTCCTCTTTACGAGCGTTTTAAAAGTCTTGAATGTTCACCAGATTTTTATAAAAAAATTATGGATTATATTCATTCAAAAGGAAAAAAATTCATCTGCTCGCCTTTTGGACTTCAAAGTCTGGAGGAACTTCTAAGCCTTTCTCCTGATGCCGTAAAAATTGCATCTCCAGAACTTAATCATTTTCCACTATTAAACAAACTCAGAGAATTCCGTTCAACACAGAAAAACAAAATTCCTGTAGTCCTGTCATCGGGAGTTTCAAAACTTTCTGACATAGAAAAAGCACTTAAAATTTTAGGAACAGAAAATGTAAGCCTTTTGCACTGTATTACAAGTTACCCTGCTCCGGAAGAAGAATATAATTTAAGGCTTATTTCAACCTATAAACAGAAATTCAATATCGAATGCGGTGTTTCAGATCATAGCCTCGATCCGATTCTGGTTCCTGCATTAAGCATCGCCTGTGGTGGAACAATAATCGAAAAACATATTACATTAAGCAGAAAAACATCAGGACTGGATGATCCTGTTGCTCTTGAAGGTGAACAGTTTGCAATGATGGTTCATGTTGTTAACAATGCAAAAGCTGCTTATAACCGTTATGGAAAAGACAAAGGTTTTGAAACAATCATCTCACAGATTTCTGAACAGTTTGGAATTGAAAAAGTAAATAAAGTACTTGGAGACGGAAAAAAAGTCCTTGCACCTTCAGAAGAAGCAAATTATGGAAGGACAAACCGAAGCCTTCATTATATGACTGCATTAAAAAAAGGTCATATTCTTACGGAAAAAGACGTCGGTGTTCTGCGTACAGAAAAAGTTCTTACCCCGGGAATCAGTCCTGAATTTTATGAAACTGTTTTAGGCAGAGAACTTTTATGTGACGTTACATCTGGTGCGGGCATTCAAAAAAACGAAATTAAAGGCTTATAAGTTCCATCAATTTAAACTTTCACTTAATTGAAGAAAACCTTTTATTCTGATATAGTCTTTTTATGAGTGACTTAATTCAACCTAAAGTATTAAAAGGTTTTCGTGATTTCCTTCCACAGTCGCAGATTTTACGCGATACACTTCAGGAAAAAATTACAGAAGTTTACCGTTCATTTGGATTTGTTCCGATTGATACACCAGTTCTCGAATATACTGAAATTCTTTTGAGAAAATCAAATGGAGAAACAGAAAAACAGGTTTTCAGATTTGAAGACAATGGCGGTCGCGATGTTGCAATGCGTTTTGACCTTACTGTTCCATTTGCAAGATTTACTGCAGAGCATTTTTCAGAACTCTATATTCCATTCAAAAGATATCATATTGCAAAAGTATGGCGTGGAGAAAAACCTCAGGCGGGCCGCTACAGAGAATTCGTTCAGTGTGATATTGATACTGTCGGTTCTGACAGCGCAGTAAGTGACTTTGAAATTCTTAATGTAATGAAAGAAGCATTAAATAAAATCGGTGTTAACAACATTACAATTCATGTTAATCATCGCGGAATTTTTAACCGCTTCTTAAATAAGATCGGATGTCTTGAAAAATCAGAAGATATTCTCCGTTCAGTTGATAAACTTGCAAAAGTCGGTGAAGAAGAAGTTTTAAAAGAACTTGTTGAATTTACAGGTGACAAATCAAAAGCAGATGAAATCATAAAATATATCAGCGCAAAAGGAAGCTTTACAGAAATACTTTCACAGCTTGAAACAATGGCCGGTGGAAGTGACAAAGACAGTCAGCGCATGAAAGATATTTATGATATGATGTGCGCAAGCGGAATTGAATCAACATATGTATTTGATCCTTCGATTACACGCGGACTTGATTACTACACAGGTGTTGTTTACGAAACATTCCTTAACGATCTTCCATCAATCGGATCTGTCTGTTCAGGAGGAAGATATGATAATCTTGCAGGACTTTACATGAAAGAAAAAGTTCCTGGAGTCGGAGCTTCAATCGGTCTTGACCGTCTTATTGCCGGACTTGAACAGCTTGGGCTTACAGAAAAGAAAGGAAGTTATCTTGATGCAGAAATTTTCTGTCAGAATGCAGAAGATATTGTATCTTATCAGAAAGTTGCAGCACAGCTCAGAGCAAAAGGAATCAATACAGAAGTTTTCCCTGAACCTAAAAAAATGAATCAGCAGTATAACGTAACTGAAGCAAAATGCATTCCATGGGGAATACTTATGAACAAAGATGAAATTGCAAAAGGAACTTTCACTTTGAAAAATCTTAAGACACGTGAGATGTTTGCAGACATGACTGCAGACAAAGCCTTTGACATCATCTTAAAAAACAGATAATTATTTTGTAATTTCTTTTGAAGCGCTTTGTGCTTTATATTTATTCTGGTACACGCTGACACTGGATTCAGAAAGCCATCCTTTGTCAAAACGGTACCAGATTTCTTTTGAAGAACTTTCATTTGAACTTTCAAGAATGGCATTTCCCTGTATCATAAGTACATCGCCAAGACGAGAATGATCGTTTGTTCCGGCATTCCATGAAGCTTCTGTTCTGAACGCAGCATAAGGTTCAATAACGACAGCCCATTGAACATTTGGATTTAAAGCAAGCATATCATTCTGATGAATATCAATTTCATCTTTGTCATTTTTACATGAAAAGAATAATGTACTGACAGCCAATAATATAAAAATAATTTTTTTCATTAATTTTTTTCCTGTAATGTTTTTAAATATTTTTTTACTTCCGGATAAATTGATAAATCAGAATCAACAAAATTGTCTTTTGGAATATCATCAATATCAACCCATCTGTAATCTGTATGTTCAGTTAATCTGTATTTTTCTGTCATTCCGTCGTGACTTACTTTTATTAAATAAACTTCAAGGGAACTTTCTTTTCCGTTATGTGAAAAATATCCAGTTGTTATTTTTTCAATTATTGAAACATCAATTCCAAATTCTTCTGACATTTCCCTTTTGATTGCCTGTTCTTCTGATTCTCCATCATCAACTTTTCCACCAGGGAATTCAAATCTGGACCCCATCTGTCCGACAGGATTCCTGTGAGCAATTAAAACTTTCTGATTATGATATGCAATACAGGCAACAGATTTTTTCATAAAAATTAAAATACAATAAAACCAGGAATTATAAAATGAATTACAGCTGCAATAATACAGCCAAATCCTATATATTTTTTATTATTAAAAAATACTGCTTCAACAAAATCTGGAAGTTCATGTTCTGCAAAAGATTTTGAATAATAATCAAGAAGAATTGTAAGACCGCCGGCAAGACCGAGAACAGAAGGAAAAAGATCTCCGATAACAGGAATTGGTTTTCCAGTTTTTGAATATGCAAAAAACAAAGTTATAAAACTTACCAGAGTACAAAGAGCACCAGTTACAAGACAAAATGTTTCATTTGTAAAAATACTGTCATTTTCCAAAAAGGAATTTGAATTTTTATTTTTGTCATCGGAATCAAAATCCGAAACATCAAGCTTTGTGGAATTATCTGTTGAAATTAAAACAATTCCGGCAACTATATTTAATAGAACTAATAAAAAATACAACTGAACCATATGTCACTCTCCTTTTTTTACTGTAACTTTTTACTTACTTTTGCAGAAATCTGCTTACTTTCATCATCAATAATTACAGTTGCTTCAACGGTAATTATATCACAATCAAGATTACTTGTCCTGAAAAACTGCTGACTGTCGAAAATTTTTCCTTCAAGTTCATCTTTAAAAATAACTTCTGCACCGGCATCCGTAAACCCTTTAAAAGAAATTTTTACATTTTTTTCAGCATTTTCAGTCTGAACTTTTAAAACCGATTTCTGTTTTTTTATTTCTTCTCTTTTGTTTTTAACCGGATGAATTTTTACGCTTGCATAAATTGTATCATCATAAGAAAAAGATGCGAGTTCACATTCATAGCCGCTTATAACTGCAATATTTTCGCCGTTTGAAAGATTATTTTTAATAAAGACAATTAAAGCGAGCATAATCATCACTATAAAAATAATTCTATTTGATTTTTTTGCAACAAGAACTTTAAAAAGACCTTTTTCAAATTTACAGACTTTGCCGGCATAATAATCCTGTACAATTTTCGGTGCATTTTTTATTCTTTCTTCATGTATGTAACTTGTATAATTTTCTGGTATTTCAGAATTTTTAAGAGAGGGATCTTCTATTTCCTTCATGTTATCACCGAATGCCATTTTTACAAATTCACCACAAACTAAGATTTTAAAAGTGCATCTATCAGATTATCTGTCCGCCACCATACAACTTCTGCTTTTTCTTTTGATGCAAGAAGTGCGCTGATTATACCCTCTTTAGAGAGAGAAAAACTTTGATAGACAACTTTATCATTTTCAAAATCAAGAAGTCTCTTAATAATTTTGTTGCTTGAAGGATCAACAATCTGAACGATGTATCCATGCTCTGTCGTTAAAGTAAAGAACAGCCAGTTATTTGATGAAACACCAAGAAAATCATAAGGATTTTTGTAAACATTTTTATTGAATCCCTGAGTGATAACATCTTCATACGGTGGAATTAAAAGCGGACGGCTGTATTTTCCGGAAATTGCATCAAGAGGATAAATATAAGTTGAATTATATTCAATGCCAGACTGTACTTTGCTTATTTCATCAATGGTTGTATTGTAATAATCAATTTTTACAAAAAGTTTATAGTCCTTGTTATCTGGAATTACATTTTCAACTTTAAGAAAAGTATTGTTTTCATTATTCTGTTTCAACGGATTTGGAGCATCATCTGCATTGATTAAAATATTATGAAGAGGATATCCTGATTCTGAGAACCAGTAAACTTCGATTCCTTCAGGGACAATGCAGATTACGACAAGTTCATTATTTGAATTTACATAAATATTTTTAATAAATGGGAATGGAGTTCCACCCGGGCCCTGCTGTCCGATGTGTCCGATACAGCCGTTTGAATCAAAACGAAGAACAATTTGTCTTAAAGTTCTGTTATTGTCTGTTTCAAACTGCTGTTCAGGATAAAGTTCCACTACATAAATCAACTGCTTTGAATCTACAGCAATGTATGAAGGATTATTCAATGGATAATCAATAATTTTTTTTGTACTGATTTCCTGATTTTTTATAAGATTTCCAACTGCATTGATATTTGAAGAATTGAAAAGCGGTGACGGATTTTTCTGGCTGTTGTAATACAAAGTAAGAAGATCGCCATAAGAATTCATTTTAAGAATTTTTTTTGATTCTCCATTTGAAATATAAAAAAATCCGTTCTGCATTGAAACCTGGGTATTAATAAAATTACCGGCTTCTGCAAGATCAAAAAGATTAAGCTGATTTTCAAAATTTCCGTATTTAAGTGAAAACAGATTTTCACGTTTTATTGAGGGAACGATACCGTTTTTATGACAGCCGTTTATGAAAATTCCACTGATAACTAAAAAAAGGCTGTAAAAAATAACTGTTTTTTTCATAATATTAATAGAATAAAGATAATGAAAATTATTGTCAATTATGCAAATCTTTAGTATATTTATACTATTATGTTATTAGATAAAATTTTGACTGGAATTTTCGGATCTAAAAATGATCGCGATGTAAAAAACTTATTACCGATTGTTGCTGCAATCAATGCTAAAGAAGAATGGGCTAAATCCCTTTCCGCAGAAGACTTTCCTAAACAGACTAAAATATTTAAAGAACAGCTTGCTTCAGGTAAAACTCTTGATGATATTTTGCCGGAAGCTTTTGCAATTGCAAGAGAAGCTGCTTACCGTGTTTTAGGTGAACGTGCTTATGATGTTCAGCTTATGGGTTCACTTGTATTGCATTCTGGAAGAATCACAGAAATGAAAACCGGTGAAGGTAAAACACTTATGTGTGTTGCCGCAGCTTATTTGAACTCTCTTTCCGGAAAAGGTGTTCATATTGTTACCGTCAACGATTACCTTGCAGAACGCGATGCTGAATGGATGAGACCTGTTTACGCATATATGGGTCAGACAGTTGGAACTATTCTTTCCAACATGGATAACGAAGCAAAGAAAATTGCATATAACTGCGATATTACATATGGTACAAACAACGAATTTGGTTTTGATTATCTTCGTGACAACATGCAGATTGATTTAAAACAGAAAGTTCAGCGTGGATTTAACTTTTGTATCGTCGATGAAATTGACTCTATCCTCATTGATGAAGCAAGAACTCCTCTTATCATTTCTGGTCAGGGCGAAGATGATACTTACAAATATCACGAAGTTGACAAATATGTAGGTCAACTTGAAGAAATGGAAAAAGATCCTAAAACTGATCTTTATCCGGATGAAGTCAACATGCTTCCGGAAGAACGTGAAGCTCTTAAAGGTGACTACCAGCTTGATGAAAAATCAAAACGCGTTACTTTTACTTCAAAAGGAATGAACCACATCAATGACATTCTTCATCAGCATAATTTAATTCCTGCAAATTCATCAGTTTATGATGAAGAAAATTTTGAATATGTTCACTACTTTACACAGGCTGTCCGTGCTCATGAACTTTATCATGTTGATGTTGACTATCTTGTAAAGGATGGACAGGTTCAGATTGTAGATGAATTTACAGGCCGTGTTCTTGAAGGAAGACGCTATGGCGACGGTTTACATCAGGCAATTGAAGCAAAGGAACATTTAAGAATCGCACAGAGAAACAGAACTCTTGCAACCATCACATTCCAGAACTTCTTCCGTATGTATGAAAAACTTTCCGGAATGACAGGAACAGCTGCTACAGAAGCAATTGAATTTTCAAATATCTACAAACTCGACGTTGTTGCAATTCCAACACACCGCCCTGTTGCACGTATTGATGAAAACGATGAAGTTTATCTCAATGAAGAAGACAAATGGGAAGCAATCTGTGCAGAAATTAAAGAAGCCCATGCAAAAGGACAGCCTGTTCTCGTTGGTACAGTTTCAGTTGAAAAATCAGAACATCTTTCTGCTCTTTTGACACGCAAAGGTGTAAGACACGAAGTCCTGAATGCTAAAAACCATGCACGAGAAGCTTTAATCATTGCAGAAGCCGGAGCAAAAGGCGCCGTAACAATTGCAACAAACATGGCAGGTCGTGGTACTGATATCAAACTCGGCGGAAACCCTGAAATGCGTGCTCAGAAACGTGCCGGAACAAATGCAACTCCGGAACAATACGCAGCAGCACTTAAAATTGAAAAAGAACTTCATGTAAAAGATTCAGAAGAAGTTAAAGCAGCCGGTGGTCTTTATGTAATCGGTTCAGAACGTCATGAATCACGCCGTATCGATAATCAGCTTCGTGGTCGTTCAGGCCGTCAGGGAGATCCTGGTCGTTCCAAATTCTTTATTTCAATGGATGATGACCTTATGCGCCTTTTCGGCGGTGAAAGAATGAAGAACCTTATGAGCCGTATCGGAATGCAGCCTGGTGAACCGATTGATCATCCAATGTTGAATAAATCAATTGAGAAAGCGCAGCATAAAGTTGAACAGAGAAACTTTGAAATTCGTAAGCACCTTCTTGATTATGATGATGTATTGAACGAACAGCGTTCTGTAATTTATGAACAGCGTGACCAGATTCTTGCTGATGAAAATCTTGCACAGCGTGTATTTAATAATGCAACTGAACTTGTAGATGATATTCTTGATGATTATAAAAATGACAGAAAGAATCCGAATGCTGCAAGTGACTGTCTTACAAGACTCCGCGATGTATTTGGCGTTCAGTTTGCAGAAAAAGACCTTAATAAAGAAGCTATCTGTGCTGCCCTTCAGAATGATATTACAGAAAAAGAAACTCTTGCCGGAAAAGACAATCTTAATATGTTTATCAGATATCAGTATGTAACTTCAATTGATAAAAAATGGCTCGACCAGCTTGAAACACTTGAAGGACTTCGTGAAGCTGTAGCACTCAGAACATACAGCCAGAAAAATCCTCTTACAGAATATAAAAATGATGGATTCAACGTATTCTATGACATGCTCGATGGAATACGAACATCAATTATTTCACGTCTTTTCAAAGTACGTGTTCAGCTCAGCCCAGAAGCTCAGGCTCAGAGAGCAAGACAGGCTCAGGCAATGCAGAACATGAATGCAAAGCATGATGAAAGTCAGAATGGATTTGCAGGAGTAAGATCAGGCATCAATGGAGATGCTGCAAGAAGACAGGCTGCAAACAGTTCAACAAGTCATCGTGCCCAGCAGGGCGGCGACAATGTAACTGTCAGGCGAACAATGCCAAAAGTTGGAAGAAATGATCCTTGTCCATGTGGCTCTGGAAAGAAATACAAGCAGTGTCACGGTAGATAAAAAAAAATCAAGTAATTTCTGAAAATTATTTTTCGGAAATTACATATTCGTATTTGAAGCGGCGGTTTTCGAAAGAAAATAAGCCGCTAAATTTTTGCCCTTCTGAAAAGACTGCGTACTTACCTTCTTTATCTGGCTCTGTTAAGAACATCTTTGTATAAAGTTTTTTTCCGTTTTGAAAATCTGATAAATAAACATCTTTTATTACTGCAGTTTGGAACCCGCATTCTGATGCAACTTCTTTTGTAACATCCGTAATCTTATTTTTAATTTCAGACATTAAAAAATGAAAAGTTTCATCATCAAGCTTTTTACCTTTATCAGGTTTAGAATTATTTTCATTTTCTGTATTATCTTTTTCATATTTAATTTCAGAAAGATTTTTAACAGCATCATCAATTGTAAATTTTTTTAACAATGAAAAACCGGCTGAATTTTCAAGTTTGAATGAACCGATTTCTGTTCTCAAAAGTCCGATAAGATGTCCACGAGATTTACAGTCAAGTGCGATGTCGCGTGCAAGAGATCTGATGTAGGTTCCTTTACTGACATGAAATTTTACGCGGGCGAATTGAACACGGATATTTGAAAAATCTGATAGACATGATGAAATTTCATTTTTTGAAGGTGTATCATCATTAAAAATTATATTTTTTCCATCTTCAGTTTTTATCTCCAATAAACTTGAACTGAAAACATTGATCTCGCGTTTATCAAGTTCCACCTGAACGCCTTTTCTCATCAAGTCACTTGCACGAGTACCATTAACCCAAAGAGCGCTGTATGAAGGCGGTGCTTGAAGCAGTGGCCCTGTAAATTTCTGTATTGATTTTTTTAAGTCACTAAGAGCCGGAAGTTCTGAAGTTTCGATTACATTTCCAGTCGGATCAAGAGTATCAGTTTCTTTTCCAAACTGAATTACAGCTTCGTAAGTTTTATCAAATGCTGTGATGTGAGAAGCAAGACGGGTCATATTACCGACGCAGACAATTAAAAGCCCCTGAGCAAAACTGTCCAAAGTTCCGGTGTGACCGACTTTAGAAGTCTCAAGGGCTTTTTTTACTGCGAAGAGCGAAGAAAAACTTGTAATGCCAGGCTGTTTTGCAAGCAGAACAATTCCTGACGCATTGCTCGATTTTTTACTCATTGTTTTTAGCTATTGCAGCATCCTGTGTTTCGATTTCATTAAGGCGCTGAACCATATTAAAACCATCACGAAGACTTGTATCTGCAACAAAAGTTAATTTTGGAAACTTTCTGATTCTTAATTTTTTTGCAATAGAACTCTGGATAAATCCGGCTGCACTCTGAAGGCCTTTTACACCTTTATTGAGAGCATCTTCCGGTAAATATCCTGAAACAAAAACTTTTGCATAAGCAAGATCTGATACAACTTCAACTCTGTTGATTGTAAGCAGAGTTGAAAGAGGAAGTTCTGCAGTTGCTGAATTTACACGTGGATCTTTGATTTCACCGCGGAGCATCATATTTGCAATTTCTCCTCGGATCTGTTCTCCAAGCCTAAGTAATCTGTATTCACCCACTATTCAGCATCTCCTGAAACAGCAGTATCTGTCTTTGCTTCTGCTTCTTTTTCTTTAGCAATAGAATCACCAAGCTTTCTTGCAACTTCTACTGTATCAATAATTTCGAGTGTATCACCAACTTTGATATCCTGCCAGTCTACGATACCGATACCACATTCAAAGCCCTTCTGAACTTCTTTTGCATCATCTTTAAATCGTTTGAGAGAAGCAATTTTTCCGTTGTGGATAACAATTCCTTCACGGATGATGTTGACTGTACAAGTTCTCTTGACAGAACCTTCTGTAACGTAACATCCTGCAATAACACCAATCTTTGGAACTTTGAATGTATCACGAACTTCAACCTGTCCGATAACTTCTTCTTTTGTATCAGGAGAAAGCATACCTTCCATAGCCTGCTGAATTTCTTCAACACACTTATAGATGATATTGTATTTTCTGATTTCTACGCTTTCCTGTTCTGCAAGAGCTTTTGCTTTTGGTGTCGGACGAACGTTAAATCCGATGATGATTGCGTTTTCGTCAGCAGCTGCAAGAGTAACATCTGATTCGTTGATTGCACCTGCGCTTGAGTGAATTACATTCAAACGGATTTCGCGTGTTGTAAGTTTTTCAAGTGAAGTTTTAAGAGCTTCGGCAGAACCCTGAAGGTCAGCCTTGATGATGACTTTAAGTTCTTTAACTTCGCTGTCTGCGATATCTGAGTACAATGATTCAAGTGTAGTTTTCTTAACAGCTTTGGCAGCTTCGAAACGTTTGAGTTCCTGACGTTTTGCAGAAATTGCACGAGCTTCTTTTTCTGATTCTGTTACCTGGAACGGGTCACCTGCATTCGGCATTTCTTCCATACCGAGAACTTCGATTGGAGTTGAAGGACCTGCTTCTGTAATTCGTTTTCCTTTGTCGTCAAACATAGCACGAACGCGGCCAGAATAAATTCCTGCAACATACGGATCGCCCTGTTTTAAAGTTCCCTTCTGAACAACAACAGTTGCTACAACACCACGACCCTGGTCTACACGGCTTTCAAGAATCTTTCCTTCTGCACGGCAGTCCCATGCGCTCTTAAGTTCAAGCATTTCTGCCTGAAGAAGAATTGCATCAAGAAGATCATCGATACCTTCTTTTTTGAGAGCTGAAATATGAACATACTGTGTATCTCCGCCCCATTCTTCCGGAGTAAGTCCGAGTTCTGAAAGCTGAGTTTTAACGCGTTCCGGATTTGCTTCTGGTTTATCAACTTTGTTTACGGCTACGATAATTGGAACTTTCGCATCCTTGGCATGGTTGATAGCTTCGAGAGTCTGAGGCATTACACCGTCATCTGCAGCAACAACGAGAACTACAATATCTGTAATCTGAGCACCGCGCGCACGCATCATTGTAAATGCTTCGTGTCCCGGTGTATCAAGGAATGTGATAGAACCTTTTGGTGTCTTAACTGAATAAGCACCGATTGCCTGTGTAATTCCACCAGCTTCTCCTGCGGCAACATTTGCATGTCTGATTGCATCCAAAGTTTTTGTTTTACCGTGGTCAACGTGTCCCATTACAGTTACGATTGGAGCACGAGGAAGCATGTTTTCATCGTCAGTTGTATCTGAAGCAATTACTGTTTCATCGTACAAGCTTACAAGGTGAACTTCACAGTTATATTCTGCAGCTAAAAGTGTTGCAGTATCTGAATCGATAGACTGAGTGATTGTTACCATCATTCCCATCGACATGAGTTTTCCGATGATTTCAGAAGCCTTGAGATTCATCTTACGAGCGAGGTCTGAAACAGAAATTGATTCCATGATATCAATTTTTGCAGGAACTACGCTTGCAGGAGTTTCAACTTTCTTTTTTGTTTCAAAGAACTTGTCTTCGTCAAAAGCTTCTTCTCTGTCTTTACGGCTGTAAGTCTGCTTTTTACCGGTAAACTTTTTCTTAGCCGCTGTTTTATTTGTTGTAATGTTATCTGCAGGTGGCGCAAAGGTTCTTCCCTGTCCGCCGCCAAAACCGCCTTGTCCGCCGCGATTGAATCCGCCGTTTCCGCGATTCTGTCCGTCACGGTTGAATCCGCCGCGTCCCTGACCATCACGGTTAAATCCACCCTGACGTCCGTCTCTGTTAAATCCGCCGCGTCCCTGACCGTCACGGTTAAATCCACCCTGACGTCCATCTCTTCCCTGACCATCTCTTTCACGGTTCTGATACCCCTGACGAGCCTGTGCTCCGGTAAAACCACCGCGTCCCTGACCGTCACGGTTAAATCCGCCCTGACGACCGCCTTCACGGTTACCATATCCGCCTCTTGTATGTTCAGAAAGATTTCCGGCTTTTACATTTGGACGAGATGAGTTTATTTCAAAAGAAGAAGTTCTCTTGAAAGATTTTGACTGTCCCTGTGAAGATTGCTGTTCTCTTTTTTCTGGAACAGTTTTCTTTTCTGCTTTTGGAGTCTGATTTTCTGCAGTCTGAGCTGGTTTTGCAGCAGGACTTTCACTTTCCGGAGTTTTTTTCTTTTCTGCAGATACTTTTGTCTTAATGACAATTTTTCTTTTTGCAGCTGGTTCTGTTTTGGCTGTATTTTCTGCCGGTGTACTTGCAGCTGTCTGAGGTGCTGAAGGTTTATTTACCTTTTTATGTACAACTACAGCTTTCTTTTCTTTTTCTTCTGCCATATATTCCGATTATTCCTCTTAGTCTCTCGCCTTATTCTGCGTCCTCTTCGAACTCAAATTCAACGCCGCACTTTGGACAATGTGTCATATCAAGTGTAATTTTTGCACCGCATTCAGGACAGAAATATTCTTCTTCATCAGATTCTGATGAAGTTTCTTCTGTCTTATTTTCTGCATCTTCATTTTCATCTACAAACTCAACATTCTGATTGATGATTGTATTTACATTTTCAATATCATCTTCTGTCAAGCCTTCAATATTTTTAAGAGCATCTTCTTCATAAGCATCGATAAATGCCTGAACATCAACAATTCCTGCTTCTTTAAGAATGTCACAAACACGAACATCAATTCCAGGAAGATCTGAAATTGCATTAACATCTTCTGATGTTTCATCATCTTTAAAGAGGTTAAGAGCTGCCTGACGGCTTACAACATCTGAAAGATCCATGTCAGCAGCCTGTTCTTCAGTCTTTACATCGATTGTCCAGTCACAAAGTCTGTTTGCAAGTCTTACGTTCTGTCCCTGCTTACCGATTGCAAGAGAGAACTGTGTATCAGGAACGATTGCAAGAGCAGATTTTTTATCTGCATCAAGAATGATAACTTTTGAAACTTCTGCAGGACTTAAAGCATTCTTGATGAATACTGTCGGATCAGGATCATATTTAAGAACATCAATTTTTTCACCGAGAAGTTCTGTGATTACATTCTGAATACGATTTCCTTTAAGACCAACACATGCTCCAACAGGATCAACATCTTCGCGGTTTGTATAAACTGCAATCTTTGTTCTGTATCCAGCATCACGAACGATTTTATGAATCTCAACAGTTCTGTCAGATACTTCTGGAACTTCAAGTTCTACGATTGAACGAACAAATTCAGGATCGCTTCTTGAAAGCACAATCTGAATTCCGTTGTTTGTTTTTTTGATATCTGTGATGAGAGCTTTGATGCGGTCATTCTTTTCATATTTTTCGCGTGGTGACTGGAATTTAAGAGGAAGAACACCTTCTACTTTTCCGAGGTCAACATAAATATTTCCATTCTTTTCACGCTGATAGTAACCGATTATGATTTCACCGATTTTGTCTTTATATTCATTGTAAAGGTTATCTTTGAAACTTTCGTTCAACCCCTGATGTCCTGTCTGCTTACCAGTTGAAACTGCAGAGCGACCCCAGCTTTTTGGATCTTCTGGAATATCAATTTCATCACCTTCTTCACAGTCCGGATCAAGCTGACGAGCTTCTTCAAGTTCAATTTCAATGATAGGATCATATACGCCGTCTACAACTGTCTTTCTTGAATAAATAGTAACATCAGACAAATCGTCTTCGAATACAACAACAGCATTATCTGCTGTTCCATAAGTTCTTTTATATGCTGCTTTAAGCATATTCTCAATTGTCAATTTAACGGAATCTTCTGAGAGTCCCTTTTCCTGCATTAAAGCACGGATTGCTTCTCCCATTCCCTGATCTTTTTCCTGTGTTTTTTGTGATTTTTTCTTTGAAGCCATTTTTTAGCAAGCCTCCTACATATATATAAATTTCGCTTTAGCAATATTTTCAAAACTGACAGTTTTGTTTTCTTTTGTTTGCTGATTTTCCAATGTTACAGATTTTGAATCTGCGGTTTTGATAATTCCACTTACCCAGTCAGAAATTTCCTTGTCCCATACACGGACTTCGTGTCCTTTGAACAGTTCAAATTCTGCTGCATTCCTGATGTTTCTGTCCATTCCTGGAGATGTGACTTCCATGTAGGTATCTTCTGTTCCAAGCAAAGCCTGTAAACGTGGAAGTAAAGCATGGTGAACTTTTGAGCAGTCCTCTACACCGATGTCTTTTGTAACATCTTTAGAAGCGATTACTGCGCTGATTTTTACAGTACTTTTTGCCGGAATAATTTTAAGATCTACCAGAATGTAACCAAGACCGTCAACAAGCGGCTGACAGTCAGAATAATGTGATAGTGTCTGTAAAGAAATGTATTCCAAATTTTCCCCTTATGCACAAAAATCGTGCAGCAATAAAAAAAGACCCGTTCACACGAGTCCATCTTAAAAGGTAATTAAAATGTACAACTATAATATAGAGAATTTTTTAAAAGAGGTCAATATGATTGAAATCAAAAAACTTACATTCCTGAAACATAATCAAAGACTTCTTCAAATCCATCCGGTGTTAAAACAAAACATTTAATTCCTGACTTATTTTTTATAAAGAAATCTGTTTTATACGGATATTCGTCAATTGGATGAGTAAAAACAGATGTAACTTTTAATGATTTTAAATAATCAAAAGTCTTATCATTACTGTTGATCCATTCAGTTCCGTTAAATTCTTTATATGATATAACGTTTTTGTTATTCTGCTTTTCTTCTGAAATTAAAAGCATTTTGCCATTTTTATTATATAACAGAACTATTTGACTTTCTTTAAATCCGTTTATAAGTTTGTATTTATATTCACCGTAGTTACACTTAAACTGAGTAAAATTCGGAATTAAATCCATAGCATGTTTTGTGTAATCATCCGGTTCAAAATTAAATGTATTGTCATCAGGATAATTCATTAAGCGAAGTTCAGAAATACAGGTATCATTATAATCTGTACCTTTATAAACTGAAAGGATTTCAAAAGTAACTTTGTCACATTCTGAAAAATCAAGTTGAATGAATTGAGGCAGATATGTATCTCTAAGAGTATATAAAATTTCTTTTTTTCCATCTGTAATTTTCAGATCTTTTACACGGTTATTTTTATAGTAACTTTTTAATTCACCATAACCGTTTCTGATCATTAAAAACTTCAGATGATGTTTTGAATTATATTTATATGTTATTTTAGAATTAATGCCATCACCGTTTTCGCCTTCAGACCATGATTTCCATGTCCCATCATAAAGATTATCTGCTCCATAAAAATCTGCAGTTTTTGATTTTTCTTTTAAAGTTGAACTTACAGAAACAGTATCTGGTATCAATGTGATATATCCGAATTCATCATCTTCTTCACAATCTAAGTCAATTTTCTGTGAAAAGACTGTTACAATTGAAATCATTGTTATTAAAAATAAAACTAATACTTTTTTCATATAATACTCCACTTATTTATTATGTCTTATAAAAAGATTTTTTTCAATCCATGTAGAAACACCATCCTCGTCACAACTTAAAGTAATTTCATCTGCGATTTCTTTTACTTCAGGAATTGCATTCTGCATTGCAACTCCTGTTCCACAAATTTTGAGCATACCGATATCAGCATAGTCGTCTCCAAAAGCTGCCATATTTTTTAACGGTATATTTAAATATTCTGAAAGAAAATTAACTGCATTTTCTTTTGAAGAACTTTTTGGAGAAAATTTTGTCCATGGAATATCACTGAAAAGAACAGCGCTGCAGTTTGAGACAGAATCAGAAATCTTACGGGCTTTTTGTAAATCATTTGTTGCAACGCAGATTTTCATTGCAGGTTGTGTAAAATTTTTACAATCATTATATTTTGCTTCCGGCATATACTGTGTTGTTTTATTTTCCGTACGGTTCCAGAAAAAATCATCAATTGTATCAACTGTAATTTCTGCTTCATCTCCGCATATTTCATAAATTGAATTTAATAAGATTTTAGTTTCTTTAAGAGAAAAAGTTTCGGAATGAATAAGTTTTTCACCGTGATATATACATGCACCTGCATTGCAGATTAAAAAATCAGGCATAAAAAGTTTTGTATATTTTTCGATACGGGTTGTTCCACGACTTGTACAAAATGCAGTCATTATTCCATTTGACCTGCATTTTTCGAGAGTTTGTATATTTTTCTCGGAAAGAGTTCCATCAGTGTGAAGAAGAGTTAAATCTAAATCTAAAAAAATTATTTTAATATCCATTTTAAATAAAAACTATTTTTCCAAAGTGTATTCTTCGACAGAAGAAACCTGTTCTCCGTCAACATAATTCATTTTTTGAATATAAACAACAATCGGGTCATATTTTTTTGGAGATATCTGTGTCACCCATTCGCCGTCAAATACATTATAACATATTTTTGGAAAATTAATATAAGGCTTTCGATAGCAGCCTGATTCAGAAAATGCACTCTCGGAAATAATTTTTTTTAATTTTCCGTCAGTAAACGCTAAGAACATTACATTCGAACAAGAGCCGGCATCATATTTAAATCTACTCCTTATGAGAATCACATGATCTTCTTTTAACCCAGTTGAATAAAAGGACCTGTCAGTAATATCCAGCATTGTATCTGGATACATAAACATTTGATTCTCATTTTCAGGAATTAATGTTACTGTATCAAAAATTCTGACATTCGATTTTGCAATATAAATAAAATCATCTTTTACAACTTTTAATTCATCCCAATCAGGATTAAAGTTTTCTGGAATTTCATAAAAATATTCATACACCAAATACTCAGCATCACTGCAAGGGCCTGTTTCCAGTAAAACATAATTCGAACTCATCCAGCGGCTGCAGATATAACCGGTTCCATAATCACAACTAATCTTAACCCATGGAGCATATGCACCGTCTGCAAAAAATTCTTCTTTGCAAATTTCAAGAACTTCAACAACATCGCCGGCATTAACCTGAAATATTTTATTACCCGACATCCCCGGAGACGAACGGACATTAACTTTATTTTCTGTAATTACCGCATCTTTATATACTTTACAATGATGAAGCTGAGACTGTGCTTCGCCTGCGTAAAGAAAAGAGAATGTAACCGTTAAGATTATTAAAAAAAGATTTCGTTTCATAATAAAATTATATCGTTATGTTCTGAACTGTTCTATCTGACTGCTTATATCAATAATTGACTCTTCCATATTTGAAACAATTTTATTGAGAGAATTACCTGTTTCTTTGATTTTACCTGCACCGACTGACATTTCTTCCATGCTCTGTTTCATCGTATCTGAAACAGACTGAAGTTTTTGAATCTGTTCAAGAATTGAAGCATTTCCCTGTGACATTTCCTGAGAAGCTGTTTTTACTTCTACAGTACTTTCATTCATAAAATGCAAAGCCTGGTTAATCTGCATTGAGCCCTGCTGCTGTTCGTTCATTGCACCACGAATCTGACGGACAAGTTCATCGGTAGATTCAATTTTTGTACTTACATCTTCAAATGCCTGACTCGACTGTGAAGATGCTTTTACAACAGAATCAATTGAATCCTGTATTTCTTTTAACTGATTTCCAATTGTCTTTGATTGCTTTGTTGATGTTTCAGAAAGTTTACGGATTTCATCTGCAACAACAGAGAAACCTTTTCCAGACTCACCGGCATGAGCCGCTTCGATTGCCGCATTCATCGCAAGAAGATTTGTCTGGCCTGCAATGTTTTCAATTGCAGCGTTGGCCTGCTGCAAAGTTACACTCTGCGCACGAATGCTTTCGATCTTTCTATTTACATCCATCTGAATGTCTACACCATTTCTGGTACTCTTAATCAAACCATCAAAAGAACCTGCCATCAGGTCCACAGTATTATTTACCGACTGAATATTTCCAATCATCTGTTCAACTGCCGACGACGCTTCTGCAACTCCGGCGCTCTGTTTCTCAATCATGTTTTCAAGCGCTTCTATACTCTGTGCAATTTTTCTTACTGAACTTGCAGTATCTTCTACACTGGAACCTTGAGTTAAAATCTGATTGTGTACAGATTCAATATTGGAAATAATTTCTTTAATTGAATCTCCTGTATCTACAGTACTTTCTTTTAAGATATCTCCTGATTCTCCAAGTAAAGTAATTGAATTTTTTATATCGCCGATAATTGACTGCAATTTTTCCGAGAACTGATTAAAGCTTGAAACTACAACTCCGATTTCATCTTTAGAACGGCATTCAAGTCGTTTTGTCAGATCGGCATTTCCAGTAGCAATTTCTGAGATTGAATTTTTTACTGACTTTAAAGGCTTAATTAAAAGCTGAATAAGAATAATACTTATTATAATAGATACGATAATTGTTACAACAAGGAAAATTAAAATATAAGTCTGCATTTCCTTAAGTGCACCAAAATAAAAATCGTAAACTGTAACCGCAAAAATCGACCAGTCTGTTCCCGGAACCGGCTGAAATGCGGCAATCATATTTAATCCGATGAAATCATCCTTAAAAATTTCTACACTTTTTTCACCGTTAAATACTTTTTTTAAAACGTAACCGATTCCCCGAGAGTCATCAAGAATTGCGCCATCCTTTGTCTGGGAACTGTCATCAACATTTTCATTGGCATTCGCAACAGTTTGTTTTGTAACACGGTTAATTACAGACGGATGCATTCCTGCACCAATATCAATTTTAGAAACAGTATCTAAAATTGCATTACCACGATTTATCAAAACAAGAACACCGTCAATCTGATTATTAAAATCACGAACCGGAACGGCATAATACTGCAGTACACTTTTTGTAACAGGACTAAAAGTCGGATCCTGAACATAATCTTTTCCGCTGAATGGAATTAAAAAATAATCGCGTGAAGCAAAATTCATTCTTCGTCCGTCTGCTAAAATTGCGTCCCCTTCTCTGTCATAAAAAGCAAGATTTTCATAATCACCATCAAGTTCTTTTAAAACATCAGTAAGCATTGCCTGTTTTTTATCAAGTGAATTTTCCGGATTTCGTAAATCAGAAAGATCAGCAAGAGTGTGCAGCATGGAAAAGTTTTTGTCATTCAACGCAGTAATTTGATTTGCAACATTATCAGAAACTTCTCCCAGATGCTTATAAACGCTTTTTGTCATATTTTCTGAAAAACGGCTGTATGTTGCAATTCCAAGAAAAAGCGTAGAAATAATTACGATAGACAAAATCATAATCAAAAGTTTTGCCTGCAAAGAAAATTTTACTTTACTTGAATCTGACATAAAAAATAACCTCTTTCACAATAATAAAATAAATAAACCAGCCGTCTTTTTAAATATAAAACATTTATTCATCTATTATATCATAGTTTTTATAAATTGTGGAAAAAGTTCAGGCTATTCGCCGAGTGCTAAAAATGCCTTGTAAGCATTGAATGCCTGCGTAATATCTTCGGTGCTGGTAATTTCCCACGGAGCATGCATGCTCAAAACCGCAACGCCTGCATCAAGAAATACAAGGATTTTTATCTGGCATCGGAAACCACACTTTTTTTTACGAATTTTTAACTAAAAACCGTACTTTTCCAAGCGAGTTTTGATTTTTTTTCTGTCCTTTTTTTCTCTTTGTTCGTATAAATAACTGTTAAGTAAATGTATTGGTAATACATAAAACAAGAACTGAATACCTTTGTGTAATTCCACTTCAGTAAACAAATAAATTGAATTACACATATAAAGGAGTTGCCTTATGAATAAAGAAATTAAAACATCTGCTAAATTGAATGATTCGGAAATAAAAAAAGTTTCCGGCGGCTTTTGGGGCTCAGTACCAGACAATCTTTCACCAATCCCATTTTCAGAAATGATTGGCGGTCCTTTAAAAGCAGTAATAGAAGCACAGGCACGAGCCTCAAAGTCTTCCTGGGAATTTATAAAAGAAGTCGGAATTTCGAAATAAGTTGAGAAAAATATTTTTTTACCCGAATGTTAAACTCCCGCAAAATAGAAGTGTACTTCCAAAAATTGTCTTTTACTTTTGAGGTACACTTTTTTTTAAGGCTGGAGTTTTTTATTTTAATCCCTGATAAACCGTAATATCGCGGCACTTTCTGTGTTTGTCGGCAACCTGAATAAGTCTATGAATATTTCTTCCATCGCCATAATTTATAAGTTCTGAGGCAAGACTTTCATCTGTAAATAAACTGTTTGTTGAAAAATTTTTTGCATCATTTTCATTTGCATCCGGATTATCTTTAAGAAACTGTTTTTCCAAAGCAGACTGACCGTAACTTAAAATTCTGGCCGCTTCATTCATTCCTTCACCGATATAATTTTTGTGGCGCGCAAGATCCAGAAAAGGCACACATTCGCCAAAAATCGCCGAAGCCCTCAACGCCCACGGCTCTTTATCATCATTTTTTATATACTGAAAATTTTTTATCAAAGTAATAATAAACTCCAAAGCAAGACACGGCTCACATTCATCGGCAACAATATAACAGCCGTCTCCAGTTGGAATAAACTGACTAATCTTAATCCTCTTTGAAAAACGATGCCGATTCGACAGAACATTTTTTATAACATAATGTTCAAAACAGTAAATTTTATAAACCTGTTCTTTTGTAGTTCCTTTTGAAAACCCGACAATATCAATCAGAATTATCAGTTTTTTTTCGGCAGGAATTTTTGTAGTAATGGACATCGGTTGAATTATTTCATCATTATGAACGGCCCTAATATCAGCCTTTATTTTTTTAAAATCAAGCATATTAATAATATAGCCAGTTTTAGCATAAATTTCCATTTTTTTTTGAATAATTCAATGCTGGCTTTCGCAATTCAGTTTGCCAATCATATGAATAACTGCAACTCTTTGAAATTGTTTTTTTCTTAGAACGATTTTACAAGTTTTGCATTCATTTCTGAAATACAGGTGTCATTGTATTTTGTTCCTTTGTAAACAGACATTATTTCGACTTTGATATAAAATTCATATTCATAATATTGAGTTTTATATTTTTCTGGTAAAGTAAAACTGAACTTATGAGTAGAACTGTTTAAATATATTGGAGTATCAAAAATTTCGTCTGAAAACTGAACAGTTTCTTCATGTACAACTTCAGGATTTGCTTCAAGTTCACTTACTCCTTCCATGCTTGTACAGAATGGAACTGCATAAATCGTAATTTTTGCGTCTTTTACCCTGTTATTCTTTTTATATAAATCTAATGTTTCCTGATAGCCATTCCACACTTCTAATACAACATTAAACTGCTTGATGTTATTGTGCGAATATTCATAAACATAATTTAAATTTTCGTCCCAGTTTTCAACAGGAATAACAACCCATTCACCAATACCATCATCAGATTTTCCTTCAACCCATGATGTACAGCAATTTTCATCATGCAAGTTTGAAATTTCATATTTATTTACAGGTTCTGACTTTTCAACTAAAGCTGAGCTTCTTCCTTTTTTCCATATAAAATCTTTTGCAAGATGCTGTTTCTTAAAACCTACAACTTCATTAATTGCATTTACAAAATCATTTTCATTAAACTTTGACTGTGAATAACCAAATGTTGATATTACAACAAATAGTAAACCTAAAACTGTTTTTTTCATTTTTTTCCTCCGTTGCCCGCCGGGCATTACACATAACATAGTTTAAAAATTACTTATTTAAAGTAACCCCATCAATAGTTTTTGATTTTAAATCTGGTTTTTCATGCATTCGTGTATTTTCTTAAAACACAATGTGCTTGTCCCCTAGCTGGCTTTGAAAACTGTGTTATACATTCATTTTACAGTTAAATTCCATGTTTTATCAACCAATTTTAAATTATTCAAAATAATCACTTCGTTGTTCATGCCATCTCAATTTTGACTTTGACAAATCAGGATTTTTTACTTTATAAACATATTCTCTGACAATACACCTTCCATCTTTTATAAAATAATCATAAATGGAAAAATAATATTCATCAGATTCTTTTCCCCAGCCTTCACCAACTACAGTAAGCCGATTATCCCTTACCCAGCAAAATGAATCAAGGCAGCAGGAACTTCCGTAGAAATCTACAAACAAAAGTTTTTCATTTCTATCAAAGATTCCAAACTCAGTATCAGGATCTTCACCTTCAAACGAATATTTTCCATTTCTATTCTTTTTCAATGAACATATTACTGGATAACAAGCAAACATATCACCAAAGTAATTCCATTTTTTTAAAACTGGATACAATTTATTCTTAAATGAAACAGGTCCATCTTCTTCATAAATAAAACATTCATCAAAAAATTCGAATTTTTCCAGACTGATATTTTTATCAATCTTTTGAATTTCATCCAGCCACCATTTTAATTCTGGTGGGAAAATAAAATCTTGAGCAAATAAACTAAAATTAAATGCTAATAAAAAAATTAAAATAACTTTTCTTTTCATATTTTCCTGCCAAGATATTTAATTTATAAATTTAATTATCAAGCAACGAAAGTTGCTTAAAGTATTTTTACATCCAGACCAGTTACTATTTATATCAGAAACACTTAATTCTGGTATTAATGCATTAAATTCCATTTTTTAATCCTAAAAAGCAGGCCAGCGGCCTGTCGCCATAACAACTGGTTGTACCGCAGCGGGCTTGAATCGCTGTCGACTACGAACCTTTGTTATGTGATTTTACATCTGCATCAGTGCAGAATAATTTATATTATGTTCGCGTGCATACGCAAGGAATTCTTTTTCTTCTTTTGTTACGCGAATCTGAAATTTTAATGGTGAACCAAATTTTTGTTTTCTTTCGGCATTTTCTCTTGCTCCACCATGTCCGAATTTGTTTTCATAAGAAGTAAGGCCAGATACTTTCATGTACTCTTTTTCAGAAATGATTTTTTCGTCAGGAGAAATTTCTGATTCTAATTTCTTGAAAACATAGCCTTCCGAATCTTTTACAAAAACATAATCCATATCAGACCTCCTTTAATCGTAAACGTAAATTCAATTTGCGGATACAAATCAAGTTACAAAGGCGTATTTTACCTTTTCCAATAGAAAAAGATAAAACTGCCAGTATCAAAAAAAATCATTGTGAAAATTGAGTTTATAATTGTAAAAAATTTTGCCAATTTTTCTTTCATTGTTCTTCTATAAAATCAACACAGACATAATCTTCGCGTCGATTTTCTATGAAAATATGCTGCTGATTCAAAAATGAATAAAAATTGTAATTCAATGACGAATCATGATTTTTAAAAAGATTTTGCCCGGATTCGGGAACATTTTCGAGATTCAACATAGTTTCGGTGAAGACTCCGAAATCAGATTTTTTCAGAATGACTCTATAAAGAAATCCGAACTTTTCCACCTTTATTGAAGAATGAACTTTTTCAAGGATTGTATTCAGGCTTTCCTTGTCATTGATCTGATAGCGACCGAACCAGATGTTTTTTCCGTTTTTATCGCAAAAGTCCCGAAGCCAGTCCCCGAAAGCTCGGTTCTGCTCTATGTCTTCAGGCCCGCACGGTCTTGTTGGAATCTGGATATTATAGCTTTCTGAGCCGATTTCTTTCCAGATGTGAATGTTGTAAAGACTGGGATGGTCTGGTCCCGCGCACCTGTCGTGCGATGAGATTTCAGGATAATTTTCTATTGCCAGTAACTGACCAAAATCATTTTTGGGAAATAAATCAAGGCTAAGAAAATCCGAGAAATGGGCTGGAGACTCATTGACTGATTCAAATTTAATCAGGTTCTTGTATTTTTTGTACTCTTTAATAAGTTCTTTCGCAAAGCTGATTCTCTCGTTTACAGCCTCACTTGAAGTCATAACATCACAGTTCCACGGCCAGCCGTTATCATAAACTTTAAGGCCTTCAAAAATCATCGTTTTTTCGTTTTGCATTTTATCGCTCCTTTTGAACCTTATTAACAATCACTTCTTACTATGTAGCTCGCCAAATTTTCTCTTCTTTTAAGCGCCCCAGTGCGGGCGTCCACATAACATTGTTTTAAATCGCACGCAGCTCGACTGCGTGTCGGCTTTGAAAACATTGTTATGGCAAATATATTTCTTATACTAAATAAGCTTTCTTAATTCTTTTTTTTCTTTAAGAATTATTCTGTACCTTATTCGAAGTTATACTTCTATTATTATTTATTTTTCAAGCGGCGTAAAGTCGCATACTACCGCTTCTTCGTCAAAGCCCTAAAGTTCTATTTAATTTCAGAAAGCAAGCTTGACTTGCTTTCTGGAATATTCCACTTTATTCTACTTCAAATATCCGCCGTAGCACCAGCCTACGGTTCCCTTTTTTATGCTTTTTCCGTCCTTATCTTTAGCTCCAGGCTGTACTTCAACTTTTACCCAGTTGCTGTTGATGCCATCGATAGTTTCCGCTTTGCCGAGTTCGAGGATTTTTACTTTTGTGCCGGCAATCATTACGGTTAGGACTTGGGTTGAAGTGGCTTCGCTGGAACGGAGTTTTAGGTTTTCGTTAACGAGCATGATTTTATTTTTGGTGACGTTTGTAGTTGATGTTGGTTTTACGGTTTGAGCTGCAGTTGTTTTTTTACTTCTGTCGTAGTCGCATGAGCCATCAGCATGGCGGGGCCACGTGACTTTTGAAAGGTCACATTTGTTACTTCTAACCAGATTTACAATTTGTTCACATAGTGATTCCGATGCTGCAATGTACTTTCCAATATAATTTTCTTTTGTATTGATCCAAAGATCAAAATAATCTCCATCAGTTTGAATCAAAAGCTTAATATTTGAATTGCTTCGAAATGTATTATATACCTCCGAAAAAACATCTTCTGTTTTTCCAAAATAATCAGTTACATCATCATCAGAATAGTGAAGTAAATCGAGTTCTATATTATTATTTTTTTTCTTAACGTTCTTGACCAGATAATAATTATGCTGACTAAAAAGTATTACTGTATTTGATATATAATAGCTTTCGGGTTGAAAAGATTCTTCGAACGGAAAAGGTTCATTTTCCATTCTTTTTTTTCGTTCGTTCCATAAAGGTTGTTTTTCAAAAATTAAATCAGTATTCTTTTTGCATAAAACTTCTAAATAATATTCTGGAATTAATCTTAACATTTTTTCATTTTCTACAATCTTTTCTGTATCGATAACCTGTAAGTCAGTGGATAACATATAAATAATTTCATTATTATATTTAATATCCATCAAGAAATTTTCATATATACCATCATCATTTATAT
>JAGHVB010000038.1 GCA_018064525.1 Candidatus Treponema merdequi | reverse complement strand
CCGCGATTTTATTTTAATTTTCTTTCTGTCAATTCTAAAATATGTCGACTTTATTGTCAATAAAGTTTTTCAGTTTTATTAAATAATATGTTTTTTACCTGATTTCCTTCACAGCCCGTACGGTTATTAAAGTTCAATTGTTCCTACAACAGTCGTATCATCAGACGATGAAGAACGGTAAGAAGATTTTGGACTGTAATTTGAAGCATACCCGTCGTCCGATGAATCGGACTGGGTTTTTACGGTTTTTGTTTTTTTTGTCCGTGCAGATTTTGGTGCAATCAGAAATCCAAACATACTTCCACACAAACCGCCTGCAACATGCGCAAGAACTGCAATATTTTTTCCATCTTTTTTAATAAAAATTTCTGAACAGAGAAAAAGAATGAATACAAGTATAAACGAAAGCGGAATTTCATTTTTTGAAAGAGTTGTAAAAGACGACAGCAGAATGAGCATGAACGCAATTCCACTTGCACCCAGAAGCGGCGACGGAATAAGGCACGCATTTAATACACCTGTTACAAGAGCTGTCACAGCTATCATAAGTGCAATCATCGCAGAACCGTAACGTTCTTCTAAAAGAGGACCAAGAAGGAGAAGAAAACTGAGATTGCCGACAAGATGTTCCCAGCCGGAATGTCCGAAAACATGTGTAAAAAGTTTCAGATAATCAAAAGCAGATTTAAAATTGAATGGAACCGGACACTTTGCACTTCCTGGAACTGTAAAATAATTTTTTATGAGACCGGTGCTCTTGAAAACAAAAGCATCAAGTACAAAAACAGCTGTACATATAAAACAGAATGTCAGAATTACAGGAGCATTATATGTAATCCGGATTTTAAAAGACTTTTTCATATTTCAATTTTAATACTGTGTTGAACTCATTGCAAGTATTTTTGAAATTCTGTAAAATGCATTTATTATGAATGCTATTATTACAGTTGTTGGTTCAGATAAAGTTGGTATTATTGCAAAGGTTACTGCTTTTTTAGCAGAACATTCAATCAATGTTGCAGACATTACACAGACAATTCTTTCAGGAAACTTTGTAATGATGATGATGGTAAATCTTGATGCATCAGACATTACAATCGATGAACTCCGCACAAAGATGACTGAAAAAGGTCACGAAATGGGAGTTGAAATCAATATCATGTCAGAAAAAGTTTTCAGTGCCATGCACCGCGTCTGATGACAGTGCTATTTTCTGTAAACTTCTTCCTGGCTGTGAAAGCCTGAGTTTATGATTACTTCATCTATATTTTCTTTTGTTACGGCTACAGGTTCCAGATAACATGTTGGAATGTCACTGTAGCCGTTATTGATTGTTCCATTTATTAATGAAAGTTCTTCGGCAGAAGCTCCTTTGCTTAAACGCACAGCACAATAGGCGGCCTGCTTTGCAAGTTCCGTAATAGGTTTATAAACTGTAACTGTCTGCTTTGAATTGACAATATGCTGGCAGTTGACGATATCTGCATCCTGCCCTGCAATAAAAATATTTGCATCAGGTTTCAATTCTGAAATTGCCTGAATTACACTGTTTGCAACAGAATCGTTTCCACAGATTATTGCATTTGGAATTTTATCTTCCCGAAGATAAGATATCATCTGATTATAAGAAAGATCATAGTTCCAGTCGTCGGTATAGAAAACTTCTCCGATATGAAGCGGACTTGAATGGATTACTTTTTCAACTCCGCTTTTTATCATTGACATATTAAAATCTGCTTTTGGTCCAAGCATAAGATAAAGTGTTCCCATCGGAGAACGCTTTACAATTTCCTTTGCCATTTTTTCGCCGACTTTTTCCGAGTCAATTGTTAAATACAAATCGATTGAGGCATTTAAAATAAGTCTGTCATAGGAAATTACCGGTATATTATTTGAAGTTGCATTTCTGATTACTTCTGTAAGTGAATCTGCCTGCTTTGCTACTATTACAATTGCATTTACATTTTTATCTATCAGATACTGAATCTGTCTTATCTGTTCATCAATGCTGTTTCCGGCATTCTGTACTATTACATCTGCACCAAGTTCCTTTGCTGTTGCAAGAAAGACATCTGTATCACGACGCCATCTTTCAATTGCAAGCGTATCAATTGAAAATCCTATTGTAATTGAATTTTGTTTTACAGGTATTACTTTTTCAGAAGTTTTTTTTGTGCAGGAAAAAAAAATCATCAAAAATGCAGACATAAGTAAAAACACTTTTGTATTAAAAAAAACTTTTTTTATTAAATATGGAAATCTATTTTTTTTCTTCATTACAAACCCCAGAACATTTTTTATTTTTTTAATGTCTCTCTGTATTCTGTAGGAGAAAGTCCGTATTTATTTTTAAAAAGTTTGCTGAAATAGTTCTGGTCATTATATCCTACAAGTGAAGTAACTTCTTTAATGATGAGAGAATCATCCTGTAAAAGTTTTTTTGCTTTTGCAAGACGAAGCTCTGTAACATAACTGATATAATTATCTCCGGTTTCTTCTTTGAATAATTTACTCAGATAAAAATTGCTTACCCCAAGATAGTCTGCAAGCTGATCAAGACTAATTTCCTTACTGATGTTTTCTTCAATATAACTGCAGGCTTTTGAAATCAACGGATTTGATTTATTAAGAGAAACAGAAGCGATTGCGGTTACACATTCAAGACATCGGTCGTTGATATACTGTTCAATTATTGATTTATCATCTGTTGATGCTAAAGTTGAAAATGCAGAATCGAATGCTTCATTATGATAATTTTCGATAATCGATGCAGCGCAAGCTCTGACATTAAATATAAATTCAATTAAATGATTTTTTAATAATGCCGGCTGACTTTCATAAACTTCAAATACAAGCAAACAGTATTCTGATATCAGTTGTGATACAGAACCTGCATCCGCAACTTTTATTCTGTTAATGATTCTTGTTGACAAATCAGTTATTTTTTTAATCTGTGCATTTTCATGGTTTTGAATCAATGTATCAGAATAGAAAGCAAGACCACCTGATGTGCTTGTACTGTTAAGGGCTGTAAGTGCATTGTTATAAACCTGTGAAGAATGCTGAATGTCTGATTCAACCTGACTTACTCCAATTCTGATTTTTGAAGAAACATTAAGAGACAGGAGTGAATATAAATTCTGCATTAAATCACGCATTTTTGTATCTTCATCAATCTTTTCCGCAGCTGGATTTTCATCTTCGATTATATCATCTTTAATCGGAAAAAAAGCTCCGACTCTGTTTGTCATAAAAGAACCGATTATCGCCCTGCTCTTCGAAGTCAGAACATCACGCAGCTTCATATACATATCATATCGCTTGCTCTGCTCCACAACAGAAAGTTCAATACAGCACATAAAAAATTTTATATTCTTAATTTCAAAATAATCAAGATATGATGAAAAGTCTGTTGAAGAATTACTGAAGATGCAGCTGTAAATAAAATCACTTTCGACAATGGATGAAACAAGACTGAGTTTTTCATGAAGTTCAATATTATTTGAAAGAACTCCTCGTTTTGTATCTACAAGTCCCATACAGTTTCTTACTGTCTGAACAATAAGATTTCTGTTAACCGGTTTTGTAAGATATTTGTATGCTCCAAGATTGATAGCTTCCTGTGCATACTGAAACTGGTCATAAGCACTCAGGATACAGATTACGATATTCGGATTTATCTGTTTTATAAGACTGATTGTTTCAAGACCGTTTATTCCCGGCATATGAATATCCATAAAAATAATATCAATTTTTTCTTTACGGACAATTTCAAGCGCATTAGTTCCGCTTAAAGCTGTAAAAATATTTACTTCTTCATTAAAATTTCTGTTAAGAATAAGAGAAAGAGTATCTATAACAATCTGTTCATCATCAGTTAATAAAATATTATACATTTGGTATCTTTATAAAAAATGTTGTTCCGCCATTCTCATTATCAAGAATATTAAAAACATCATTTCGTTTGTAATAGAATTTTAATCTTGAAATTACATTTACAAGACCAGTTGATATATGTTCATTTTGATTGATTTCTGGAGAATTTACAATAACCGGTTCATTTGATTCTGCGGCTTTAAGAATCTTTGTTTTTATTTCGGGATTAAAACCGGAACCGTTGTCACTTATATAAATCATAATATAATCTTCTTCAGAATTATATTTTACCTTAATTTGAATTTTTCCATTTTCGGTAATATCTTTTAAACCGTGCTTGATGCAGTTTTCTACAAGCGGCTGTAAAATCATATTTGGCATTTTGCATGATAAAGTCTCTTCATCGATTTCTTTTGTAAACTCATATCTGTTTCCAAAACGGACAGACATGATATAAATATAGTTATCAAGCATTCCAAGTTCATCTTTAATTGTTGCATCACCGCCCGGATGCTGAATGTTATAACGTAAAAAATCCGCAACCTGTTCAAGGAAGTAACATGTTTTATCAGCACCTTCAATCATTGCAAGTCCTGCACCGGTATTAAGCGTATTAAAAAGAAAGTGCGGCTGAATCTGTTCCTGCAGTGCTTTAAAATGTGCATCTGTAATGAGAGCACGCATTTCAATTTCTTTTTCACGAAGTTCATTTTCTTTTTTAGCCGTTTCAAAAATCGTATCAATGTAATCTCTGATGCTGACAATCATTGCATCAAATGCACGACATATATTTCCAATTTCATCACGTCTTGGAGAATTGAACAATTCAACATCAAAATCATGATCGGCAACACGGAGTGCTACAGATGAAATATTCGAAATCGGCTGTGTAATTCTTGTTATGCTGATGTAAACAAGCAATACAGAACAGATAAGAATAATGAACATCAAAGCAATCGATGTATTTATAAGTATGTTTGTATTTGTTTTGTTATTTTCATAATCTGCGGCGTTTGATTTAAAATATGTCATATTTAATGAAAGTATTTCATCACGAAGAAAAGAAAAACACTGTACACTTTTTGAATAGTAATAGCTGATATCTTTATTGTTATTTGCACGTCGGGCAGCAATTGCATTTCCACTTAAATTAAAAAAATTAAGTGAAAGCTGTCTGATAATATATTCTTTCTGTCTTGCATAAATTGAAGACGGGCAGGACTGAAGAGTATTTGCAACATCTTCTGAAAGTGCAGCATAGTGAAAATATTTATCAATACTTTCAAATGTCCTGTACTGCATGTAAGATTCCATTGCACTTTCTGTTTCTGTTACATAAGTAAGGTATTTATCAAGATCTGAATTTGTCTTATAAGATTCGCCAACTGTAGTAATTGTCTGCCTGAGAATTCCTGTTGTAAATATGACAACGAAAATCAAAACAATTGTCGAAATTATGAATGTAATCATAATCTGCGAACGGACAGACCTTTCCTGAAAGGAATAAAACAGTTTTCTAAAGAATGAAATTTTCAGCTTTTTCTGTTCAGTCATTTTGCCACCTTATTTTTTAAAAGCTGAATATCCGCTGTAACATAACTGTTTGCAGAACCGTTTGTCTTATATTCAAAAAATTCCTGAACGGCCTTTTTACCGATATCTACAGCGTTAATACAAAAAAGTTCTGTTACAATCTGCTTGTCATAATAAAGTTTTGAATCCTGTCCTTCTCCATATCCGATTATTTTTGTTTTTGAAAGAAGATTAAGGTCTATTGCTGTCTGTGCAGCAAGAACAGTTCCCTTTTCTGAAAGTGATAAAATCAAATCAATTTTTCCACTTGAAGCTATCTGCTGTCTGATGTCATCTTCAATTGAAAGGCTTGAATTTTTTAATTTTGCAGAATCGAGTATTATGATATTTTCCTGAGCGTTCAATGTATTATAGACATTACCGATTAAAGTACTTCCATAAAAATCGTTTACATCAATTGTATTTAAAATATAAATGACACCGTTTCCGTTCAGAAAATCAACAGCTTCCTGAGCCATCATATTTCCAAGTTCCGCATAATTAATTCCAATATGTGAAATCTGCGGAATATCAGGAGAATACAATCCGATTGTAATTAAAGGAATGGTTTCGCCAGAACTGTTTACTGCCTGAAAGAATTTTGTATCTGAAGAATTAATGTATGCTACAATGCAATCAGAATTAATAAATCCTGCGTAATCAAACAGTGACTGAACGGAAGTTTCTTTATTTGTAATTTCCGGAATATTATATTGAATTGCGCTGTCGTAAAAATTGCTTACGATTGTTGCACCTTCATAAACCTCTTTTAAAAAAGATATATTTTCGGAAGTACCTGTAATTAAAATTGAATAATCTCTGTCAGTAACCGGAATGTTTTCATTTATATCCTGTGTTCTGATTTTTGCAAGGTTAGCTATAATAACTACAGAACAGAAAATAATTGAGGCTATTAAAATTACAAAGAAAACAATTTCCAGTATATGCTTTTGTCTTGCAGTCATCATAAATTTAATTATAAGTATTAATGATTAAGTCTTCAAGATTTATTTCTGAACATTCCGCTGTAATATCAACAGCTTTTGCATAACGAAGATAAAACAGAATACATCTGATTTTCTGTTCCGGAACAGACATCATTTTTGAGACTGCATTTCTATAACAGGCAAGCTGCTGATAATAAAATTCAGGTTTAATATCATGATTGGTTTTATAATCGACAATCGTATATTCGCCATCTTCTGAATTTTCAAAAACGAGGTCTATCTGACCATTGATGATTTTATCAGAAACCCGGCTTTTAAAATCGTATTCTGATTTGTAAAATCTATTCAGCAAAATTGACTCTGAAAGTTTTTTTCCAACATCCGACTGCATAAAACCATCAGCCATCTGACGGCACAATCTGTCAATTGTCTTTACTTTTTTTTCATTTCCATGCAGTCCGACTATTTCACGGTTGAGCATCTGAGGTTCTGTTTTGTTGATGATGCATTCAAGGTAACTGTGGGCAATTGTACCAAAATTATTATATCCAAAATCCGGCTCATTTGTTTCAGAAGAAACAGATTCATTTACAATCTGATCAAGCTGAAAATATGGATTTTTCTTATCGATTTCTAATTTTGAAAATCCTTTGCGCGATGTTTCATCATCCGATTCATGAAGCTGGCTTGGACTTGCATAAGGAGATTTAAGTATTTCCTTTTCAATTACTTCTGCATTTTCAAAAAGCGGAGTAAAATTTTCAATAACGGTTTTCTTTGAATTATCTTCGAGAAAGCCTTCTTCTTTTAATGCCCAGTCAATTACTTCAAAATTAAAAGGACATCTTCCGGCAAATTCCTCTTTAATTTTCATTTTATCAGAAATATATGTTTTTAACGCCGGAGTTAATATACCAAAAATTGAATCTTCACATGGCTTTTCATCAGAAGCAGGAAAAGCTTCATCCGGATTCCATTTACTGAAATCAAATTTTCCAGAAAGGTATACTCTCTGTTCTGCCCTTGTTATTGCAACATAAGCAACTCGTCTGAGTTCTGCAGCAGATTTTTTAAGTGAAAGCTGTTTCTGGCTTTCATAAAAGAAATTTGAATCATCTTTTGATACAGGACTTTTTGGAGTATTAACAATTACACCGTATTCTTTTGAATAATAAATCAAACCGCTGTTGTTATCTTTTGCGCTTCCACGGCCACAGCCGACAACAAAAACAACAGGATATTCAAGACCTTTACTTTTATGAATTGTCAGAAGATTTACACCGTCTGCATATTCAAATGGAATTTTTATTTCTTCAAGTTTCTCATTTTTAAAAGTGCTGACATAATCAATAAATTCAGCAAGACCGAGATTATTGACATCAGCAAGTCTTGCAAGTTCAAACAATCTGTCATACGAACTGTTATACATAAACTTTCTCTGACTGAGCAAAGTTTCAAAACGATAGCCTGTGTCATACCATAAAAAAGAAATCAAATCTGTCAACTTTTCCGTCTGACTTATTTCACAGGCTTTTATATAAAGTTCTTTCGCAAGATTAAAACGTTCAAGACTTTTTTTATTTAGAATTCCTTCTGCATCCTGTAAAAAAAGTTCCTTTGTTGAATCGAATGAAGCTGTTAATTTTTCAATTTCCTCAAACGACAGATTTACAAACGGCGAATGAAGGACTTTTGTAAACGAACATAATTCATTTTTAAAAGCAATCAAAGTTAAATATGAAACAATGTCATTTACAGGCCCGTCTGAAAAAAAACTTGTTACCGCTTCTGTCTTATATGAAATCCCTTTTTTTAAGAGAAGCTTTTCATAGTAAGGCTGAATTGTTAAAGAGCGGAACAGAATTGCAATATCGTTTTCCTGATAGCCACTTTTTAAAAGTTCTGAAATTTTATTTGTAACCCATACAGCTTCAGACATTTCAACATCAAGAAAAATATCAGAATTTTCAGGCTTTGATTCAGTGTCAATCATTGCAATTGTAACGCGAGGTTTATATATTTCCAAAGCACCACCGTCTGCATTTTTTGAAATGCAACCCTCAACTTCTTTCTGAGCTTCTTCAGAAATATCAACTTTTGTATAAACAGCTTCATACGATGGAATTTTAAAACCTTTTTCAAAAGATTTTTTTACATCTTTTAATGAATAGAAAGTTCCGTCATAAAGAGGTTCATTAATATTAAATTCTTCAGGAGGATAACTGTAGCCGCCGAAGAGAGAATTAAAAGCTGCAATCAATGCCTGATGTGAACGGTAATTTGTCTTTAGTTCAAGAAAACCGTCACTAAGTTCATCCGAAAGTTTTCTGAAAACGGAAACTTCTGCTCCACGAAATTTATAGATACTCTGTTTCTCATCACCAACGAAAAACAGTTTGTCTTTTACAAGCTCATCAACAGAAGGAACACCTTTTTCATTTCTTTCCGGAACTTCAGAAATTAAATACAGAAGGTCTTTCTGCATTTCGTTATTATCCTGAAATTCATCAATCATAATATATTTGTATTTTTCTTTTTCAACTCTCCTGAGCTCGGGATTATTTTTTAAAATTTCGAGAGCGATTGATGAAACATCATTAAAAGTTAAAAGACCGGACTTTCTCTTAAAATCATCAACCATTTCCTTAAATTCATTCAGATAAGGAATCAGCTGGCATACAAACTGAGAACCATAAATATAATTTTCAATCTGAAAAAGTTCTTGTACAGGTATTTCAAGTTCACTCTGAATTTTTTTGATATCATCATAATTATGATTTTGGCCTGTTATCTTTTTTACTTTCATCAATGAATATGCGGCATTTAAAAAATTATTTCGTTCTTCTGATATAACATCATCAAAATTAATCTGAGGAATTTTCAACACCGAAAGACTTGCAATCGCAGAGCGCAAATTTTCTTCATACTTCAAAGGTTTTTTAATATTATAGATATTAAGTGCTTTAATTATCTGATCAGCAATAATTTTAATTCTGCAGCACAGTTCATTCCATTTTTCATACAGGAATTCATATTGTTTTTTAAGATAAAAATCCCAGTCAAACGCACCGATTATACTTGTATATTCATTGGCAAAATTGACAAACAGTTCAGTTGCAGTTTTATCATAACTTGTTCCCTGACGGATTTTTGAAATTACACTTTCATTTCTGTTTTGAAGAATATACTGCAATGCCAAGTTGTAAGTTTTTTCAAAAAGAATTTTATCATCCTGGGAAAAATCCGGACTTACTCCAAAAGCATTACATCCGAGTTTTGCAACCTGCGCACAATAAGAATCAAGAGTTTTAATATTTGCTTTGTAAAAATCTTTTGCTTTTTCAGGACAGACTACAGAAAGCTGTTTATAAATTCTGTCATTCATTTCAACAGTCGCTTTTTTAGTGAATGTCAAAGTTAAAATCTGTTCTACCCTGCAATCTTTATCACGGAGAAGAAGGTCCGAAAATCTTTCTGCAAGAACAGTTGTTTTACCAGAACCAGCACCTGCACTTACTACAGAATTAACATTTATATGAACAGCATTCTTCTGTGCTTCATCGAGTTCTCTTTTCTTTTCGTTTTTCACATCTGCCATTCTTAAACCCTAATCCTTTCTATTTGTGATTGTAAAAATTCTTCTGCACACACCAAAGTAAACACATCCACTGCAGTCATCATTTGTAACATCTGCAAGAGATGTATCAAACGAGCCGTTATTTACAGCCGAAGCATATTTTTCAATAAGTTCGATACAGACATTCTGAGTCTTGTTGAACATCACGGAAAGTTCTTCATTCGGAATATTCTTTGCTGTAAATTCCTTGCAGTCCGAATAGACAACAGTTTTTGCCTGTTCCTTCAAACCGTAAAAAATACAGGCATTGATATGTGGCATAGAAACCTGATTTTCATATACAAATTTATAAACAGGCATCTGAAAATCAGGAATCTGAACATCTTCTGAAATAAAAGCATTTTTTACAGGAATCGCTTTGTCAGAATTTTTAAAATCAACAAGAACATACTGACTGCATTCAAGCAATTCACCATTATCATTTTCAACTTTTACATTTTTTTTCAGAATACAGTCAAACTTGCAGTTAATTACATAACCATCCTTTTCAGAAACATAATTATGCCACTTTTCTACTTCTTCAATTTCATAACCGTCAAAATATGAATAAAGATCTTTAACAATCTCAATCATTTTTTCTGTAATCGTTTCTTTTTCAGTAAGTAAAACCTGACGCGTCAAATAACTCATTTCACTTTTGTACAAAGCTTTATCAATTGCATCGCGCAGATATTTCATATGTTGTTCTGGAATTACAAGAGTTTCTTTATCAATAAGAAATTTATGATACATTGAATCGTTTTGCACAGATTTAAGAAAATATTCAAGAATTTTATGATTAAGAGTTCCTTTTGTATATCCGTTTATCAATTCAGCAGCATTGTCCGGCTGTCTTGCATCAAGAACATCTTCCAGTAAAAACTTTCGCGGACATGTGTAGAATTTTTTCATCGCACTGCTGGAAACTTTTATTTTACCAAAGCCGACCATTTCCTGATTATTCTGATACAAAGTTTCTTTAATTTTATCTGCAAATTTTTTTTCTGCACTTTCAAAAACACCGTCAGAATCAGTACCTGCTTTTTTGAAAATATCAAATCCTTTTTTCTGAGGTAAAAATATCTTTTCTGGAAATTTCGATTTATCAGCTGAAACAAAAGAATCTTTTTCATTTCTGTAAACATCATTCTTTATATAAGTTTCATCTGCAAATTTCTTTTTTGGATTATGATCTTTTTCAGAAAGATAGCTGTTTGTAAATGCATACGCATCAATTGTCTTTGAACTGCATGTAAACAAAGTGTCGTTCTGTGAAACCATTGCATACAGAAGAATAAAACTTTCAGTAACATTATCCTCATCAGTAAAACCAAGACGCGCCCTTTTATCATTTCTTAAATAACTTAATTTTCTGTAAACAACCGATGTCGAATTCTGACTTGCATCAACAACAACATGAACATCGTAAGGTGCAGTTGCGGCAGTCTTAAAAGGAAGAATTACAACTCCCTGCTTATCATTTTGCGGAACATACATCTTGTCATCAAGATAATCACAATAAAACGAATAACAGGAATCCATTTCAAACATTCCGGAATCTTTATATTTTTCTTCCAGATCAATAAGGCTTCCAAGTTCTGCAATACATCGGCTTAATATCTTATCATTCTGAACAGAAAAACCTTTTTTAGAAAAATCAAAAAATGTTTCTCGGAAAAGAAAATAGTTTGCCCGGATTTCTGAAAATGTTTTTGAACTTACAACAGAAGAAACAAGACGTTTCAATTCCTTGTAAAAATTACTTTGTCTTTCACACTTTTCAAAATCAACAGGATTTTTAAAAGCCTCCAGCCATACATCAATCTGTTCACCATCGTACTTAAACGAACAGAAACAGTTATTTTTCTGACCAAATTCCATCAGAAGACTTATATCCTGATCATTTTTCCACGGAAGCTCTTTATTAAGCAGAAGCTTTTTTACACTGTTAAAAGAAAAATTTTCTGAATAGCACTCAAGCAGTGAAGAAAACAATTTTCCGGCTCCAGTGCCAGAAAGAGTTGTTCCGTTTTTTTCGATAAATGGAATCTGATAAAGTTCAAGATCTCTTTTTAAATATGGACTGTATGTATCAGTATCAGGAACCGAAATTGCAATTTTATTCCATTCAATTTTTTCTTCATTATGTTTTTTCCAGAGATAATTTACGACTTCTTTTAATTCTATTCTGGTATTTGAATAAAGATGGCCGTCAGGTTTTTCGAGACTGTGATATTCAGATGGAATATGAACAAGTTGAATATCTTCTGAAGATTCCAGAAGTTCCTGATATTCAGAATAGTCCATCAAAATTTCAGGAAAGAAAATAATATATTTTTTTCCGTCGGAATTAAACGGCGGAGTTTCCCAAGCAGGATCAAAAAGATTATTTTTATCAAGAAAACTTTTATAACGGTTATATATCTCAAAATAATCTTTATCTTCTTCATCACAGACACAGCCGCACTTTTCAAAATGTGCTTTCCACATCGCAAGCGACGGCAGAATATCAGAAATCCACGAAGCAAAACGAGCCGCAGTTTTTGCAAATTCCACTTTAACAATACTTTTTAAAAAAGGTTTTTCTGCATTCTGTTTAATAACATTCTGCGCAAACACAAGACGCATTGTTGACGGAACAGAAGTTTTCTCTGCCTGATGACTTTTAATTGACGAGCCTTTAAATTCATCCCAGGCAATAAAACGTTCCATCGCAACAGCCGTTACGCCTGAAAAATCAAGCGTTTTATCTGCCCACAGCGAGGCCGCAATTTGAGTTGCAAAAACAAAGATTGTATTTTGATTTTTTATATTATTTTTAATCGTCGATTTTACGATTTCATCAGAAAAAATTTTCATTTAATATAGTATAATACAAAAAGGCAGTTTCGACATTAAAAATCAGAGCAGAAAATTATTTTTCCTTTTTTGTATGAGCAAGATATTCTTTGTAAAATGGTGCCAGGCAGACATAGTATGAGGAATATTGTTTTGCCGCAATTGAATAATCAACCCATGTCGATTTAAACAGCCTTACTGCACCCGGCAGTTCTGCAAGATCAGACGGCATTACATAATCAACATCAATCTGTTTTTCAACAAAATAATTTTTCACACTTTCCAAAGAATTGGCAAGAACATAAGCAATGAATGAAGAACATACAAAATTATATTTTTCTTCTGCAAAAGATTTTGTATAAGTTTTCTGCGGATCACCGCCAAATTTTTTCTGTTCTTCAGGCAAGAAAAATTTTCTTCTTATTCCATGACCTGCCATTTTAAAATTATAGCTGACATCATATTTCGTTTTTGGATTATTATAATAATCTTCTACAAGTTTTTTTGCTTTTTCGTATTCTTCTTCCGTAACTTTAATTGCATAAGTTGTCTGGACCGATTTATATTTATTGCATTTTTTCATGTATGGATTTGAATGGGTATCAGTACAAACTTCAATTTTCAAATCAGTTTTTCCCGCCGTTGTCAAACCGTAAAAACAGTCATTTAAAGTAAATCCGATTGCAGAATGACTGATCGGTTCCTCTGCAACATCAACAGAACCGATGCAAACTTTCAGAATATTTTCTACACAAAGAGGATTATCATATTGCGGCTGATACAATCTGAAAAAAATATATTTATCATCAGGAGATGAAGTCAGTAAATCGTCATTTTCATAAAGTGAAAATTCTTTGTCATCTTTATCAATTGCAGCCGATGAAGTCTGTTCAAGAACAGCTCTTCTTTCAAGTCTTGTTGAACGGCAGGCACATGCAAACATTGCAAGAATTACAAGTAAAAATGTAATTCTTTTGCGGTATTTTAAAACTCTCATTTTTAACTTTCTCTTATTAATTAGACACTTAAAATATAAATTAAATATACTGAAATTATAAAATATATTCAAAT
>JAGHVB010000035.1 GCA_018064525.1 Candidatus Treponema merdequi | reverse complement strand
TTATTACATTTTTTATAATTAGTTGCAAAAGTCCCCTTGATAGTTCTGATAAAAATGTACAAAGAATTTCTTCTGACATGATAAAAGAATTTAATTTGTATCAGTTTAATTACCAGCAATATGACTTAAAAAATATTGAGAATAAAACATCTAATTATGAATATTCTGCAATAAAAGGGAAAAAAATAGTTTGTTTAGGTGATAGTATTACATGGGGAGCAGTTGAAGATTTGATACAGGCAGAAAATCCATATCCGAAAGTAATTGCAGAAACATTTGGAGTAACAACAATTAATGCAGGTATTAATGGAGATACATTGTCCTGGAATAGTATAACTGGTGGAATGTGGGGTAGAACACAGACTATAGATTTTACGGATGTTGATTATTTATTAATTTTTGGTGGTACTAATGATCAGCAAAATAATGTCACTGTGGATGATTATACAGAATATTCTGCCGTAGGTGCTTTGCGTAGCATGGTAAATTACATGAGAATTAATCATCCAAAAGTGAAAGTTGTTGTAATATTACCGATTCATAAAGATTGCATTTATGAAGATATTTCTCCAACACTTAACAGACTTGTAGAAGCGATGAAAAAATATTGTACAGAATCTTGTGTACCAATGATTGATTTATATAATAAGTTTTTTCTTGATTTCAGAAATTTTCAAATTAGAGAAATTTATGCCGCTGATTGTGTACATCCAAATCAAAATGGATATATATTACTTGGTGAATATATTGGTTCGAAATTAGCGTATAACAATTTTGATTAAAGTATGTAACAGCCATAAGAAAAGAATAAGGGTTATTTTTTCTGTAAATCTGAAATTAGTAATTGAATGTGTGCAATCTGGGACTCTGAAAGTCCGTCAGTTTTTAAGATGGGATCTGTAGAAAGTCCCTCTCCCGGACAGAAAATTTTGTTCGGGAGATTTTTTTGTTTAAAAATGAATATTGTTTTCCTCAAAATTCCACATAAAATCCCCCTGTTTACCCATATTCCACAATTCCACAAAATTTACTATAATATTCCTTAATACGCGGTCGGACGCGTAAAATATCTTGGTGTCATTTTATAGGAGATTAAAAAAATGGCTGATGAAAAATTACAGATTGTACGTCACAGTTGTGCGCATGTTATGGCAGAAGCAGTAAAACATTTGTTCCCTGGAACAAAAATTGCAATCGGTCCTGCTATTGATAACGGATTTTATTATGACTTTGACTTTGGGACTACCAAGATTTCCGACACAGATTTTCCTGCAATCGAAAAAGAAATGAGAAAAATTCTTGCAGGTAATCATGACTTTGTAAGAAAAGAAGTTTCAAAAGAAGAAGCTTTAAAACTTTTTGCAGATGAACCATATAAAGTGGAACTCATCAACGATCTTCCTGATGGTGAAACAATTACAACTTACGAACAGGACGGATATCTTGATTTGTGCCGTGGTCCTCATGTTGCAAATACAAAAGAAATTAACGGACAGGCGTTCAAGCTTGATAAAATTGCAGGTGCATACTGGAGAGGAGATTCTGACAAAGCTCAGCTCACTCGTATCTATGCGCTCTGTTTTGCAAAACCAAATGATCTTAAAGATTATCTTGCAATGATTGCAGAAGCAGAAAAACGCGATCACAGAAAACTCGGTGTTGAAATGGATCTCTTCCATGTTGATAACGAAAACCCGGGTCAGGTATTCTGGCACCCGAACGGATGGACAATCTACACAACAATGCAGGACTACATGAGAAAGATGGTTCGCCGCGACGGCTATCAGGAAGTTAACACACCTGCAATCATGCCTCGCACTTTGTGGGAACGTTCTGGTCACTGGGGACACTATCAGAAAAACATGTTCATCACAGAATCAGAAAAAAGACTCTTTGCAATTAAACCGATGAACTGTCCTGGTGCTCTTGAAATTTTCAAAAGCCGACAGCGCTCATATAAAGATCTTCCACTTCGTCTTGCAGAATTTGGACATGATGTTCGTAACGAACCAAGTGGAACTTTGCACGGCGTTATGCGTGTACGCGGTTTCGTTCAGGATGATGCGCACATTTTGTGTACAGAAGAACAGGTTGGTTCAGAAGTTGCAAAGTTCTGTAAACTTTTGAAAAATGTTTATCATGACTTTGGATTTGATGAACTTGTTGTAAAATTCTCAACAATGCCTGAAGACCATGTAGGTGACCTTGCAACATGGGAACGCGCAGAAAAAGCTTTGGCCGATGCATGTCACGAAGCAGGACTTACTTATGAAATCCAGCCGGGTGAAGGTGCATTCTATGGTCCAAAACTTGAGTTCAAGCTTTATGACTGTCTTGGTCGTGAATGGCAGTGTGGAACTATTCAGGCTGACTTCCAGTTGCCTTCTGCAGAACGTCTTGATGCAACTTACATCGGAGCCGATAACCAGAAACATCACCCTGTAATGCTTCACCGTGCTATTCTCGGATCATTTGAACGCTTCTTAGGAATCTTGATTGAAAACTTTGCCGGTGCATTCCCGACATGGCTTGCATTTGAACAGGTTGCAGTTGTTCCTGTTTCTGAAGAGTTTGATGATTATGCAAAACAGGTTAATGATGCACTCGTTGCACACGATATCCGTTCTAATGTTTATCTCGGCGACGAAAACATGAAAGCAAAGATCAAGAATATTTCTACAGAACACAGAACTCCATATATTCTTGTTGTCGGTGAAAAAGAAAAAGCAGAAGGAACAGTATGCTGCCGCTACCGTTTCTCAAGCAAAAAGCCTGTTGAAACATTCAAGCTTGATGACTTTATCAAGTACGTAGAAGATAAAGTTAATACACACTTTATTGGAATTTAGGGAAGGTTCCCTAAAACCATCTTTTTAGGAGGGGGAGAAACCGCTGCTTCGAAGTGTGGTTTCTCCCCCTCCTAAGACCTCCCTCTTTTCCTGCACGACCAGGGCGCTGCCCTGGACTTGAAATGTAAATGAAAGAAATTAAAATATAAATCTTGCTGATAAATTGAGGATTGAAGCGTCTAAACCTTTTCCATCAATTAAAGAGCCGACTGGAATGTACCATCTGGCAACAAGGCCCGCTCTGAATTTCTCTGATATTTTATAATCCCATGCAAAGAAAATTTCCGGATATAAAAATCTTGCATTATTCCACATCCATGAATTGATTTTATCTACATCGGACTGTGCACTTCCAGAATAACCTTTATCATTTGCTTTGACGCCGTTTGACAATAATCCGAATCTGATTAAAAATCCAAGACCGGCTCCGGGTGTCAGAGTGTGATTACCGATTTTGAAATTAAATCCCACTGGAATATCAAGCATAAAACAAAGCATTGTTGCGGTTCTGTGTTCTACTTCTGCAGGCAGAGCATCTTCTTTATTAAAAAGATAATATTGAGTCCAGAAATCAAGATGAGGTTCAAGTGTTATTAAATCCGTTAAACCGATGATTGCACCGCCACCAAAAGAAAAAAGTACAGGACTTGGTGCGCTTATTTCTTTTGATGCATTGTTTATCATAAGCTGTGTAGAAAGATTGAGGTACGGTATAACTGTAATTTTTGAAGAATCGAATTTTTTTTGAGAGGTTTCTGTAATTGAATTTTCTGCAGAAGTATTTTCTGTCTGACAGAAAATATTTGCATTGAAAAAAATAATGAGAAAAACTGTTAAAAATAATTTAATGTTTTTTTTCAATTGAAAATCCTTGCTGATAAATTCCATCATAGAAATATTAATTTAATTCAGAATATAAAACCTGAGCAAGGTCTACACCTAAGAAACCTGCTCTTCCTGTTTCATAAAAAGAAGCTTCTTCCCATGAAGCATAAAGTACATCTTCAGAAATTGCAAAATCTGTATAAATAAATCCTTCCGGTAATTTTGGAAGTCTGATTGCAAGTGTGTTTGCATTGTTCAGAATGTATCTGTTTGTGAGTGCACCTGCAAAATATATTGTTCCATCCTGAAACAGACATGCTGCAAATGTATCTGAAAGCTGAAGTTTTGCATCAAGAATAACTGAAGAATCTGCTGATTTTTTTTCATACCATCTTGGTGAAGGACCGCTTGCAGTTCTTACTTCGATAGAAAAATTAAAACTTGACGGAAGGCATGATAAAAGTTTTTTTACGCGTTCCGGAGCATTTTTATAATCAGAAAAAGATTTTAATTTTCTGAATTCTTCTTCGGAAGAATCTTTGATTGAAAGTGAGTTCCATTTTATGTAATTAAAATCTGTTTTATCTTTTTTTGAATCTTTGATGCAGTAGTAAAAATATTTTCCATCCCAGTAATAGTCATTTACTTCTGCTGTGCCAGAAAGTGATAATGTTTCGCGTGTTACGAGAGGAAAAAATGTATCTGCTTTTCTGTCAAATTGAATTAATACTGAATCACCTTTTTTTTCTGTTGAAAAATATTCATTAAAAAAATCATTTTTATAGACAGAAAAAACGGGATTTTCATTCATAAATACAAGACCGTCGGCAGTAACATTTTTAAAAAGAAGTGCATCTGTATGAAGAACTGGTTTTTCTTTATCAAATTCAATCAGCCCTGTTCTGTTGACAAGTGCGAATGCTTTCTGAGAATTTTCATTACTGTCGGAATTTGAAAGAAGCTGGCCGAAGCATGAGATACGGATACTTTCTGTGTAAGGTTTTTTGATTACCAGTGGAGCTTCTGTTGGAGAAGAAATTTTTTCAAATCCGCCTGCTTTTAAATAATACCAGTCATGTGTTGTAATAATTTTTTCTGAAATGCTGACTGTTTCAGTTTCTGTTTTTCTGGAACAGGATAATGTGATATTTAAACTGATTGCGGCGAGGAAAATTCCACATGCCATTAAAATTTCTTTTTTCATAATATTTTCTCTTATTAATTATCGGTGGGTGGAATTGAAACGTTAAGCGATATAAATTGAAAAAAACTGTGGTTTATGGCATCTATTTGTTAGTTTAGAATGGCAACTTTCTACTATATAAAATGTATCGTATTGAATAAAAAGTTAAAATTATGGTAAAATTGTCGTAATTTCTTTTTTTTGGAAAATTAAGGGAATTGTAACAGTAATTTTTTTGGGGGTCTTATGACAATAGTTGATATGCTTGGTCAAAGCGGACTTTTGACTTTGCTTGGAATGGGTGTTGTATTCTCATTCATCATTATTATGATCATCTGTATGTATGCTCTTCATGCAGTTTTACATGCACTTGGAAAAGATAAGGACGAACCTGCTGAAAAACCGGCAGCTTCTTCTCAGGCGCCTGCAGCCGATAACGGTGCAGTAGTTGCAGCAATTGCAACAGCTCTTAAAAATAAATAAGGAACATTGATATGGCAAAGATTAAATTATCAGAATTAGTATTGCGCGATGCTCACCAGAGTCTTCATGCAACTCGTATGACAACAGCAGATATGCTTCCTGCTCTCGAAAAACTCGACAAAATCGGTTACTGGTCCCTTGAAGGCTGGGGTGGAGCAACTTATGACTCTTGTATCCGCTTCTTAAACGAAGATCCATGGGAACGCCTTAGAAAAATGGCAAAAGCATGTCCTAATACTCCTATTCAGATGCTTCTCCGTGGTCAGAACCTTCTCGGTTACCGCCACTATGCAGACGATGTTGTAGACAAATTTGTTGAAACTGCTGCAAAAAACGGAATCGGCGTATTCAGAATTTTTGATGCATGTAACGACCCTCGCAACCTTCAGCGCTCAGCTCAGGCTGCTAAAAAAACTGGAAAACACGTACAGATGGCTATTTCTTACGCTGTTACTCCATATCACACAAATGAAAAATATGCAGAACTTGCAAAAACATATGCAGACTTTGGTGCAGATTCAATTTGTATCAAAGATATGTCAGGACTTTTGAAACCTTATGCTGCTTACGATCTCGTTAAAGCAATCAAATCAAAAGTAGACATTCCTGTTCAGATTCATACACATGCTACAACAGGTCTTTCTGTTGCAACATTGCTCAAAGCTGCAGAAGCTGGTGCTGATGTTCTTGATACAGCAATCTCTTCAATGGCTATGGGTACTTCACACTCAGCAACAGAAACTGTAGTAGAAATGCTCAAGGGAACTGAATACGACACAGGTCTTGATATCAATGCACTTCTCGAAATCGCAGCTTACTTCCGTGAAGTTCGTTCACACTATGCTTCACTTGAATCAAAATTCCTCGGAGCAGATACTCGTATTCTTGCTTCTCAGGTTCCAGGCGGAATGCTTTCTAACCTCGAATCACAGCTCAAACAGCAGGGTAAAGCAGACAAGATGGATGATGTTCTTAAAGAACTCGTTAACGTACATAAAGATGTTGGATATGTTCCACTCGTTACACCTACATCACAGATCGTAGGAACACAGGCTGTATTCAATGTACTTTTCGGCCGCTATGAAAAGATGACTGGAGAATTTGCAGACCTCCTCTGTGGAAAATACGGAAAACTTCCTGCAGAACCAAATGCAGAACTCGTAAAGAAAGCTCTTGCACAGACTGGAATGTCAGCTCCAATGACTTGCCGTCCTGCAGACCAGATTCCAATGGAATGGGACGATATGGTTAAACAGGCTAAAGAAGCTGGCGGAGACGGATCTGATGAAGATGTTCTCACATACGCTATGTTCCCGAAAGTAGCACCAGGATTCTTCAAGTCACGCGCAAACGGACCTGTAGATGCAAAAGAAAAGTTCGGTCAGGTTGCAGCTCCAGCAGCATCTGGCTCGGCAAACGGTTCTTACACAGTTACTGTAAACGGTGCTTCATACAATGTAACAGCAAACGGTTCTAACATTACAGTTAATGGAACTTCATATAACGTTGCCTTTGGTGCAGCAGGTGCCGCTTCAAGTGCAGCTCCAGTTGTAACAGGCGGAGTTGAAATCAAGGCTCCAGTTGCCGGAACTCTCTTGAAACACGTTGTTGCAAACGGTGCTCAGGTTAAGAAAGGTGACACAGTAATCATGCTCGAATCTATGAAAATGGAACTCGAAGTAAAAGCTCCAGCTGACGGACAGATCAACTTCATCGTACAGCCTGGAACACAGATTACTGCAGAACAGGTAATCGCAAGTCTTGGTGGAGTTGTAATGGCAGCTCCTCAAGCCGCAGCTCCTGCACAGGCAGCAGCACCAGCTCCAGCAGCATCTGCCGGTGGAAAAGCAGTAAAAGCCCCAGTTGCCGGAACACTTTTGAAACATGTAGTTGCAGAAGGCGCTCAGGTAAACCCGGATACAACAATCATCATGATCGAATCTATGAAGATGGAACTTGAAATTAAAGCAGGTGTTGCAGGTCGTGTTCACTTTATCGCACAGCCGGCTTCACAGATTGTTGCAGACCAGACAGTTGCTGAAATCAACTAAGGATATAAAGAATGAACGATTTAGCTCACAACAAAAAAAATATTTTCAGAACAACATGTGCAATTATGTTCATTGCACTTGCTGCTTCAATTTTCATTAAACCAACTGTAAGAGCAGCTGTAGATGAAGGAAGAGAATCTCCTTCATTCAGAACAATGGATACTGCAATCATCAAAGGATCAGAAAACATTCCTACAATTTCAGTAGACAAGTTTTTGATGAATGTATGGCATAATACTGGTATTTATCAGATTATTCACCAGAAGACAGATGCAGAAATTGCTCAGGAAAAAGCTGAAGCAGAAGCAACTGAAGCTGGAATGGCAGCTGATCCTTTTGCAGAAGCAAAAGATCATGTTCCTGGCTGGCAGAAGATTGTAATGATTGCAATTGGTTTCTTAATTGTATACCTTGCAGTTGCAAAAGGATTTGAACCGCTTCTTTTGATTCCAATCGGATTTGGTACAATTCTCGTAAACATTCCAGGTGCCGGAATGGGTGACGCTCCTCATGGAATGCTTCACATCATTTACTCAGCAGGAGTTGGAAACGAATTCTTCCCTATGCTCATCTTTATGGGAATCGGTGCGATGACAGACTTTGGTCCGCTTATTGCAAACCCTAAGACAGCTCTTCTTGGAGCCGCAGCACAGTTTGGTGTATTCATCACATTGTTCGGTGTAGCTCTTATGAACCTTATTCCTGGTGTTGAATACAACATGCTTCAGGCTTGTGCTATTTCTATCATCGGTGGTGCTGATGGTCCGACATCAATTTATGTATCTGGAAAACTTGCTCCAGAAATGATGGCTGTAATTGCAGTTGCAGCTTACTCATACATGGCATTGGTTCCTATGATTCAGCCACCTATCATGAAACTTTTGACATCAAAGAAAGAACGTCTTATCAAAATGAAACAGCTCCGTGTTGTATCAAAAACAGAAAAGACATTGTTCCCTATGATGCTTCTTGTTATTACAATTCTTCTTCTTCCACCTGCAGCACCACTTATCGGTATGCTCGCATTCGGTAACTTCGTAAAACAATGCGGTGTTGTAGAACGTCTTTCAAAGACAATGGAAAATGAATTGATGAACATCGTTTCAATTCTTCTTTCTCTCGGTGTAGGATCACAGATGACACCAGAAAAGATCATGAACCCGGGTTCACTTGGAATCATCGCCCTTGGTCTCTTTGCATTCGCTGTAGCTACAGCTGGTGGTTTGTTAGTTGCAAAACTTATGAACGTATTCTTGAAAGAAAAGATCAATCCGCTTATTGGTTCAGCTGGTGTATCAGCCGTTCCAATGGCAGCTCGTGTAGCAAACAAAGTAGGTATGTCAGAAGATCCTTCTAACTTCCTCTTGATGCACGCTATGGGACCAAACGTATCAGGTGTAATCGGTACAGCAGTAGCCGCTGGTGTATTCATCGCCACATACGCACACTAAGATGACAGTCTGAAAATAGATGTTATTTGAAAAATGACGCTCTTACGAGCGTCATTTTTTTTATAAGTGTTCTCTGTATAAATACGAGAAGGAGGGCAGCGCCTTGCAAAAACACTCTGAGTTCGGATTAATAGTTTCTATGCAGAACTCAGTGTGTAGCGACGCCAGCTAGCGGTTTTGCAAGGCGCTGACTGACTGGGAGTATTTTTACAGAGGAAGTTTTAAATAGAGAAATGGCTTTTCCTGCACGACCAGGGACACCCTGGACCCGCAGCGTAAAGGAGGGCTTTTTGTTTTAAAACCATTATCTAAATATGAAAACAAGACAAGAAATGCAGAAACTGTTAAAATCTAGAACAGATGTAATATGAAAATACGAGAAGCAGGCCAACAACTGCTAAAATTCAGAAAAGATATAATATGAAAATACGCGAAGGAAGGCAGCGCCTTGCAAAAACACTCTGAGTTCGGTCTAATAGTTTCTACGCCGAACTCAGCGTGTAGCGACGCCAGCTAGCGGTTTTGCAAGGCACTGACTGACTGGGAGTATTTTCATATTAAGTATTATTTTAGATATTTTTCAGAATATTTGTGGAGAAATTGTTGAATGTTAAGTAAAATTCTTTCAAAAGAAGATTGTGCACAGTGCAGATTCTGCTGCAGCTTCAGACGATGCAGTCTTTGGGAAACTCCTGTTTTCTCTTCTGCAGAAAAATTATGCCTTGAAAAAAAATATCCGGAAGCGAAATTTAAAACTTGTGCAGATAAATCTTTTACGATTGATATTGATGACTGCTACAAAAGTTCTGATGAAAATGAAGAAGCTCCATGTCCTTTTTTAGATTCTTCTCGTGGTTGTGTTTTATCTTCTGAGCAAAAACCTTTTGACTGTATGATCTGGCCTTTTAGAATTACAAAAGTAAATAATGAACTTTGTGTTGTACTTGAAAAAACTTGTCCTGTAATTAATAAAATTCCATTTGAAAAAGTTTCTTCTGTTGTTGATGAAGGTTTTATAAATCTTGTAAAGAAAAAAGTAGAAGAAAACAGCGACATAATAAAAGAATGGCGCGAAAATTTTGTTGTTATTAGAAAGTTGTTTTGATAAAAAAAAGACGCTCGTAAGTGAGCGTCTTTTCAGATGTTAATTAATTTTACAGGTGAATGCCTGAAAATTAATAATGAACAACTTCGATTTTTACAACATTGTAGTTATATGTGTGATCATTAATTGTGAATGCAACATCTTCTCCAACTTTGCGGTCGAGGAGGTTGTTTCCAAATGGTGACATATAAGAAATGATGTTGTTATCTGGATCTGATTCCCAAGGTCCGAGAATTGTAAATACTTCTTCTTTATTTGTATCTTTGTTGAGAAGAGTACATTTTGTAGAGAAAGAAATGATTGTTGAGTTTGCAGTTGTAGGGTCGAAGATTACTGCGCGGCTTAATTCCTGCTGGAGTTTTGTAAGTGTAGTATTTAAGTAGCGCTGATGTTCTTTTGCTGCCTGATATTCTGCGTTTTCTTTCAAGTCGCCTTTTTCTCTTGCTTCCTGAATTTCTTTTGCGTTTGCAGGAATCTGTACTTTCTGAATGTCTTCTTCGAGAGCTTTCTTTTCTTCGAGTTTCTTTGCAGTAACGAACATACCGTGTGTAACAGTCTGTTTTTCTTCTGTCTTGTGGAACTTGAAGTCTGGATATTTGTCGAGAATCTTTGAACGAAGTCCGGCTTTGAGGTTTGCGTCAAGGTCTGGAATGTCATCAACGAGAGTGTACATCTTTGTAACTGTATCTTCATCATTTGAGAACATATAGTTTGCAAGAGTATCATTTTTGAAAAGAAGCTGTGTTGCAGTTTTGTTGATTTTTTTGTTTTCTGTTGTGTTGACGTGGTTGTTGATTTCGAGGAATGTAAGTTCAATTACGCTGAGCAATGCAATAAGCTGCTTTTCGTATTTAACACCACTGTCTTTAAACCAGTCTTTGTCCTGTGATTTTTCGAAGAAATAAAGGATTGCTTCTCTGTAGTCTTTAACATCATCAAATGCATTTTTTACAAGAGCTTTGAGCTTGTCAGAATGACCTTTATCTACAAGAGTTGTAAGCATTTTTTCTGAAAGAACTGTAGGGAAGAGCTTAATGTATTCATCTGACCAGTCTGGAAGAAGTTTGATGCATGCAAGGAAATCTTCTTTGAGAGATGTGTTCTTGCTGTCTTTAAGGTCATTATACATTTTTCTTGGATCTTCGATGTCATCGTAAATCTGTGCAAATGAATATTTGCAGTTGAAAGCAAGCTGTGGAAGCTTTTTGCCGATGTTCTGAACGATAAGATAAGATGCAAGAATCTGGTCAGAAACTTTAGTAATAGTCTTAAGGAATCCTGTAAAGTAGTTGTACATATCAGCAAAGAGTTCGCTGTCTTTCTGTGTTTCATCAGAGTTAACAAATTTCATGATGATTTCTGCACGTTTGAAGAAGTCTTTCTGTGCTTTGAATTCATTTGCAAATTTTTCTTCTACTGAGATTTCATTTTCACGAACTACATATTGATTGATTTCGTTTGTATTAACACCAAATTTTGCATTTTTTTCAAGAATGCTTTTTGCTTTTGTATTCCAGCTTGTCCATTCGCCTGCAGTAAGAATTGAAGGAACAAGTTCTGCTTTGATACGTTTGAAGTCGCAGCTGTTGTTAAAGCTCTTGATGATGATTTCAAGATATTTTTCAACATTGTCTTTTACATCTTTTGCAAGGGCTGCTTTATCACTTGCACTTGCTTTTTTAACCCAGATATGATCGTTTGAAAGTGGTGTGAGTGAAGTAACTGCCATCTTAAGAGAAATTTCACGGATACCGAATTTTTTTCCAAAGTTAATCTTAAGGTTATCGTGTTCTACTTTTCTGATTTTTCCAACACCCCAAGTTCTGTGGAATACGAAACTTCCGTTATCAAAAGCGATATGTTTTTCAAAGTCATTGATTGCTTCAAATACATTTCTGAAACTCTGTGTAAGGTCTGAAGAACGGATGTAATCATCAAGCTGGCTGTGATCTTTATATTTTCCGCGGTAACATTCAACGATTTCTCTTCTTGCCCAAGGATCTTTTGGATCGATAGAAAGAATAAGTTTGATGATCATGATTGCTGTATCCCAGTTGTTGCCTGTGTCACCATTGTCTTTGTAGTAGTTGTAGAGTTCCTGCATAAGGAGAGCTGATTTATCTTCGCTGATTGTCTTTGCAATTTTTCTCTGAGCAAGAAGGAAGAAATCAATCTGTTCAGGAATAAGACCAACAAGTTTTGTCCAGATTTCTTTTACCGGACCGATATTTTTCTGTCCGATATAGCGGAGAAGTGCTTTTTTGTAGAATTCAATTGAAGTTTCGGCTTTGATTGATTCGTAATGATCTGCAAGGATTTTTGCAAGTTCTGCTTCTTCGAAATCGATTTTAACAATCTGTTCGTAAAGTTCCCATGCTTTTTCGTTGTTTTCATCGTGATATGCTTTTGCAAGTGTTCTTAAAGCAAATTTGTTGTTTGGATCTTCTTCAAGAACTGTTTCACAGAGATAAGTTACGATTGGTTCTTTGTGTGCTTTCTGGAAAATATCAACAAGTGTTGTAAGTGATGAGTTATCAAGAGCACCATCATGTGCTGATAAAATTCCACTGATATATAAAGCAATGATGCTGTCTTTTGAATGAGACAACTGTTCATCGCACAATGCTTTAATTTCTGCAGTGCATCCTTCTGTACGCGCTTTTTCAATTAATGCAGTAAGTTCTGATAAGTTGTTCTTGGTGTAATTGCTGATTGTTGCACGGGTCCAGGTTTCTTCTTTGAGCATTTCCTGAACAGTTGTGACAAGTTCTTTAGACATAAAAAAATCTCCTATAATATTGATAACTCACTCAAGACTGGTTATTTTACATACAATTCATAAATAACGCGGTCTAAAATTTTCAATCTCTGCAGAATCTCATTGATTCTGGAATTTTCCTCTCTGTTCATTGCATAATGGTCAATGATCCAGAAATACAAATTGCAAAGACGTGGTGTAAGATATTCTGTGTTACAGCTCGGGTCTTTCATTTCATTTTCTGCTGCATATATTTCCTGTCTGAGTTTTGACACTTCCTGCGGACGAAGCTGGCGTTTTACTGTAAACAATCCGAAAATCTGTCCGTAAACAGGAATCCAGGCCTGCAATGTTGAACCTGAATAACCTTTTTCTTCAACTTTTTTTATAAGGCACATAATAAGTTCAGAGTCAAGAAAGCTAAGATTAACCTTAAGCGGATCAATAAAAAAAGCTTCTCGAAAAAGAACTTTTGCCTGACGGTCTTCTCCGCAAAGAGCAAAACAGTCTGCAAGTTCTGCAATTACAGCAGAAACACCAGACTTTAATCTGTTCGATTCGGCGAGACAGTTTTTTGCTGTTTCGTACTGTCCGATTTTTTTGTAACAGAGGCCGATCTTTCTGCAGATTTCTGCCCGCTGGTCAAAATCCTGGACATTTAACAGCGTTTCATAATTTTGTAATGCAAGTGTAAAAACACCTGTTTTAAAACAATAAAGAACAAAATCATCAATCCTGTATTTTGGATTTGTGATGAAAGTCTGAAAGTTAGTCCATTCTGTGAGAAGAATTTCTGCACGTTCATAACAATCATCGATTTTGTCTAATTGATGAATAATATTTGTCCAGAACGAAAAGCAGTTTACGGCAAATTCAATTTTTGGATTTTCAATAGCTTCTTCAATAATTGAATTTAAAATGTCGTGAGCCTGTAAAAAATCACCGTTTTTTAGAATCTGACAACATTCTTTGAACTTTTCTTCACTCTGAACCTGCATACCTTATTCTTTCATAATAGTATTTTGTGAATTTTTAATCAATAAAAAATTGTGAAATTTTCTCAAAAAAGAGCATTGTTTATACTACATATAGATACGAGTTGTCAATAGGTTTTTTAAAATTAAATTTTTGCTGGAATTTTCCTGTCTGTTGTCTTGCAGCATTGTTATGGATTCAGGTCTGGAAAATTCCTCTTAAATAATTCGTTTGCTTTGCTTCTATTGAAAAAACGCTCTAAAAATGATAACTTTTTACTTATATATAAAAAATTAATTCTGCTTAAAAATGCAGGAGAAAGAGGTTTTATGATTACATTAAAATTTGGTGGTACTTCAATGGGAAGTGCACGCAGAATCCTTGATTCTGTAGACATCATGATCAATCAGGCTAAAGAAGAAAGAATCAGTGTTGTTGTAAGTGCTGTAAGCGGCGTTTCCAACAAACTTCAGGAAAGCATTGATGGATGTATTACCGGTAAAACCTCTGAAACCTATGTAAAAGAATTACGCCATATACACGAAGACATCTGTCTTGAAATTCAGTCAAAGATTGCCGGTTTTAATGCTGGTGCCGTAATGGTCCGCGTAAATGAAAAAATCAGCGAACTTGAAAAACTTCTTAATGCAGTTTCTTCTTTCGGAGAATGCACTGACACAGCTCACTGCCGCATCATGGGAATGGGTGAACAGCTCTGTGTTCCAATCGTAGAAGAAGTATTGCTCGCAAAACAGCAGAGCGTAATCGTTCTTGATTCAAGAAAATATATTTTTACAAATGGCGCTCAGAAAGAAGGTGATCCTGATTATATTAAAACTTCAGAAGGACTCAAATCTTATCGTGATGGTGCAGGTCAGGCACAGACACGCATTCTTCTGTTTCCGGGATTTATCTGCTCATGGATTGGTGGAACTTCCGGCAACGCGCTTCCAGGTCTTCTCGGAAGAAATGGTTCAGATTTTTCTGCTGCAATCATCGGTGCAAGCCTTGGGGCAAAGAAAGTTCAGTTCTGGACTGATGTAGATGGAATTTATACAGCCGATCCTCGCGTTGTAAAAGATGCAATTCTGGTTGATGACATGACATATGAAGAAGCAATGGAACTTGCATTCTTTGGTTCAAAAGTTCTTCATCCAAAAACTCTCGCACCGCTTCAGGCAAAATCAATTGAAGCATGGAGTTTAAATTCCATGAAGCCGGAAGTACGCGGAACAAGAATCGGAAAAGGACCTTTTGAATCAGAAAAAAATGCAGGCCCTGTACGCGGAATAAGCTGTCTTAAAAATACTTCAATGATTTCTGTAAGCGGAACTGGAATGAAAGGCAAAAGTGGAACTGCAAGCCGTATTTTTGATTCAGTTTCAAAAGCAGGAGTTTCTGTTTTACTTATTACCCAGTCATCGAGCGAATACACAATTACATTCTGTGTACGCGATGAATTTGCTGACAGAGCAAAAGATGCAATCGAAAATGAATTTGAACTTGAACTTCGTGAACAGCTCATCAATCCGATTGAAGTTCACAAGTCATGTGCAATCGTTTCAATTGTCGGTGACGGAATGAAACAGAACCGCGGTGTTGCAGGAAGATTCTTTGATGCTCTTTCTTCACAGGACATCAACATTCTCGCAATCGCACAGGGGTCATCAGAGCGTTCAATTTCTACAGTAATAAAAGGAGAATTCGGAGACCTTGCAGTTAGATCTGCACACCGTTTCTTCTTTAACACAGCTCAGTCAATTGAAGTGTTTGCATTTGGGGCTGGTAACATCGGTGGAACATTGCTCGACCAGATCCGCGACCAGCACGACAAGCTTCTTGCTCAGAATATCGACATCAAGGTTATGGCAATTTCTACAATCGACGGTCTTATGATTAACGAAGATGGAATTGATCTTTCTAACTGGCGCGAAATTACAAAGAAGATGCCGTTAAAAGCAAATGTTGATGACATTATCAATTTTGTAAAAGAAAAAAAGCCGCTTAATCCTGTATTTGTTGACTGTACGGCAAGCTATGATTTACCGGAAAGATATCTCGACATCCTCAACGCCGGAATGTCAATTGCAACTCCGAACAAACGGGCAAATTCCATGAACATAAATTTCTACAGAGACCTCAGGAAGACTGCAAACAAAATGAAACGACGTTTCCTTTACGAAACAAACGTAGGTGCTGGTCTTCCGATCATCGATACATTGCAGAATCTTTACAAGTCTGGAGACAAACTTGTTAAGTTCAACGGAATCATGTCAGGAACATTGTCATATATTTTCGGAAAACTCGATGAAGGAATTCCATTCAGCAAAGTTGTAAAAGAAGCCCGCGAACTCCGTTACACAGAACCGGATCCTCGCGATGACCTCAACGGAATGGATGTTGCAAGAAAAGCATTGATCATTGCCCGCGAATCAGGCTACGATATCGAACTTGAAGACATCAAGATGTTCAAAGTATTCCCTGACAGTTTTGATACAAGCGGAACTGTTGAAGAATTTATGGAACGCCTTACACAGGTTGATGATTATTTTGCTAAAAAAATTGAAGATCTTAAAAAGCAGAATAAAGTTCTTCGTATGGGAGCAACAATCGAAGGCGATAAGATTTCTGTCGGCATGATGGAAGTTGGTCAGGATGATCCATTGTATTCCGTAAAGGGCGGAGAAAACGCATTTGTATTCTATACAGAACGCTATCAGCCGATTCCACTTACAGTACGCGGATACGGTGCAGGTGCCGGAGTAACTGCTGCCGGTGTATTCGGTGATATTTTAAGAACAGTAAGTTTTAATCCGGAAAAATAATTTTATAAACTGTGATGCGGCTTTAAAACCAAGACCGCTTTTAGAGGAGTGTTAGAAATGGAAAAATATGTTTTAAGTGTTTTAGTAGAAAACCATGCAGGTGTTTTGAGCCGTGTATCAGGACTTTTCAGCCGCCGCGGTTATAACATCGATTCTCTTACAGTATGTGAAACAAATAATCCGGGACAGTCAAGAATGACAATCGTCGTAAAAGGTGATGAATACATTCTTGAACAGATTGAAAAACAGCTTTCAAAGTTAGTAGAAGTTATTTCAATCGTTCACTGTGACAGTCATGATACATGTCAGAGAGAAACTGCATTGATCAAAGTAAAAGCATCTGGTGACAGCCGCGCCGTAATCATCGAAACATGCAACATCTTCAGAGCACACATCGTTGATGTCGGTTTAAACTCAGTAATCGTAGAAGCAACGGGAAGTGAAGATAAAATTGAAAGTCTTATCCGTCTTCTTGAGCCATTCGGAATTCTTGAATTTGTAAAAACCGGACTTACAGCAATGGGTCGTGGTGAAAAAGTAATGGAATAAAATTATTTTAATTCCAGAATTTTCTGCATTAAAAAAAATCAATTCAAAGCCCGGGCGTTATAAGATTTCGTCCGGGTTTGTTTTTATCCATCTGCTGCCGTAAGTTTTGTACTGATTTGATGTCAGTTCGAGTCCGGTGATCTGAAATGATTTGAAAGAGACTGTGTTTTCGAGCGTAGTCTCTTTTTTTATGTCTGCAGAAATAATTTTCTGAGCGGTTTTGAATGCAGAAGTGATTGTTTTGTCTTTTGCATTTTTGTTTACTGCAAACGGAATGAAAAAATATTTTTTTTCGTTTTCAAAAATGAGCTGTGCTTTGAAAAATAAAAAATCGTTAAAAGAAAAATATGAAGAGAAAAAACATGATTTAAGTGAATCAGCTGATAATGAAATGACTGTAGATTTTGAAGAGTCATTTCTTTTTAAAATTGAAAATCCGTTTTCGAAAATTCCATAAAGAGGGAAAATTTCAAACCAGTCACTGCCGCGGATATTTGAAGTGATTTTGTTGCCTGGAATGATTTCATTATCTGAATTGATGCCATTGCATGGAATGATGACATTGTCCTTGAGGATTTTTTTTCTTTCTTCGATAACAGCCTGTTCTGTATTCGGGTGAAGAACAATACAGTTGAATTTAATTGAGTCCGAGTTTTGAGAGTTTGTCATCGTTTCTTGGGGTTATCGCAACATTAAAAAGTTTTTCGGCTCCTACTGTTGTCGGAGGTCCGTGTCCCGGCATTAAAATTGTATCTTCCTGCTGTGAAAGAATTTTTTCGTTGATATTACTGATTAATGCTTTTTCAGAAAATTTATTGTTTGAAGAACCAATCTTTCCGGCAGACATTACATCTCCTGTAAAAAGAACGCTTCCGATTTTATAAACCATTGAATCAGGTGTGTGACCTGGAACTGACATGTAACCTACAGTAAGACCTGCAATCTGAATTATGCCTTCACCTTTTAAAACATAAGTTTCACTTCCGGCTACTTCCCAGTCAGCTGCAAAAATCTGCGGAGTATAAATTTTACGTAAAGTTTTAAGTCCGTGAACATGACTTCCATGGTTATGCGTTACAAGAACGCCTGCAAGTTTGTAACCGCCTTCTTCAATTGTATCGATAATCTGCGGAGTAATCTGTCCCGGGTCAACAATAATTGCTTCGCTGGTAAGTTCATTTCCGATTACATAACAGTTTGAGAAGCCTTCGATGTTAAGGTGAAAGTAAATTTTCATCAGTCAGCTCCTTTTTGTGGTTCTACAGTATAGGAAGTTTTGTTTGAAAGTTCTCCTGCAAAAAGACTGCTCTGTTCTTCGTCAAAGATTGCTTCGCGTGTATTTGAATATTTAAAGAGGACATTCTGCTGTTCAATCTGTTTGAAAAGTGTTTTTTTAACATTACAGTTTCTGAATGAGGTGTCTATTAATTTTGCTCTGATAAATCTTGAGTTGTAAAGATCTGAGTCGTCAAAAGAAGACTGATAAGATTGAATTCCACTGAAATTATCCTGAATCATATCACTTCCCGTAAAAAGTGTATGAGAAAAGGTGGAACCTGCAAAAGATGTAAACTGCATGTTTGACTGAAGAAGATTGCAGTCGGAAAAAATTGCAAAATCAAACATACTCATTCGGCTTCTGAAGCCTGTAGAGTGAAGGTTGATGAATTTGCAGTGCATGAAATTGCAGCCGTAAAATCTTTTGTCCGTAAGATTAATGTTTTCAAAAGTGATTCCAGCTGCGTTAAGTCCTACGATTTTTGAATGTGAATTTATATAATCATAAATTTCCTGTCTTGCTTTTTCCGGATCAGGTGAATGTTTAAGACAGTAACCCGGTTTTTCTGTTATCTCTTTATCCGAATTAAACGAAGTGAGTGCAATATGAGTACATCCCGGTTCTATGCAGTTATTTTGTGAAAACATAAGAATATGTTAAGGTATTGCGGTTAATTAGTCAAATAGATAAAATTAAATTATTCATTGTTAAATGGAATCTGAATTTTGTGGAATTTGATATGGCTGATTTTGTTTTTTTAGATTCTGGTACGGGTGGTATTCCGTATCTGACTTATCTTCTTGGAAAGCTTCCTCATGCAGACTGTGTCTATGTCGGAGATACAAAGAACTTCCCATATGGGGAAAAGAATCACGAAGAAATCGTAAAATGTGTTTTAGATATTGCAAAAAAAATTATTGAAAAATTCAATCCGAAAGTGTTTATAATTGCCTGCAACACGATGAGCGTAAATACACTTGATGTCCTTCGCGAAGCATTTCCTGAAACACAGTTTGTCGGAACAGTTCCTGCAATCAAGGTCGCTTCTGAAGTTTCAAAAAAACGCACAGTCGGCCTTCTCGCAACACGTTCCACTGTAGAACATCCTTATAATATCGATCTAAAAAATCATTTCGCTTCAGACTGCCGTTTGATTTTGCGCGCAGACCCAGACCTCATATCTTTCATCGAAAAAAAATCTTTTACTGCAACAAAAGATGAATGCAAAGCTGCGGTTCTTCCTGCAGTAAAATATTTTGCAGAGCAGAAAAGCGATACGATGATTTTAGGCTGTACTCATTTTTTAAATCTTGCCGATTTGATTCAAGAAGTTGCAGATGAAGTTACAGGCGGTGAATTAAAAGTCATCGATTCGAGAGAAGGAGTTGTTAACCGCGCGATTTCGATTTTTAATTCGACTGGTGGAATTTCAAGCGACGGGGAATATAAAGCAAAACTTTTCATCACAGGTCTTGCAGAAGAAAAAGATAAAGAAGAATATGATGTGATCTGTAAAAGATATTCGCTTGAATGGGGCGGGGTGATTTAATGAGCTTATTTTTAGTTCTTGCTTTTTTGTTTTCTGCGGGGAGTTTAATCGGGTGGGTGCTGGAATTGCTGTTCAGAAAGTTTTTTTCAACTTCTAATCCGACACACAGATGGGTTAATCCGGGATTTTTAGTAGGGCCCTATCTTCCGCTTTATGGATTTTCACTCTGTGTATTATTTTTATTGTCGTACATCGAAATTCCATTTATACAAAATCCGTTCGCAAAAAAAATTGCGCTCTTTGTCGTAATGTCAATCGTGATAACATTCATCGAATACCTCGCAGGACTCATCTTCATCAAAGGAATGAACATCAAGCTCTGGGATTACTCAACCCGCTGGGGCAACATCAAAGGAATCATCTGTCCGCTTTTTTCATTCTTCTGGATTTTGCTCAGCGCAATTTATTATTTTTTAATTCATCCGTCGATCGTCAGTTCTGTTTACTGGCTTTCAAATCACCTCGCGTTTTCTTTCGTCGTAGGTTTTTTCTATGGAATTTTCGTAATCGACCTCTCATATTCACTGCAGCTCATGGTAAAAATCAGACAGTTTGCAAAAGAAAAACAGATCGTTGTTCGCCTCGAAGCTTTCCGCGAACATGTTCATCAGAAAAATATGCAGTTAAAAGAAAAAGCGCATTTTATTCTGACATTAAAATCAGAGACACAGAGTTTGCGTGAGAATCTCGTTCAGTTTGTTGAGAGCGTGAAGAAAGAAATTAAGAAGTAATTTGTCAATAAATTATACACATTTGTCAAAATGATTTGACAGTGTAAAAATTCCACATTATACTGTTCTCATGAAAGAAACGATTAAAAATTTGCGGGAACATTTCAGATATTCACAGACGCAGATGGCGGCAATTGCTGGCGTGTCGAGACAGATGTACATTAAGTATGAAAATGGCGAGACTGAGCCTGGAATCAAAGTCCTCTGCAAACTGAGTTCGGTTTACAACGTTCCATACGAAGTCATAATCGAAAACAGATACAAAGACGGCGTTCCTGAAAAACGCGATTACGCAGAAACAATTGATCTCAAAAAATTCCGCGCATCAGAAAAATATTCTTCAAGTGGAACTTGCATATCCGACGCCATGCCAGCATACGAATATTCCACACAAAGACCCGCACCTTTAGTTGACACTTTAAGACAGATTCATCTTCTTGTTAAAAAACTTGATTACTCGGAAAAATTAAAATTAGCTTCGAGTTTGATAGAAAGTTCTCGGATTGATTGTGAAAATGAAGAACATCGAATAAAAGCACAGTCAGAAGATAGAATCGGAATGGGATATTTGACTAAAAAAGAAAGCTTTGAGATTTTAAATGAAATGGCAGGTTGCATTAAAGATAAAGAAAATATCGATGTTAAAGAATTGAAGTGCAAATATCTTGATGAAAAGTATGGAGTGTAAATATGGCTTCAAATAGATTAAATATTTTACTTGATACAAATGTAATTATCGATGCAGTACTAGAAAGAAATTCAAATAATAAAAATGCTTTAAAAATTTTAACTAAATGTATTGAGAAAAAAGTTAATGGCTTTGTTACATCTCATTCATTATGTGATTTTTTTCATATAACAAGAAAAGATATAAGTTTA
>JAGHVB010000053.1 GCA_018064525.1 Candidatus Treponema merdequi | reverse complement strand
GTTCGATTATTGAATTCGTTTATTAAATTCTGACAATAATTATACCAATCATTTATTGAATAATTTATCAAATTTGGCCATAAATTATTCCCAAGAGTGTTAATAATTTCGTCTTTACCAAAAGTTTCAATAGCTGTAGTTTGACCTAATAACTGAATTTTTTCAGCACATGCCTCTTTTATCGAAAAAAAATCTGAATATGTTTTTAACCGAGATGTTATAACATTAGTAAAACTAGATTTTTTTTCTGAACAAATATTATCTGCCTGAGTAAATAGTATTAATGTTTTATATTTTCTTGTTTGTAACAATTCTTCAAGAAAATTAAGTTCAAAATCCTCAATTCTTGATGATTTATAATTTATACAATAAATAATTGAAAACACTTTTTTTGAAAAGATGTTCTCACTGTCAATTTTAATATCAATACCGTCTTCAAGCTTATTAAAAACTAGTTTTTTCCATTCTAGAGATTTATTTGCTTCTAATCCCCATGAATCGATAAAGGTTAGATCAAATGAATCTGTATTAATTGTAATAATCTGGAAATCTTGTTCTGTGACAGGTTTCCCCACTCCTGTTTTCATTGAATTTTGAGAAGATAAATAATTTATTAAGGAGCTTTTCCCAGCTCCAGTTTTTCCAAGTATCAATATATTTAGATTAATATTATTCATTTTATGCTTTTTTAGATTTCTTTGCTTTTTTAAAATAATCCATAACTTGATTTATAAAATCTACCTTTTCTAATATTTCTTCAATAGTCATGGATTCTTTTTTTCCATTAATTACTTCTTTTGCATCGTTATATAGTATTTCTGTCAGAACCACACCTATTGCTTCTGTAAAAGTTGCGGCTACACTAGCATTAATTACAGAACCTATCCCATCTACACCATTTATTTTTATAAGTTTTATTAAGTTTCCTGCAACAAATTTTCCAGCTGAACTAACTCCAATATCAGTAACTAAACTTTCTAAGGAGGAAGCTGAAATCTTTATACCAAATAAAGAAAATATTTTTAACATCATTCCAGTTTGTGTCGGTACTAAAAGAGCGGCATCTGAGAATGGAAGTGGAGATGCTCCAATTCCAGCAGCAATACCAGCAGCAATTGTAGCATCAATTTTTCCTTGCTTTCTTTTCTCTTCTAAACCTTCACGTAAAGAACATAAAAACTTATCTCTACAAATATCAGGAAGAACATCATATGACCAAGTAATTAATTCATCCCATTGCGTATATTGTTTCAAAGATTCAATTTTTTTATCTTTTGTACTTAAACAAAAATATTTGATAAATGGTAATTCTTTTTCTAAGTTAGTTTTCATTTCTAATAGTTGTTCTTCATCCATTTCATCAATTTTTGTTAACAGAATACAAATTTTATAATTACAATAAATTTGTTTAATTAATTGAACATCAATATCAGTAATGCGTTTTACAGCTCCATTTATTGCATACCATACCAAATGTACACATTCTTCTGGATTTTCCGATAATGATTTATGTAAATTTAAGAAATCGTCTAATATAAGTTTTTTATAATGCTGTTGTTTTTCAGTTCCGATTTCATATCCTTCACTATCATATATATTTACTGTTTCATTTTCATATAAATTAATATCTTCAGTTTGTGGTTTACCATCACCAACTATTGCTATATTATCATTAAACAAATAATTAACTACAGATGATTTTCCAGCTCCTGTTTGACCACAAATTAATATATTTGGTTTCTTTGTTTCTTCTTTAAGTTTTTCTAATTCAATTGTTAAATCTTTTTCAGAATATTCCATAATTCCTATACTCCATTGTTCTTATTATATCATACATTTTTCCTAAGATAAATATTTGATGGTTGAAATATATTTCTGTAAACTAATAGTATTCTTCAACACTCCTATGAGTAGTATATAATTATTAAAGTGACAAATTTCGTCACTCATCGTACAATATACTATAACCATCAAAGAAACTTTGGAGTTATATATGAAACTAACATCAAACTTTCGTAATCCGCTCCCTGGAGAAAACGCAACTTATTACTGCATTCACTGCAAGAAAAGTTTTAGTGCGAAAGTTCCAGACGAAGGAATTATCGATATTTTCAGAAAAATTACAAATCAAAGACGTGTAAAATGCCCTGATTGTAAAAAGCCTTGTGGTTTAGACCCTAGGATTCGGTATTAATTATGGATAAATCAGACCTCATCAACTCACCAATAAAAGAATATGAACGTCTCTTAAAAATGGATTACCTTATCCGGGCAGGCAATTTCCCATCTCCAGAGCATCTGTCAAAAGAATTAGAAGTTACAAAACGGGCAATTTTTCGCTACAGAAATATTCTAATCAATGACTTTGGAGCACCACTTAAAGTAAGTAAAAAATACGGCGGTTATTATTACGAGGATCCAGACTTCACCATCAGTGATATTACATTAAACAAACATGAAAGCTTAGTCCTTCAGATTGCAAAACGTTTATCTGACATGATGCTTTATGGAAGTGAATTATATAAAAGCTTTTCCCGAGGAATTACTTCATTAAATAACCGAGCTGCAAAATCATCAAGTGAACAGGGAAAAGTGATTGCCGACAGAATACAATTTGCATTTCCACATACAGATTTTTCAATAAATCGTAATTGGAATTCTGAATTTGAGAACAAAATATTCAATAGTCTGAAAGACGGAACATTATTAAAATTCGAATTAGATAATCTTGATTCACATGAACCTTTACCTTCTGTAGCTGTCACTGCCCTTCCCGTCTACATCGTTATGTTTGAAAACAGCTGGCTTTTACTTTGCATTAAACAAGAAGCATTTAAAAACAACTTTACTGAAATAGATATGAAACCAGAGAATTTTATAATGTTTGATATTCTTAGTATTCATTCAATTATAGAATACAAAGATTCTCATGCAAAAATAATTAAAATTCCAAGTTTAATTTCTTCAGAAGGACGAGATGGTCCAACATATGCAAGTCAGGATATGGCATGCTTTGAGCCTATACACAAAGTATGGTTTGATTTTTCTATGACTTTTACTACGTTTAAAGATACAGAAGAATATATTGTCAGACTCTGTTTTCTGCGTAAAGAAAATTTTACTTATGAATTGGCTGATGATATTCTCGTAGATGCTGCTCATAAAGGACAAGGAAAATTTGATAATCTTGAAGTTAATCCTACAGACATTTCTACTGGTGATATTTTAATTTAAAAATGAGAAGAAAATGAAAAACAAGCAAAAAGATTATTCCAAAGCTCTGGAAGTGTCCGAAAAGCTCTGAAGATTAAAACCTGTGCTTGAATGATTTGTTAATCAATTTTTGTTATATTCCTGTCATAAGAAATTTATAAAAATACTTGCTTTCTAAATCTTACTATGTTATATTGTCTTTAGCGGTGAGTCCTACCCTAAGTGGAATCTTTAAAAGCAGTGTACCCTACTGTGAGTGGGAACTTTAAAAGCGGTGAGTCCTACCGTTAAGTGGAATCTATAAAGCCGTGCAGTTCGCTGACACGGCTTTTTTTGTGGGGTGGTATGAAGCAGGAAAGACTTAATCTTTATTATATGGATATGAAATATGTTCGCGATTTGCACAAGGCTGATGACCGTGTTCAGTCAGTTTCTCCGCAGATCCATAAAAGCAACCGTCCATTTGTCGGAATTGTAGTTATCTGTGATGAACACAAATACTGCATTCCTTTGGACTCAGCAAAAGAAAAACATAAGACTCAGAAAAACGATGTTGATTTTACCCGAATTTTTGATGGCGATAAACTTCTCAGCGTTTTGAATTTTAACAACATGATTCCTATAGATGAAAGGTTCATTAAAAAAGTAGATTTGAAAATTTCACCAAAGGATAATCCTGCACAGGCAAATTACAAACGATTGTGCATCAAAGAAATTGAATGGTGTCGAAAGAATCAAGATGCAATCGTTAGAAAAGCAAATAAACTCTATTACCTGGTACAGAAAACGAATTGCAGCGGAATGTTGAAAAAACGATGCAATGATTTTAAGAAGCTGGAAAAGGTTTTGAAGAGACTGCTTCTAAAATATAAATAGAAGTTTTACAGATTTACAATAATTATGTTAAATGTATTGTATAAACAAAGGATTGTAATCAATGAACATAACTAGAATTTTTTCAGATTATGCTAACAGAGCAGCTCAATTAGTTATATATCAAAGAGCAATGAAGAAGATTGCTCAACAAGAATTATCAGAATTAGTTGAATATTCAGAAATTCATAAAAACCATCAAGATATATTGGATATTCCACGTTCTGTGAATAACATGTATTTTTATGCTGCTAAAGATGGAACGGCTAGATTATACGGGCATAATGTTCAATCTGTTGAAGATGAAAAAAAGGCTGTCATTTTACATAAAAATAAACAATATCAATGGCTATTGGCAGAAGCATATGAAGCCTATGAAGATTTTATTGAACAAAGTTATGCATATATGGCATTTATTAATAATGAAACATGGCCTTTAATGGATTATGGCAATATAAATCTTCGAGAACTAAAAGATAAAGACTTTTCATATTTTTTATTGCAAGCACGAAATAAGAAAGATAAACCACATAGTATGCTAAAACAGTTAAGAAAAGTATTTCCACAATATGAAGTCCTTGAAACTCAAAATAAAGTCAACAAAGACTTGAAACTAATTATAAATATGACGGAAAAATTTCGTCACCATATTGTACATACAAGTGGTAAAGTTCTGGATAAATCAAAATGCATAGAAGATATTTTGAAGAAGACGGGTGTCTTTAATAATGGGAAATATAATACTGATATATTTGATTATATAAATGATTTTTTTGGAAATGAGGATTTGTCAAATACTATAATGCTTTTAGAAATGCAAATGAATGTCGGATTACCAATCTGTTTTGAAATTAATAGACTAGAAACGCTTTCAGGATCACTGATTACAGATGCACATATCCTGTTTGAAGAAATATTAAGTATGGAAAAGGAATTAGGTATAAGTGCAGATACGTTGTAATTATTTAAAATAGCAAATTGCGTCAGCAATTTTCCTCTCGGGTTTTAGGGCGGAGCCCTAGGTGAAAGGGGTGTGGTGAAAACGCAAAGCGGTTGAACCCAGGGGGAAGGCTTTCCCCCTCATTATAATAAATAAAAAAAACAATGCAGCTTAAAGAAATGGGCTACGAAACAATCATCGTAAACTGTAACCCGGAAACAGTTTCTACAGACTACGACACATCAGATAAACTTTACTTTGAACCGGTTACAACAGAAGATGTTCTCCAGATTTACGAAAAAGAAAAGCCATTTGGAGTTATCGTTCAGTTTGGTGGACAGACACCGCTCAACATTGCACGCGAACTTCAGGAAAACGGCGTAAACATTCTTGGTACATCAATTGATTCAATCGACATTGCAGAAGACCGCGACTTGTTCCGCCATATGATGGAAAAACTGGAAATCCCAATGCCAGAAAGCGGAATGGCAATCGACTTTGATGAAGCAAAAGCTTGTGCAGATAAAATCGGTTATCCAATCATGATTCGTCCTTCTTTCGTTCTTGGTGGACGCGGAATGGAAGTTATTTATGATGAAAAAACTTTGAAAGAATATGTAGAAAAGGCTGT
>JAGHVB010000031.1 GCA_018064525.1 Candidatus Treponema merdequi | reverse complement strand
GTTTAATCAAGTCATATTCAAGGATCTTTTTTGAATAAGAATTCTGATTTACTTCATCTTCTTTTAATCTTTTATTTGTAAATTCATAAAACAATACTTTTTGTAAAACAGAATCCTTTGCTTTTTCTCCTGTTTTCCAGACTTCTATTTTAGAAAGATAAAAATCGGAATCATAAAAATATCTTAATATTCTGTCTTTTGAAAAAGCAGTTACAGTTTTTTTATCATCATTTTTTTTATTATTAATGGTCAGATATTCAAGATTTTCATCTTTATATGAAAAAAGATGAAGTCTGCTGCTTTCATCAATAATTGATTCATATTGCGGAATTTTTTCTTTATCAGATTCATTTTTTTTTCCAGAATCATTTTCTTTGTCAGCTTCTGAAGATTCTGCTGATTCCACCGGCTCAGAAATTTCTTCTGAAAATCCATAGAAACATGAGAACGAAAAAATCATCGTAAATATAATGAAAAACTTTTTAACAAATTCCATTTAAAGCCTTATTTATCAGACACACCTAAAAATGAATTTACATACTCTTCAGCATTAAATTCTGAAATATCATCATAAGTTTCACCGGTACACACATAAAAAACAGGAATTCCAAGTTCTTTACCGATGCTTACAGCAACACCGCCTTTTGCAGTCGAATCATATTTCGTCATGATAACAGCATCAATTCCTATTGCCTCATTAAAAACTTCAGCCTGTCGCAAAGCATTCTGTCCTGTTGTCGAATCAATTACAAGCAGTTTTTTATAGCAGCCTTCATCAGATTTCTGAGAACAGATTCTATCTATTTTTTCAAGTTCATGAACAAGATTCTCTTTATTATGAAGACGACCTGCAGTATCTGCGATTACAAGGCCACCTCCATGAGCTTTTATACTTTCTGCTGCATCAAAAACAACACTTGACGGATCACTTCCATGCTGATGATTTACAACTCTGATTCCAAGTTTTTCTCCATGATAACACAGCTGTTCAATTGCAGCAGCCCTGAATGTATCACTCGCAGAAAGAACAATATTTTCAAAACCATTCTTTTTTAAAAGATTTGCAACTTTTGCACATGAGGTTGTTTTTCCAACTCCATTCACACCAAGCATCATCCAGATATTTATCTTATCTTTTTCAGGAACAAATTTTACAGCTTTTACATACTGAAGAAGCATCTCTTTAAGTTTTGAAATGATTACATCTTCCTGATTTATTTTTTCTTCCTTACATATTTCTGAAAGTTCATCTACGATCATCATTGCATTTTTTGCACCAATATCACCTTCAATCAGTGCATCTGCAAGATCATCAAAAAAGTCATCATCTTTTTTTGAATGTGATGAAAAAAGATTTTTTATTTTTTGTGCAAATGAAATTTTAGCCATATTCTATTCCTTCTGATTTTCAATATTGTTTTTATTTTCAATCTCATTCTGAGAGTTATTTACATCTGCTTCTTTTTCTTCATTTTCTTTTTCCAAAGCTTCTTTTTCAAGGACTTTCTGCTTTTCTGCCTCTTCTTTTTCAATTACTGCCTTTTCATACTGAATTTTATATTTTTCAACTGCTTCATCATAATCAACATATGATTTTTTTGCTTCAACCGGCAATGCTTTATTTGCACTAAGAAGATACATGACAAGATCAAAAGCAAACCAGACACCGCATCCAACAGTAATTCCTATTCCTATATAGCTCATATTCTGATACTTTTTAATTTCTTCAATATTTGTATATTGCTTTGACATATATGATTTATAATAATTCATATAATTTGAATATGAATAAAATAAAAAAGGAAGAGAACAGACTAATGCACTGTAAGAAACATACATCAATCTTCTGCGGTGTTCGATATATTCACCGATATCATAATCTTTAATTTTGAGTTCTATAGATTTATTATCAGTAATTTTTTTCTTTGGTGTCTTAAAAAATATTGTATTGTCATTAAATGTTTCTACGTAACCTAAAACACCGTTATTATTGATTTTTACGGACATGACATTATCTTCTGTCTGCTGTCCGTTATAAAAAATATTTCCGGCAACAAACTTTTTTAAAACAATTGCAGTATCAATAAGTTCATCTTCTACAAAATTTACTTCTATAAGATATTTTTTTTCATATCCAAAGCCATACGAAAAAGTTTCCTTTCTGTATCCTTCACAGTCAAAAGTTAACCTGTGAACTCCTGTACTTATAATCATTTTTTCAGGAATTTTATTATATACAGTAGAATCAACAGTCAGTTTTGCTTTTTTTGAAAGTTCTTCAGGAAAAATTTTAATTTGAATTTCGCAAGGAAGTGAATTTTCAATAACAGGGGCAAGTCTGTATGCAATATTACGGGCAATCGTTTCCGGCTGTGACAGAAGTCCAACCTCAGTTATTACTCCAAGTGGGCGTGCTCCGGGATACAAAAACATTTCAACAGAAACAGCGGCATAATTTCCATAAGTAATTACAGAGCCTGTAATAAGAGCATTAATCTTTGCATCATTTATTTCTTTTTCACACTCATAGGAAACATAATTTTTTTCAGTTATCGAATCACTTAATTTAAAAAGATTTTTTGAATCGTCTTTATAGAAAGAGAACTCTTCTGAAAAGTGATTTTTTGGAGCAAAATCATCACGGTCTGCCTTAAAATCTTCAATATCTTCTGTCTGCTTATCAAGATTGGCATCAATTTTTTTCTGAATTTCTTTTATTTTTTTATTTTTAAGTGCAGTCTGCTTGTTAAACTGATATTCACTTATATTTTTTAATACGAGGGAATCTTTTTCTTTTACTTCTTTTGAAAGTTCAAGAAAAAGTGAAAGACGCTCTTTTAATGTTTCATTTAATTTACGGTCAAGCATTTCCTGATCAGAAACATTACGGAGTTCAGTTCCATAAAGCTGTTCAAGAATAAGTTCCGGAATAACTTTTAAAACTGCATTTTCATATTCACCACGCGGTAAATCCTGACTATAAGTAAATTCTGAAGCACCGATAATCCACTTGTCTTTTACATCTTCTGCAAAAGAATAAAATGAAGAAAAGAGAATAATTAAAATAACTAAAAACAGGTTTCGTGAAAATTCCACCTGTTTAAATTTATTTTTACAAATCATCGCCGTCGTCAGTATCGTCCATCGGAGTTCCATTCCATTTAGCTTTTAAATATGCTTCAATGAACTGGTCAATATCTCCATCCATTACAGCCTGAATGTTTCCGCATTCACATTTTGTTCTGTGATCTTTTACCATTGTGTACGGCTGGAATACATATGAACGAATCTGGTTTCCCCACCCGATATCTTTTTTTTCTGTCGAATATTTTGAATTTTCTTTTTCTTTCTGTTCGCGGTAATATTCATACAGTTTTGCCTTAAGCATGCTCATACATGCCTGACGGTTGAAAATCTGAGAACGTTCACTTTGACATGCAACAACGATTCCTGTCGGCAAGTGAGTAAAGCGTACTGCAGAGTCAGTTTTGTTTACATGCTGACCGCCTTTACCTCCGGCTCTGTATGTATCAACACGAAGATCTTCCGGTCTGATTTCAACTTCAATCGTGTCATCAAGAACAGGAAAAACAAAAACACTTGAGAAAGATGTATGTCGTCTGGCGTTTGCATCAAACGGACTGATTCTGACAAGACGATGAATTCCGGCTTCGGCTTTTAAATAACCGTATGCATATTCTCCGTCAATCTGGAATGTAATCGATTTGATTCCGCCCTCTGCTTCGAGAACATCAACTGTTTCAATTTTAAATCCGCGGCGTTCTGCCCAGCGTGTATACATACGGCTCAGCATATAAGCCCAGTCTTCGGCTTCTGTTCCACCGGCTCCAGAGTGAATTGTCAAAAAGGCGCTCGAATTATCGACTTCGCCTGACAAAAGATTTAAAACACTCTGCTTTTCATATTTTTTCGATGCTTCAGAAAGCATCTCTTTGATTTCATTTTCTGTATCAGCATCACCGCTTTCTTCGGCAAGTTCATACATCGCTTCGATATCATCGATGTCCTGCATCAAAGCCTTCCACGGTTCAACTCTGTTTTTAAGACTTTTAATCTGATTCATTACTTTCTGGGCTTTTTCCTGATTTTCCCAGAAGCCGTCCTTGGTAGTTAATTCTTCCTGTTCTGCAATCTTTTTGTAGATGGAATCAGGGTCAAAGACACCCCCAGACGTTTAAAATATTCTCTTTAAGCTCCGAAATCGGCATTTTAAGTTCTTCTAGCATTTCTGTAAATTTCCTTTATTCTAACTAATCGTTTCTATAGAATAAATTATTCATTGTATCTTGTCAAATAAGTATAAATGAATATAAAATATATAGTATGAAAATAAAAAAAATTTTTACTGCTTTAATCATAACTTTGATAAGTCATTTGGCTTTTGCACAGGGCCGTCCTGTTGTTTCAGATATATCTGTAGTTCCGCGCGAAGGTGGAATTTTCGTAAAATGGAATATCGATGAACAGACAAATCCATCTTATACAGGTTTTATTGTTTTAAGAGATACAAAACAGTTTACATCTTACGACCAGATTACTTCATCAAATACAATTGCAGAACTTGCTTCAAATGTCCGTGATTATTACGATATTCTTTCTGATTTCAGGGAATATTATTATCTGATTATTGCTTCTACAGAAAGTGGAACTTACAGAATGATTCTTCCTTCGATGAATACAAATGTTTCAGGAATCCGTGCAAAAAAGAAATTGCAGTCACAGGAAGAAGTCATTACACCAAAAGAAAATTCAAAAACTTCAGAAAATTCTTTTATTGACCCTTCTGAAAAAATGAGAAACATTCCGCTTCCAAAAGCAGAACTTACAGATGAAAAAAATTTAAAATCTGCAGTCTTTGGTAAAAAAGCAATGAATGCACCACATGAACTTGCAGAGAATTACATCAACCGTAAAAACAAAATTACAAAAATGCATGTTTTTGAAGAAGACATGATCTGTCCCGAAGGCGGCGACGAATACTTTCTGTTCAAAATATTAAAAGCCACTTTTGCAAAAAAAGATTTTAAAAACGCAATTGTCAGTCTTAATGAATTTTTAAGTGTACACAGATCTGAAGAAGTTCAAAAACGCGCTTTATTTTATCTTGGTGAATCATATTATTTTACAAAAGATTATAGAAACGCGCTTTATAATTTCCTTACTGTAAAAGAAGATTTTAATGAACTTTCAAAAAAATGGATTGATTCAAGCCTCGACTTAATTGAGTTCACGGATCATCTTAATTAAACTCGGAGTTCTTGTAATTTCAAGATCAGCTCCTTTAAGAGGACTTACCTTTTCTTCTTTTACTTCCTTTTCTGCTTTCTGAGGTGAAGTATCGAGAGATGCTTCACTCGGAGCATCTTTTGAATCAGCCTTTTCAGGCATTTTTACAAGAATAAGTTCATCTCCGGAATTAACTCTGTCATAAAAACCTGTATCACTCAAAATTCCTTCTGAAATCTCTTCTGAAACTTTAGAGAGAGTAACTTTTCCAAGCACATCCTGATCAGTATATACAAGCCCGACACCAGTATCAGAAGTTTTTAAAATTCCTTTTTTAATTACAGCGAATTCCGCATTCTTAATCATTCCTTCTGATTTTCCGATATCAAGAAGAAGTTCGTTAACACTTCTGTTTAAAATCTTTGCACGGACAGGAAGAATTGAAAGAATATCTTTTCTAAGTCTTAAAAGAGCTCCAGAAAATCTTTCGTTTCCGGTTCTGTAAACAGAAAAATCATCTGTCTTTGTACCTGTACGCGCAGAATACATTACAGCATCAATTTTAACATCACGGTCAGTTTCATCACCTGTCATTATGATAAAATAATCAAGTTTTTTATCATGTGCATTTTTATAAGCATCAGCATAACCTTTTACTTTTTCCGGATAAAGTCTTACATTTGTAGAAGAAATTCCCTGAAACATAAGACGCAGTTCTTCTGATGCGATGCGTGCAATATCAGGATGATAAAGAGGCTCTACTTTTTCCATATAATAAATTCCGATATTCCATCTTGTCTTATCAAGATAGAATGGATTTATGTCCCATTTTTTTGCAAGGGTATTTTCCATCAAAGATTCAAAACCTTCGACTGTATCAGAAAGTTTAATATATTTTGCAGCTTTTGCTTCTTCTGCATCTGTCGGCGAATTTTTATTCTGGTATTCAGGCATTGAAGAATTTTCATGAACAAATTTTATCTGTTCAAGATAATTTTCATTAAAACCATCATTGTACAAAATTTCTGCAAAAGCCTGTCTTGCAGTTTTATTTTTCGGATTGATTTTTAAAGCAGTCTGATATTCATATCTGACCTGAAGTCCAAGATATTTTTTCTGATATTCCTGTCCTTTTTTTACATGATAAGAAGCCCAGACTTTTCTTCTCGCATCTTCAAGGTCAGTATTTTTCAAAACGGAAAGCTCAAAAGCAGAACGCATTATTTCATCAGTCGGATCAACATCAAGTCCTGTCTGCCATGTGTCAATCGATTCTTCAAACCTTTCAAGTTTTTCAAGAGCAAGACCTTTGATAAACCAGGCCTCTGCAAGATTTCTGTTTCTGTTGATTCTAAAATCCGCAATATCAATTACATCCTGATATCTGCCCTGTGCAAAATAAATTGTTCCCAGAAGTTCATAAGCACTGTCATAATTCGGATTAACAGTTACTGCCATCAGACATTTTTTTTCTGCTTCTGAAAAATCACCGTTCATTGCTGCAAGATAAGATGCAATAAAATAAACTTCTTCGTTATTTGCATGCGACTGAAGAGCTTTGTTTATATAACTCTGAGCAAGTTCTTTTTTTTCGAGTTCCGTACTGACAAGAGCAAGACTCAAAAGAGCTTTTACATTTAATGGTTCTCTCTTAAGTGCATCTTTGTAAAATAATTCTGCACTTGTAAGCTTACCTGAAAAAAGATTTAATTCCGCAAGTCCGAAACGGGCCTCAATATTATTCGGATATTTCTTTAATACACTGTTAAAAAGGTTTTCGGATTCTGTAAATTTTCCGAGAGAAATATAACTGAATGCTTTAAGATTTACATATTCAGGTTTTTCACCTGAGTATTTCTGGGCATTTTCAATATATGATGCACAAAGATCAAATTGATTTAATTCGTAAGAACATTTTGAAAGCATATACCAGGCATCTGCATAAGCATTGTTCTTCTGAAGTGCTTCCTGAAATTTTTCAGAAGCCTGCCACCATTCCTTATTATCATAATATTCAAGTCCTGAATTATAAAGCTGTGTGGCTGTCATTGAAGAATTTTCTGCAAAAGCCTTTGTCTTTGAAAAAGTATTGACCTCGGCATAAAAAGTTCCGCACAAAGAAAATATAATAAAGCCGAGCACAAATGATAAATTACTCTTTTTTTTCATCCTTTTCCCCACCCGTATTATTATGATAAATAATTTTAATCATATCAATTCTATGACCGTCCATATCCTGAACAATAAAGTCATAATCATTCCAGAGCACTTTTTCATATTTTACTGGAATTTTACCGAATAAATCAAATACAAATCCACCCAATGTATCAAATTCTTCTGCCGGAAAACATGAACCTAATTCTTCATTAAGATCATCAAGATTTTCTCTTGCGTCAACAAGCCATGTATCAGGCCCAAGACTTATAATATCATCACGTTCATTGTCAAATTCATCCTGAATATCACCGACAATTTCTTCGATAATATCTTCCATGCTTACAATTCCAGAAAGTCCGCCGTATTCATCGACTGCCATCGCAATGTGAATGTGGCGTCTCTTAAATTCACGCAGAAGACTGTCGATTCTTTTTGTCTCAGGTACAAAGTAAGCTTTACGGATAATTATTTCCAGATCAGGTTTTTCATTTTCTGCAAAGCATCTGATTAAATCTTTTACATAAAGAACACCGATGACATTATCAATTGAATCTTTGTAAACCGGAATTCCCGAGTGACCGCTTTCAGAAATTTTTGCCATCCATTCTGACTGGTCACTGTCAATATTTATAAAGTCAACATCAATTCTCGGAATCATAACTTCTTTTACAGAAGTAGTCGAAAGTTCATTGACTCCGGCAATCATATCTTCTTTTTCTTCGTTTAAAATTTCTTCTGTTGTTTTCTGTTCCTGTGATAAAACTTCGTCTTCAGAATCCCTTGCTTTTACCTTTTGTGATATAGAATCAAATATCCCCATTTCTCTCTACCGATTTATTTAATAATAACTAAATCTTCCATTTCTTTTAAAATTTTTTCCTGAAGAACAAGCATTTCGCACACAGGCTCAACACCGCTTTCAATATGTTCTTCACCGTGGTCCATTCCATTCAAATGCAGAAGACCATGAACCAAAAGTCTTTTTAATTCCGCATTATCTGTTGTATCAAAATATTTTGCATTCTCAGAAATCATTTCAATGCTGATTGCAATGTCACCGACAGCTTTCCACTTAACTCCGTCTTCTTCATAAACAGAATCATTTTCAAAAGAAAGAACATCTGTCGGATTATCAATCTGACGATAACACTTATTAAGTTCATGAATATAAGAATTGTTACAGAATAGAATTGAAACTTCTTCAGAATCAAAGTCAAGTTTTTTCATTGCTGCTGTTACAAAACTTTCTACATTACCGAACCATGAAGGTTCTTCAATATCTTCCTGTAAACTTATTAAAATTCTATTTGCCATTTTTCTTTTTTGCCTTTAATGCAGTTCCATTTTTTGTTGAATTTTCATCTGCGCTTTTCTTTTTATCATCATCAGGATCTTTCTGGTCAGGATATTCAATTCTTGAATGATAATAACCTGCAAGAATTGTGACAAACGAATCTTTAATTATTGTAAGTTCTTTAAAAGTCAGATTACAGTTATCGAGCTGCCGATGTTCCATTTTTGAAGAGATTAACTGCTGAATGAATTTATCAAGGCGCGACACAGAAGGTTTTTCAAGAGTTCTGCAGGCAGCTTCTACTGTATCTGCAAGCATTACGACTGCACTTTCACGTGTGCTTGGTGGAACTCCGTTATAAGAAAAATCTTCTTCACTTACATCAGGATTCTGCTGCTTTGCTTCGTTAAAGAAATATGCAATAACAGAATTTCCGTGGTGTTCTGCAATAATATCAATTACCGACTGCGGAAGATGAAGCTGATGAGCTTTTTCAACGCCTTTTTTTACATGACTTCTGATTACGGAAACAGAGAGTGATGGATTTATTTCATCATGCTTATTCTGACCATTCTGGTTTTCAACAAAATATTCACTCTGATCCATTTTTCCGATGTCATGATAATAAGCTCCGACACGGGCAACGAGCGAATTTGCACCGATTGCGTTACATGCATTTTCTGCAAGAGTTGCAACCATCATTGCATGATTGTAAGTACCAGATGCGTTAAGAAGCAAAGAACGCATTGTCGGATTGTTAAGGTCACTCAAATCCATAAGTCTGAATACAGAAGCTGTATTCAAAATCTGTTCAAGCGGAGTGATAAAACCAAGAGCAAGAATTCCACACAAAAAACCGTTGATTGCAATTCCAAATGCAAGAATTCCAAAATCATCAAATGAATCATTAAATAAAATCTTTAAGAGAAAAATAAAAACAATATTAAGTGCTGCAATCGAAAGTGAAGCAAAAACCATATCAATTCTGGTAGAAATTTTTCTTATAATTCTTGTTGCACTGAAGCAGGTTGCAAATGTAAAGAGAAATACAATTACATCATAATCTGTTGCACATAACACACCGAGAGACAGAACAATTGAGAAAAATATCGAAGCTTTTTCATCAAAAAGAAGAGTAATAAGAAAAATAATCAAAGCTGATGGAATTGCAATGCAAAGATGATAAGATGACTGACCAAACAGCTGGTATTTTGGTGCAAACATCGCACATGAATAAATCGCGGCAAAGAAAATAATCTGAATCAAAAGTTCCTTAAAAGCAAGTTTTCTTCCCAGAAGGACATCTGAATAAAGCAGCGTCCATAAAATCATCAGAAGAAAAAGAAACAGAAGAAGATTTGCATAGGCACGGTAATCGATATACTCTTTTGTATTAGCCATTTTTTCAAGCTTTCTGTAACCGTCTTCTGTAATTGCAAAACCTTTTTTAATGATTTTTTCACCTTCATGAATTGCAATCGGATAATTCGGAGTTGCCGGAATTGTTTTATCCGCGATGATTGTTCTGTCTGCAATCTGTCCAACTTCATATTCATTTAATGAAAAAGCTGCAACAGTTACATTTCTTGTAACACCGAAAAAACTTATTACACCGATTAAAATAAAAGCAACAACTGACAGAATAAAAACAGGATAATCTGTTTTCATTGAATCAGCAAATCTTTTAAAAACAGATGTCTTTTTTATCTGAGAATTATTCTGTCCATTTTCAATTGTCTTTTGCATTTTCGTACGCCTGCACTATTTTTTTAACAAGAGGATTTCGAACTACGTCAGTTCCACTCATCTGCATCATTCCAATTTCGGGAATGCCCGAAAGAACATCAAGTGCGTGGACAAGACCAGAACGGCACCGCTTTGGTAAGTCTATTTGAGTTACATCTCCGGTTACAAAAACCTTTGATCCGTTTCCCATGCGGGTCAGAAACATTTTCATCTGCTCGCATGTTGTATTCTGTGCTTCATCAAGAATGATTACACAGTCATTAAGCGTCCTTCCGCGCATATACGCAAGAGGAGCTGTTTCTATTATATCATTTTCTATTAACTTTTTAACAGTATCCCGCGACAAGACACTTTCCATAGAATCATAAAGCGGTCTGAGATACGGACCTATCTTCTGCTCAAGGTCTCCTGGCAAAAATCCAAGACTCTCACCCGCTTCTACGACAGGGCGCGTTAAAACAATTCCTTTTTTTTCTTTTGAGAGAACAAGGCGCAGCGCCTCGGCAACGGCCAGAAAAGTCTTTCCGCTTCCGGCAGGTCCGGTACAGAAAACCATATCGTGAGTACGCAGAAGTTTTACATAATCAGCCTGATTCTGAGTCTTCGGATAAAGCTTTTTCTGTGCTCCAGGAACAACAATTGCACCTTCATCCATTGTGGCATGAAGTTTTTCCCTTTCAAAATAATCTTTTACCGGAGAATAGTCAGGATTTAAATCGGTATTTAATATAGAACGGACAGCGTCTTCCGTGTCAGCATAGCCTTCTTCGATTTCGTCGATTATTCTATCAATTATAAAACGAAACTGCTCTTTGATTGCCGGATCATCTTTTTCAACGGAAAGTTCGTTTCCGCGCATAAAGACAGGTACGCCAAGATGCTGCTCAATGAGTCGTAAATTGCTATCGTTAGTACCACAAAGCTTAGTTAAAATTGTATTATCTGGTACAACAATTGTATAAGAGTTCTGCACAAAGTTCCTTTTAGTATTTTTTTAATGATATTTTAATTGTAATTGGCAATTTTATTGAAGTCAATGGAATTTTAGCGTGTTTTTTTTATATATTTTTTTTTATAATAACTGTATATATTCAGGAAAATTGATATATAATGGAATCTGTTAAAGGAGTTTTGTAAAAATGAAAAAATTTTTATGTTTATCAGCAGTTTTATTTTTTGCGTCACAGCTAATCTTTTCGCAGGAAAATGTCAGAAAAATCATCATTGATTCAGATACTGCAGGTGATGACTGCATGGCAATCATGATGGCAGCAAAATCACCTTCTGTAAAAATACTCGGAATCACAGTGGCGGCCGGAAATGTTGAACTTGAACAGGGAATGAATAATGCCCTTATGACTCTTGAAGTTGCCGGAGTTGATGTTCCAGTTTTTCCGGGAGCAGAGACTGCTCTTGATGGAATTGAACATCCATGTTTTTCAGTTTATGGAAAAGACGGAATGGGAGATCTTGATTTAATTCACCCTTCAAGAAAGCCGGAAACAAAACCTGCCGTAGATTTTATCATCGAAACGATCAACCAGAATCCACATGAAATTGAACTTGTATGTCTCGGACCTGTTACAAATATTGCAAAAGTCTATAAAAAAAGTCCCGGAACACTTAAAAAAGTAAAAAAAATCTGGATTATGGGAACTGCAGGATTTGGACAGGGCAATGCTACTCCTGTTGCAGAGTTTAATACTTATAAAGATGCAGAAGCATTACAGATTTTATTTGATGCAGAAGTTCCACTTACAATTATCGGGCTTAATGTATGTAACGTTTATTTTTCAGTTTCTCAACTGGATAAATTCATAAAAGGAACGCCTGCACAGTCATTTACCGGCAAAGCATGCACAGGACTTTTACAGTTCAACCGTCAGTACAACAACTTGAATGCACTTGATCTTGCAGACCAGGTCGCAATGAGCTGCGTTTTGTGGAATGACTATGTAAAGTCATCAGTATTATGCAATGCAACCTGCATTCACGATAATTCTGAAGCACACGGACTTGCCATTTTTTACCAGAAAGGTATCGCTTACGATACAATGCCCCAGCTTGGAAATCCTGTTGTAGAAGTTATTAAAGAAACAAAAGCTGAAGAAACTTATAAACGTATTTTCAATCTTTTAAAATAAATATTACTTCATTAAAAATATTTTATAGAAATTAAATCGTGAAATATCCAGATTAAAAAGGTTTGGAATTTTCACGATTTTTTTTTATATTTTAAATATGAGAACATGTGCGTTTAACGGAGAAAAAGGTGCCTACGCAGAAACTGCAATAGAAAAATATTTTGGAACTTCTGTAAAAGCAATTTCTGTAAACAGCTTTGAAGACATCTTCAAGTCTGTCATAAATAAAGAATTCGACTTTGGAATGGTTCCGGTTGAAAACAGTACCGCCGGATGTGTCTATCAGAACTATGATAACTTTGTCCGATATAAAAACGTAAAAATAACAGGTTCCCTCATATTAAGAATTGAACACGCGCTTTTAGCACCACAAGGTGCTGACATAAATTCCATCAAAACAGTATACTCACACCCTCAGGCTTTATATCAGTGCTACAGCTTTTTAAAAAGTAAAAAATTTAATCAGCGCGAAACAGTTTCCACCGCCACAGCTGCTCACATCGTAAAAGAAAAAAATGACATCTCAAACGCAGCCATCGCATCAATCCAGAATGCAGAACTTTATGACTTAAAAATAATTAAAGAAGGAATTCAGGATAACAAAAATAATTTCACAAGATTTTTTATAATAAGTTCACTGCAAAATGAAAATAACTTATCAGAAAAAGAAAATCTGCCCGTTCCGGACAGAGCTTCTTTTATTTTTACGACAAAAGACAAACCCGGTGCTTTATATAACTGCCTGGGAATATTTAAAAAAGCAGGCCTCAACATAAAAAAAATCGAATCCCGCCCTATTCCAGAAAATCCGTGGACATACAGATTTTTTGTTGATGTTAAAGTGGAATGCGGAAGTTATATTGAATCGATGAAACTGATTAGTAAATTTTTGAATGAACTGAAATATGTTTGTAAAGATTTTAGGATGCTGGGAATTTATAATGAAATAGAAATTTAGATTATCATTAGTATTTAGACTTTTTTTTGTTTTGTCGGATAAATGACTGGAAAACCGTTAAGAGAATATAGACAAAAAAAAGACTTCAGATTTCTCTGAAGTCTTTTGAGCTATGATGGATTCGAACCATCGACCCACGCCTTAAAAGGGCGTTGCTCTACCTACT
>JAGHVB010000080.1 GCA_018064525.1 Candidatus Treponema merdequi | reverse complement strand
TGTTCCAGATTGGCGTTTATTTTATTGTTCAGTTCTATTTTGTCATCCAATGATGAAAGTATCTGCGCAATTTTTTGCTGTGTGGGAAGTGGAGGAAGATTGATATTAAGACTTCCTATCTGTTGTAAATTAATATTTGGTTGTGCAGATTGTCCAGATAAGTTGTTTATATACTTAACTATATTCTTTTGATTTAAATAATAATATATAAACTTGAAGTCGGCTTTATTTGGAATGATACGAATAATAGCAACTGCTTGGTTAGTATTTGCAGGAATATCGTTTTTTGTAACAATAGCTGTTTTTCCTAGAAACATACCTGCCATCGAAAACAATAAATCATTTTCTTCAATCTGCGACCTTTTTAGGCGATCATGAGTTTCCAGAGAAATAAAAGCAAATTTTGATGAATCAAGTATTCTAGAATTATCAAGTATACTTTCTGATTTAATATATTTTATACCAGATTCAGTAAATGAAGCACCTATCATTGATGGCGTAGTTCCTTTTGTAATCAATGAGGTAATTTCAGATAACGGTGTTTCTTTCCAATCTTCCATTATATATTCCAATTCTCCAATTTCTTTCTTAATACATTCCAAACTATGTTCGGAACATCATAAGCTCATAAGATGCTGAAACAAGTTCAGCATGACGTTTGCTTTGCCGTTTTTCCCGCTTGCGAGCTTTCACGGGGCGTTGCGGGGTGTCCCCGCAGAAGGGGTAGCGGAAAACCGCAGGTTTGTAGCGAGGGGAAGGCTTTCCCCTCCTAACTCCCCATTTTCATTTCATGGTGGTTTCGACAAGCTCAACCACCGCAGTACTTATATCTTCCACCCAATACCTTCCAGATTTTTCTTTATCTGGTCTTCAAGTTCGTGGCTCTTGGTAAACATCTGGCCAAGTTCACTGGTGAGGCGGTTCATTTTTTCGTCAAAGGGTTCATCGTCCTCGGCTTTTTCTTCTATGCCTACATAACGGCCTGGGGTAAGGATGTAGTCCTGCTTGGCGATGTCTTCGGTTTTGACTGTGGCGCAGAAGCCTTTTACATCTTCCAGTGTTCCGTTCTGGAAAGCGGTGAAGGTGTCGTCAAGGCGGTTTATGTCTTCGTCGGTAAAGTCGCGGTGCTTGCGGTCTACCATGTGGCCCATGTTGCGGGCATCTATGAACAGCGTTTTTCCAGGCTGCTTTTTGTTACGGCTGATGAACCACAATGTTACTGGAATTGTTACGCTGTAAAAAAGCTGGGTTGGCATGGCAACAATTCCTTCTATTAAATCGGCTTCGATTATCTTTTTGCGGATTTCACCTTCGCCACTGGTCTGGGTACTTAAGGCTCCGTTGGCAAGTACAAGACCGATTTTTCCGTTTGGGGCTAAGTGATAGATCATGTGCTGGATCCATGCGTAGTTGGCGTTTCCGCTTGGTGGAAGTCCGTATACCCAGCGTGGGTCGTTTGTGAGTTTGTCCTGTCCCCAGTTGCTTAGATTGAACGGCGGATTTGCCATGATAAAGTCGAACTTCTGTGTGGCGTGCAGGTCGTGAAAGAAGGTGTCTTCCTGATGTTCGCCAAAGTTTGCATCGATTCCGCGGATTGCCATGTTCATCTTTGCCATTTTCCAGGTGTCGGCATTGGCTTCCTGTCCAAAGACTGAAATGTTGTTGCGGTTTCCTGCGTGTTCCTGAATGAACTTTACTGACTGTACGAACATTCCTCCTGAACCGCAGCATGGGTCATAAACTCGTTTTCCTTCTGATGGCTTTAAGATGCTTACGATTGTTTTTACAACGCTGGCTGGTGTGTAGAATTCGCCGCCTTTTACTCCTTCGTAAGAGGCAAACTGTGCGATGCAGTATTCGTAGGTGCGGCCAAGAAGATCCTTGCTGGCTTCTGTGTCGCTCATGTCCATGTTGGTGAAGATGTCGATTACATTTCCAAGGACGCGTTTATCGAGGTCTGGGTTTGCATAGTTTTTTGGAAGTACGCCTTTTAAGTTTTTGTTATCTGCTTCGACTGCGGCCATTGCTTTGTCGAGGATAGTTCCGATTTCTGGTGTGTGTGCGGCACTTGCGATTTTTGACCAGCGTGCTGCTTTTGGAACAAAGAAAATGTTGTCAGCTGCGTATTCGTCAGGATCGTTTTCAAATCCTTCGCCGTCTTTTACAAGTTCGTTGTAGCGTTTTTCAAATGCTGCTCCGATATAACGAAGGAAGATGAGTCCTGTAAAAATTTTGCGGTAGTCTGCTGCGGGAATGTGTCCCCAAAGTTCACATGCGGCATCCCAGATCTGCTGTTCAAATCCAATTGTTGCGGAAGATGTTTTTTGTGACTTTGCCTTTGCCATTTCGATGTGCTCCAGTTTTTTAATTTATTCATTATAACACATAACTTGTATAGAAACAAAGTAAATGTTTAATATCTTTATTATTTTTCCTTAAATGTCTATTATTAAGTATTAAATCTTGGAGAAATATTTATGTCCCAACCTCTCACTCAAACCGAATTCACCGTTCAACAACTACATGACGCTTTTCTCAACCAATACGGTTCATCAAATTCCAAATTACAAATCTATTCTTCGCCTGCACGAATCAACATCATTGGAGAACACATTGATTACAACGGCGGAAAAGTTTTACCTGCTGCAATCAATCGATATCTTTATGTTGCAATCAGAAAACGAAATGATACAAAAATTTTTTACAATGATCTTCGATTTCCTGGCAGCTATGAGTTTGATATTAACGATGATTTTGTTTATGCAAAAGAAAATGATTATGCAAATTATTTAAATGGAATTTTAAGCCAGCTCAAGTCACGCGGTTTTAAGTTTGACTGCGGTTTTGAAATTCTGATGGTTTCAAATATTCCTGCGGGCGGTGGAATTTCTTCGTCGTCTGCGCTTGAGTGCGGGTTTGGTTTTGCGGTTTGTGATTTGTTTGGTTTTGATGTTTCGCGTGTGGAACTTGCAAAGCTCGGACAAATGAGTGAACACAATTTCATGAATGTTAAATGCGGAATCATGGATCAGTTTATTATCTCAACAGGAAAAAAGAATTTCTGTGAGCTTCTTGACTGCAACACATTGCGTTACGAGCAAATTCCACTTGAACTCGGCGACTATCGCTTTATCGTAATGAACACAAACAAAGTTCGAAAACTTGCAGATTCCAAATATAATGAACGCCGTGCTCAGTGCGAAGAAGCGTTGAAGATTCTGCAGGAAAACGGTGTAAAGGCTGAAACACTTTGTGATCTGACTCTTGCTGAATGGGATAAGTACAGTGCGCTTGTAACTGATTCAATTTTAAATATTCGGGCAAGACATTGCATAGCAGAAAATGAACGCGTTATAAAAGCAACAGAAGCATTGAAAGATGGTGATCTTGTCAGACTTGGAAAATTGTTAAACGAAAGTCATAAGTCATTGAAAGAAAATTATGAAGTAACCGGAATTGAACTTGATACACTTGCAGAGACTGCGCAGAAGCAGAAGGGATGTCTTGGTGCGAGAATGACAGGTGCCGGTTTTGGTGGTTGTGCGATTGCGCTTGTTCATAAAGATGAAGTTGAAAGTTTTATTGAAAATGTTCAGATGGAATATACGAAAGTTGTTGGATATTCTGCTGGATTTTTTGTCTGTGAAAGCGGTGACGGAGTTATAAAGCTGACAGCTGAGTAGTTTAACAATATTGAAATAATTGATTTTAATTTTTATTACAATTTTTCAATTATATTTATTGTTGCAAGGATAATTTTATAGGGTATATAATTAAAATTGGAGAATAAAATGGATATCGATTATTTACTTATGCTGCAGAATTTCCGCAGTTTGACAGAAAGCTGGCTTGCACCGGTTATGAACTGGTTTACAAAATTTTCAGTCAGCTTTTTTCCCCTGGCAGTTATTTTTATTATTTATTGGACGATTGACCGGAATGCTGGAAGGCGTATGCTTGCCGGAATTTCTTTAGGATATTTTTTAAATGGGTTTTTAAAATTAACTTTTTGTGTTTATCGTCCGTGGATACGCGATGCAAGAATTTTGCCGTATGGTGATTCAAAGATTGCAGCAACCGGTTATTCTTTTCCAAGCGGACATTCAACCGCAGCAACAAATTATTATGCAAATATTGCAATTTGGGTTCGAAAAAAATATAAAGCTGCCGCAGTAATTTTATTTGCGATGATTTTTATTACAATGTTTTCAAGAAATTATCTTGGAGTTCATACACCACAAGATGTAATTGTTGGATTTACTTTAACATTTTTGATGCTTTTATTGGCATATTCAATTGAAAACTGGTCTGATAAAGATGCAGACAGAAGAGATAAAATTATTTTAGTCAGTGGAATAATTTTATGTATTGCATCTGTCTTATATTATTTTTTCAAACCATATCCGCTTAATTATAATTCAGAAGGAAATTTAATTGTTGATCCGTCAAAGATGATTCATGATTCGTTTGAGGGAATCGGATATGTTTTTGCATTTGTCATCTGCCGTTATTTTGAACGTCGTGGTTTTGATTTCGAAAATGAAGTTGATTGGAAGACTCGTTTTGTAATTGGAATCTGTGCACTTGTTCCAATGATGTGGTGGGACAAACATATTGTAAAAATTTTTACAGCTTTTGATCTTCGTTTTATCGGAAAATTTCTGGAAACATCAGGCTTTATTTTTTATGGAATGATAGTTGTTCCTTTTATTATGAAGCATATCTCAAAAAATAATCTTTTGGAAAAGATTTATGAAAAATTAAAGAAAAAATAGTTTCTATTTTTTATGCTGCAGCTTAAAAATTGAATGCAGATTTTTTCAGATGAGAATGTTTTAAATCAGAAGGAAAGATTTTATGAAACAATATCAAATTTATTTTGATAATAACGAAAAATTACATCTTCAATTTTCCAGACTTAAAGAAGAAATTCAAAAAAATTCTTTTTCAGATATAACTTTTTATATAACCTGGACACAAAGTGAAAAAAGTAAACTTGAATTTATAATAAAAGAAATTGAAAAGTGTTTTCCGGAATCTGCTTATTATGGAAATCAGGCATCTGGAAGTATTTCTATGGGAGAATTTGCTTCTGGAATAAATATTACCTGTTATGCTTTTGAAGGAAAGACAACACGCACAGAACTTGTGTGGGTTGAAAAAGAAACAGAGATTTCTTCACTTTAAGATTTATGGAATTATTGTAATACAAAATCAGGTTTGTGCGGAATAGAACTTATTCCGGCTTTTTCATATCTTGAAATTTTAAAAATTGACAGAAATATTCCTGATGTTGATTCAAACATTTTGATTTTTGGCGGGGCAAGTTCCAACTTTGATGTATCATCTTATAATTCTTATATAATTGCAAAGGGACATTCTTTAACAAAAAATGGAATGGCTGTAATGCTGTATTACGGAACAGATTTAAAATTTCAGTCGTTTGATATTCTTGGATGGAAAGGTCTTGGTAACCTGATGAAGGTTACTCGTAGTAAAGGGAAAGAACTTTTTGAGATTGATAATGTTCCGGCATTTTCCATTTATGAAAAGTATTTAAATCTTACATTGGAAGATAAAGATACTCTTGTATTTCCTTTGATTGCAGAAGAAGACGGAAATGAATTTATCAGAACTCCGCAGGTTATCAGACAGGATAAGACAATGCTTATGTTTGCTGACATTCCTGAAGGAACACATGTCAGAATTTCTTATGGTGATAAAAACACAATTTTAAATAGATTGAATGACAGGGCAATTGAAGTTGCAGAATATAATCCGGAAGCGATAAAAGCATATTCATGTGCAGGAAGAAGAATTTTCTGGGGAAATAAAGAAGTAGGAAAAGAAACAAGTATCTTACAAAAAATTGCACCCGTTACCGGCTTTTACACAGGTGGAGAAATTTTACGGTTTGGAAAAAGACTTAGAGTTTTAAATCAGACACTTGAACTTGTATTATTTCGAGAAGGCAAAGAAAAACAGAATCAGAAAATCGTAATTAAACATGATGAAGATAAATCACTTTTGTCTCGATTGACATATTTTGCAGAAAGAATTGTAGATGAAGAAATGGAAGCAAAAAGTCAGTTGAGCGAGGCATTAAAGAAAGCAGAAGTTGCAAACACATCAAAAACAAATTTTCTTTTTAATATGTCTCATGATATCAGAACACCGATGAATGCAATAAACGGTTTTAGTGCGATTGCCAGAAAACATTCTGATGATTCTGTAAAAGTAAAAGATTGTCTTGATAAAATTGATATTTCAAGTCAGCAGCTTTTAACGCTGATAAATCAGGTTTTGGAAATGGCCAGAATTGAATCTGGAAAAATTGAATTTCAGAATAATCTTGTTGATATAAATAAAGAATTTGATTCGATGATTACAATTTTGAATGAGCAGGCAAAGACAAGTAAAATTAATTTTAAGTATTCAATAAAAAATATAAATCACAATTTTATTCTGACAGATGAAGCAAGAATGAGTTCCGTTACGATGAATATAGTCGGTAATGCAATGAAGTATACTCCTCAGGGAGGAACAGTTGAATTCAATTTTTGTGAAATTAAAAGCAGAAAACCTGGTTACGCGACATTTGTATTAACAGTTACTGATACCGGAATTGGTATGAGCAAAGAATTTCTTAAGAAAATGTATGAACCATTTTCGCGTGAAAAAAATACTACTGTAAGTAAAATTCAGGGAACAGGGCTTGGACTATCCATTGTAAAAAATGTAATTGATTTACTTGGTGGAGATATTGAAGTGCAGTCTGAAATTGGAAAAGGAACAAGATTTGACATTACTTTGGATTTTCAGATTGCAGATGTTCTGGTAGAAGAAAAGGAAGAAGAAAATATTCTTATTTCGTTTGAAGGCAAGAGGGCATTGCTTGTAGAAGATAATGAAATGAACCGCGAAATTGCAAGAGATATTCTTGAAGATCAGAATCTTAAAATTGAATACGCGGAAGATGGTAATGTTGCGGTTGAAATGATCAAACATCTTTATGAAAAAGGTGAATATAAATATTACGATTTTATTTTGATGGATGTTCAGATGCCTTTGCTAAACGGATATGAAGCAACAAAGGAAATCCGAAAACTTGAAAAAGGAAAAAATATTCATATTCCGATTATTGCAATGACTGCTAATGCGTTTGAAGAAGACAGACAGAATGCATTTGCGGCTGGAATGGATGAGCATCTTGCAAAACCTATACAGGTTCAAAAGTTATTGAAAATCATTTCAAAATTTTTGTGATTTGAAATTTTATTGTTATATTTAATCTGGTGATATAAAACAGAAGTTTTATGTTAAGGAGTTAAATATGGCAGAAAAGATTTTGAATAAAGAGAATTTTGAAAAAGAAGTATTAAAGGCAAAAAAGCCGGTAATAGTTGATTTCTGGGCGCCGTGGTGCGGACCGTGCAGGATGCTTTCTCCGATAATTGAAAAATTTGCAGAAGACTATGATGGAAAATATGTAGTCGGAAAAGTTAATGTTGATGAGAATCCAGAACTTGCAGAAGAATACGGAGTTATGAGCATTCCATTTTTAGCAGCATTTAAAGATGGAAAATTGACAGGCAAAAAAATCGGTGTCACAGGTGAAGAAGGAATCTTAGACTTGCTTGATAAAAATTAATTGACTTAAAAAGATTTTTTACAAATTTGTTTAAAATAGTATTAAAATAGAGCTAAGGAGAAGTTTATGAAAAAAGCAAATTTGTTAAATTATTTTTTAATTTCAGTTTTATCAGTTTTTGTTTGTTCGTGTGCAGGAAATAATCCTGTAATCAAATGTTATAACGGTCAGTTTAAGGGAACAACAGAGGACGGAGTAATTTCGTTTAAAGGAATTCCATATGCTAAACCTCCTGTAGGAAAACTCAGATGGAAAGCACCAGTTGCAGTTGATGCTGATGATACTGTTTACGAAGCTTATAAATTTGGAAAATCATCAATACAGACAAAATCATATTCAGAACAGGCAAGCTACAATGTGATTGGTGAAGATTGTCTTACATTAAATATCTGGACAAAAGATTTATCAAAGAAAAATAAACCGATTATGTTTTATGTTCATGGTGGAGCTTTTGGATGGGGTGGAACATCTGATCCGCTTTATAATGGAAAGTTTATTATCAGGGAACATAATGATGTAATTGTTGTTACATGTAATTATCGTGTAAATCTTATGGGCTTTGCAGATTTTTCAAAAGTACCTGGCGGAGAAAATTATCCTGATGCTGGATATCTCGGAGTTCTTGATATCATTCAAGGATTGAAGTGGGTTAAGCAGAATGCAGAAAGTTTTGGTGGTGATCCGGATAATGTTACGATTTTTGGTGAATCAGCAGGCGGTGGAATTGTTTCAATTTTGATGACTGTAAAAGAAGCACAAGGTCTTTTTAACAGAGTAATTGCAGAAAGTGGATGTCTTAATTTTACTTATACACATAAAGATTTTGAGCGACGTGGTCAGACAGACCTTCTTTTAAAACTGACAGGCGCAAAAAATATGGATGATCTTATCGCAATTCCAGAAAGCAAACTTATTGAATTGTACAGCCAGACAAATGAAAGTGGAAATCAGCTTGCTAATCTTCATGGTTTACCGCTCAGAGGAAATGACAGTATTATTCCAGAAGATCCTTATGAAGCAATGGCACAGGGAATGAGTAAGGATGTTGATCTGATTATTGGAACAAATAAAGATGAAAACCGTTATTTTATTGATGAAATAGGTGGAAAGCCATTAGCAGAATGTACAGAAGATGAATTTGAAAATTATGAAATAGCAAAACTTGCAATTTTTTCACTTACATTTGGAAAAAAACATTTTAATAAAGCATTGGAAGCTGCAGAAACAGAAGAAGAAAAAAAACAGTTTTATGAATTTTTGAAAATGAAAGACGATTTAAAAATTCAAATTGATGAAGAATATGCGAATGAAATTGGTGATTCAAATATAACTGAATTATTAAGTTCACTCTGGCGTAATGTTGAACTTTCAAATGAAACTTCATTCAGAGCACCTGCAATGGAAACTGCTTATCTTCATGCAAAGAATGGCGGTAAAACTTATATGTATTATTTTGGAAAAGAATCTGATACATTTGAGTGGATAGGCTGTCCTCATGCAGCTGAACTTTCTTACGTTTTTCATAACCTTGAAGATGAACAGTTTTCTGGAAAAATTGATAAAGGTCTTTCTGATAAACTCTGTTCAGCCTGGGTTAATTTTGCAAAGACAGGAAATCCATCTTCTTCCAAAGTTGAATGGAACCAGTACACTCCTGAAAATCGTGAAACTTTAATTGTTAATAATGACTGTACAATTAAAATGGAAAATGATCCAAAAAAGAAAGAGAGAGAATTATTACATTATACAGTTAAGCATTTTATATTTTAATTTACAAAGGCTATGAAATTATTTGAAAATAAAGTAATTAAAAACAGATTGCATTTCATTAAATCATTTAATGAAAAAGAATGGTGGTATTCTGGAATTCAATTTCGGATTCCAGATGAAACAGATGCAAAAAAAACAAAAACAGTTTTTCTGGGAATATCAGAAGCAAGATCGGTTTTTATAGATTCTCTTGCAGTTGTATATTACGATGGAAAAACTGTTTTTCCAGTTTCAAAAAAGCAGAAATTTAAATATGCTGCCGGATATTATATTAAAAAAAATCTGACAAAAACAGATGGAAATTCTCTTTTAGTAAATTCAAAGCATCTGCAGTTCTGTTATTCAGAAAATAAAAAAAGTGATAATGAAACTGTTTATCAGATGGAATTAAAATTAAATGATCCAAAAAATTTTTCAGGTTGTGAAATAGAATTAAAACTTGAATTAAAACCAGAACTTCCTTTATTTGAAAAGTATGATAACTATTTTGAAAATAATTATGGTTTAGAAAATTATTTTTTATTGATAGAAAAAGGTATAGTAAAAATTAACGGAAAAGAATATACACTTTCTGCAAAAGATAAAAATATTGTTTATCAGGATCATTGTTTTGGTAAAGTTCCACGAAAAACAAAATGGCACTGGGCAGCAGTCTGGAATAAAAATATTTATCTTGATTCACTTGTAAATTATGCAGCATACCCGCAGAAGTATACTCAGATTTTTGCACCGAAAATTTCAAAAGAATGGATAAGACTCGATCAGAATGTTTCGTTTGAATGTAATGACATTGAAAATTGTTTTGAAAAAAAGTGGAAGATAACTTCAACTCAATTTGATTTGAACATGGAAATTTCTGGAACAGCACTCGAACGCGAAGCAATTCCATTTTTATTCTGTCCATTTTTTATTAATCTTTTTCACTATCAGTGTTTTGTCCGTGTATGGGGAAAAGTTTTATTAAACGGCGAATGGATTGAAACAGGCGATATGTTTGGCGTGTTTGAAGAACATCGTGGAAAATGGTAAACAGATGGTGCGTTTGGAAAAGGTATAAAGTTGAAGGCTGATTTTGGGATGAAGTTATCTGAGGTATGTAAAAAATTCGTATTTACAGAAGTTTTTCAATTTCAGGTAAAATCAATTTATCTGCCGGCAGCCATTCTACCGAATGCAAAGTTTCTTTGGTGAGCCAGCGTGCCGCTTCGTGTTCCAGAAGTTTGAGTTCGCCATTGACGATTGTGCATAAAATGCAGTGCATTGTCAGGTGGAAGGTTGGGTAATCGTAGTCGACAATGCCAAGCTCGCGAACGGGTTGCACGGTCGTCTGGAGTTCTTCCTGAATTTCGCGGACGATGCATTGTTCTGGGGTTTCGCCGGGTTCGAGTTTGCCGCCGGGAATTTCCCAGCCGTCTTTGTATTCGCCGTAGCCGCGCTGGGTGGAGAAGATTTCGTTTTGTTGAGTAAGTGGATTTGAGCGCAGGATGATGGCGCCGCTGACTGTTACTTGTTTCATTTGTATTTCCTATTCTATACTAAAAACAGAATGGATACCATCACAAAATCACAACGCCATACAAACATGTCTCATATCCGCGGAAAAGACACTTTAATTGAAAAGAAAATCCGTTCCGCACTGCACAGAGCTGGAACTGGTGATTAGTGGATAGATTTTTCTTGTAAAAGCATACATTAAGCATTATAATAAAAATCGGAAAAATTGCGTATTTACGCAAAATATTCGAAAAAAAATGATAGAACGTCCAAGATATTTATTGAAACTGATTTCAAAAAAACAGAATGGTCTCATAAAAATAATCACAGGAAACCGCCGCTGTGGTAAATCTTATCTGCTTTTTAACATTTATCATGAATATCTGAATTCTATTGGAATTCAGAACTCTCAAATTATTGAACTTGCTTTGGACGAAACCGCAAATGCAAAATATCGCAATCCAATTGAACTGGACAAATATATCCGCGAACTGACAAAAGATACATCAGTTTTCTATTATGTCTTCCTTGACGAAATACAGAAAGTCGAAGATATTCAAAATCCATTTGTACCAGATTCAGATTCCAAAATCTCATTTGTAGATACAGTCATCGGCTTGATGAAATTAAAGAATGTTGACCTTTACATTACAGGAAGCAATTCCAAAATGTTGTCTTCCGATATCATCACAGAATTTCGTGATCGTGGCGATGAAGTCCGTGTATATCCTCTTTCATATAAAGAATTTTACGATTCTTTTGGAGGGAACAAAAACAGAGCCTGGCGCGAATACTATACCTATGGCGGAATGCCTTTGGCTGCAACAAAAAAGACATCAGAAGAAAAAAGCAAATATCTGCAGGATCTTTTTACAGGTACCTATATCAAAGATGTGCTTGAACGCCATAAAATAAATAAAGAAGCTTCAGACTTGGAAGAACTTTTGAATGTAATTTCATCTTCCATAGGTTCTCTTACAAATTCATTAAATCTTGCGAATACTTTCGAATCAGTAAAACACAAAAAAATCGATTCAGAAACAATATCTTCATATCTGGAATATTTTAAGGATGCATTCTTAATTGACAGTGCAGTCCGCTACAACATCAAAGGCAAGAAATATATAAACACACCGCTCAAATATTATTTTGTAGATGTAGGACTCAGGAATGCCCGCCTGAATTTCCGACAGCAGGAAGAAAACCACATTATGGAAAACATCATCTTCAATGAACTCAAAATCCGTGGTTTTAATGTTGATGTGGGCGTGGTGGAATATAACTTCAAGAATCAGGAAGGCAAAAGCCAGCGTACACAGCTTGAAGTTGATTTTGTTGCAAATAAAGGGAATCAAAGATTTTACATACAGTCTGCTCTGAACATTGACAGTTCTGAAAAGAAAAATCAGGAAACAAATTCATTGCAAAGAATAGACGATTCATTCAAAAAAATTGTGGTGGTCAAAGATGATATTGAACCTTGGATTGACGAAAAAGGCATTCAGTACATCGGTGTCCAAGACTTTTTGCTGGATGAAGGATGGTTGAGGTAAAGGGAATAAGGGGAAAGCCTTCCCCTCGCGCCCACTGCGTTGGGCGCTACCCCTTCTGCGGGCCTCAACCGCCGGCCCGCAACGCCCGCTGTCTTACAAAATCTCTTCAATCTTATCCAATATTAACTGATCTGCAGGCAACCAAAATAAAAGAAATCATTCATTCCTATTAATTAGAAAGCAATTTATTTTTTTCTATAATAATGATAAAATGTATATGGGTGGATATGAATAGAGTAACTTATTTTAATTTTATTAATGAACGACTCTCAACATTAGCATATATGGTCAATAATGCTTCATCGTTGAATATTGATAGTTTAAATATTCATTCCGAAACCTTTTATGCCTATTTCTTTAACTTATTATTTGATTTAGATTTGCGAAATCTAAATTCAGAAAAACAGAATATTGCAAGCATTGATCTTATTGATGAATCATCAAAAAAAATTATTCAAGTTACTTCAACAGCAACAAAACAGAAAATTGAAAATACTCTAGCAAAAGATATTCTAAAAGATTATTGCTATTATAATCTTTCGTTTATTTTTATTGGACCTGCATCTATAAGTGAATTGACACAAAAAGAGTATAAAAATCCTCATAATGTTCAGTTTGATTCTAGTAAAGACCTTTATGATGTAAAAAGAATTATATCTGAGATAAAGGAATTTGATATTGAAAAATTAGAAAAAGTTTATGAGTTTGTAAAAAGAGAGTTAGCACCTAAACCTGACATTACAAAAGTGGAATCAAGTCTAGGTAAAATTATAATAGCACTTGCAGATGAAGATTTTGAAAATAACGAAAATCCAAATATATGGGATTTTGCTATTGAAGAAAAAGTTTTATTCAATAATTTGGCTACACAAAAAGAATTTTTTAGAGACTATATAATTTATATAGATATTCTCAACAAAAAATATCAAGAATTTGATAGATTTGGCAAAAACACACGATTGTCCATATTAAATGTTTTACACACGATTTATCGGGACTTAAAAAACAAAGAAACTGATTCAACAATTATTTTCGAAAAGATTATTTCTCAATTAAAAGGAAAAATATTAAAGAATAATCTAGAAAATATAACTGAAGAACTTCTTATGTTTTGCATTCAAATTATTGTGACAGATGCTTTCGTAAGATGTAAAATTTTTGAAAATCCAGAAGGTTATAAGTATGCTGCTTCCAGATAATATAAAGCCTGAATACAGCATTTACTATGTTGGCAGTGTAATAATAGAAAAACTTAAAAACAAATCATACTCATTGCTGGATTTATTTCAGTCATTAAATGAACTTAATGATGTCTCATTTAGTTTATATTCATTGGCACTTGATTGGTTATACCTCATTGATATGGCAGAAATAAATGATTCTGGGGAGATAGTATTATGTTCATAAAATCATTAAAAATTTCATCACCAACAGAAATAATTAGAGATATACCTTTTTATAATGGACTAAATTTAATTATAGATAATACTCCTGTAACAAATAAAATCCAAACCGGAAACAATGTTGGAAAAACTACAGTTTTAAAACTCATCGACATATGTTTAGGTGCTGAATCTAGAATTGTTTATTTGGATACAGAAAGCAAAAGAAATGAATATAAACTCATAAAAGATTTTCTTATAGAAAATGAAATAACTATATCCTTAGAAGTTATTGAAAATTTTGAATCACAAAAACCTATATTTATAGAAAGAAATTTCTTATCAAGAAACAAAGCAGTTAGAAGAATAAATAGTGAAAATTTTTCAAACAACGCAGACTTTGAAAATAAATTAAAAGAAATCTTCTTTCCGAACCAAACAAATTTAAAACCAACTTTTAGACAGATTATTTCTCATTACAATCGATACACAGATATAGCAATAGAAAATACTCTAAGAACTATTCCATTTGCAAAAGACACAGAATACGAATCATTATATCTTTATTTATTAGGCATTGAGTTTTCAAATGGAGATCAAAAACAGAAACTCATAGAAAAAAAAGCTCAGGAAGAACAGTTCAAGAAAAGAATTGAAAATGGTCGTTCAAGAACTATTTATGAAACACTCTTAAAACAGATTGATGAAACAATACTGCAGCTTGATGAACAAAAATCTTTGTTTGGAATCAACAGTGATTTTGAGGCAGATTTAGAAACTTTAGATAACATAAAATTCAAAATAACAAAAATTTCCTCTGATATTAGTAATCTTACTATTAGAAAAGATCTTATAAACCAGACGATTCAAAATCTAAATAATGATAAAACAGATATAAATGTTTCACAAATTCGAACTCTTTATAACGAAGTAAAATATAATGTTGAAAATATACAGAAAACTTTTGAAGATTTAGTTGAATATCATAATAAAATGATTGTAGAGAAAGTGAAATTTATTTCTCAAGAACTACCGTCAATTGAAAGTACGATTGAATATAAACAAAATGAATTAAATAAATTACTGGCAGATGAAATTGAGTATTCAAATAGAGTTTCTAAACATGAATCTTTTGGGACATTTGAAGAAATTATTGCTGAATTAAATGAAAAGTATCGCCAGAAAGGTGAATACGAAGCTATTATAGCACAAATAAAAACAGCAGAAACAAATATAAAAGATACAGATAAAGAGTTAAAAATTATTGAATCTGATTTATTTTCCGATGCTTTTATGGAAAATTTGCAAGATAAAATCTCCAAATTTAACCATTTCTATTCTGCAGTTTCATCTGAATTATATGGTGAACAATATGTTTTGACATGTGAAAAGAAAGAAAAGAAAGGTAAAACAGTATATGATTTTAATTCATTTAATACAAATATGAGTTCAGGGAAAAAACAGGGGGAAATTCTTTGTTTTGATATAGCTTATATTTTATATGCACGACAAGAGAATTTGTCTCATTTCGATTTTGTATTGAATGATAAAAAAGAATTACTTCATGGAAACCAGCTTGAAAAAGTTGCTGAATATGTATCCCGCAATGGAATTCAAATGGTTCTTCCAATATTAAAAGATAAATTACCAGACCAAGTATTAACACTTGGAAACGTAGTATTGGAATTATCACAAACTGAAAAATTATTTATGGTTGAATAAAAGAACAGATTAAAGAAAATACGAATTTTTATATAAAGTTGATTAGTTTTTTTTAATTGGAGTTTTAAAATGGAAATAGAAAGAAAAGATATAGATGAATTGTTAATGAGTTATGTTGCAGAAAAGAATAAAGTTTTTGCCACTACTATTTTAAGAATAATTGCTAAATATAATCTTTTATCAGAAGATGAAGTTGAAATTCTTTGTGATAAATATAAAGCTCGTCAATTACTTGATGGCACTGTTGAATATCCAATTCTATTAAAATTTGATAATTCAAAAACTCTTGAAGACCAGATTAATATTTCTGGTAAGAATCGATATTATGACGAAAAATTTAATCTCTTCGGAAATGATTACTTAATTTTTAGCGAATGGTATTGGGAAAAATCAAACTTTAAAAAGGGTAATAGATATCCATTTTATTTATGGGCTGTAAATAAAATTATCGAAGCTAGCAAAAAATCTGAAAGCATTACTTCGGATAATATTTTCATATCAAAAAAACAAAACCTCGCTGTTATTCATCCTGCAAATAAATTCACGTTAGAGAAATTCACTTTTAAATTTTCTATTCGTTACACAACTTCTCTCCTTTCCAAACCTTTCGTTATCCTTGCCGGCAACTCAGGTACAGGTAAAACAAAAATAGCAAAAGATTTAGCAACTTGGCTTGGGAAAAAGGACGAAAACACAGGCAATATCGCCAATAAACTCATCGTCCCAGTAGGTTCCGATTGGACAGACAACACAAAAATTCTCGGTTTCTACAATCCACTTAAGAAGACTTACGAATCAACAAAGATTCTTGATTTTATTTTATTGGCTCGTGATAATCCAGAAATTCCATTCTTCCTTATTCTTGATGAAATGAACTTAAGCCATGTTGAACGATATTTTTCTGACTTCTTAAGTGCAATGGAATCTCATGAAAAAATCATTCTTTACAGTAAAGATGAAGACTGCGATTCAGATATTCCAGACTCAATTGATCTTCCAGAAAATCTTTTTGTAACTGGTACAGTCAACATTGATGAAACAACATATATGTTCAGTCCAAAAGTTCTGGATCGTGCAAATGTAATTGAATTTATTCCAGAACAGCGCGACGTTCTTGCAAACTTTGCTGCTGAAACTCAACCAATAGAAATTGAACCTGTAAATGATGGCTCTGCAGAAGGTTTCTTGGCATTGGCAAAAACTGTAAGAGAGAAAAAAGACCTTCCACCAAATTCTGATATCTGCAAAACAATTCTTGAAGGTATCTCAAACATCTTGGACGGTTCTGGTTTTGAATTTGCATTCAGAACTGCAAAAGAAATCCGTCTGTATATCAATGCAGCCTATGCCCTTGCACAGAACGAAGGAAAAGTTTCTGAAGTCAATTATGTAAATCTCATGGATGAACAACTCCTTCAAAAAATCCTTCCAAAAATTCATGGAAACCGCAAGCAGATCGGAAGTCTTTTGGAAAAACTGGAAACATTCTGTATAGAAAAATCACTTACACTCAGTCTTGCTAAAATCCAGAAGATGAAAGGCCGTCTGGAAAATTATCAGTACGCAAGTTTTATTTAACAGGAGTTTCCATTGCAGAAAGAATCTCAGAATACAGAATTCAAAGAATCATGGCGCGACGAATATATCAAGTGGATTTGTGGTTTTGCAAATGCACAAGGCGGAACTCTGTTTATTGGCGTAAAAGATGATGGTTCTGTATGCGGTGTGCAGGATTCCAAAAAATTAATGGAAGATATTCCAAATAAGGTTCGTGATTTACTTGGACTTGTTGTTGATGTTGATTTGCTCACAGAAAATGGTTTGGATTATCTAAAAATCTCTGTACCAGAAAATTCATATCCTGTTAATTATAAAGGTGAATACCATTATCGCACAGGAAGTACAAAACAACTTTTACAGGGCAGTGCTCTTACGGATTTTCTTTTGAACAAGACCGGCAAAAAATGGGATTCCATTCCTGTTGATAATGTAAAAATAGAAGACTTGGATAAAGAAAGTTTTGATATTTTCAAACGGGAAGCTGTTCGCAGTGGACGAATAAAGGAAGAAGATTTAAATCTTTCAAATGAGCAGCTCCTTGAAAATCTTAATCTCCTTGATGACGGTAAACTTAAACGTGCAGCCATTCTTTTGTTTCATCGTAATCCAGAAAAATGGATTACCGGTTCGTTCACAAAAATCGGCTATTTTGAATCGGATGCAGAACTTAAATATCAGGATGAAATTCACGGTTCTCTTATCATTCAAGCTGATAGAATCATTGATCTTTTGTACACAAAATATCTTACGGCTTACATAACTTATGACAAAGAAACAAGAATTGAACATTATCCTTTTCCTCGTCCTGCAGTTAGGGAAGCGCTTTTCAATGCTTTGATTCATCAGAATTTTGCAGAATCGATTCCAATTCAAATCAGTGTGTACACTGACAAACTTTACATCAGTAATGACTGGATTATTCCAGAAGGTTGGACTGCAGAAACTTTGATGCAGAAACATCGTTCAATTCCCAAAAATCCAGACATTGCAAATACATTCTTCCGTGCAGGCTTTATAGAAAGTTGGGGACGGGGAATTGAGAAAATTTGTACCATGTGCCGTGATTTTGGTGTTCCTGAACCTGAATATATTGTTCATCCTCGTGATATTATGATTCTTTTTAAGGCAAATGAAGAATATATTTCTGAAATGGCTAAAATAAAAAGTGGAAGTTTTGGCGAACAATCACAGAAAAATCCTAAAAATTACCCAGAAACTACCCAGAAAAGTCCTAAAAACTACCCAGAAACTACCCAGAAAACTACCCTGAAAATACTTGAATTAATCAGGCAGAATCCAGAAATTTCAGGAAAGCAGCTTGCAGAAAAATGTGGAATTTCACCTGATGGAATTAAGTGGCAGCTTAAAAAACTTAAGGAAAATAAAGTCATTCGCCACATTGGGCCAGATAAAGGCGGTCATTGGGAAATTATAGAATAATGAGATACTCATTAATAAAAATCAATTTTCCAGATGTTTCTCTTGTAATTTATGACCGTTATCAAAAAGAATTGGATGAACCAAATTCCATAGGCTTTTTAGACAAGAATGAAGTATTTGCTCTTGCATCTGAT
>JAGHVB010000072.1 GCA_018064525.1 Candidatus Treponema merdequi | reverse complement strand
TACAAACAAAATAATTGGTAAAAAGCACTTTACCTTTTTACCAAACAACTTATATATTATGCATGGCCAAAAAACAAATATTCCCAATCCAACAAAAAACGAAGAAATAATATAACTAACAGGATTATCAGTGGTTCCTAAAAATGAAAATTCAATAGGGCTTGTTGAAATAACATTTGATGGTAAAACTGCACCAAACAAAATACTCAATCCAACACCAGATAATAACAAAATTAAAAAATTATACTGATTATTATCTTCAATCGAGAGCAAAAATGATTTTATTTTCTCATTATAAAAATATTTATAAATTAACGGAATTGCTGTAAAAATTAAAACAAAACAAATAAATATAATTTTTGTTAATGAAAAACCATCTTTAATGAAATAATGACATATTAAAATTAAAAATATGGAAATCAAACAATGAAAAACTTTCAATGGCTTTTTAGTTTCTAAAACAATGTTCTTCAACAATGAAAATAAATTATTTAACAACCAATAAATAACAAGTCCTGAAGGTGAATTGTATAATAACACTAAAAAAAACAATGCCATTAAATATAGTTGGACTTTTTCATTCGTTCTAGCTTTTTTGGTATAAACAAAACCACTAATTACATTAATCAAAGTCATCAAAATTGGTAAAACATTTAATTTAAAAGCACCTAATGAAAAAAGATTATCAGGTGCACCTAAATCTGAAAAAATCCAAAAGGATACATTTTTTAAAAGACTACAATTACTTAAATAATGATATGCTGCAATAAAAAAAGGAATTTCCAGTAAAATTGCAAAAGAACTCCTAAGAACAAAAAGTGGGTGATAATTATTTTGCCTATAATAGGTTGAAAGTATCATAAATTGTTCATCACCTTTAAAAGCCCTTTTTATTCTTTTTACTCGTGGTGCCAAAAAATTACTTATTTTTCGCTCTTTATCTTTTATCTCATCAGCAACATTGTAAATAGGCAATGCAAGAATATTAATTACTAAACTGACAGCTACTATCGCACCAATACACCCAAGTGCAGGGAAATAATTAATACAAAAATTAAATACATAACTAATAATAAGTTCAATAGGTGATATAATAATACTATACAGCATAAATAAGTCCTTTTATTTAATTTTAAATCATTTTATTAAAAGCATTCGTGTTAAGTCAACATTAAAAAATATATAAAATTATAATACCTAATTTTATATATTTTAGCTTGAATCTAGCACAATTTTCCAATATATGTTATCATAGTAAATTGAAATTAAAATACCCTGGAGGTAAAAAATGTCCAGAAAATTACACAACATCCTAATCACTGGTGGTGCCGGATTTATCGGTTCTAACTTTATTCATTATCTCTTCAATATGTCAGCTGTTGACTCAGGTCTTTTTACTGATGCAGGCTTTGATGGAACTGTCGTAAACGTTGACTCGCTTACATATGCCGGAAACCTTGAGTCTCTTGCAGATGTGGATGCAAAATACGGCTCTGGAGCCGACAAAGCTAACCAGCGCTATTTCTTTGAAAAAGTAGACATCACTGACCGTGCAAATATCGAACGCATTTTCAAACAGTACGACATCGATACAGTCGTTCACTTTGCGGCAGAAAGCCATGTAGACCGCTCAATTCTCGGTCCTGAAACATTCATGAAAACAAACGTTATGGGAACTTTCACAATGCTTGATGTTGCCCGCAACTACTGGAAAAAGGCAGATGGAACTATGCGCGACGATGTTTTGTTCCACCACATTTCTACAGACGAAGTTTACGGCTCACTCGGCGAAACTGGATATTTCCGCGAAGACACACCGTATGACCCTCGTTCACCATACTCTTCTTCAAAAGCATCTTCAGACCACGTTGTAATGGCTTACTACCACACATACGGTCTTCCTATTACACTTTCAAACTGTACAAACAACTACGGACCTTACCAGTTCCCTGAAAAACTTTTGCCTCTCATGATTTCTAACATCCGTGACGGCAAAAACCTTCCTGTTTACGGCAAAGGTGACAACATCCGTGACTGGATTTATGTAGAAGACCACAACCGCGCTGTATGGCTTATCGTAAACAAAGGTGTAACTGGTGAAAAATACAACATCGGCGGTGAAAACGAATGGCAGAACATCAAGCTTTTGCACAAAGTAATCGAACTTACAGCCGCAGAAACAGGCAAAAAAGTTGAAGATGTTGAAAAGACAATCACTTACGTAAAAGACCGTCCGGGACACGACAAGCGCTACGCAATTGACTGTACTAAGATCAAGACAAAACTCGGCTGGGAACGCAAGATGACATTTGAACAGGGTCTTCAGGCAACTGTCCAGTGGTATCTCAAAAACTCAGACTGGATCAACCATATTTTGTCTGGCGATTACCAGAACTGGATTTCAAAAAACTATAAAGAACAGGGCCGCTAATTAAAAAAAGGAGATAAAAATGAAAGGAATTATCTTAGCCGGTGGATCTGGCACACGCTTATATCCGATTACAAAAGCAGTATCTAAACAGATACTTCCGCTTTACGACAAACCGATGATTTACTATCCGCTGTCTGTTCTTATGCTCGCAGGAATCAAAGAAGTTCTTATCATTTCCACTCCACGCGATCTTCCGGTTTTTGAAGAACTTTTTGGTGACGGAAAATGGCTCGGAATGCACTTTGAATACAAAGTTCAGGACAAGCCGAGAGGCCTTGCAGACGCATTCATTATTGGCAAAGATTTTATCGGAAACGATGATGTTGCACTTGTTCTTGGTGACAATATTTTCTACGGACAGAGCTTTACTTCTACACTCAAGCGTGCCCGCGAAACTGTAGAAAACCAGAAAAAAAGCGTTATTTTCGGATATCTCGTTGCAGATCCTACAGCTTATGGTGTTGTGGAATTTGACAAAACAGGCAAAGTTCTCGGAATCGAAGAAAAACCTGCAAACCCGAAATCAAATTATGCCGTTCCAGGCCTTTACTTTTACACAAACGAAGTAGTCAAAATCGCAGCAGACGTAAAACCTTCTGCCCGTGGTGAAATTGAAATTACTTCAATCAATAACGAATACTTAAACCGTGGTGAACTTAATGTTGAACTTCTCGGACGCGGTATGGCCTGGCTTGATACAGGAACATATGACGGACTTCTGGAAGCTTCAAACTTTATTGCCACAATCCAGAAACGCCAGGGAATGTATGTAAGCTGTCTCGAAGAAATCGCTTTCAGAAACGGCTGGATTACAAAAAACGATATGCTCGAAATGGCAAACGGCTATAAGACAGACTACGGCAGATATCTGAATTTTATTGCAAACAATTAACATAAGGAGAAAGGAATTAATTAAGAATTAAGAAGGCAGAATTAAGAATTCTTTGCCTATAATTTCTTAATTCTTAATTCTTAATTCTTAATTTACACAAATGCCTTTTACTTTTACTAAATGTACTACAAAAGATGGAATCGAATTTCAGGGATTATTTGAAATTCAGCCTAGAATCTTTGGAGACAGCCGTGGCTATTTTGCAGAAACTTACAGCGAAAAAGATTTTTTTGCTGCAGGTCTTACAATGAAATTTGTTCAGGATAACCAGTCAAAGTCTTCTAAAGGTGTTCTTCGCGGTCTTCACTTTCAGACACAGCACCCGCAGGGAAAACTTGTCCGTGCTCTCGAAGGCCGTGTGTATGATGTTGCTGTAGACATTCGTAAAGGAAGCCCGACTTATGGAAAATATTACGGCGTAATTCTCGATGCAGAAAAGCAGAATATGTTCTATATTCCTGAAGGTTTTGCTCACGGATTTTACGTTCTTTCAGATGTTGCGATTTTCACATACAAATGCACTGACTTTTATGACCCGAAAGGTGAAGGCGGCATTATGTGGAACGATCCTGCAATCGGAATCGACTGGAAAGCTGTTGCTCCTGATATTTCAGAACCTAACCTTTCAGAAAAAGACGGTAAACATCCTGCATTTGGTTCAAACGGTGATTACTTTGACATCAATGCAAAATGGATCGGTAAGTAATACCTGATACAAAATTAATAAAGTGGAGAATACAAATGATCTGGTTAATCGGTTCAAATGGAATGCTTGGTACAGAAATTGCCCGGGAACTTAAAGAGAACAGCGTAGACTTTATTGGAACAGACATTGATGTTGATATTACGAATATTGACGCTCTCCGCTCCTTTGCAAAAGGCAAAGTGATTGACTGGATTATCAACTGCGCAGCCTACACTGCCGTCGATAAAGCAGAAAGTGACGAAGTTCTTGCAGATAAATTGAACAATACCGCTCCTGGAAATATTGCGAAAGTTGCAAAAGAATCAGGTGCAAAACTCATTCATATTTCAACTGATTATGTTTTTGATGGAACAGGTAATACTCCTCGTACAGAAGAAATGCCAGTTGCTCCGCTTGGAGTTTACGGTGTCACAAAAGCAAAAGGCGAAAAATCTGTAATCTCAAACACAGATGAATATTACATCCTGCGTACTGCATGGCTCTATTCATGGCATGGAAAAAACTTTGTCTATACAATGATCCGTGCAATGAATACTCACGACGCTGTAAAAGTTGTCTCAGACCAGAGAGGAACTCCGACTTTTGGACCGACTCTTGCAAATATAATTTTAAAGATTATCAATCAGAATTCAACTTTAGAAAACAAAAACTCACACGACGAAATTCCATCAAAACCTTCTGTTCCGTATGGAATCTATCACTGTACGGACGAAGGCGAAACAACCTGGTTTGAGTTTACAAAAGAAATCAAGCGCCAGGCGGTAGAACTCGGACTTGTCACAAATAAAGACTGCACTGTAAATCCATGCACAACAGAAGAATACCCGACTCCTGCAAAACGCCCGGCCTACTCTGTTTTAAGCAAAGCAAAAATTCAAAATGCCCTCAACATCAGGCTCCCTCAATGGCAGGACAGCCTGAGCGAATTTTTAAAAAGCGGACTTTTTGAAAAAGACAGGATAATGTAATATTTCTTGTCATTCTTTTAGCTAGAAAAAAAATAAGAACATTAGACACCGTAGATAATAAATTTCCAGTTGAAATATTGAACAGCTTACCGTAAATCCTATCAATAATTTTCTGGTTTTTACCTAAAAAATAATAAACTTTTTTTATTGCGTTTTCTTTGCAAATTCCACAAAATTCTATTATAATTTGCTATATTAAAAAAATTACTTTGGTGACTTAGAAATTTTATGAAAGTTCTGATTATTATTCCCGCTTACAATGAAGAATCAAACATTGTACGCGTAGTGACAAATATACATAAATTACTCCCCGATTATGACTATGTTGTTATAAATGACGGTTCCCTCGATAATACTGCACAGGTCTGCAGAAACAACAATTTCAGGCTTATTGATTTACCTGCAAACCTTGGACTTGCAGGTGCGTTTCAGACAGGAATGAAATATGCCTGGAAAAACGGTTACGATGCAGCAATTCAGTTTGATGGAGATGGTCAGCATCGTGCTGAATATATTCCAGAACTTGTTAAGCAGATGGAACTTACCGACTCGGACATCGTAATCGGCTCTCGCTTTGTTTCAAAGAGAAAACCTTTTACTCCAAGAATGATAGGTTCAAGGCTTCTTGCATTTTTAATCTTCTGTACTACAGGCAAGCATTTAAAAGACCCTACAAGCGGAATGAGACTCTACGGACACAATGTCATAAAAGAATATGCACTCGAATTGAATTATGCTCCGGAACCAGACACTCTTGCATACCTTTTGAACAACGGCTGCAAAATTTCAGAAGTTCAGGTTAAAATGGATGAACGCCAGAATGGAAAATCATATCTTGGTTTTCTTGGAAGTTATCACTATATGTTCAAACAGGTTATATCAATTGTTTTCGTTCAATGGTTCAGAAAACCTACATTGCTAAAAAAGAAAAAATAGGATATTCAAATGAGTAAAACCCTTCAAGTATTTATGATTTCAGTCACAATTTTATTTTCTCTATATGTAACATCAACAATCAGACGTTCAAAAGTAAAAATTGACTATACATTTTTCTGGATTGTACTTTCTCTTGTAATGATTATTACAAGTATTTTTCCACAAATTGGTTTCTGGGGTGCAGATTTATTTGGCTTTGTTACACCATTCCATTTTGTAATTACAGTTGCCTTTTTCTTTTTGTTTTACAAAGTTTTTACTCTTTCACTGCAAATGTCTAAAATGCAGGACAGCATTGAAAAACTTACTCAGACCATCGCATTAAGAGAAATGAAATGGATGGAAGAAAATGCAAATACTAAATCAAAAAAGAATTTAAGTACACAGAATAAATCTGAAAAAACAAAGAAAAAAAGCAGTCAGACAAAAAAATAGAAAACTGCTTTTCTTCATTCAATTTGCATAGCTATTCAGATATGGTTGAAACCATTCAAAATATCCATTAAAATACACGATTATGAGTACCACAGTAATCAAAGCAGAACATTTATCAAAATATTATCAGCTCGGAGTCATTAATAACGGAACTCTTTTCCGTGACATTCAGACATGGTGGGCATTAAAACGCGGAAAAGAAGATCCGCACAGTCAGATTGGATCACACAGATATGACAGCACAAAAGAAGGATTCTGGGCACTCAAAGATCTTAATTTCGAAATAAAACAGGGAGACAGAGTCGGAATTATCGGAAAAAACGGGGCCGGTAAATCTACCCTTCTCAAAGTCTTAAGCCGTATTACAGCTCCTACAGAAGGAAAAGTTAAAATTAAAGGCCGTGTTTCTTCACTTCTTGAAGTTGGAACAGGCTTTCACGCAGAACTTACAGGCCGCGAAAATATTTACCTCAACGGTGCAATTCTCGGAATGAAAAAACGCGAGGTAGACCGTAAAATAGACGAAATCATTGCATTTTCTGAAATCGAAAATCATATTGATACACCGGTAAAGCGATACTCAAGCGGAATGTATGTACGACTTGCGTTTGCAGTTGCAGCTCATCTTGACAGCGAAATATTGATTGCAGATGAAGTACTGGCTGTAGGTGACGCTGCATTCCAGAAAAAAGCTCTCGGCAAAATGAATGAACTTAGTACAGGCGAAGGAAGAACTGTTCTTTTTGTAAGTCATCAGATGAACCAGATTAAAAATCTTTGCAATAAAGGAATTGTTCTGGATCATGGAAGCATTCTCAGACAGGATGACTCAATAATGGATTCAATAAACTGGTATCTTTATGGTGATATTTCAGAAAATTCTCAAAATATTACAGAATGGCAGAATGACGGTTCGATTGGAAATGAAAATTTCAGACCTAATAAAATTTCATTGACACATAATGATTCTGTAATTACTGCAGACAGTGATCTCACATTAACTCTTGATTTCACAATTGAAGATAAAGCAAGCAACCTCTCATTTGAGTTTTATGTTTATTCTACAGATAACAATAATCTGGTTTTTTCTACTTCTCCATATTACAACATCGAAAATTACAGTCCTGAAAAAGGAAATCATGTAATTTCCTGCAAATTGCCAAAAGATTTATTTAATGACAAACGATACAGAATAGAATTGCAGGCAGGTTTATTCTGCCAGAAATGGATTCTTGAACCAAATGTTACATCGCCTAATTTATATTTCTTTGTTAATTCAAAAAACTCTTTAAATCCATTCAGAAGACAGTCTGTTGAAGATTGTGCTCCTGTAATTAAATGGAATATTTAACTTTTTAGTTTCTATTTAGGTTTATATTTATGATTATTATTAAGTTACAGGGTGGATTGGGAAATCAGTTATTTCAGTACGCTGCTTATTCAAAATTAAGCGAACGTTCTGAAGTATATTTTGATATCGGTGAATATAATTTACCGAAAAATGATGGCTACAGAAAATATTATTTAAACTTTTTTAAACAGAATTCAAAAATAAAACTTTGTACTTTTAATGACAGCAGAAAAAACAATTTAATTTATAAAATTACTATGCCGAGTTTAAAAGTCTTTTCAAATTCAATCCGAAACTCTCTTACATACATGAATATCGAAGCAGGAAATTCTTTATCAGATGACTTATCCGAAATTAAGGACAACTCATATGTTGAGGGATACTTTATGGATGAACGTTTTTTTACTGAGAGTTTCATAAACAGTATTTCCCTTACAGATAAAATCCAGAAAGTTTTTTCAAAAAATAATTATCTTTCATTAATACAAAAGACAAACTCAATCGCTGTTCACATTCGAAGAACTGATTATATCAATCATCCGAATTTTAAAGGTATATGCACTTCTGAATATTACAAAAAAGCAATTTCCTTCTTTAATCAGAAATATCCTGACTCAAACTTTTTCTTTTTTTCAGATGATATCGATTGGGCAAAAAATGAATTTGGTATTAAACCGAATCACATTTTCGTAGAAGATGAAATTTCAAATGATGCAACATTACGGGATTTATATCTCATGTGCTGCTGCAGGCATATCATAATTGCAAATTCCTCTTTTTCATGGTGGGCAGCTTATTTAATCAATAACAAAGATAAAATTGTAATACATCCTGAAAAATATCAGAATATTCAGTTTGCAAAGTTCTATTGTTCTTCATGGCTGAACATCAGTTTAATCTGACTTGTAGTTATTAACCAATATGATGAACATATATTCCAAACACTTCATGGATTATGTTAAAAAGTGACAGTACTATTGCAAAATCATAAACATCCTGAAATTTAAATGCAATTTTATCTGTTCTTACTGCTTCTGATGAAATAAACAGTAATGGTAAAACAGGCATAAAGTATTTGGGCTGGACTCCCCATATAAAAGGTGAACCAGTTTTTGTCCATGTCATGCCAACAACATAAATAAAAATACTTACAAGCATAAAAATTATAAATGAAGAAAAATGAAATTCTTTAACACTATTTTTTTCCATCAAGAACATAAAAACAAATAAAGCAAAAATTAAATATTCAATTATTCTAGCATGCGGATTCCAAAAATTGCCATATAAGAAAAAATATACAAGTTTATTATATGGCTGTTCTATTAATGAGTTGATTAATAATTTAATATCGTTTACTGGATGTAAAATTATTTCAGATACAGAATATGCTGATGCAGTAGTTGTTCCTTCAGCAGGCAGTCTGGAATTCAAAAATGAAAATTTTACATTAGCTGCAACAATATACAAAACGATATAGCAAACAAAAAGTAAACATACAATATGGGCACATTTTATGTTTTTATATTTATTCAAAAAATAAGTAATCAGTAAATAAAATGACAACAGAAAATAAATAGCTTTAATCGGTAAAACAAAAAGACATAAGGCAATCAGTATCAGCAGATCTGATATTTTTCTGTTTTTTGAATAATAAAAATCAATACTGAAATTTACGATTGCAAATGCAACGGATAATAACATTGCATCATAAGAATACGAACCTAATTGAACTAAAACAACAGGAAATGAACATAATATTACAATAACATTATTAGGAAGAAATTTATTCTTTTTAATCGAAAAGAAAAGTAAAAAAACAGTAAGCAGAAAGTTTACAATTGCACCTGAATAAAATAAAACAAACTGGTTTACACCAATTAAACGCATTAAAGTTATTACAAGTGCTGCAAAAAAATAAGATCTTTGCGGTGGCAAAACTTTATCTGGAGATGTCTGTATCAGACTGGTATCAGGTACATTTCTTACATTAGTTAAGAAATGTCTGTAATAATCTTTTGGTGCTCCATACCATGCACATGAAAACTGTGTATCAAGATAGTTATCAGAATAGTAATCAGGATATAAATTTGCATCACATTGTCTTTTCAATAAAACATTTGTTGTTCGTGCATTCCCCAAGCCCATAAACATATTGGACATATTATAAGCCGAATCAAAATGTTTTAATTCATCACTAAAAGAACATGGAGGTCTTGCAAAAATCAGAATAAGTCCGAAAGATAAAGTTACTACAAGAAATTTAGTTTCAATTTTCCAGCTGTCACTGCATATTAACAAATACAAAAAAAGCAGAAGAAAAGGAATAAAAGCTGCTGCTGCAATAAGTTTATAACTTAATTTACTTCCACTCTGCTTCTGAATGATTTCATTATCATTTGCAACTTTTATTAATGCTTTATCTGATTGAATACTGTAATGCAAAACTTTGTTTTTTACATTTACACCAACGGACGGAAAATCAAGTACCAGATATTCCTCATTTTCAAAAAAAATAACCTGTTTTTTACAAATATCTGATATTTCGTCAAAAAAAATATTAAAATCTTCTGCTTTCAGCACTTCTGAATCTGCTGATTTAACGATAAAAGAGATTTTTTTAGGATGCCTTGTTACAAGCTTTATTTCACCAGTTTTAGTTTGATTTAAAGATTGAAATTCACACTGATCTGTATTATTGAAAAATAAGCGGACATTATCAAAATTTTCACAAATTCTCAGATATGTATATACTGCTAATACTGAAAACACAATTAAGATAAATTTATGAAAATTAGTAGAAAAATAAGATAAATTGATTTTGCTTTTTAAAACTGATAAACCGGACATTACAAACCTAACCTTATTTTGAATACAAAAATTATATTCTAATAAAGCTCAATTGTAAACATAACAGCCAATTCACTATACAAAAATATCAAACCCTTTATTCTTACCCAATTTTTCTATATAATGCTATTTTAACAAGGAGCTTAAAAAGTATGGTTTTTAACAGTCTTCAATTCTTAATTTTCTTTTCTATTCTTTTCATCGTATATTTTGCAGTAAACCGTTTCGTAAAGAAAAACTGGTTTACACAGCTTTTACTTTTAATATGCAGCTTATATTTTTACATGTGCTGGAATCCATGGTACATAATTCTTATTTTGACTTCTGTGTTAATTACATGGGCAAGTGGAATTTTGATGGAAGACAAGCCTGTTTTAACAAAAAAATGGATTGTTGCATTTTCTTTTATCATAAATCTTGCAATTCTTTGCTTCTTCAAATACCACAACTTTTTTGCAGATTCAGTAAATGCAGTTTTTGCAAAATTTAATATCGGAATGAAAATTCCGGGTTCAAATTTTCTCCTCCCTGTAGGTATTTCATTCTACACTTTCCAGGCATTAGGTTATACTGTTGATGTATATCGAGGAACTGTTAAAGCTGAACGCAACTTAATGAAATATACTCTTTTCGTAACTTTCTTTCCACAGCTTGTCGCAGGTCCTATCGAAAGAACAGGAAACCTTTTACCTCAGTTTAAAGCTAATTATGATTTTGACTACGACAGAGTAACAGACGGTTTAAAACTTGCTGCATGGGGAATGTTCAAGAAAGTAGTTGTTGCTGACCAGCTTGCAGTCTATGTTAATAAAGTTTTCAACGACATTCATAACTATCCTAGTATTTCAATTTTTATTGCAACATTCTTTTTCACTTTCCAGATTCTCTGTGACTTCTCAGGATATACAGACATCGCAATCGGTTGTGCAAAAGTTCTCGGTTTCAAACTCATGAAAAACTTTAACAAACCATATCTTGCAACAAGTATTGCTGACTTCTGGCGCAGATGGCACATTTCACTTTCCACATGGTTTAAAGATTATATTTACATTCCACTTGGCGGTAACCGCTGTTCAAAAGCTAGAAATTATTTTAACCTCATGGTTACTTTTTTAGTAAGTGGATTATGGCACGGTGCTGCATGGCACTTTGTTGTATGGGGAGCATTGCACGGAGCTTATCAGGTTATTGGAAAAATTACATTACCTTTAAGATCAAAAATTAAAGCCTTTTTACATATCAAAGAAAATTCAAAACTGGATACAGCATGGAAAGTTCTCGTAACTTTCTACCTTGTTATGATCGGATGGGTTTTCTTCAGAGCAAATTCCATGAGCGATGCAATGTTTGCACTAAAAATGTTCTTCAGAGCACCAGTTGATTTGATAACAACAGCACTTGGAGTTGTCAGACATACAATTTCTCTTGGAACAGGATTTTTTGCTAACATCACACTTGGAAAATCAAAGCTTGAATTCCTTTATCTGTTTGCACTCGCTTTTGCCGTTCCACTTTCAGATTTTATTACAAGAAAAACTGATGGAATTGAACTTATCAAGAAACAGCACTGGCTTGTAAGATGGATTGGATATTATGCAATTGTTGCAATCATATTCTATACATGGATTATGTCTTTAGGTTCAGCATCACAGTTCATTTACTTCCAGTTCTAATATAAAAAAATGAAGAAGTTTGTATTTAAAAGTTCAATTATATTAATTCCTCTTCTTGCAGCATTTATTGCAGTTAACTGTTATCAGTTTTTTAAATATAAAACTGCATCAGAAGTCTATGAAGCAATTGAACTTTGCTCTAAAACTTCTTCATACGAAGGACTTGTTTTAGGTGACTCTGTGGCTCATCAGATTTTTAATTCTTCAACACAGAATTATTCTGACAGATATTTATTTGCAACTTCCAATAATGCAGTCACAGTTTTTGGAAACTATCTTCTGCTTTTAAAATTCTATCAGAACAATCCTCAATTAAAAGAAGTAAAACTTTTTTTAAGACCGCAGGGATTTGGTTCTGATATAAATCCTACACTCTTTTATCAGTATGTAATATTACCTTTTTATGGAAAAGATTATTTAGCAGAAACTGTTCCTGAAATAAAAAATAAAATTGAAGAAATTTTTACAGAAAAAAAAGTAAACTCCCCTTTCTATCGAAAATTATATTATTATCTTCCGGTTTTAAGACAAAAATTTTTAACAGAAAGATCTGCCACAATCAAAAATGAATCTTCAGACTTATCTAAGATAAATGAAATATATTTCAAAAAGATTATCTCCTTCTGTAAAGACCACGATATCTCCTTTGAAATTAAATCATCCCCGTTAAGTAACATTTATTCAAAAGATGATTTTCTGGAATTAGAAAAAAAATTAACTTCTTCATTTGAAGCAAGTTATTTTGAAAACTATCTGGATTCAATTTTGTATTTTGATAAAAGCGAATTTATTGATGAAATACATTTTACTGGAGAGGCACTCAATAAATATCTTGAAATCTTTATGAGAGAAATATTATGAAAAAGTTTCTGATTAGAATTTTTATTTTAATATTTTTGATCTCTTCTTCTGTTATCATACTCAATGCGATAAAAAAGCCGACAGTCCGCTGCATTACAAATTCACTTTCGTTAGATGCGAAACTGTATGACATACGGGAACATAATTTTTCTAGAGTAAAAAATATTGCATTAGGTTCTTCCATGACATTAAATAATATTAATGCCGAAGTTTTTGTAACAAAATTGCAATTAAAGGATTTTTATAACTTTTCTGCATGGGGATTGACAATTTGTGATGTTCTAAATCTTTTTAAAATATATAACAGATTATATTCTCCAGAAAAACTTTTTGTTTTTTCCAATACAATGGATTTTGCTACAGATGGACCTACAATTGCAGATTTGAAATTAAAATTAATTAACGCTTATCTTAAACCAGGTCTTTCTTTGTTCGATATTCCGGTTGAATTATTCTATTCATACCCATTTTGCAAAGACAATATTTCTCAATACGAGGGTTCTAAAAACGATTCAAAAAAATATGAAAGCCTTAAATATGATTTTTCCGGAAGTGTTCCACTTGAAGTATATGGCGATAACAAACGGGAAGCCCGTGTAAACCGTCATATCTCTCAATATGTTCCGACAGAATTTCAATATCAAAAACTTGATGAATTATGCAAATTCTGCAAAGAAAATAAAATTCAATTATATTTTATTCAGACTCCATTTTCTTCAAAATACTTAACAGATGAAAAGGGGGGGGGGGATTTATATATAGTACATACAAATAGATGCGAATCTATCTGTAATAAAAACAATGCAACTTATGTAAATATTAATGATTTTTTAGATTTAAATGATGAAGATTTTGCAGACAGTTCACATCTGAATGTGAAAAATTCAAAAATATTTACAGATGCACTCATACAGAGTTTATCAGAATTAAATAAGGAATGATGTATGAGAAAATTTATTAAAAAATTGCTTTGTTTTTCATTGAATATTCCATTGATTATTGTATGTCTGATGATAATACAAAAAAATATTGAAAACTCGGATCCTGATAATTACGATTTTGCAATGGTTGATAAATTTCAGCGTTTGCAGGATACATTTAACGAAGATAAGAGAATTATTTTTGTCGGAGGTTCCAACCTTGCTTTCAGTCTTGACTCAGAAATGATTGAAAAAGAATTTAACATTCCTGTCATTAATACAGGACTACATGCAGGAGTTGGAATTTTTCATGAAATTGATGATATTTTGCCGTATGTTCATAAAAATGATATTATCGTTTTATGTCCGGAATACTGGCAGATATCAAAATCCGGAAACGGTACAAACTCTGCATGGGAACTTGAAATCATAATCAACAGAAAGAAGATTACTGATTTACAAAAAAAAGGTTTTTATGATTATCCGACTGATTTTGCTTTTTTTATGAAAAGTCTTTTAAAATCAGGTTTAACTTCATCTCACTTTGATGATGACTGCTATAGGAGAAGCGCATTTAACAAATACGGTGATGTTACAGTTCATATAAAAAATGACAAGATTCTTAATGATGAAATGTTTATTTTATACATGAACAATCCATTTGAACTGAAATATTATAAATATTTTGAAAATGCTGTTAACGAATTAAAAGAAAAAAATACGGTTGTAATATATAACTACCCTATCTGCCATGAAGCGACTTTCAATACAAATATTGAAAATATAGTTGAAACAGATAATTATCTAAGACAGCACTTGAATGTCATTTTTGCTGGCACAAAGGAAGAATATGTATGTAAAAGAGATATGCTTTTTGATACACCATATCATGCCAATAAACGCGGCCGTGAATGGAGAACAAAATTAGTTATAAAACATTTGCATGAATGTTATTTTGATAAACAGGAGAACTGAATGATAGAAACACCAGTATTATTTATTATCTTTTCAAGATTAGATACTGCTCAGAAGGTTTTCGAACAGATAAAAAAAGCACAGCCTAAATATTTATATATTACAGCAGATGGCCCAAGAAAAGAAAAAAAAGGTGAAGCTGCAAAATGTAAAGCCGTAAGAGATTACGTTTTACATAACATAGATTGGGATTGTGAAGTTAAAACTCTTTTCAGAAAAACAAATATGGGATGTGATCCGGCTATTACTGACGCACTTAATTGGTTTTTCAGCGAAGTTAAATCAGGTATCATTCTTGAAGATGACTGTGTACCATCTCAAAGTTTTTTCACTTTCTGCGAAAAAATGCTTGAACTTTATAAAGATGATAAAGATGTTTATGCAATTTCAGGTACAAACATTAATGACAAACTAAACTGTGGCAAAGATTATTTCTTTTCAATGTTCGGCGGAAACTGGGGCTGGGCAACATGGAAAAGAGTCTGGCAGAATTATCCTGAAACTTTAAACGGATTACTTACAGAACAGAATCTTAAAATCTGTGAAAAAAATCTCGGAATTAAAGGTTCAAAAAAATGGATGAAAGATTTCTTTAAATCAGATTTTAATCCATGGGACCAGCAGTTTTTCTTCATGAGAGCATTTAATAAGGGATATTCAATTGTTCCCGAAAAAAATCTTGTTTCAAATATTGGGTTTAATGCTGATGCTACACATACTTTTTATGATAATTCTCCTTTATCAAATTTAAAGTCATATACTATTTCAACTTCAAACTTAAAAATCAAAAATAAAAAAGTTTCAAAAAAGTATGATTTATATTATAATTCATTTTTTGAATCACCAAAAACTTCATTTATAACTAAAATTAAAAGTTTTACAAAACGCTCAATAAAATGTCTTATACGAAAAATTTCACACAATGATAAAAACCTGCAAAATGTTAAAGAATATAACTGCATTTATGATACTTCAACTGTTTTTCATGATGATTGTGCTATTTGTGCAGCAAATAAAAAAGAATCAATAGTAATTGGTAAAAACACTCATATTCGTGGAAATTTAACAACATTTCCGCATGGTGGAAAAATTACAATCGGTAAAAACTGTTACGTAGGAGAGCATACAAAAATCTGGTCTTCTAAAAATATTGAAATAGGTAATTACGTTCTGATTTCTCATAATGTAAATATTTTTGACGATACAACACATCCAATAGATCCAATGGAAAGGAGAAAACACGTTGAACAGATTTTTACAACAGGATTTCCAAAAGAAATCAATTCTCTTGATCCAAAACCTATTAAAATCGAAGATGATGTCTGGATTGGATGTAATTCAATAATTTTACGTGGAATCACAATTGGTAAAGCTTCAATTGTTGCTGCAGGAAGTGTTGTCACAAAAGATGTTCCACCTTATACTATCGTTGCAGGTAATCCAGCAAAAGTAATCAAAAAAATTGCTAAAAATAAATCGAAATGAAACATTTAATTAAGAAGATACTAATAAAGCTTAAGTTAATTAAACCTCAAAAACAGCCATACGAGCTTCAGAAAAATTTAGCCTATGGAAACAATACTCATTTCATTTCTCCAACTTTTCAAACCCCTTATGATAACAGTATCAAAATTGGTGATGATTGTATTATTGGATGTAATTTCATTTTTGAAAGTAATCAGGGGCAGATAACTATTGGTAACAGATGTTTTATTAACAATGGTACATCTTTAATTTCAAGAAGTCATATTGAAATTGGTGACGATGTTACGATAGCCTGGGGATGCACTATATATGATCATAATTCACATTCTCTTGATTGGAAAGAACGTCAGAAAGATTTATATGATGAATTAGAATGTATAAATAAAAATGTTTCAATGCTAAAAAATAAAAATTGGAATTCAGTTAAATCAAAAAAAATAAAAATCTGTGACAAAGCATGGATAGGTTTTGGCTGCACTATTTTAAATGGAGTTACAATTGGTGAAGGAGCCGTTATTGGTGCACAATCTGTTGTCAGAGAGGATATTCCTCCATATTCGGTTGCTGTTGGTAATCCTGCAAAAGTAATAAAAAAGATCAGTACAAAGTAGAATGAAAAATATATTAATTACCGGTGTAAACGGTTTTATCGGCACACATTGTTATAACTACTTTCTCTCCAAAGGTGATAATGTTTATGGAATTGATATTTTTCCATCAGATAAAAAAAACTGTATCACAGGTTCAATAACAAAAAATCTTCTGGAATCATTTAATGTTTCTTTTGACTTAATCATTCATCTTGCAGGAAGCGGTTCTGTTTCACAGACAAACAAAAATCCTCTTGAAGAAGAAAAAAATACAATAGGTTCAACTCAGGAAATTCTTAATTTTATAAAAGAAAAATGTAATTCTGCAAAATTATTATATGCATCTTCTGCTGCAGTTTATGGCAATAACTATAATTCAAGAATCAACGAAAATGAAAAAACAGAACCCTTCTCAACTTATGGCATTCATAAACTTAAAGTTGAACACCTTCTTAAAACTGCAAACGAAAATCTTAATTTAAATATTTGTATCATAAGATTTTTTTCAGTATATGGTGAGGGATTAAAAAAGCAGGTATTATGGGATTTTTCAAATCGTCTTTTGAATAATTTTGAAAAACCGGAAATACAGTGTTTTGGTACCGGAGAAGAATTACGGGATTTTGTTCATATTTCTGATGTTGTCCGTATGTTTGATTTTGCTTCTAATCTTGAAAGTACATTTGAAATTTTAAATTGCGGAACTGGTGTAGAAAAATCAATAAAATCAATATTAAATGAAATTTCTTTAAACTTAAATTATAAAGGCAATTTAATATTTGAAAACTGTATTCAACCAGGAAATCCTTTATATCTTGTTTCAGATATTTCAAAGACATCAAATCTTGGATATAAGACAAAAGTAAAGTTTGAAGATGGACTAAAAAAGTATATATACTGGGTTAAGGAAACAAGAAATAATGAATAAAAATACAATCAGAATTTTTTTTAATATAAATGCCTCGAGTTCATGGATGGGTGGTTTAAATT